>JBARCK010000024.1:0-29381 GCA_049794015.1 Sulfitobacter sp. | reverse complement strand
CACAGAAGCGCGACAGGTCCACTTGGCCTGCTTAAAAACGGTGTAACATCAATCGAAACGGAGGCGGATGGGCTTCCGAAAACTCAGCATCGTACACTTCTCAAGAACAGAGCTGCTGCAACTGATACAATGATATTTGTGCGCCAAGAACTACTGAAAAACCATGATATTTCGTCAGTCGAACTTGCCGGATTAGTCGGAAAACTTCTAAATCGACCTTGGTCAAAAGGTAGTTTGCAGAGGCATGGCGGTGCGCTTAAAACGTGGGCACGTTGGATTGACCCACATGTTATTGATCCGACTAAAAGCACGTACCAGTATGATCCGACTGAGTTTGACGATCCTGCCACCTCGCGCGGTCGCAAAAAACGGAAGATCAACCCTGCAATCATCAGGCGTGTTTCAGCGTTTGCCAGAGAAGGGTTTTCGGATCCAGCAATCAGCGAAAAACTGAATATTTCAGTACGACATGTGAAGCAGTCAGTTACGTTGGACGACGCGGCAGTCCGAAAGCAGGTGGGTGTCAAGCGACGAAAGCCAAAAATACCTCGAATGCAGGGAAGCGGACGGTGGAATGGGTTCAAACTCATTCCTGCAACGGACAGAATTGCGTTAGCAGATTTGTGGTACGGAGATGGACATGTAGATCATGATATCAGGCCAAAGTTTGAACTTGCAGGAGCTCCAAAAGGGTTTTCGCGCAGTCAATTGAACCGCCTATTGGGGCCACGAGATGGATCACGAAAACCTGACTGGTATTACAAGGATGGTTGATAGCAGGCTTGGGATCAAATTCATTCAGAATACTCTTCGCAGAAATACTGTCTTTTGCTGCGCGATGTACGAGTAGCCTGTCTGACGGGCCGAACTGCAGCAACGAAGGTGGAGATGAAAGGCCGCTATGGGCCGTGAGTGTCGATCCCAGAAACGCAGCCTTTGCAGAAATTCTTTAGCAAAAAGGCCGCTCCGAGTTCTTCGGGGAAAGTACTTATTCACACTCAGGAACAGAGGTAAATAAGCGTGGGTATATCGGCGTTTACCACTACACGCGCGAAAATCGCAGGTACCGCTACATCAACGAATTCCTATTCCGCAACAACATTGGCAAGCTTGGCACCTTGAGCTTCACAACAATAACGGTTGAAAACGTCTGACCAACGTGGATTTGATCATTGGCTATTTGCATAAGTACTTACGTATCTGGCATTTTTCTAATCTGAAAGTCTAACATTTCCAGACGACGTCCCTGCGTTTGAACTGGAAAAACCGATTTTTTGTAAAATCTGGTTTGCGCCAACTGAAATGACAACAAGGGCGACAAGGGCGAGCAGGAAAGATTTCATTTCAGGTCTTCTCCGTACTATTGGCTTTGCCATCCAGAACTTCTTGCGCCCAGATGCTGTGATGCTCACGCGCCCATTGCTCTTCAACCTCACCTTTACCCATAGCATCAAAGGCTCCTTCCATCCCAACAGAGCCAAGATAGATATGCGCGAAAATGATTGCCGTCAGGACCAGACTGACAAGCGCATGCCAAAGCTGAGCGTATTGCATCTCTTCCTGAGGCGACAAGGGATAGGGTAAAACATCCAATCCGATCAAGCCCGGCAAACCCCAGTTGTTGAGCGTTGAGAAGGTGTGGCCAAAAAGATTGATTTCGAACGGAAACAGGAGCGACAAACCTGACAGCGATATTGACCCACCAAGCACAATGACCGCCCAGAAAATCAGCTTCTGACCTGCATTGAATTTCTTGGCCGGTGGGTGCTCGCCTCCGAACAGGCCCCCTGCCCGTGCAAGCCAGTGCAGATCTGTGCGGTCCGGCAGATTGTGCATAACCCAAGCGACAAAGATGATCACCAAGGCAACCATAAACGCCCATGAAATATTATTGTGAACCCATTTGTTCATCACAGCCAGAAACGAGAACGTATCGTGGCCAAAAGCGGGGATCAGAACCTTGCGTCCAAAAAGGGAAATCAGTCCGGTGATCCCCAGTACAATAAACGACGACGCCAACAACCAATGGCCAAATCGTTCAATCGCTTTAAAGCGCACGATGGTGCGGCCCGTCTTTTCGCCGTGAATACGGATACGTCCGCGGATCACATAGAAAAGGGTCAACAGCAAAAGTGTGCCGCCCAAGAGGTAGACTGCAATTTTCAACATCGGACCTTCGCGGAAAGAAAGCCACCACATGCCGCCGTCTTGCATAAGTGTCGTGGCCGCAGGCGTGCGCACCTGTGTCGTGATATCTGCCGAATTATACCGCAAAGCACGCCAAAGATCAGGGTCAGATGCCCCACCCAATGTGCCGAGCTGGTCGGTAGTCGCCGCTGCGGCATCGGGGCTTCCTGTCAGGTCACTGCGAAAACTATCGTCAATCTTGGCACCCTCTTGCCTGCGCATGATGTCTTCGAGCGTTTGTGCGCCACCTGTTGCGGCGCGCGCATCTGCGGGCACCTCTTGCGCGAGGGCAGGAACTGCAAGGGCCCACATGAGGGCAAGCAAGCCGAAGAGACGCAGCATCGGGATTTCCTTATGTCTGGATCAAAGAGGGGCGACCAAATTTAGGCCGCCCCGTTTTATACATTCGCAAAAGGGCTTTTAGCCGCCTTTTTGCTCGTAAGCTGTGCCCCAGCCCCATGCGCCAGACCCAAAGCCGCGCGCAACAACACGCTCGCGGTAGATGCCGGACACAACGTCACCGTCACCGGCCAGCAGGGCCTTTGTGGAACACATCTCGGCGCAGATCGGCAGTTTGCCCTCTGCAATACGGTTGCGACCATATTTCTGGAACTCGGCGGTGGAATTGTTTTCCTCGGGGCCGCCCGCGCAGAATGTACATTTGTCCATCTTGCCGCGCGAGCCGAAGTTGCCAGCCTGTGGATATTGCGGCGCGCCAAACGGGCACGCATAGAAGCAATAGCCGCAGCCGATGCACAAGTCTTTGGAGTGCAGGACAACACCTTCGTCAGTTTGATAGAAACAGTCAGTCGGACAGACCGCCATACACGGCGCATCTGAGCAGTGCATGCATGCCACTGAAATGGAGCGTTCACCGGGAGAGCCGTCGTTGATGGTGACGACCTTCCGGCGGTTGATGCCCCACGGCACTTCGTGTTCGTTTTTACAGGCCGTGACGCAGGCGTTACATTCAATGCAGCGTTCAGCGTCTACGAGAAATTTTGCTCTAGCCATTATACGTCTCCCTTATGCTGTCCAGATTTTGCAAAGAGTAGCTTTTGTCTCTTGCATCTGGGTTACGCTATCATAGCCATATGTTTGTGCCGTGTTGGTGCTTTCGCCCAACACGAACGGGTCAGCCCCTTCGGGATATTTATCCCTCAGATCAACGCCTTCCATGTGGCCACCAAAGTGGAACGGCATGAAGGCCACGCCTTCGCCGACACGCTCTGTCACCATCGCCATGACCTTGACCTTGCCGCCTTCCGGCCCTTCGACCCAGACCTGTTCGCCGTCACGTACGCCAAGGTTGTTGGCGTCGCGTGTATTGATTTCGACAAACATGTCTTGCTGCAATTCCGCAAGCCACGGGTTCGAGCGTGACTCGTCGCCACCGCCCTCATATTCAACCAAGCGGCCGGAGGTCAGAATGATCGGATACTCGGTTGAAAAATCCTTTTCCTGAATAGAGGCATACATGGTTGGCACGCGCCAGAACTTCTTATCCTCGTAGGTTGGATAATCCGCCACCAGATCACGTCGGTTGGTATAAAGCGGTTCGCGGTGGATTGGCACTGGATCGGGGAAGGTCCAAACCACGGCCCGCGCTTTGGCGTTGCCGAAAGGCGCACAACCACGGGCAATTGCAACACGCTGAATACCGCCCGACAGATCGGTTTTCCAGTTTACGCCGCCCGTTGCTTTCGAGAAGTCGGACTCGATCTCGCCGGTTTGCGAGGTTTCTCCAACTTCTTCACCGCTACCCGTGCCACCATCGTCTGCGGCCTCATTGGTCAGAGGTGCGCCTTCGGGATAGCCGGCAACCATATTGATGGTGCCTTTTTCCTCGTCCGTCAGGTCATCTTCCCAACCAAGAGAGCGCAGCATCGCCACAGTGAATTCGGGGTAACCGTCTTCAATCTGTGAGCCCGGCGTAAACACACCTTCGGCCAACAGGTTTTCGCCTTCACGTTCCACACCGAAACGGGCACGGAACGTCAGGCCACCCTCAGCCACAGGCATAGACATGTCATAAAGGTTCGCGGTGCCGGGGTGGTTCATCTCGGGTGTGCCCCAACAGGGCCACGGCATTCCGTAAGTATCGCCATCCGCAGGGCCACCGTTTGCCCGCAGGGTTGTACGATCAAAGGTGTGTTGGTTGGCCATGTGCATTTTCATGCGCTCAGGGCTTTGCCCCGTATAGCCGATTGTCCACATGCCGCGGTTAAACTCGCGGGTGATGTCTTCGACGTTCGGCTCATCGCCTTCGTCCATGGCGATGTTGCGGAAAATCTTGTCGTGGAACCCGAACTTTTCTGCAAAACGGGCCATGATCCAGTGATCGGTCTTTGATTCAAACAGCGGCTCGACCACTTTATCGCGCCATTGCAGCGACCGGTTGGAGGCTGTGACAGAACCACGTGTCTCAAACTGCGTACAGGCTGGCAGCAGATAAACACCATCCGTCCGGTCCTGCAAAACGGCAGACACAGTTGGATATGGATCAACGACAACAAGCATGTCGAGTTTCTCCATCGCCGTCTTCATTTCTTTCTGACGGGTCTGAGAGTTAGGCGCGTGGCCCCAAAGAACCATTGCGCGTGTGTTGTCAGGCTGATCAAGGTTTTCCTTGCTTTCCAGCACCCCATCAATCCAGCGGCTGACGGGAATACCGGTCAGGTTCATCATTGCGGTCTCACCGACCATTTCAGGCGAGAATTGCCCCTTGAGCCAGTCAAGGTCTTCTTCCCAAACCCGCGCCCAATGGGCCCATGATCCTGCCGAAAGGCCATAATAGCCCGGCAAAGTATCGGCCAGAACGCCAAGGTCGGTGGCCCCCTGTACGTTATCGTGGCCGCGGAAAATATTGGTACCGCCGCCAGCGGTGCCCATGTTACCCAGCGCCAGTTGCAAGATGCAGTAGGCGCGTGTGTTGTTGTTGCCGTTGGTGTGCTGTGTGCCGCCCATACACCAGATTACGGTGCCGGGACGGTTATTCGCCAAGGTGCGTGCCACACGTGCAAGCTGCTTGCCGGGGGCACCAGTGACGCGCTCGACCTCTTCCGGGTTCCATTTGGCGACTTCTTCCTTGATCTGCTCCATCCCCCAGACACGGGTACGGATGAACTCTTTGTCCTCCCAGCCGTTTTCAAAGATGTGCCACAAAATACCCCAGACAAGCGCCACATCAGAGCCGGGCCGGAAACGCACATATTCGTCCGCATGGGCGGCCGTGCGGGTAAAGCGCGGATCACAAACGATCAGCGGCGCATTGTTCTGCTCTTTGGCTTTGAGCATGTGAAGCAAAGACACAGGGTGCGCTTCGGCAGGGTTGCCGCCGATCAAGAAGATCGCCTTTGAGTTATGGATGTCGTTATAGCTGTTGGTCATGGCGCCGTAGCCCCATGTGTTGGCCACACCGGCAACCGTGGTTGAGTGACAAATACGCGCCTGATGGTCGACGTTGTTTGTACCCCAATAGGCCGCGAATTTGCGGAATAGGTAGGCTTGTTCGTTGTTATGCTTGGCTGATCCCAACCAATAAACTGAGTCTGGTCCGCTTTCTTCGCGGATCTTGTTCATGCCGTCGCCGATCTCGTTGATCGCGGTTTCCCAGCTGATACGGACCCATTCGCCGTTCTCTTTTTTCATCGGGTACTTCAGGCGACGCTCGCCGTGGGCGTGCTCGCGGACTGCCGCGCCTTTGGCGCAATAGCCGCCAAGGTTGAACGGGCTGTCAAAACCGGGTTCCTGACCGATCCAGACGCCATTATCGACTTCGGCAATGACGGTACAACCAACCGAACAGTGGGTACAAACGGACTTGATCGTCTCAACAGCACGGGTCGCAGCGGTCTGCGCCGTTGATTGTGTGACGGAACCACCCGTGGCCGCGATTGCAGCCAATCCCCCAATAGCAAGCCCCGATCCGCGCAAGAAGCCACGGCGGTCAATGCCGCCGGCCCCTTTGTTGACGACAATCGGGTTACGTCCTGAACGGCGTGTAAATCCGTTGGTCTTTTTCCTCAGCATGGTCTTCCTCCCTGATCCGGCTTAGCCGGACGAATTCGTGACGCGCGCGGCGCAAACCTTAGAAACGGGTGCTTTCAAGATAGGCCCGCGTGTGTGCGGTATCTTGCATCGTCTCGGATGACAGATCGACGGGTTGGGCCGCCGCCTGTGTGCCGCTTCCTGCAACAACAGCTACCGCTGCTGCGGGCGCGGCAGTTCCTGCGAATTTTAGAAAATCGCGGCGGCTTGCGCCTTTTGTTTGCTCAGTCATGGGATGTCTCCCCTTCCTTGTTTGGCGGGCATCCCCACCGGTTAATTGGCAAATCTGTTAATTTGCCGTCATACGAAATGCTTCGCGTTCAATCTCCATCAAAGCACTCCCGACCGCGCCAACCGATGCATAAAGCACCGATGATTTCGCAGCCTGTAAGTCTGTAAAGTAATGTGCAGCCCAAGTGCCGACGTGGGCATTGAAAAACTGCCTTTGCTCTTCGACACTTGCGACACGCCCAAAACGGCCAATAATCATTCCGGCCATCATCTCCATCAAAGACGCGATGTTATCTTCGGGCTCAAACTTGTCCGCCGCCCGGGTCATCCCAAAGGTTGCCATCGTGTCCCGCAGGTTCGCCAATGGTTTTTCATTCAAAAACCCGGTCAAATAATAGCTGGCATAGGGCAGCAGTTCGCCGCGACCCAATCCGATAAACAGCGCATTAAACTCAGTTTTTACAGCCTTCGGCTTGGACACTTTCGCGACCCGTGCAAGGCCCTGAATAGCCTCTCCCAATGGCGTTTCATCGCCCGTCAGTGCGGCCGTTTGCTCGAGCAGCATTTGATCTGGGGGGGCCGCCAAAATCAACCCAAGGTAGTTGTAAAGATCAGCCCGCAAGCGATCTTCTTGAGACACCTCTGCGATGGGCGCTGCGACGTTCATGCGGCATCATCTTCGAAATGGAATGTCATGCGTCGCGGTGTGGGCGTGGATGGCTCTTCTACTTCGTGCACTTCGGCGTGTTCCTCAAGCGGCGTGGCGGTGTGGGTCTGGTCCAACACTGGGCTTTCTTCTTCCCCGGCGTCAAGCTTCTCCTCGACGCCCCCCGCAACTTTGTCTTCCCCAGCAAAAGCCAGCAACGCTTCTTTCTGACGTTCCATTTCCAGTAAATGCGACAGCATGCCCTTGCCAACCTGATAGGTCGTGCTGATCGGACCCTGCCCATAGCTGCCCGTCAGATAGTCGTCGTCATAATCGTTCAGCCCGTCCACGCAGGCCAGAACCGGATCGCTGCGCCAAAGCGTCCGCAGTGCGCGTTTGCGCAGATGTGCAGGTACTGCTTTGCTAAGGAACGCTTTAAAGTCATCGCCCTGCACCATCGCGTCAGGGTCAGGCAATCCAAGTTCTTCCAAAATCTCGACATCGGTCTTTTCTGCCAACGCCTCGTGTTGTTTGGCAATCACCGCATCTTCTACGGCGCGCTTTTCAGCGACAGCTTCGGCAGCAACAGCAGCTTTGCGTCGTGACCATGCGGATTGCATTTTCGTCAACTCGACACCTCTTTGCGGCGCGGTGCGCGGTACACATCGCTGGTCTGGCGGATGCGTGCATCACCAATGCCGTCATCAACGCGGTCCACCCGCGTCTTGTCACGGCGACGCTTCACAAAAGCTTCTTCTTCATAGTAGGTATCAACAAAGCTTGCGATCCAGCTGTGCAATCCTTCTGGCATCACGATCTTCTCGACCAGCTCTTCGGCGGAATCGCAATAATCCTGCGCCTCGTAGGGGGATGCCGTCACAAGGGCTACTTTCCAAGGCAAATCGTCGGCTTGTTCATTTTGGCGCAGCACCACATAGACAGAGGGTACGCGCGCCTGAAGTTCATGTGCGTAGGCCTCTGCATCGGAGACATAGAGCGTCAAAGGCAGGGTCGCTGCGTGAAATTCAGTCACGTCCCCTTCGGTGCGCATCACTTTCCAATCCGCCGCTCTGGCCCCCGGCAACACCGCTGATACCGTCCACGCAAACTTTGCCCAACGGGTCACACCCGGTGTGCGCCTGACAACAACGCCAAGCGGTAGAGATTGCGAATTCGGGTATGCTAGTTCCAAGTCAAACGCCCTTCGAGGTACACAACCATGATGGAGTATTTTTGCCGATTTACAAAGCACCATTTCGTGTTTGTATACAGAAAAACATTGCTGCGTCGCGGCGAACTCCAATATTGAAGATTTTAACTTAAAAACTCCCCAATATGGCTCCCGTCGATCCACAATCCAACCTGCCAAGAAACAATTGTATACAGTTTCTAATCGACCCTCCTCGCAATTGCCGGTTTACTGCACTGCTGATTCCTGCCTACTTATGCTGAGGTCTGTGCCGCAATTCTTGAAAGTAAATATGTCAAACACCCTGCTCTTATGTGATTGCCTTGGCTCTCAAACGGTTGATGCTGCGGCGTTGGGCAAAGCCACCGGGCTGGCCTGCTCGGGCTGCCACACCAGCCTGTGCACCACGCAGATCGATATCGCCGCCAAGGCCATCGAAACAGGTGACGTGGTTATCGCCTGCCTTCAGGAAGCACATAGGTTTGCCGAAGTCGCCGAAGAGTTGGAGGTTGATGCGCCGCAATTCATCGACATCCGCGACCGTGCAGGCTGGACCGATGATACGGCCCCGACAACGCCAAAAATGGCAGCGCTTATCGCAGACGGGATGCTGCCGGAACCGTCCTATAGGTCTGTTGATGTCATATCCGAAGGGACATGTCTGATCATCGGTGCGCCCGATATCGCGCTGGCCACGGCCAAGACGCTGGTCGAGACGTTGTCAGTGACGGTTCTGCTGGCGTCCGGCGAGGATATCGTACCAACACATGAATACGATGTTGTGCTTGGCAATCTCAAGCAAGCCACCGGTACAATTGGACAATTCGAAGTCAAAATTGATGCCTTCCAGCAAAGCCTTGTGGGCGGACGCGGCACACCGGGTTTGACGGCGCCACGCGATGGCGCGCTGTCACACTGTGATATTATCCTTGATCTCACAGGTGGCTCACCCCTCTTTCCAGCCCCTGATAAACGCGATGGTTACCTTCGGGCCGATCCAAAAAGCCAACCCGCAGTCGCCAATGCAGCCTTTGCAGCAAGCCAACTTGTCGGGACCTTTGAAAAACCGCTTTATGTGCGTATGGAGCCGACGCTTTGCGCCCATTCGCGGGCTGAAAAACCGGCCTGCTCCAATTGCATGAACGTTTGTCCGACTGGGGCAATTGTACCCGCCGGCGAACATGTCAGCATAGATCCGATGGTCTGTGCGGGATGCGGGGCCTGTGCCGCAGTCTGTCCTTCGGGTGCGATCAGCTATGATATGCCAACCGCCGATCACATCTTTCGCCGGATTAACACCCTCGCGACGGCCTACCGCAAGGCGGGCGGCAAGGACGCCACACTTTTGGTCCACGACACCCACGGCGCGGAAATGATCAGCCTTTCAGCACGCCATGGGCGCGGGTTGCCAGCGCATGTAATCCCGATGGAAGTCAACGCGTTATCGGGCTTTGGTCATGCCGAAATATTGGCAGCTCTCGCCGCAGGATTTGCGGGTGTCGATATTCTGGTCGGACCAAAGACCGAGCGTGACGCGCTTGATCCCCAACTTGAACTTGCACTTGCGATTGCGCCGGACAAGGCGTCCATCCTTGATATCAGTGACCCCGATGCCTTGGCGGACCATCTGTTTGGCACCCAACCAATGGCCGCAATTGATGCGCCAATCCTGCCCTTGGGCTCACGCCGTCAGGTTGCGCGGCTGGCGGCAAAGGCGCTGAACCCGACATCCGAGACGATCCCCCTGCCAGTTGGCGCGCCTTATGGTGCGGTTGTGGTTGATACCGACGCCTGCACGCTGTGTCTGGCCTGTGTGTCGCTTTGCCCTTCCGGCGCGCTTGGCGACAATCCTGATCTGCCGCAACTCCGCTTTCAGGAAGACGCCTGTTTGCAATGCGGGCTTTGTACCAACGTTTGTCCTGAAAAAGCGATCACGCTGGCACCACAGTTCGACCTGACCGATGCAGCCTTCACCCAGAAAACCCTCAATGAGGAAGAACCCTTTGCCTGCGTTGAATGTGGTACGTTGTTCGGGGTTAAATCTACCGTTGAGAAGATCATGGAAAAACTGGCGGGCAATCATTCGATGTTTGCAAACCCCGCCGCATCCCGGATGATCCAGATGTGTGACGGTTGCCGTATCAATGCGCAGTTTCATTCACAAAATAATCCCTTCGCCTCCAAGGAACGCCCCCGCCCCCGCACCACCGATGATTACCTGTCAAAGCGCAAGGATCACTGAGATTGCAAAGGTGCGCCCAGATCAGCAGGCGTGATTGTCGCGACATAGCTCAGGATATGGTCAATTTCGGCTTGGGTGATCTCAAGCGGGACAATCGCCGGCGGCAAATGCGCGGCAAAGGGTTCGGTGATATCCGCGACCTGGGTAAAACTGGGATGTGGGTTCAGCACGAAAAACGTGGCGAACCGATTGTCCCAATCGTCAAAGGTGCGCATCAGGGCGAAGGACGGCGTCTGTCCCATCCCCTTCATGCGATTGGTCTCGTTGATGACATGGCACCGGCCGCAATGGGTCAGGGACAGGGCTTGGCCCTGCACCGGATCACCCTCGAATACCAGAACCGGCGCGGCTGTATGATCCTCGACCTGCGTTGTGAAAATCGCCACGCCCTCAGGTTTGAAACTCTCAATCGTGCGTTTTCCGATGTCCGACAGCAGCCATTTTATGAACAGGTCGGGCCCCGCGCCTTTGGTACCCTGCACAGACCAAGTCTTGTCCAGCCCAGCAAAAACCGACATTCCGGTTTGTCCGATGGCAACATCCCCACCCTCATCAACCTGCGTGATCCGCACACCATGTTTGAGCGAAAAGCGCGGCAACAGGTGTTGCAGAAAACCCGTGTCACGGACCTCGCGTGTCGCGGAAAGGGTAAAGTCGGCACTCTGCGCTTGCGCGACTGCCGGGAACATTACACAAAAAAGAAAACAGAGATATTTCACATCAAACCCATCGCAGGAATGACCCAGCCTATTGCTGAGACCATCCTGCGGTCAAGGCAACCGGAGACAACCCCATGAGCGAAGACTTCAATATGTCGATGCGTAAATTCCTCAAACAGGTCGGCGTCACGTCACAACAAGCCATCGAAGAAGCCCTGCGCAACGCGGGCGACACCACAGGCCGCAGTTTTGAGGCAAAGATGGTTTTAACCATCGACGGGCTGGACATGGAACATGTCGTTACTGGCAAAATCGAAGGTCAGTCATAACGTGACCGTGAGCAGAGAAGCCGTCCTTGGAGTGCTTTCCACCCTTGAAGATCCGATCAGTGGCAGCACCCTTGTCGAGGCGGGGCTTGTCAAAGCCTTGACCGTAAATGAGGGCGTGGTGCGCTTTGTCATGGAAGTCAGCGGCAGCCATGTGGACGCGTACACAACACTCAAAGAAAGTGCTGAGGCCCAGATCAAAGCACTTGAGGGTGTAGCATCCGTGTCCATCGTGATGACGGCGCACAGCACCAAACAGCCACCGCCTGACCTGAAGCCGTCCCGCAGTTCCGAGCCAAACGGCCCACAAAAGATACCGGGCGTGGACCGGATCATCGCAGTGGCCTCTGGCAAAGGCGGTGTCGGAAAATCAACAGTGGCCGCGAACCTCGCCTGTGCGCTCGCGGCCGAAGGGCGCCGTGTCGGACTGCTGGATGCGGACGTCTACGGCCCGTCCCAGCCACGCATGTTGGGTGTGTCCGGACGGCCTGCCTCACCAGATGGCAAGATCATCCTGCCGATGCGGAATTATGGCGTCACGATGATGTCACTGGGACTGATGACGAATGACGATCAGGCCGTTGTCTGGCGCGGCCCGATGTTGATGGGGGCCTTGCAGCAAATGCTGACACAGGTGCAATGGGGTGCGCTGGACGTCCTGATCGTCGACTTGCCCCCGGGTACAGGTGATGTTCAAATGACGCTGGCGCAAAAGTCTGACTTGAACGGGGCTATCATTGTCTCAACCCCGCAGGACATCGCCCTTTTGGATGCCCGCAAAGGTATTGATATGTTCAACCAGCTTGGCACGCCGTTGATCGGCATGATCGAAAACATGTCGACCCATATCTGTTCGGCCTGCGGTCACGAGGAGCACGTCTTTGGCCATGGCGGCGTCGCAGCAGAGGCCAAAAAGCTGGGTGTGCCGCTGTTGGCAGAAATCCCCCTGCACATCGACATACGTCTTGCTGCGGACGGTGGCGCGCCGATTGTGGTCTCCAAGCCGGACAGCCCCGCCGCCGAAGCATTTCGCAGCATTGCCAAGGGGTTGATCGCCAAGGGGCATGCATGACCACGCCACAGTTCCCACCGCTTTTTACAGGACAGGACGCACAGGGAGGTGATCCGTTTGCGATGGCTGTCGCGGCGGCGGATGTCGGCTGCGACGCAGGGCTTGTCATTTATGACCTTGCCGCAGACCGATTGCGCGCTGCGATTGTCTTTGCCCCTGATGTGACCTTGGCTGACGCGGCAGTGATCCTGCCCATTTGCGGTGTCGGTTTGCAAAACGCCATTGGTGCCCTTGGCCCACCCGAAGTGGGCGTGCATTTGGGCTGGGATGGCATGGTCTATGTGAATGGCGGGCGTTGTGGCGCGTTGCGCATGGCAGCTTCCGGCACGCCCGAGGTCGAGCCGGATTGGCTGGTCATTGACCTCACGCTATCGCTTTGGCCCGACAGTGACGAGACCGGTCTGCAACCGGATCAAACAGCGCTTTATGCCGAAGGCTGCGCCGAAATCGACGCTATTTCGCTACTGGAGGCCTGGGTCCGGCACACGCTTGTCGGCATCAACACATGGGATGACAGCGGCACTGGCCAAATCCACCGCGAATGGCAAGGGCTGGCACATGGTCTTAAAGGCGAAGTGACATCAGGCGGTCTGGCCGGCACCTACGTAGGCCTTGACGAGAGCTTGGGACTTTTGCTCAAGATCGACGGCAAGACCACTCTCATTCCGCTGACAGCAAACCTGACGAGGCCCACATGAAACTTGCACGCGCAATCCATTTTGATGAAAGCGACCAAAGGGTTTTCCACAACCCTGCCCGTACCGGTGAATGGTGCATCTCGGGAGGGTTCGAATTCTCGAACTGGGGCGAAGCAGACCTTGTGGGCAAGGCAAGGCAGGCTTTTACAAACGGCTGGATGGGATGCGAGACCTTTGGCCGGGTCAGTTGCATCGCAGTAACCAAAATTGAGCCGCAAGAGCGCGACGTGATTGCCACCCTTCTCGCCCAGCATTTCGTTGATATCTATGGCGCGCCCTCGGTTGACGCCGCGCGCGGTACGGCGCTCGACGAGATTGACCAGATGGCAGAGCTATGTGTCGATCACGCACCCAATACGCTGCTGACCGTCACCCGCGAATTGACACCCGCAGGTGTGCGCGAGAGTTTCCGCATGATCGAAGCACAACAGGCTGACATCATGCAGTTTGCCGTCCACGGCCATCTTCTGGACGATGAACCGCATAGTCACTGATCAGGGCGGGGATGCGTTGAACGTAAACAGTTTCTCGCCGCCGATCTGATAGCTGTTGATGAGGGTCGCGGCCTTTGGGCTGGTCAACCAACCCTCAAGCTGCATCGCAAGATCTTTGCGGACATGGGCGTTCTTGGCCGGATTGACGGGCAAATACGCATATTGGTTGAACAGTGCCGGATCCCCTTGATAAAGCAAAGCAAGCCCGTCCTTATTGCCAAAATTCAGCCAACTTGCCCGATCTGAAAAGACATAGGCATCAAGCCCCGCAGCCGTGTTCAGTGCCGCCCCCATGCCCGCGCCAACCGATTGATACCACGGGCCCAAAGCCGCCGTATCAATGCCCGCACGTGTCCAGATTGCCAGTTCGGCCTTGTGCGTGCCGCTATCATCTCCGCGACTGACAAAGGGTGCGCCGGCAGCGGAGATGCGCCCGAAAGCATCAGCAGCAATGGTGGCTGCACCAATCCCTGCCCCATCTGCCTTTGGTCCGATGACGACAAAATCATTGTACATGATTTCCCGGCGATGGCTGCCGTGGCCCGCGGCGACAAATGCCTCTTCTGCAACCTTGGAATGAACTAGTATCGCGTCCACATCGCCCGCTTCGCCAAGGCGCAGCGCTTGGCCCGTGCCGACCACCAGCAGTTGGACATCCAAATCCAGATCATCCTTAATAGCGGGCAGCAAAACATCCGCCAAACCGGAATTCTCGAACGACGTCGTCACCGCCAAACGCATCCCATCTGCTGTTGCAATTTGTGCACAGAGCACGGCAATCGCGATGCATAAAGTCCTGATCATGAAACAATATCTCCTCTGAGAAACGCTGCTAATTCTGGCGTGGAGGGGCTCGCAAACATCGCTGCTGCTGGCCCAACTTCATGTACCTTCCCATCCAGCAAAAACACAAGATCATTTGCAAGCCTGCGCGCCTGCCCCATGTCATGTGTCGCCATGACCAGCCGCGTGCCAGAGCTGGCAACTTCTTGCAAAAGCGCTTCGATCTCGCGTGTGGCGTGACCGTCCAGATTGGCGCAAGGTTCATCCAGAAACAGCACATCGGGTTTACGGATCAGAGCGCGGGCAATCGCCAACTTTTGCCGCTCCCCGCCTGACAAGCGCGTGGCTTGAGCACCGCGCGACGCCTCAAGGCCAATCCGCCCCAACCAGTGATCCACGGCCATAACGATCTGGTCTTTTGGCGTTTTCAACAACGTGAGCGGATAGGCGAGGTTTTCGGCCACCGTGCGGCGCATCATAATCGGCGTCTGAAAGACAAAGGCATGTTTGGCCGGATCATCGCTTTTCCACGCCACCTGCCCCCAATTGATACGTTCGACCCCGTGCATCACCCGCAGCAACGTGGTTTTACCCGATCCGTTGGGCCCGACAATGATCGTCGTGCCATCGGTGGAGAGGGTAAGATCAACCGGACCAAGCACAGTCTTGCCCTGTCTGCGGACCTGAACGTCACTCAGGATCAATGGAAACGCTGCCGTCACCAGCGCCCCTCCCTTTCAGTGCGCGACAATGTGTGAATGGCCAAATTGACCAAAATCGCAATGCCAATCAGAACAAACCCCAGACCCAGCGCAAATGCAAAGTCGCCCTTGCCCGTCTCAAGCGCGATGGCCGTTGTCAGCACGCGGGTCACATGGTCAATATTGCCACCAACGATCATAATCGCGCCGACCTCTCCGATGGCACGCCCGAACCCCGCCAATGCAGCCGTCAGCAGGTTGCGTCTGCCATCGTAGATAAGCGTCTGTATCCGCTGCCGTTTTGACGTGTTCAGCGAAATCAAAAGGTCATGATATTCGGCCCATAGTTCGCGCATCGACTGGTGGGCGATCGAGGCGATAACCGGCGTAATGATGAGGACCTGCGCAATGATCATCGCCGTTGGCGTGAACAGCAGATTGAGAACGCCAAACGGACCGGACCGCGAGAGTATGATATAGACAACCAACCCCACAACAACTGGCGGCAGCCCCATCAGAGCGTTGATCAGTGAAATCACAAACCGGCGATAGCGAAACCGTTGCACCGCAAGATAAGTACCCAAAGGAATGGCGATTGCACTTGCGATCAAAAGCGCGGTCAGTGTCACACGCAATGACCGCAAACTGATTTCCCAAAGCTCTTCGTCCAAGCTCACAACGAGCCAGAACGCTGCTTTCAGCCCGTCCAGAATTTCGATCATACGACGTTCACAAAAGCGTTCCTACCTCAGAGGTCAAAATCCAGTGTCTGACCGTAAATGGCAACCCGCAATTCGTCATATGCGTTGCCTCATCATCGACATGCAGCAAAGGATTCGAAAGCAATATTCAGCATATCTGAACCAGTCGAAATGAAATTGTCAGCCTTGCAGGCAGCATGCCGGACGACCGGATCAAAACCGAAGGCCTTTTTCAGAGGCGCACGAGGGCATTCAACGTCCAACAGCAATCACGTCTTGATCCCGAGCTACGATTTCTGCTTAATGTGACCTCGCCACCAAAGGTGTTTTCTTGGTCAAAATCGGGCACCGTATAGATGCCCGACTTTTAGATACGGTCTATAAATCAGCCGCCGTTTTGGGCGATAAAGTCTTTGGCACTTTGCACCAAAGCGGCACCATCCAGCCCCTTCGCATCCATTTCGGCGACCCAATCCGCGGTTACTTGCGCACCAACTTCCATCCAGCGCTCTTTCTCGCCGTCCAGCTCGGTGATGGTATTGCCTGCATCTGTGGCGACCTTGCGGCCGATCACGTCCGCCGCGTCCATCGCGGCACCGAACAACGCGGACACTTGCGGACCGGAATTGGCGTCGATGACAGCCTTGAGGTCTTCAGGAAGGGCCGCATAGGCGTCTTTGTTCATCGTCATCACGAAAGTCGCTGTGTAGAGCCCCGGCTTGGATGCAAAACCAGAATGGTATTCTGTCAGCTCAGACATTTTGAGCGGCAAGGTCACCTCCCACGGGATGATTGCGCCATCGATGACGCCTTTGGAAACGGCCTCTGGCACCGCAGGCACAGGCATGCCGACCGGCGTCGCGCCCAGCTTGGACAGCATTTGCACAGTTACACGTGTCGGGCCGCGCAATTTTTGACCCTTTAGATCGTCCAGGGTGGTCACATCGATGTTGGAGTGTATCCAACCGGGACCGTGGGTGTGAAACACGATCGGATGCGTATCAGCAAATTCGTCCATGCCATTGGCCAAGACATATTCGTGGAACGCCTTGGAAGAGCCCTCACTGTCTCCAACCATAAAGGGCAGCTCGAATGCTTCGGTTGTGGGGAAGCGTCCCGGTGTATATCCGATCACGGTCCAAGTAATATCTGCTATACCGTCGACAGCCTGATCATATAATCCCGGAGGGCTACCACCCAATTGCATGGACGGAAAATGCGTGATCTTGATCCTCCCCCCTGAATCCGCCTGTACCTTTTCAATCCATGGAATGATTGCATTGGCGGGTATCGTCGCGCGCTCAGGCAGCAGTTGGTGCAATTTCAGCTCGACCTCTTGCGCCCAAGCGCCTGTTGACGTGAGTGCCGCAAGTGCCGCCATCAGCGCTGTCTTTTTGAAAATTCCGATCATTTCAATCCTCCCTGATTGAGTTTTTAGTTGAGTGTTACAGGACACGTCACAGCCCCGCGAAACCCGAAACCACGGAAAAGCACCGCGTCCGGATCAGGCAGGATCATGTTTGGAAACCGCGCGAAAAGGCGCGGCAATAAAATATCGGCCAGCATGCGCCGCGCGATATGTTTGCCTTGGCAAAAGTGAGGACCGTTGCCAAAGGCCTGATGGGGTTTCTTGTCACGGGTGACATTAAACAGATGGCCATCCGTCCAGATTTCTTCATCGTGGTTGGCCGAGGCTTGGATGGTCATCACCACCTCGCCTTTTGGCAATGGGAAGCCGCGTATTTCGGTGTCTTGCATGACCAATCGCGAGCTGGCCTGAATGGGGGCCACCCAGCGCACACCTTCATCAAATGCATCGCCCCAAGCGCCTTGGGCTATGACATGGTCGCGTTGATCGGGGTTGGTCAACAGGCCATATAGAATGGTCAACAAGGCATCGCGCGGTTCGTTCAATCCACCACCAATGGCGATCTTGATATTTGATCTGATCTGGCTCATCTCTATGGGATCATCTGCCGTGACCATGGCGCACAGCGCACTCGGGTTGGGATCGGCAAGGTGGCGCGGGATCATGGCCTCCATCGCGGCGTTCATCTCTGCGTTGGCCGCATCGCAATCGGCAAAGAGCGCAGGATCCCAGCCAAAGTTCCCCGCTCCGTCGATCAACACTTGCGACCAGCGGATCATCTCGTCATCGGAGGCGTCCATCAATCCCAACAACAGCGCCAGACAGCGCGCCGCAAAGGGGGCGGCCAAGGCATTGAACATATCGACCGTTTCGCCTTTGGGCAGGCTCGCGATAAATTCATCCGCGATACCCTCGTAGATCGGCATCCAATGGTCTTTGATATTACGCGCTGAATATGCGGGTGCCATCGCCATGCGTTCGCGCATGTGTGCATCCCCGTCCTTACGCATCAACGTATGTGCCCCAAACGAACGTTTCATCGGGGTGTTTGGATCATCCGAGCTGAAAATTTCGGGTGTGTCTTTGACCCATTTGGTGTCATCGGCTTTGGTTAGCAACGTGCGGCCCAAGGAAGCCACTTTGATAACTGGACTATTTGCACGCAGATGGCGGTAAATCGGATAGGGGTCGTGGACCAAATCAGCAATCGTGATCTCGTTGTCCACGGGCAAGTTCATGTTTCCGCCACCAACGCAAGGCCCGGAACACTGACCGCTCGAGCGTCCCGACTGCTCGTAAGGTGAAAGAAGTTTGTCAGTGCAAGGCGCGCATGTTCGCGTGCCAAAGCTTCGGCACGGCCCCCCTCGCGGTTGATGATTGCATCCAGCACTGCGCGGTGCTGACGCTGCGCGTAACGCAGAGAGTCGATAAAATCGGGGATCAACGCTTGATCGCTTAAAAAGGCCGAGGGCGACGCAAGCGGCAACATGTTCATACGTTCCAGTTCGCGCTCGATAAGAGGGCTCGCAGGGAACCGGGCCAATAATGAGTGAAACCGTTCATTTTCTGTGACGTACGCGTCAAAATCGACCGCGTCGGGCACTTCCAATGCGGTATCAATTCCGACCAAAGCACTGCGTGCCTGTTCCAGCAGTTTCGGGTCAACGCCGCGCTCTGCTGCCATCCGCGCGGCTGTCCCTTCGATCACGCCACGAAGTTCGATCGCGTCCGCGATATCGTTCTTGCTGAACGTGGCAACACGGCATCCGCCAGTCTTGATCCGTTCCAACAGTCCTTCGGCGACCAACCTGTCCATCGCTTGTCGCAGGGGCGTTCGCGACGTGCCAATCTGCTTTGCAACAGCAACCTCTGAAAGCCGCTGACCCTCAGTAAACGCACCATTTAATACCAAAGAACGTAGTCCCAAAAGAGCGCGGTCAAGCTGGCTGAGGTTGCGCTCACTCATCTGGGTTGTTCCTACTTGTACGGGTCATATCCTGCATCACCGAACAAGTTTTGTATACAGCCATTGCGATTCGCAAGATTATTTACCGTGTTTCTCAAATTACTGCTCAATATTGTATACAGAAAATAGGTCTCAGCAGAAATTGGCTAACTTTTTTTACCACTTTAATTTCGGGGAAATTGTCTGCGCATCACGCGTTCTGAATCGCGCTGCACGATTATCAAATTGACTGAATTATCGGAGCATCACCTATCAAAATCAAAAGGTTAACAACTGTGGCCGCTTCACCCGTTTCAGTTCAATTTACACAATGCCGACCAAAAAGCGCCTTCATTTCCACCTCAAATCCATCTCAAATCTGACTTCAGCCAGCGCACTGCCCAAAAGAACAGCTTGTTTATAACAGATTTAAACCTGAAACTGATCTTGGGCGGAACATCATGCTTGCATGCTTGGCATAAGACCAAGAAGCGCGCCACATGTTTGGACCCGAAAAATAGTGTGCAGTCCTCCTTTGGCGGCAAAGCACCACATTCCTTGGGAGGAACCTATGAACGATTCGATCAACCGCAGAAAATTCCTGCGCGGCTCAGCTGTTGTCGGTGCCGCAGCGTTGGCAACACCGGCAATCGCAGACGGTCACGGTACAACAATCAAGATGCAAGCAGCATGGGGCGGCGGTATTTTCCTTGAGAACGCGCAATCCTTTGCGGCACGCGTCAACGAGATGTCCGGCGGCTCGCTGACCATCGAAGTATTGTCCGTAGATGCGGTCGTTAAGACAAGCCAGATGCAAGATGCGGTTCACCGCGGCGTTCTGGACGCGGCGCATTATGTATCGGCATATTGGTATGGCAAATCCAAATCTGCGTCGCTGTTTGGCACCGGTCCTTGCTTTGGCTGGTCGTCGCAGGAGATGCTGGGCTGGATCCACGCAGGTGGCGGTCAGGAACTCTTTGACGAACTGATGGCCGATCTGCGCCTGAACGTTGTGTCGTTCTTTAACTCACCAATGCCAGCACAGCCGCTTGGTTGGTTCCAAGAGCAGATCACCGACGCGTCCCAGATGCAGGGCCTGAAGTACCGGACTGTTGGTCTGGCCGCAGACGTTATGCTGGAAATGGGCATGTCTGTTGTTCAGCTTCCCGGTGGTGAAATCCAGCCCGCAATGAAATCCGGCCTTATCGACGCGGCTGAATTCAACAACCCGACCTCTGACCGCGACTTTGGTATGCAGGACGTGTCCAAGGACTATATGCTTGCGTCTTACCACCAGTCGCAGGAATGCTTTGAGGTGACCATCAACAAGGACAAGTGGAACTCCCTGTCTGATGAGCACAAAGCAATCATCCGCAACGCGTCCATGGCCGAAAACTCCGGCTTCTATTGGGGCAACACAAAGCGGTACTCCGACGATCTGATCAAGCTTCAGGAAGCCGACGGCGTTTCGGTCCACCGCACACCGGAATCCGTCATGAAAGAGCAACTGGTTGCATGGGACAAAGTTGCCAATCGCATTGCAGAGGAAGACCCGTTCTTTGCGAAGGTTATGGAATCCCAGAAGACCTATGCCAAAGAAGTCATGGGCTATCTGAACCTGAACCAGCCTGACTACAAGCTGGCCTATAACCACTACTTCGGTTGATCAGTTTGACATAAGATCACGATGTCCGGGGGCTGTTTAGCCTTCGGACATTCTACGCTTGGGGCACGTGTTACTGCCCAAAGGAATACTGCGGGAGCACCACACACATGAAATTCGTATATGCAATTGAAGGCCTCAGCCTTTGGGTCGGGCGTGCCTTTGGCTGGTGCATCCTGATCCTGACGCTGTCTGTCTCCTATGAGGTGTTCGTCCGCTACGTCCTGAACGCCCCCACCGTCTGGGCATTTGACATGATGATCCAGATGTATGGTGCGCTTTTTCTGATGTGCGGGGCTTACGCGCTGGCCCAAGATACTCATGTGCGTGCTGATGTGATCTACCGCCTGTTTCCGGTGCGCGTGCAAGCGGCCCTCGATTTTGTGCTGTATTTTTTGTTCTTCTTTCCGGGCATCCTTGCCCTTGTGTACTACGGCTACGAGATCGCCTCTGACAGCTGGCGTTGGAAAGAGGTGAGCTTTAACAGCCCGGCCAGCATCCAAGTTTACTTCTTCAAGTCTCTCATCCCTTTGTCCGGGGGCCTTTTGATGATCCAGGGAATCGCGGAACTCGTACGCTGTGTGATGGCCATGCGCAGCGGCGTCTGGCCCGAGCGTCTGGCAGATGTGAAAGAGACCGAAGACCTCCTTTCCGCGGCGGATCTTGATCCGATTGTCGCGTTTTCCCCAAACCGCAAATAAGCCCTCCGGCGCTTCACGAAAGATAGTATGATGACAAATCCCGAAGTCGCCCTGGTCATGCTTGGACTGTTTATTGTCCTTGTTCTACTTGGTTTCCCAATTGCCTTTACGCTGCTCGCGATGGGGGTTGGCTTTGGCTATTATGCCTACCATCAGGCAGGCTCAATCGACCAGTTTAGCGATATTTTCAACAACAATATCTTTTACCTGCTCAACCAGAACACCTACTCGGTGATGGAAAACCCGACCCTTGTGGCGATCCCGCTGTTCTTGTTCATGGGCTATGTCGTGGAACGCGCCAACATCGTGGACAAGCTGTTCTTCTCACTCTACATGGCTGCGCGCAACCTGCCGGGCAGCCTTGCGATTGCAGCCTTGCTGACCTGTGCCGTCTTCTCAACCGCATCTGGCATTGTGGGCGCAGTTGTCACGCTGATGGGCCTGCTGGCGTTTCCTGCTATGGCCAATGCCAATTACAACAAAAGCTTTGCGTCGGGGGTCATCTGTGCCGGTGGCACGCTGGGTATTCTGATCCCGCCGTCCATCATGCTGATCGTTTACGCGGCCATCGCAGACCTGTCGCCGCTGCGTCTGTATGCGGCTGCCGTGTTCCCCGGCCTGCTGCTTGCGGGTCTTTATATCGTTTATGTGATCGTGCGCGTTTGGCACAATCCGGCGCTGGCCCCCAAGCCAACAATGGATCACGTCCCCCCACCCAAGGAAATCTACCTCGACCTGCTAAAAAGTTTCGTACCGCTGACGGTGCTGATTGCACTGGTTCTCGGCTCGATCCTTGGCGGTCTTGCAACCCCTGCCGAAGCGGCGGCAATGGGCGCGTTGGGCGGCATGGTGCTGGCGTTGCTCTACCGCTCGATGACATGGATCAAACTGAAAGAAAGCGTGTTTCTGACCGCCAAATCCACTGCGATGGTGTGCTGGCTGTTCGTGGGGTCTTGGACTTTTGCGTCTGTGTTTTCCTACCTCGGTGGGCATGACCTGATTGCACATTGGGTTGGCGGGATGGACCTTGAACCATGGGAGTTCCTCATCCTCGCTCAGGTCATCATTTTCCTGCTGGGATGGCCGCTTGAGTGGTCTGAAATCCTAATCATCTTTGTGCCGATCTTCCTGCCGCTGCTCGAAGTCTTTGGCGTGAACCCTTACTTCTTTGCGATGCTGATTGCGCTGAACCTGCAAACCTCGTTCCTGACGCCACCGATGGCGATGTCGGCCTACTATCTCAAAGGCGTGCTCAAAAATCAGATCGAACTGATGGAGATTTTCCGCGGCATCATGCCCTATCTCGGTATTGTGATCCTGACGATGTGCCTGATGTACGCATTCCCCGGCATCGCGCTGTGGTTCCCTGATTACCTCTTCGGGCCGTACATCCCGTGATCAAGGACCCGTATAAACTCACCGCATCCGGGGCGTTGGCTCTTTTCGCCTCGGGTAAACTGACGTCAGTTGAATTGGTCAAATCCTGCCTTGGGCAGATCACGGCCACGGATAACAACATCCATGCATGGGTCTATCTGGACCCAAACGCAGTAATTTCCCAAGCGGCGGAATGTGACCGCATTCGCAAGGCCGGTCTGGCGACAGGTCCGCTGCACGGCATTCCTGTGGGTCTCAAGGACATCATCGACACGGCTGACATGCCAACGGGACGCGGCACGCCGATCTTTAAAGGCCGGCGCACCAAGGAAGACGCTCGTTTGGTCGAGCTGTTGCGTGGCGCAGGTGCGATCATAATGGGCAAGACGATCACAACCGAGCTGGCATTCGTCCACGCAAATGAAACCCGCAATCCGCATAACCCCGCCCATACACCGGGGGGGTCTTCCAGCGGGTCCGCAGCTGCTGTGGCGGCACATCATGTCCCGCTTGCTATCGGCACGCAAACCAATGGGTCGGTCATACGCCCTGCGTCCTTCTGTGGCACCTTCGGGTTCAAGCCCACGCGCGGTGTGATCTCGCGCACGGGGCTTTTGCAGACCTCCGACGCCCTCGACCAAGTCGGCTGTTTTGGTCGCAGCCTCGCCGATGTTGCGCTGCTCACAGACGTAATCGGCGGATACGACAGGCGCGACAGCACCAGTTTTGCCCGGCCCCGCCCGGCCATGGCAGAAGGTGCAGCACAAGACGCGCCTGTGCCCCCTTCCCTTGTCTGGTTTGATCTGCCCTTTAATGACCGCCTGTCGGAAGCCACCCGCGAAGGTCTAGATGCTGTGATGGACATTCTGGCACCACAAGTCACACGGATGGAGCCAGCGGATACGCTCTCCAACCTCGTCGCGGTTCAGGCGCGGATCCATGAATACGAGATTTGCGCCCAACAGGCGGAGGTCTTCGACGGACATTGGGACCAGATCAGCGAAACGTTGAAACCCGTGATTGAGCGGGCGCGCAAGATCACCAAGACTGAATATGAAGATGCCCTCGTGGTCAAAACCTCAGCTGAGGCGTTCTTTCATGACTTCTTCACTGAATATGATGCCATTATCGCCCCTGCGGCAGCCGGCGAGGCACCGCTGTTTGGTCCCAGCACGGGCGACCCGATCTTTTGCACGCTTTGGACCCTCGCGGGCCTGCCCTGCGTGACACTCCCGCTTCTGGTGGGCGAAACGGGTCTGCCCGTTGGCGTGCAGCTGATTGGCCCCGCCGAGAAAGACAACCGCCTGTTGCGCACCGCGCGTTGGCTGCAAATGCAGCTTTCAGAGGCGTCAGAATAATGGAAAGGACAGTACCATGTCATATCGCGTAAAACTCATCGCCGGTTTCATCGGCACAGCGCTTTTGTGCCTGTTTATTGGTGGCTTGTCTCAAAGTATCTCCAGCGGATTTGCTGGCTTTAAAGGCGGTGCGCCGTTTATGATCATCGGCATCGTCGTGTGCGGCATGGCGATCTATGACTTCTACGAAGAATGTATCCGCAAGAAATGAGCAAGCCCAATCTCAAACCCCGCCTCTGGATCACCCGCCGCCTGTCTGACGCCACACTTGAGCGCGCCGCGCGGGACTATGATGTGGTCATCAACCACGACGACCATCCCGGCACAGCCAAGCAGCTGATCGCCGCCAGCGCGGAGTTCGATGCGATCATACCCTGCCATTCGGAGCATTTCAGCACCGAGGTTGTGGCGCAGTTCTCGGACCGTCTGAAAATCATCGCCAACCATTCCGTTGGCGTGGACCATTGCAATTTGCCTGCCCTCAAGGGACGTGGCATTGCCGTCACCAACACCCCCGATGTGCTTTCAGATGCTACAGCCGAGCTTGCGATGCTGCTGATGCTGGGGGCCGCACGCCACGCCGTTGCGGGCGACCGCATCGTACGCACCGGCGCTTGGGACAGCTGGTCACCGGCATTTATGGTCGGAAAACAGGTCACGGGCGCGCGTCTGGGCATCATCGGAATGGGACGTGTCGGCCGCGCCTTTGCCGCCAAAGCACGCGGGTTCGACATGGACATCCACTATTTCAACCGGTCCGAGTTGCCCGCCGACCAAGCGCAGGGCGCCACGTATCACGACAGCGTCGAAAGCCTGCTAGCGGTCGCCGATTTCCTTTCGCTGCACTGCCCCGCAACGCCCGATACCACCAACCTGATGAACGCGGACCGCTTTGATCTGCTGCCGATGGGCGCTGTTGTGGTCAATACCGCACGCGGCGCGCTGGTGGACGAGGATGCCCTGCTGGCAGCCCTTGGCACGGGTCGGATCGCCGCGGCGGGCCTTGATTGTTTTCAGGTCGAGCCCGGCGGCAATCCTGCCTTTGCAGCGCATGATAATATCTTCATGCTGCCGCATATTGGCAGTGCCACGCGCCAGACCCGCGATGCGATGGGCTTTCGCGCCTTGGACAATCTGGACGCTTTCTTTGCCGGTCAAACACCGGGCGATCTTCTTTAAAAACTTATCCTAAGGACACATACCATGACAAAAATCGCATTCCTTGGCCTTGGCGTCATGGGCTACCCGATGGCGGGCCACTTGGCCGCAGCAGGTCACGATGTTACCGTCTATAACCGCACCGCCACCAAAGCAGACGCATGGGCAAAACAACACGGCGGCCGCAGTGCGGCAACCCCGGCCGAGGCAGCAAAAGGGGCTGAATTGATCATGGCCTGTGTCGGCAACGACGATGATCTGCGGGCGGTATGCTTGGGCGCGGACGGCGCGTTTGCGGGCATGGATGCAGGTGCGCTGTTTGTAGACCATACGACAGTGTCGGCCAAAGTGACGGCTGAACTCTACGCCGCTGCCAAAACCCACGGCTTCAGCTTTGTCGATGCGCCGGTGTCGGGTGGTCAGGCAGGCGCAGAAAACGGCCAGCTGTCCATCATGTGTGGCGGCGATCAAGGGGATTATGACCGCGCGGAACCCGTCATGGACATCTACGCAAAGCTCGTCCGCCGCATCGGTGAAAGTGGTGCCGGACAATTGACAAAAATGGCCAACCAGATCGCGATCGCAGGGTTGGTTCAAGGACTGTCCGAGGCGCTGCACTTTGCCAGCAAAGCGGGTCTGGACGGGCGTGATGTCATAGAGGTCATCAGCCAAGGTGCGGCTGGAAGCTGGCAAATGGCGAACCGCTTTGAGACCATGCTGGACGATCACTTTGAGCACGGCTTTGCTGTGGACTGGATGCGCAAGGATCTTGGTATTTGCCTCGAGACTGCAAACGAGAACGGTGCCAGCCTGCCTGTCACCGCGTTGGTCGATCAATTCTATAAGGACGTGCAAAAAATGGGCGGGGGGCGCTGGGATACCTCAGCCTTGTTCAAGCGTCTGCAGAATTCTTGAGCGACGGGAAAACTCTGCCCAGCGGGATCGCAGTACATTGAATACCAAGGAGCCATGATGAGCCTCTCTGACATCCGCGCCCTTACCTTTGATACGGGCGGTACAATCCTTGACTGGCACAGCGGTTTTACAGACGCCTTGCGCGCGGCAGGCAGCAAACACGGGCTGGAGCGTGACTGGCATAGCCTGGCAAATGACATGCGCCGCAAGGGCCTCGGCAAGATGCTCAATCTGGGCAAGAACACACCGCCAACCCATACCTTTGACGGGGCCCACCGTATGGCGCTGGACGAACTGATCACCGAGAACGGCTTGGACGCCTTCACTGAGGCCGAGCGCCACGCGATTGCCTATGATGCACCCCATAATTTTGAATGCTGGCCAGATTTTCCACCCGTCTTGCCAAAGCTGCGAGAGACATACATTTGTGCCTCCTTTACCATCCTCAGCTTCCGGATCATCATGGACACTGCGCGCCGTAATGCGCTGTCATGGGATGCGGTATTTTCCTGCGAGGCGATAGGCAAATACAAAGTCCTACCCGAAGCCTACGACACGGTCGCGCAGTATCTGCAACTGGACCCGTCCCAAATTTGCATGGTGGCCTGCCATAACTTCGATTTGGATGCGGCCAAAAGCCGGGGCTACAAGACCGCCTTTGTCAGACGTCCCGATGAATGGGGTGCAGGTGGCCCGCCTGATCCCGAACCAAATGCCAACCACGATATTGTGGTTGATGACTTCCCCTCTTTGGCCGCAGCGCTGAATGTAACGCTGTAAGCCGCCCAAATTAAGAAAGAATGCCCCATGTCTGATCCCGCGTCCGAGATCATCTTTCACGCTTATCCCCAGTCGCCTGTTGCCGAAAAAGTGAGGGTGGCCTTTGGCATCAAAGGTCTGGCATGGCGCAGTGTTGAAATCCCCCGATTGCCGCCCAAGCCCATGTTGACGGCGCTTACGGGCGGCTACAGGCGCACACCCGTGATGCAAATCGGCGCGGACATCTACTGCGACAGCCAGTGCATCATCCGCGAACTGGACCGCCGTTTCCCCTCGCCATCGCTGATGCCGACAGCGGATCACGGCCTGATGTGGTGCCTGAGCCGTTGGACGGACGGTACATTGTTCGACCAGACCGTGCGCCACGTGTTGGGGTCAGCAGGTGATGCCCTCGACAAAGATTTCGCGGCGGATCGTGGCCGCCTGTATCTGGGCGAGGACTGGGCTGCGGGCTTAAAGAAAGCGCATGCTGACCTGCCACACCTCGTCTCCCAAATGCGCGCACCCCTTTCATGGCTCGATGCACAACTGGCGGATGGACGGGCATTTTTACTGGGGGAAGCCCCCGCAGCGATAGATGCGCAGTTCTATCACGTTGTCTGGTTTTTGCGCGGCCGGTGGTCTGACGGACCATCATTCTTGTCTGAGTTCGAAAACCTTGTGCAGTGGGAGAAAAATGTGACCGCCATTGGTCACGGGACATCCAGTCTAATGGAGGGCCAGGACGCCATCACCAGAGCCAAGGGGCTGAACCCCACGGCCCCGACGGGTGTCGCGCCCTACGAACCTCAAGGCCTCGAGGTTGGACAACCTGTGACCATCAGCCCCGATGTGAACGGCGGCGAGCAACCGGTTGCAGGAACGCTGCGATATGCCGATGCCGAGACTGTTGTGATTGAGCGTAGCGCGCCAGATGTGGGCACCGTTTGTGTGCATTTCCCGCGCTCTGGCTACCGCATTGATGTAAAGTAAAAGGACAGCGCCATGATTGATCTTTATACTTGGACCACCCCGAACGGCCGCAAGGTGTCGATCCTGCTTGAGGAACTTGGCGTGCCCTACACGGCCAACGCCATCGACATCACAAAGGACGAACAATTTGCGCCCGCGTTCCTCAAAATCGCGCCGAACAACCGTATTCCTGCCATTGTTGATCATGAAACCGGCATCCAGATGATGGAAACGGGTGCCATCATGATGTACCTCGCGGACAAGTATAAGAAGTTCCAATGTGTAGGCGACGAATACTGGCGTATGGTCGAATGGCTGATGTGGCAGATGGGCGGCTTGGGCCCGATGTTGGGCCAAACCCATCACTTTGTGAAATACAACAAGGGCAAGTCGGAGTACGCAGAGCAACGCTATAGCGCCGAGGCGCGGCGCTTGTACGGCGTGCTGGATCGCCGCCTTGAGGGGCGCGATTACATCGCGGGTGAGGATCGTGGCATGTACTCAATCGCGGACATGGCCTGCTGGCCTTGGGTGTCGCGGTTTGAATGGCAAGAGATTGATCTGACCGAATTTCCGAACGTGCGGGACTGGTATGTGCGCATTGCTGAACGTCCGGCTGTCCAAAAAGGGTATTCTATTCCGAAGGTCACAACTGATGTACCACTTCCTTAACGACGTGCCGTGAGGAAAATATAACATCACGGCGTCAGCAATGCTCACAGGTCAACAAAAAGTCATTAAGATGCACTGCGGAAAAAGACGGCTGCGCACAGCGGACCTCGAAGCAAAACACCGCGAATATTGGCAGAGGGTATTGGTTAGAAAAATCCAAGCTCCGTCAGCAAGTTGGCGCTGGAACCCCAAAAACAACAGTATTCCAAAGCACCCCTGGCATAGACCATCGCATGGAAGGTCCCAGCACAGATGAAACGTCAATTGCGTGCATTGGAGCAAGCGCAGTGAATTGACGTTTTGTCCCGTATCTTTCCAGATCATGCGCGGTGCAGCGAAAGTGGGTTCGTCCTAGACCTGCCGTTCTTGGATCACGCGGCGAGAAATGGACCTGTCGCGCTTCTGTGCCGCTCCAGGTGTTTCGTTTAGGCCACCTTTCGCTCGAAGGCGACGGGGCTTTTCCAACCCAGTGCTGAGTGGCGGCGACGCGGGTTGTAGAAGCCGTTGATGTAT
>JBARCK010000023.1:0-8894 GCA_049794015.1 Sulfitobacter sp. | reverse complement strand
CCCATCAGAACTTCAACCTGCCGCAACTTCACGACAATCTCTTCGGGCTTGGGTCTCTTAATCGCCATTCTTGGTCCTCCGCTTTCCTAACTATAGGGGCGGACCACTGCAAAGGGGGAGGCTCAGCCGCTTACAGCGCATATCCGCGTGGTGGCAAAATGTCAGTCATAGCTTTGGCGAATGGCAAACGGAGATGGGGCAAAAAGTATCACAACATTGGCAACGCATTCGCGGGGGCAATAAGCAGGAGGAACCGGATAATGAGCGCGATAGATGAAATTTTACGTAAGCGAGGCCATGAGCCACAACGTAAGCAAACTGGAACGTATCAAGCCTTCCATGATAGCGGTGGTCACCCTCAAATGGGTTTTACCCTTTCAAAGAAAAACGGATCAGTAGATGCGTTTTTCTTCCACAACCTCGACAATCTTGATCTTCGCATCATCAAGGGTGCTGAATATCTCAATTTCACGCATCGGGGCAAAGCCGTGACTCTACAAGGCACACATCTTGAACCTGTCGTTCGTGCAATGATGGCTCACTCACTCATAAGTCTGCATGAATATGCAGGCGGCGGCACCGACCTTACGGCCGATACCACTGTGATTACCCAAGTTGCTGTAACGCTTGTTTCCCACGATCAAACGAATGCAGCTGAAGCGTTTGAAGATATGAAAGGCGAAATGCATCCGAATTAGAATAAATCAGTAGCCACGCATTATCCGATCCACACGTTCCTGCTGCTCTCGAATGCGCCGCATAAATGGGGGGTCCACTATGTCCTGCATTCTTTGCGCCAATGCTGCCTGTTGCTCATAGACCCTAAGCCATTTTGGATTGGCTAGTTCTTCTATTTTAGCTGCCAAGGCATTTGCACCGTGCAACCCACTAGCCAAATCAATGAAGTTTCGCGACACCCTTCCTGCGCCAGTGGTGCTGCCAACAACTGGCCGACGCGCTTCATCATGACGCTCTTTGGCAGCGGCTAAACGCTCTTCACTTGTTTTGTTCCATTTCCGCAAAAGACGCCGCTCCACTTTACTGTGCTGGTGCTCAGGAAAATGCTGCGTAACAACACGCGCGATAGCAGGTGTTTTCTTCAACTCCGGCTGCTTTGCGATCAAATCAGCTACCTTATCTAGGTAGCGACTATCATTGATTTCGGTCCCTTTGGGGCGACCACGAGGGCGCTTCTGTTTCATTGTAAACCTCTTGTTTAGTTGCCGTATCTCGGCAGATGTTCAAAGGGTACGCACCGCAAGCCATCAAATCTACTGACAAGAAATGCAAATCTCAAAAACCTTACGACAATAAATAGCCACGCCACGACAATAAATAAATTATTGTCGTGGCGTACTCAGGTTTTCCAGTTTTTGTCGTGACCTACGCAGTTGGTGTAAGTAACCCCTGAATCTCAGGCTTGAGCCGTTTAACCACTTGCTCCCAGTCCCCGCGCCTACCGACTACCCTGCGTTTGGGGGCGGCAATCGTCGCCTTCACTGCCTCAATTTTATGCTCTGGCGGTATCCAGCGCAGCTCAGGCGGCAAGGGGCGTCTGGGCATAGGGAATGCAAAGATAACAGGCGCAATGCTCTTTGTGGCCACACGTATCGCCACGAATAATGCGACTGTCAGGATAGCCGTCACGATAAGGTAGCCATATTCGTGGTTGGCGTCGTACATGCTTGTCACAACGTCTAATGCCAAAACTTCATCCCTAAAGCGCTGAGCGGGTAGAAACGCCCATGTCGGCGCTGAGGAAAGTAAGTTGGTCTCCATACGCTCTAAGGCTAGGAATATCCCTCCTGCCGCTATTGATATGACAATTGCGCCACCCATGCGCATCGCGAACATCACAAAGAGATAGGCGCGAAAAAGGAATAACCGGATTTCATAAAGGACTAGGCCGATGCCGAAGAGCACGAAAAAGGCATTGTTTTTGAAGTTCGTCATGGCTTACCTCGCTTTCTGATCAAAGGTGACTTTGAGCCGGTTGCGCCCTGAAGCCGCCCATTTACGGGCGCTGCGGATTAAGATCGCATCGACTTGAAAACGGCTCTGTTTACCACCCGTGCGCAGCTCGTTCCCAAAATATTCGGGATGAATATCAAGATCGTCATACGTCTCAATATTCTGGCTATGGCCGCGCGACCGCCCACCACCAGCAGTTATTCCAGCATCATCATTCTTGCTGTTGTTAATGCCGCTATTCGATCCTCGACTGACACGCTGTTTCTTCACCTTACCGATGATTTCAGAGGCAAAGCTGTTCGTCACATGATCCGTGTTCGCGTGAAATATCCGTGTTTGAAATTTTGCCACAAGCTGCTTGCCTTTGTTCTCGGCATTTTCGCTGCCCATGGCTGCGAAAAACGTGCTCAAATCCTGCGTAATATAGACGGGACAAGCACCATATTCGCGGGACGTGCTGAGAAAATCCGAGTCCTCAGAACCACCGCTCAGAAAATACTGGCATTCATCTATCCAAAGAAAGCAAGGACGCATTCTGCGCTCTATAGTGCGTTGTTGGATCGACTTCATCCAAAGCGATTTAAACACGCTCTGCATAATCGCGCCGACTGGGCCAAACTGGTGAATGCTCATATCCAAAATGATGATTGCGCCCTCCTGTGTGAGTTCTGGCACAAGGGTTGTGTCGGTACAGAACAACTCATGCACCTTGCCGGACAAAAGGCCGTTCAATGTAGATGTAAGGGTCGCCACAATGCTACTGCGGGTTTTGTCCCCCATGGCGGGAAACCTTACCAGCCAATAGTCAGCGTGTTCCTCGGCGATCCGTTCGGCTTCGGTATTGCCTTGATCGGCAAGATCGCCGCAAGTCAGCAAAACCTCCGAACAAAATGAGCGTTTTTGCCAATCCTCCGACCGCACTTCATCAGGTGAATTAGGCGCGGTGTCGATAAAGCGCATCAACTCGCGCAATTCTAACCGTGGTCGCGTCACTTTGAGCAACGGTAGTGCGTGGAGCAAAAGCTCCTCGGCGGCGTCGCGAAAGAAGGGGTTGTCACCCCCGCCTCCACCGGATTTCACCACACGCGCTGCCTCGCTGGCTGCAATCAATGCGGCGGAAAGGTTCTGATCAAAGCCTTCTCGCCCAAGCGTAGCAACGGTATAATCCATAATATTAAAGCGATGCTGACCTGACGCATCAAAACGGATCACATCTTGACCGCGCCCCGTCTCTTTTGCGAGTTTGATCCAGCGATCCGCTTCGTTACTTTTAGCACATAGCACCAACCCACCGAAACCAGATTGCAGGTAAGAACGGGCGATGGCATTGCCTGAACCGCTGGACTTACCAGAGCCAACCCCACCCAAAATGCAGATGCCCTCAAGAGCATCGACAAGATACAAATAGTCGTCACTCCCAAACTTCAAAAGCGGCGCAGACGGTTTCGCGTTGTAAGGAATCGGGGACGCGCTGCCCCATAAACGAGACATAAAGCTCATAGTTCTTGCTCCTGTTCGGTTTGTTGAGATTGCCCATATATTTCGGGAAACTGCTGTTCAGCACTTTGCTGTGCGCCGACTGCTTCCTGCTGGTCATTTTCAGCCCCAAGCGCGGGCATATCTCGGCTATTGATGTCTTGGGTGGTCTGACGACCAAACCACCCTTTTTCGATAAGATCATGGCGTACATCATCATTGACGGATGCATGCCAACTCCAAAATGTTGAGTTGCGGGGCATTATTATACCTCCTGCTCATGTGATCGCGCAGCAAGCGCGATCAGCGTTGCAGTCGGAATGAAGCCGTCGAGCTGCTCCGTTGGGTCCAGCATCTCTGCTGCATATAGAAATGCGATCTTTCCAAAAAGCGCATAGGCAACAGCTATACCGATAATCTCGCCAGAGAATGGGATGGCAAAAAGAAGCCTTCCGATGGTGAAGTCGAATAGATCAACAAAGATACATATAATAAGTTTTAGTGGCCACATTGTATTTCCTTTCGATGGATGTAGGAGATGGAAGCTCTGGCGGCCTTTGAGTGAAGAGGAGACGTACTCGCGTGTCGCCAAAGCTCGAAGACCGCGCGGTCTTAGTCAGTCGCGATCAAGGCAGTCAGTCGCGTCGCATATCACGGCAGCAATACCCACGAGCAAGAGTGTGCCAAGCAGACCTCCCCCTCCAGAGTTTTGGGCCGAACCGTCACGAACGCATTGTCCGTTCTCAAAGGAGCCAGACCAGTGGTAACCACTCCGATTTTCGCAATTGCTGACGACGCTGCTGCGTTGTTGGTCTACGAAATCCTGTTGAGTTATTTCAGCGTGGGATGGCAAGGCTACCGAAAGCAGAATTGCTACAGAGGCAGTTGCGACAGTGATGTTTTTAGTAATGGTCATAATCTCTTTCCTTCGGGGTTCGATGTTGGTGTAGGCTTACCGTCGTGGTGGAGCCGATGAACTGAACATGCCCGAGGATGCGGATCGATACCGGGGTACTCTGGTTTTCAGGCAAGGGCATTCTGAATTCCAGATCACTGCCCTAAAGGAAGAAATAACGATGTATGCCATAGCTTTAGTTTATCGAAGCTGAGGCCACTGCTGTGCATTCACAAAACCATCCGACCCTTGTAATTCACAATACATCGCCGCTATCCTGTTTAGGAAACAAACGCCCCAATCTATTTCTTATTCAATCACAGGAAATGACTTTGGCCGATACTTCTCCAAAGACAAAGCCGTCTTCGCTCGACCTTGTGGACACCCTAGAAAGAGTGTTGCGCGCGGAGTCGCGATTTCTACGACGTCTGAAAGATGAAACTGCAAAACGCTGCCGAATAACATCAGATGTCACTACAATTCAGCGGGAATTGAACCACGAAAACATCTTCCACGTGGCGCGCTTCTTCTTTCTTTTGAAAGCCCTCGATTGCAATACCCCGGCAACAGTCGATGCTCTAATCGAGCAACACAATGCCAGGATCAAATCCTTGCTTTCGGCTGGTGACTACCAGCTACGCACAGAAAAAGAGCTGACCAAGGCTCTTTTCAAAGAAGCGCAACTATTCGTGTGCGTGAAAACGGTTCGCGAACACGGGCGGGCCGTCTTCGCGAAGTCGGAGATCGCGTCGCTTCTATATGAGCACATGACACGTTCCAGCGCCATGACGGTCCTTGATCTCCTCGTCAGAGCAGGTTTGCTGATCGAAGAAGATTCAGATCCGCTTACCGGATCCAACCGAAAATTAATTAAAACAGATGGTGTGCTTGAAGACGCTGTCGCTAAATATCTAGGCGATGTTGAACAAGGAATTACAAAAAAATGAAGAGACTAACATGAGCAGATTTATAGCTATGGTATTCGTGACTGCATTGCCATTGGGTGCTTGGGCTGAAGACACCAGTCTGTTTGGCCCTGAAGGGGAGCCAATGACCGAGTTGCTTCTACGTCAGGCATTAGACATTGCAGAAATGGAGGAACAAGAGTTTCGAGGGCGAACGAAATCAGTTCGAGAGGGCTCTGAGGGTTATGACGAGTTCGACCTTTTGCGAGACATGTATCAACGCGACCCCGAAGCGACACTAACATTTCTCGGCATAGTACGCGCAGCTACAGAAGGAGAATGATATGAGAATAATCTTCAACAAATACTTGATGGTAGCGGCTGTTTTTCTCGCAACTGTGGTTGGAGCGAATGCCCAAGACCGGAAAGCTTTCGTGATCGGAATCAACAAATACCCAGAATTACAAAACCTCACACGCGCCACTGCCGATGCTAAGGCAATGGCAGAATCTTTGGGCGGATGGGGTTTCGATGTCACTTTAAAAACCGATATCATGAGAAGTGATTTTTTTCAGGCCCTGACTCTCTTCACTGCCAATATAGAGAATGGCGATGACGTTGTTTTCTTCTTTTCTGGTCACGGCATTTCCATTGATCGGGAAAACTACCTTCTCATGTCTGACGCCCCTGCCGTTATGGGGATCAATGAAGTTATGATAAAAAATGAAGCTATCTCAATGCAATTCATCTTGAATTTGATCCTTAAACAAGGAGCATCTTCCGCAATTATCATTATCGATGCCTGTCGCGATAATCCTTATGGAACGCTGGCTGGAGACGACATCGGGCTTACAGCTATGAGTCCTTCGGACAGGTCGTTCATTTTCACTTCCGCATCTGAAGGACAAACAGCACTTGATCGGCTGACCGAGGGCGACCCTCACCCCAATTCTGTTTTTACACGTATTTTGCTTGAAGAGCTGCAAAATGGTGCTCGATCGATCGAAGATATCGCCAAAAAGGTTAGACAAAGGGTCCGAAATATCGCTCAAGAGCACGGGCACGAGCAAGTACCTGATTATATACCACGCCTTGCCACTGATTTCCGCTTCGATGCGACGCCTATACGTGAGGAGACCTCAAGGGAGCCAGAACCATTGGTTTCAGGCTGTACCAGTTTCGCTACAGCGCTTCCGCTCCATAGTATCGATACGGATTTCCTTGATATATCAGGGCAAGGTCAGCACCTTAGTTTTGGGGGAGCTGCTACGGTATGTGTCGAGGATCAGATGATTTCGATCACAGCTGGTCAGACCCGTACAATCCCTTGTTTGGAGGTTCTAGATGGAGAGCACAGTGGCCTTGGCCACACTTTTTTCACCGCAGGGAAAGCATGGCGCTTCTGGTTTTTCATCCCGAAAGATTCCTCCTCGAAAACGCTACAGATTGGTCTGTATGAAGGGTTATCTGGTGATGATCCACTTTATTGGATCGAGACAGGAGCGCCAATCTGCAACAGTTAACGCTCAATACCATCGCGCGCGGCAGGGTAGTTTTCAGCAATGCATTGCCGCGTGACATCGCCTAAGTCGGCTTCCTTTATTTCAAGGTGTTCCGCCCAATCTGCTCCAAAGTCTTGCAGTTCTTGATTTGTTCGAATAACTTCGCTCGCCAGTTCATCCTGACTCAAAGGCTGTCCATTATCTTCGCATCGGAAAAACCCTACCATAGCATCTTCGAAGCCATCGCTTTTGAGTCTTTTAAAGCCTGAATAAGCGGTTCCATCATTCATTCTGTTTGCTAGTTCTGTCACCCCTTCAATCGTACTTTCAAGGGTGTCTCCGCCATTTGATTGTGATTTAATTCCCATCTTTTCTCCATTTTTGGTTAACTACCTAATAATAAACGAAGTTTGTTAAGTTTCCGTTAATCAAATCCTCAGAAAATAATGTGCCTGATGAAACTGAACTGTATTGTTGGTACGCTGGGTCGTTTTCAACATAATTCAGAAACGGTTTTTTTAGATATTTTTGTGAGAGGGAGCAGAGCATCAATTTCTCAAATCGATATCTGCAAAATCTGGTTGCGGAGGTTGGATTTGAACCAACGACCTCAAGGTTATGAGCCTTGCGAGCTACCGGGCTGCTCCACTCCGCTGAACGAAAGTATTCTTAAGTTGAATATATATCAACATTAATATCATTTATCTTGATATACCTTATCTCATCCGAGGGCGACGCACGTTGATCGCGGATGCATCAAGCTGGTTTTTAATGTGAGAGGCATAGTATTTCTCAATCATCTCAACACTGGTCCGGCAGTTTTTGGCGATCTGATAGATATCCGCCCCTTCCATCAAACGCAGGCAGATGTAGGTATGGCGCAAGCTATATGCCGTTCGTCGTTGCCCATCCCGATCAAATTTCAGCCCTTCTTCGTTCAAGACGTTGTTAAGCATTTTGATATGGTTTCCGGGGAACACTGGATCGGTTTCTGTGGGTGGTGCGAGGTCAGCACTAACTTGTGTGCCATCTTCACCAATGACAGGTCTTGGGCGCTCTCTCAGCCTCTTATAGGGCAGCACCGCTCCTGCGGTTGACTTGGCCCACCCTACACCTCGCTTGCCACGCACTTCGATTTCTAGAATCGTTTCACCGCTGGCTTCATCATCCACAATTTCGACATCGCGAAATTGGAGATGTTTTGCTTCATCCGGGCGTATGCCCGAATTCGCCATGAACAAAATGTAGTCATGAAGCTGTTCAGCATTCCATTTAAATCTTGGATTGAACGGGTCTCGCGCCCTTCGGCGCGTCGCCTCATAAAGTTGTTTATACTCTTTCGGACTGAACCACGCCCGATGCGAGATTTTTGTCCTCGTGTTGTATGGCGAGGAGAGGTCAGGCAGATGTTGCAGCCAACCGTGGCGGTTGGCTGTTTTCAACACCTGCCGCAGCGTTACAATCTCATTATGTATTGTGCTGCGCGAGGGCGGCTTTCCTGTTCGCGATGTTTCGATACGGTGGATGCGATAATCTTGAAGTTTCCCGGCGGTGACTTCTGACAAGCCAAGTTCACCAAAAAAGGGAAGCAAGTGAAGCCGCAAGCGGTCTTTGTGACCATTTACCCACTTAACGCTGCGTTGCCCGTCGGTGATGATCTCATATTCACGCTCAAACTGCTTAGCAGCGAACCTGAACATTTTCTCGTTCTTGATCTCGCCACGGTGATGTTTGCCGCGAAGCGTCAGATACCAGTCCTCGGCGAAGTCCTTGGCTTGGGCGAGACTCTCCTTTTTCGTGGAAGTCCGTCGCTTTTTGCCTTCAAGGAATGTCGAGCACTGCCAAAATGGGCTGTTGTCTCGCATGTAAAGGCGCACTTTTGCGCCCATAATTGTGTGAATCGCTGTACTCATAAATACCGAACCTCAAAAGTGCCATTGTGTGCCACCTTTGTGCCAGAATAATTGTCTATTAGTTTAAAGTCAAAAAAACCTATAAGCACTTGATGCTTATAGGTTTTTTTGGTTGCGGGAGTAGGATTTGAACCTACGACCTTCAGGTTATGAGCCTGACGAGCTACCGGGCTGCTCCATCCCGCGACAAGATAGAATTCTATTGCATCGCAGAGAGATACTATTTTTTTGG
>JBARCK010000022.1:0-37118 GCA_049794015.1 Sulfitobacter sp. | reverse complement strand
ACGCAATTGCAGCTGAATCTGCAGGGTGCAGGCGTTGCCATTCCGGTAGAGTATCTGGCAATGTCGCCTTATGTCATCACGATCATCGTTCTGGTGATCCTGTCACGTGACAAGTCGGCCGCTCCGGCCTGTCTTGGCCGTACTTTTCATGCCACATCCTAGAGGCCAATCTGCAAACGTCCGTAAAGGGCGAAACAACTGGGGAATAAAATGAAACTCACCAAAATTCTGACAGGTGCCGTTATGGCGCTGGGTCTGACCACGGCTGCCTATGCCGATGGCCACGCAAAAACCAAAGTCGGGTTTGTCTATGTCGGTCCCATCGGTGATGGCGGCTGGACACATGAACACGACAAGGGTCGCCTCGCTGTTGAAGCGGAATTTGGCGATAAGGTTGAAACCGTTTACGTTGAATCAGTGGCCGAGGGCCCGGATTCCGAACGTGTGATGACGCAGATGGCGCTTGATGGTGCCGACCTGATCTTTACCACATCCTTTGGCTATATGGACCCGACGATCAACGTCGCCAAGAAGTTCCCGAATGTGAAATTCGAACACGCAACCGGTTACAAGCAGGCCGAGAACGTCGCGACCTATTCCGCGCGTTTCTACGAAGGTCGCGCCATTCAGGGCCATATCGCGGGCTCCATGACGAAATCCAACATCATCGGGTACATCGGGTCTTATCCGATCCCCGAAGTGATCCGTGGCATCAACTCTGCGTTCATTCACGCCCGCAAAGTAAACCCCGATGTGCAGTTCAAAATCGTCTGGGCCTACACATGGTTTGACCCAGCGAAAGAAGCAGACGCCGCCAAGGTTCTGATTGAACAGGGTGCTGACGTGATCTTGCAGCACACCGATTCAACCGCACCACAGGCCGCCGCCCAAGAGGCAGGCAATGTGATCACCTTTGGTCAGGCATCTGACATGGCGCAGTACGGCCCGAAACCACGCGTTTCATCCATCATCGACGATTGGGCGCCCTACTACATCGCGCGCACAAAGGCCGTGATGGATGGCACATGGACGTCGACTGACACTTGGGATGGCATCGGCGCTGGCATGGTTGGCATCGGTGAAATTTCTGACGCGGTTCCTGCAAATGTCAAAGAAGAAGCATTGGCATTGAAGGCAGCACTGGCGGATGGGTCGTATCACCCATTCACGGGTCCGCTGAACAAGCAAGACGGTTCAGAGTTTTTGGCAGATGGCGCGACCGCAGATGATGGTACGTTGGCTGGCATGAACTTCTATGTCGAAGGCATTGAGGGCGATATTCCTCAGTAAGGATCGTTACACCACGCTCTGAAAGGCCCCCCATTTTGGCGGGGCCTTTTTTCAAATCCAAAGGCTTACAAAAAATCATGCGTTTCATATTAGCGATCTTATTTCTTTCTTTTGCAACCACGTCATTCGCTGCAAGTACATTAACAGTCTGCAATGATGGCACGCCTTCGACAAACGTGCGCAAGGGGCCAAGTGCAAAAGACTACCCCAAAATCGGGCAGGTCCTTAATGGTGAGCAAGTTGAGGTGCTTCGCCGCATCACCAACAGCGGTGGCTATGACTATTATGAAATCAAATTCACCGCAGCACTTGCAAACGGTAGGCTGTTTGAAACAACCGGCTATGTTTACCATGAAGCGCTTTCTAAGACATGCGGTACGACCACCGATCAGGCCGTTGCTGAAATTGCCAACACTTGGCCTCAGACGCACAAGTGGTGGGGATGCGAGTATCAATTTAACGATAAACGTACGAGCCAACTCTTCTCAGATATGACTACAGGCTTTGTTGGATACCCCGTGACTCGAACGCTTTGTGAAGTTTCTAAAGGTAATAAAATCGAAGTCCTTAAAACACTGGGTTATGATCCAAGCGTCCGCGAAGAAACTTATTTGGTTAGAATCAAAGGCTGCGAATACACCTATGGCGTTCGCCCTGCTGAGGCTGGATCAAAGACAGGCGCCCATACACGCGTTAAACTAAAGGGCACATGCGGGGCAAAGCGTAAAGTCGTACGCAGAAACGGTGGCATCGATTTGTTTGCAGGCTACATATCAAATGTTGCTCGTGCCTCTGCCAAGATGTTCAATGGTGGCAGCAGTTCATCGTCTGGAACGTATAAACCAAATTATTCCTACGAAATACGTTGTCGCGATGCGCGGCTTTCTGGCCCTGACGCGAAAGGGACCATTTCACTAGGGCAATGCAATGGGTTTGAGTCTGAATGCAAAGACAAATTTCGACGCGATCTTGATATATCCAACTCCTATTGGAGTATCTGTTCAAAGACATTCGGATCCAACGAATTCAGCCCGGATGGTATCTACACCAAGTAATTCGCATGGGCAGGTCTGATGTTTAGAAATTAGATGTTTTATCCACTCACCCCATAACTCCCATCCGGCCCATGCACCTCATCCCCCTGCAACGCAGGTGAAAACACACAGATTAATTTCAGGGGTTCAGACCCTTCCGCAACATGCACCTCATGTTTGTCATGTGCGTTCGGGGCATACAGCACACCGGGGCTGATTGTGTGTATCTTGCCACTGGCAACCTCAATCACAGTTCCCTCACCCGCGATACAATAACACGCCTCAATGTGGTTCTTATATTCCAACCGCAGCACAGCCCCCGGCAGCACCTGCGTTTCCGTCATGGAAAACCCCATCCCGTCAGATTTCACCAGCAACCGCAGGCTTGTCCACCCCGGCCCAGACGCATCCCGCTCCGTGCCTTGGAGTTCTGATTTCTTATGTATGATCATCTGAGCGTCCCTTTCTATGCCGCGCGTCACACAGACCGTTGCACAGCGTCTCGCGTCATGCCACCAATCTGACTATGAAACAGACACTCACCAGCCCCAACGGCACCCCCGCCAGCCGCCTTGCTTTTGGCACCATGCAATTTGGCGGGCGCGCTGATGCGGATCAATCGCGCGCGATGTTTCATGCCTGTATTGATGCGGGCATTACGCATTTTGATACGGCATATGTCTATACCGATGGCGCGTCAGAAACCCTGCTGGGTAGCTTTTTAGGTACACGTCGCGACGATCTGATCATCGCCACCAAGGCCGCATATGACGGCGGCGCGGGCCGTGACAACATTTTGAATTCTGCTGAAACTTCCCGCAAGCGGATGAACCTCGACACGCTGGATGTTTTGTACCTGCATCGTTTTGACCCTGACACAGACATGTACGAGAGTTTCCAAGCCTTGGCAGACCTCAAGTCCAAGGGGCATATCCGCCATATTGGCCTGTCGAACTTTGCCGCATGGCAGGTTGTCAAAGCTGTCAACATCGCCGCGAAATTCGATCTGGAAATTGCCGTGATCCAGCCCATGTACAACTTGGTCAAGCGGCAGGCCGAGGTTGAGATTCTGCCAATGGCCGATGATCTAAATATCCTCGTGGCCCCTTATTCACCTTTGGGGGGCGGGTTGTTGACCGGTAAATATGCGGCAGGACATGCGGGACGGTTAAGCGAAGATGATCGCTATGGCGCGCGTTATGGGCAAAAGGCAATGCACAACACGGCCAAAGAATTGGCGGCATTGGCCGCTGCACACAACCTACACCCCGCGACCCTTGCCGTCGCATGGGCCGCAGCACATCCCACGGGGCCAAGCCCGATTATATCGGCACGTTCAGTTAAGCAGCTTGAGCCGTCACTGGCCGCGCTCACATACCAAATGTCAGCCGCGCTTTATGAACAGATCACTGCCCTATCTGCGACCCCGCCCCCGGCGACTGATCGGCTAGAGGAACAGATGTGAGCGACATCATTGTCATTGGTGGTGGTATCGCCGGGCTGTCTGCTGCGGCACGTCTTTCTGCGGACGCAAAGGTCACAGTGCTGGAACAAGAATCCGCGCTTGGCTATCACGCTTCTGGCAGGTCAGCCGCGCTATTTGAGGAAAACTATGGCCTGCCCAGCACAATCGCGTTGAACAAGGCCAGCTCCGGGTATCACCATGAAGCAAATGGTGGCTATCTTAGCCCGCGTGGGTTGCTGATCGTTGCGCGACAAGATGAACAAGCCGAGTTCGTAACCGATATAACCACCATGGGCGTCGATCAGATTTCACTTGAACAAGCGCTTGAATTGGTCCCGATCCTTGACCCTGCCAAACTTGCTTTTGCCGGACATCACGCCGCCGCATACGATATTGATACCGACCGTATGATACAAGATTTTGCACGTGTCCTGCGCGGCAATGGCGGTCAGATCATCACAAACGCAACGGTCCAGTCCATCACCCGCGATACACAGAACTGGAAGGTCACGGCATCAGGCACCTCTTATTCAGCAGATAAACTCGTTAACGCTGCGGGGGCATGGGCCGATCAAATTGCACTCATGGCAGGCATCGCACCGATGAATATTACACCCCACCGCAGATCGATGGCGCGTATTCCTGCACCCGGTAGCCATGACGTCAACGATTGGCCGATGTTCTTTGGTGTCGGTGAAACTTGGTACGCAAAACCCGACGCAGGTGCGCTGCTGGTATCGCCTGCTGAAGAAGACCCTGTCGATCCACATGATGCATGGGCTGATGATATGGTGTTAGCCGAAGGATTGGCACGGTACGAAAACATGGTGAGCGAACCGGTGACGCGGCTCCTTACTTCGTGGGCGGGATTGCGCAGCTTTTCCCCGGATCGGGCGCTCGTTCTTGGGCCCGAACCAAGTGATCCAAGCTTTGTTTGGTGCGCTGCACAGGGTGGGTATGGATTTCAAACCGCCCCTGCGGCCTCGCAATTGCTTGCTGATTTGGTGTTTGGGCGGCCACCCCAATTACCTGACGATGTGGTTGCGCAACTAACTCCCGACAGGTTGCGCGCATGAACCGTGCTTTGCCGCCAAGCGCGAGTATTGCCAGCGCTGATGAGGGGGCAAAGCTACACGCGCCCGCAGCCGCACGAAACACCGATGCCTTGTGTGCCTTGCTGCGTGATCATGCGCCAAGCGCAGGAACGGCATTGGAAATTGCCAGCGGGACAGGTCAACATGTGATCGCTTTTGCAGCTGCGAACCCCGATTTATATTGGCATCCCACCGAAGTTGATGCCGCCCGACGCGCCAGCATAGATGCCTATGTTGCCGAGGCCAATTTGACCAACGTCGGAACCGCAGCGCCACTAGATGCGACCGCACCCGGTTGGGGCAATGCGATTGATCCGAAAGATTTGGTCGTTCTTGTCAATCTCTTGCATCTGATTTCCACCCCTGAAACGATCATTTTGATCAATAAAGCTGCTGATGCTCTTGCTCAGGGCGGCACCTTGATCTTGTATGGCCCCTTCAAACGAAGCGGCAAGTTGACCAGCGATGGCGATGCCAGGTTTGATGCTGACCTGAAATCCGCCGATCCTGCGATAGGGTACAAGGATGACCTCGACATCTTGAACATGCTCCGCGATGCTGACCTTAGCCAGATCGACAGGGTTGAAATGCCTGCCAACAACCTCGCTTTCATCGCCAGAAAGGTCGCTATATGACGTTGACTCGCCGCCTGACCTTACTTGCATTGCTGGCTCTTGCCGCCTGTGGCGCCCCGCGTGCCAGCGCCCCACCAGCAGAGCCGGGTATGATCTTTGCTGCAAACTTTAACGACAATCATCCCGTGTACTTCACCGGGCGGCGGCCTGCGCGCTACCCGGTACATGGCATAGATGCAGCGCGTTTTCAGAAAAGCATCGATTGGAATACCGCCCGGCGCAATGGCGTGAATTTTGCGTTTATCAAGGCGACCGAAGGTGGCGACCTGCTGGACGTTGAATTCAAGAACCACTGGCGCGGCGCGGGGCAAGCTGGCGTGGCACGCGGGGCCTATCATTTCTACTACTTCTGCACGACACCGGAGGTGCAGGCGGCATGGTTCATTCGCAATGTGCCGCGCGGCAACATGCTGCCGCCTGTGTTGGATATGGAATGGAACCCATTTTCACCAACATGCGCCACCGTACGCCCGCCGGGTGCCGAAGTACGTGACCAAATGCGTCGTTGGTTACGCATCGTGACAGCGCACTACGGTCAGACGCCAATCATCTATACGACGCCCGAATTCTATCGCGAAAACCAGTTGGGGCGGGTCAATGGTTATGAATTCTGGTTGCGTTCCACCGCCACACGCCCGTCAAAGGCCTTTCCCGGACAGCGTTGGACGTTTTGGCAATACTCATCGACGGGCGTTATTCCCGGTATCGCAGGCGAGGTTGATCTAAACGTCTTTCACGGCTCGCGCGCACAATGGGCCGAATGGGTGGCCGCACGCGCGCGCTGAGGAACCTTAGACTGAACCCTCGGCCAACAAGATAAATTGAAAGGCTTTGCTATGCCACCCAATGAGCTCGTCGCCTGCTTCAACGACCAAAAATTGCCCTATGTCATCTTCTTCGGAAGCATCCCAATCTATGCGGCAGTTATTGCACGGCAATATCGCCTTGGCGTTAAAAACACTTTTCTCGTGGTGGTTGGTCTGAAAAAGGTCAACGATTGCGGATGGTGCGCGCCCGCCAAGATCGTAGTAGTTTGCACGACCCTTTTTTTGATGATGAAAAGCTGTGATGCCTATTGGTCTTGGTAAGGTGGCTCTTTGAGCCACCTCGAGGGTGGGCTAGAAGCCCACCTTACCCATCCACCCGAATTGTTGTGTTCTTTGGATCATAGGGTGAATCCTCAACAATTTCAGCATCCCAAAGCTGGTCGAACATTTTGACCTTTAGCTTAGTGCCCACAACCGCGTGTTCAGGTTTCACATACCCCATGCCAATTGATTTACCAAAGGCAACGGAATACCCGCCCGATGTCAAGCGCCCGGTGCGCCCATCTGCGTGGTACAGCACTTCGCGGCCCCATGGATCTGCATCCTCTGGACCATCAATTAACAGTGTTACACATTTGGCATTTACGCCATGTGCCTCCATCGCTGCCTTGCCGTGAAAGTCTTTGGACATATCGATAAAGCGCGGCAGGTCCGCTTCGACCGGGGTTGCATCACGGCCCAACTCATTGCCAAAGGCGCGATAGGATTTTTCCTGACGTAACCAGTTTTGGGCGCGCGCGCCAACCAGCTTCATCCCATGCTTTTCCCCAGTTTTTTCAAGCTGATCAAACAGGTAATTCTGCATTTCAATCGGGTGGTGCAATTCCCAACCCAATTCACCCGTATAGGCCACACGGATCGCGCGGACCGGGCACATGCCCAACTCAATATTGCGCATGGTCAGCCACGGGAAGCGTTTGTTGGACAACACGGTGGATGGGTCACCGTCCTTGACGATCTCATTTAGAACATCCCGTGATTTTGGCCCGGCAATCGCGAACACACCCCATTGCGTGGTGACGTCGTGACATTCGATATAACCGAATTCAGGTGATTTATCATCAATCGCTTTGCGAAGGTAATCGCTGTCATAAGCGGTCCAAGCGCCTGCGCTGACGAGGTAATATTCGTTCTCAGCAATCCGCACGATGGTGTATTCTGTCCGCGTGGTCCCTGACCCGGTCAGCGCATAGGTCAGATTAATACGGCCCACTGATGGCAGTTTGTTACAGGTGAACCAATCAAGGAACGCTGTTGCGCCGGGGCCTTTGACAACGTGCTTGGTGAATGCTGTGGCATCAATCAAGCCAACGCCTTCGCGGATTGCTTTGGCTTCGTCCACCGCATGTTGCCACCAACCACCGCGACGGAAAGACCGCGCATCATGGTCGTTGAACCCAGCGGGCGCAAAGTAATTGGGGCGTTCCCAGCCATTCACAAACCCGAACTGTGCGCCGCGCGCCGCCTGACGGTCATAGGCAGGTGACGTGCGCAAGGGACGGCATGCTGGGCGTTCTTCGTCCGGGTGGTGCAGGATGTAAACGTGGTCGTAACATTCTTCGTTTTTGCGTGCGGCAAATTCGGTGGTCATCCAATCGCCGTAGCGTTTGGGATCAAGTGACGCCATGTCAATCTTGGCTTCACCCTCAACCATCAGCTGCGCGAGGTAATACCCGGTGCCGCCTGCTGCGGTGATGCCAAACGAAAATCCTTCGGCCAGCCACATGTTGCGCAAACCGGGTGCGGGGCCAACCAGCGGGTTGCCATCCGGTGTGTAGCAGATCGGGCCGTTGAAATCGTCCTTGAGGCCCGAATTTTCGCACGACGGAACCCGGTGGATCATCGCCTCGTACTGGCTTTCGATCCGCTCAAGATCGAGTTGGAAAAGATCAGCGCGGAAACTATCCGGCACGCCGTATTCAAAACGTGCTGGTGCGTCTTTTTCATAGACACCCAATATCCAACCGCCGCGTTCTTCGCGCACATAGGACTGCGCATCCGCATCGCGAATAACGGGATGTTCTGCATTGCCCTCACCGCGCCATTTGACCAGTTCGTCGTCCTTGTCCATGACGATAAACTGATGCTCAACCGGGATCGCAGGCATTTTGATGCCCAGCATTTTCGCCGTGCGTTGCGCGTGATTGCCCGATGCGGTCACCACATGTTCAGCGGTGATCACGATCTGTTCGTCAGACGGGATCAGGTTGCCACCCTTTTCAACCATCTTGGTTGCGGTGACCTCCCAATGGGTGCCGTTCCAATGAAAGGCATCCGCTTGCCATTTGCGTTCAATCATCACACCACGTTGGCGCGCGCCTTTGGCCATCGCCATGGTCACGTCAGCAGGGTTAATATAGCCATCGGTCTCGTGATACAGCGCGCCCTCAAGGTCCTCTGTACGGATCAGCGGCCACTTTGCCTTGACCTCATCGGGCGTCATAAATTTGTACGGCACACCGCAGGTTTCGGCCGTAGACGCATACAGCATATATTCGTCCATACGCTCTTTGGTCTGCGCCATGCGCAGGTTACCGACGACCGCAAAGCCTGCATTCAGCCCCGTTTCTTCCTCAAGCGTTTTGTAGAACTTGATCGAATAGTCGTGGATGTGCGTCGTGGCAAAAGACATGTTGAAATAGGGCAGCAAACCCGCCGCATGCCATGTGGAGCCAGACGTCAATTCGTCACGTTCCAACAGCATCACATCATCCCATCCGGCGCGTGCCAGATGATAGGCAATCGACGTTCCGACGGCACCGCCGCCCACAACCAATGCTTTGACCTGAGTTTTCATATGTCGATTCCCTTGGACCAGATGTGACCCTGTTTTAATCGCACCGCATTGAATACGCACGCGTCAGCCGACCCAACATCGCAAAAAACCGACCTAACATGCATTGGTGATGCCCACACACGATCGCCAAAGCAGTCAAGACTAGACACGCGCGACGCGAAACTGGTTAACTGTTGGTATTTCAAGCATGCTTTTTACCTCAAGGAAACAGGATCATGGCCAAAATTTCACTTCAAGATGCCGCAGATATGGTTGCTGAAACCTATGCTGGCACCAATACATCTGACATTGAAACCGCCATTGATGTGGCCGGTGTTCAGGCGGTTTACCTTAAAAATGGAACACTGGTGATCCCGGGCACAAACGAGCTTTCTGATTGGGTCGATTTCAACCTCAATCTAGGAGGTAGTGGCGCGATAGACGGCCACGGCTTTGAAGTCGTCGCTGGGGACAGTGGTGCACGCTGGCATGCGGGTTTTCTGGAACACGCTCAGATGGTCTATATGTTCGCAAAAGGTGTACGACCCAAGTTTATCGTGGGCCATTCACTGGGCGCGGCATCTGCGCAAATTGTTGGCATGTCATTGCGGGTGCCCACGGTCGCATTTGCGTCACCCCAAACGTGCCGCACGCGCACGCGGCTGCCCAATGAAGGCTGGGTGGTGAACATTTGCCGTATCGACGATACGGTTTGCCATTTCCCGCCAAAATTTCTGGGCTTTCGCACCATTGGCAGTCGTTACTGGCTAAAGCCTGACGAACTGGACGCGGAAGAAGATCATAAGATCCACAACTACGCGGACCTCCTTAAGCTAAAGCGCATCAAAGAACAGGTCGGCACCCATTGGCCAAGGTGATGGCTGGTTTGTAGTTCTTTCCCCCACCGTGCCGAATACTGAAATGATCCTCAAGGCCCACCGTTTTCAATAAGTTCAGCAATGGCACCGCTATTGGCAATAACTTCTGCCGGGCCCATCCTTAGAAAGGCGCTGGCGTTTTCGCCCTCAAAGTTGCCAACGGGTTTGTTGCGTTCGCGAATGGCGGCCAAACGATCACTGCGCGGCGCATCATTATCACCCATCACCTTTTGGCGCGCACGCGACCAAAAACTCTTTCGTTGTTTGGCTTCGTCGACTTTGAGCATCGCTTGCAATTGTGGGCTATCTTGAGCGAATTCTTTGATGTCCTGTTCCGTGCTGCGCGGTGATGCGCTGCTGAACGAGGTTGTATTCATCCGTCTGCTGATTTGTGGCAAGTCTGCAATCCGCGGTCCGCGTTCAACCTCCATTAGGTTCACGACACGCCCCTGCAAGCCGCTGGCATATTGGATCAAATCCAAAAGCTCGCCCGGGTTCTTTTGCGACTGCGCGTTAAAATCATACATCACGCCGCCCGAACCCAGCGTCGTCGCCAACCCAAGGGAAAGTAGTAACTTGCTCATATGCCTGCTCCTCATCTGTCGTGGGTAAAACACCACTGAAATAGGGGTTTTTTGAGGCACCAAAGCGGTGTTGGCGGGAATATTTATACAAACCTACAATTTAGCCGGGCAAAATTTTACCTGGATTCATGATGTTGTCGGGGTCTAATGCGCGTTTGATCGCAGTCATCACAGGGACAGCATCACCAAGTTCCTTGATCAGATACGGTTTCTTACCCTGCCCAATCCCGTGTTCCCCCGTGCATGTTCCGTCCATCGAAATCGCCATATCGTTTAACCAACTGACGAACACCTCTGCGCGCGCGACCTCGTCTGCGTCCTCTTTATCGATCAGCAAAGACGCATGAAAATTGCCATCCCCCGCGTGTCCAACCACCGGGGCTACCAAGTTCAATTCAACAGCCTTTGCTTCGGCAGATGTGACCGCCTCGGCCAGTCGCGAAATAGGCACGCAGACATCGGTGGCAACGCCCGTGCTGCCCGGCCTCAGCGCCAGCATCGCCCAATAGGCATCATGACGCGCCTGCCAGAGTTTGTTGCGCTCTTCGGTGGTCGTGGTAGCCTTGTATCCTTGGCCCCCGTGTTCCTCTGACAACATGCCAAAGGTTTCTGCCTGCTCTGCCACGCTGGCATCTGAGCCATGGAATTCCAACAACAACAGTGGCGTTTCTGGCAGGTCCAGTTTGGAATAGGCATTCAACGCTTTGACGACCAAAGCATCCAGCAATTCAATACGTGCAACAGGCAATCCATATTGGATCACCGACATCACCGTCTGACAGGCCGCATCGACTGTTGGGAAGGAACAGCGCGCCGCTGAGATTGCTTCGGGAATACCTTGGAGGCGCAAAGTGATTTCTGTGATCAGACCCAAAGTCCCCTCAGAACCAACCATCAACCGCGTTAGGTCATAGCCTGCCGATGATTTGCGCGCGCGGCTTGCGGTACGGATGACAGACCCATCCGCCATCACCGCCTCAACGCTCAATACATTGTCTTTCATTGTGCCATAGCGCACCGCATTGGTGCCAGAAGCACGTGTCGCCGTCATGCCACCCAGCGATGCATTGGCCCCCGGATCAATGGGGAAAAACAGACCCTGATCGCGCAAATGGGTGTTCAACGCCTCACGGGTCACACCCGGCTGCACACGACAATCCAGATCCCCCGTGTTCACAGCAAGCACTTTGTCCATCTGGCTTAGATCAACAGAAACACCACCTGCTGGGGCGTTTACTTGCCCCTCCAAAGAAGTCCCCGTGCCAAAGGCAATGATCGGCACCTTATGCGCCGCGCAGGTTTTTACGATCTCTGATACGTCCTGCGTGGATTGCGCAAAAACCACAGCATCCGGCATTTGGTTCTTAATCCAGGTCGTCGTATGGCCATGTTGCTCGCGGATTGCCTCACCGGTCTGAAAGCGCTCTCCAAACTGCTGTTTAAGCACGCCCAGAACGGTTGCAATACCGTCCTCATTGCGCGGCAAATCTGTCGCCTGAACCATTTGTTTATTCCCCCAATGCAATGCCTTCGCGGCGCGGGTCAGCCCCACCGCGCAGTTCATCACCAATCGCAATCATATGCAGTCCCGACGTCAGCGCACGCGTCCCTACTTCATAGCCCAGCGCGCCAAGAGGCGCACTCAGACCAGCCACTGCTGTACCTTCTTCCAGATCATAGGTGCCAAAGCGATTGACCGCATGAGGTGTGCTGACCGCAGCCTGCACATCCATGCCCCAATCCAGATGCGCGACAATCGCGTTTGTGACATAGCCAATGATCCTGCTGCCACCCGGGCTTCCCACAGCCAACACAGGCGCGCCATCTTTCACAACAATCGTTGGGGCCATAGACGAACGCGGGCGCTTGCCCGGTTCTACCCGATTGGCAATTGGCACGCCGTCGACGTGGCTGCGGAATGAAAAATCAGTGAGTTCATTGTTTAAAAGGAACCCACCAACCATCAGGCGACTGCCAAAGCCGTTCTCGATCGTCGTTGTCATGCTGGCTACATTGCCCTCTGCATCGACAATCGAAATATGCGAGGTCGATGGCAGTTCGAGCGCCATATCATCCGCCCAATTCAGCGCATGATCAAAGGCGGGGTTGCCCGGTGCAACTTCTGTCAAGGCAGTGCTACCTGCCAGCAGTGTTGCACGATCCGCCAGATACGCGGGGGCCAGCAAGCCGGTGACAGGCACCGGGACATAATCACTATCTGCCAAATAGCGACCCCGGTCTGCGAATGCCAAACGCGATGCATCACCGATCAAGCGGCGCACCTCAACATCTTGCGGTCCAGCGCTTAAATCATAGCCTTCAAGCAGCCCCAATATCTGTCCAACCGCCACAGCCCCTGATGATGGCGGCCCCATGCCGCATACCTCATGCCCACGATAGGGCGCGCAGACGGCAGCACGTTCCTTGACCTGATAGATCGCCAGATCAACCTCTGACAAAACGCCCGCATTTGCGGCACCTTGCACAGCCCCCACAATGTCACGCGCCAAATCACCTGCATAAAAGGCCTCTGCACCACCATCTGCAATCAACCGCAACGTATCCGCATAGGCAGTGTTCACCAATAGATCGCCCGCCTGAACCGCCACACCACCGGGCAAGAAATACCTTGCCGTGGTGTCGGAGGTTGCCAATCTCTCAGCGTCACTTGCGACCAAACTTGCCAGACGCGGTGACACGCTAAATCCCTTGTCGGCCAGTGAAATCGCAGGCTGCAACAAGTCTGCCCAGTCTGCGGTGCCCCAGCGTGCATGCACTTCTGCCATCAAAGCAGGCGTGCCCGGCGTACCAACAGAGCGCCCGCCCACTACGGCATCAAAGAATTTCAGCGGTTCACCATTTGCATCCTGAAACAGACGCGGCGTCGCGGCCAATGGTGCGGTTTCGCGACCGTCAAGCGTGGTCACTTCGCCAGTTGCAGCGTCATACCAAACCAGAAACGCACCCCCGCCCAATCCAGAAGATTGCGGTTCAACCAGACCCAGCATCGCTTGCACAGCCACCAAAGCGTCAGCAGCGGTCCCACCGCTTTTCAAAACCTCCGCCCCAGCCTCGACCGCCAATGGGTTCGCCGCAGCAACCATCCAATTTTGGCCCACCACGGATTGTCCCGCGACCTTGGCATTCAAGGCCGCCGTTAGCGCAGGCGACATGCCTTGGAATGCCCCAACACCCGCAGCTTCAGGTGCCACCGCATCCGCTGCCTGCTGGGCAAACACCGCCCCCGCAAACATCATTCCAACCAAAGAAAGTACCAAACGCATCGTATATCCCTTCTTTTTGGCCCCAAATATCCGGCCTTATGTATCAAGCGCACCAACGATCTAGCTGATTTTCCGGCCCATGTGAATCACAATGGGGCATGTTGGATAAAACGATAGATAGCGCGCTGCTGGCATTGCGTAGGCAGATCAACCAAGCTGATGGGCAGGGGCGTGAACACGTTGAGGCGTTGCTTAGGCAGCGTGGGGTTCACATGCCACGGGCAATGCCGCCAAGGCTCAACGTGGCTGGTAGCGGCGTCATGGCCCGTATGGCACTGGACGCGCTCAGAGATGGTCCACAGACAGCGCGTTACGTTTCTGAGTACATCGCAGAGCGCAGGCCAGAGATCACCTTTGACAAGGCACATGTGTTTACTGCGGTTACGCTGACAAAGCTAAAGAAGCGCGGGCTGGTGGTGCATGATGGGCGGTTTGGTGGGTTGTGGCGCTTATTCTAGCAAATGAGGGTTTCCGATTACCATAGTAACTATCAGGCCGCCGCTGCGTTTGGGGGGCAGACAACATTTCGTTTTGCTACTTTGCGGATTATTTGGGCATTGAACGGATGGAAGTCATCCTCAAGGACAGCCATTCGACCAATAGATGCTCTGATAACGTGTCTTGCTAAAAGGTTTTTGTGGGAAACGTATTTGAACCAAGCATGAACTAAGTCTTCGAACACCTCCTGAAGTGGCTCCCTCATCTTGCTGTTCATGCGTGAACTTTTGTTGGTCTTTTCGTCCGCACGTTCGCTCAAAGACGCCGCAAGGGAGAACTCGATATTTCTGGTTCTAGCGCATTTGACCATGAACTCTGCTAAGTCCATTATTTCATCAGGAACATCACCATCAAAGGTAACCTTCGCGTCAATTAGTGTATTCAAATGCTGGTACATATCATCTACTGCGTCCAGCATAACTTGATCGGCGCGCAAACGCATGGCGTTACGCTTCTTTAGAGCCAAAGCGCCGATAGCCATTAAACTTAGTGCAAGCAATAATTCGAGCATCAGGGTTTATCCACTCTTTTTGACGAAGTCGCCTTGTTAATACGGGCTTTCTTCTTTTCGTTCTTCAGTTTGATCTTATCATCAGCCTTTTTGTCAAGAAGATCATACTTTCTGCGTGTCTGATATTTTGTCACATGAATATTGTACAAGCCGCGCAGATTCCACAGCAAGATACCGCCCAGTATAAGCACAATAAGTTGCAAAGGGGTAAAATCTGCGTTTTTTACCGCTTCGGCAATCGTATTTGCACTATCGGTACTTAGTGGCGTGGTTAAATCTGCCAAGGGCTGACCTCAAAAACATCTGATTCTAAGAGATTTAAGGGCATAACATTAACTAACCACAAGCGGAAACCCGCCAAATAGATTCTTTCAAGCCGCCCGCTGCCAATACCCCTTCCAGTTGCGCGACACAGGCGCGCCCATCGCGTTAGATACCACAATCTGCGCCATGGTGCCGTTGTCTGTGCGGCGGTTATCTTCCAACCATGCGGCGTGGTTTGCATACTGGTGCAGGTACTGTGGCGATACATGGTGGTGCTGGCCCAGAACCATGCGGCGTAGGCGGCTAAAATAGCTTTCAACCATGTTGGTGTGCTTGCCGTGGTCGCTGTAAATCTCGGAGTGGTTCACGCGCTCAACCTCAAAACCGTTGTGCAGCAAATCCCAATGGCTTGCTTCGTCCGCTGACATAGTGGACATGCGCGATACGTTGTCATTCGCCAGTGCCACGCCTTCCGCCTCAGTCATGCGCACGAAAGGCAATGTGCGACCATTGCGCTCACGCAGGGCAACAACCACACGGCGGCGTCCGTTCTGGTGTTCTTTCAAGCGGCGGTCCTTGCGGTCTTTCTTGGCGTTCTCTTGGCGGATATGGCCCCCAAAATACGCACCGTCGATCTCAACATGACCTTGCAGCACTTCGCCCGTCTGGACCTCTTGCGCCATAGCTTCACGCAGCTTGTGGGCCAGCACGAAAGCCGTTTTATATTGGCAATCAAGGTCGCGTGAAAGCTGTACCATGCTCACGCCCTTGGACGCGTTCACCATGATGCAGATCGCGGCTAACAGGTCCACAAAGTCCATCTTGCGGCTGGCAAAGATTGTGCCGGACGTGACGCTAAACTGGTGCGCACATGCCTTGCACTTAAACTTGCGGCGCGTGGTGATCTTGTATGTCTCGTGGTTGGAGCAACGCGGGCAAACGGCTTCACCGTCTGTCTCAGGCCAGCGCATTTCGCAGAACACCTTATAGACCGCATCTTCGCCAGCTTTGTAGATGCTGCGAAGGCTAAGGGTGCGTGATGCCGCTGAAAGGAGGAAGTGCTGTGCCATTTTTAATCACCATATAACGTGCTTGTGCATCATATATAATGACATTGCATAATAACTTCAAGTGCTATAGCATCATAAGTGATGACATTAGCGCCATAGGAGGTGATTATGCCGGAAAGAACAGACTGGGAAGAGAAGGCAAAGGGTATTTTGCGGGCCGAAATGGCAAGGAATGGCACCACCTACGCGCAACTGGTGGAGCGGCTGGCCGAAAAAGGAATCGAAGACAACGAGCGCAACCTGCGCAATAAAGTAAGCCGAGGGAAATTTACCGCAGGATTTTTGTTACAATGTCTATCCGCTCTTGGCTGTACGTCTTTGCACTTGGATTAACTCTAGCCACATCAGGGCAAGCCCAAGAGCAAACAGAAAGCACTCAAGTGGATGCAACACAACAACAGCCACCCTTTGATCCGCCGCTTCCGTTCCCTGTTGAAATTGTCGAGGGCGATGCCGCAGCCGATGCCCGCAAACGCGGCGAAGAAGAAGCCCGCCAAAGGGAGATAGCGGACCTTGCTGCCCAAGAGGGCATGAACGTCGCCACACAGGCTATCAAGGACGCCACCCTCGACATGCGGAATTATGCGCAAACTTCCACATGGCTCGTCGCGGTAGGTACTATCTTTCTTTTCGCCACCATTTGGCTCACTTGGCGTGCGGTTCGGGACGCTAGGGAGATCGGTCAAAAGCAAGTGCGAGCCTATGTCACGATATCTGAGGTTAACATCTCCGAGGCTCCGGATAGGCAAACTGTTGTTATTAAAAATGTTGGCACAAGCCCTGCTATATTTCTGAGGGCAAACTACGAATTTTACAGAATAGAGGATATGAACTGGGGGGGGCATGGCTAAAGAGGCAAAAAATTCGCCCCATATTAGCCTTGGCCCATCCCAGATCGTACATTTGGGCATTGATCTGCCTGGAGACATGGTGACCGAAACAGTTTGCGGACTCTACGTTATATTTGAAGACGTATTCGGTGACAGCCGCGAGGAAAGATGGGTTCTCCGCAGCAAAAAGGGTAATGGCGGGTTGGGGTTCACTGAATTTGAAAGTGGGGCTTACGCTAACAGCCGAGCTTAGCAATAACGCCTTAATCACCCCCTACACCCCGCTTGGTGCGTTTGATACATAAGGCCGCAAATATCCGGGGATGTTTGAAGGGGCAAAGCCCCTTCATCAGCAAAATGAAATCGTGCGCGGCGCAGCCGCACAATTAAATCACATCATCGCAGGGACAACCTGATCAGGTGGGCGGTGCCCGTCATCGAACGTCTTGATGTTGATAATCACCTTCTCACCCATCTCTATGCGCCCTTCCAAAGTGGCCGAGCCCATATGAGGCAGCAACACAACATTCTCCAACTCGCGCAAACGTGGGTTAATCTCTGTCCCGTGTTCATAGACATCCAAACCCGCGCCCTTGATCTCGCCAGCGCGCAACATGCGGGTCAGGGCGTTTTCATCAATCACTTCGCCGCGTGAGGTGTTCACAATCACCGCATCTGGTTTCATCAACTTCAACCGCCGTGCGTTCATCAAATGAAACGTGCTGGGTGTATGCGGACAGTTGATGCTGATCACATCCATGCGTGCAACCATTTGATCCAGGCTTTCCCAATAGGTCGCATCCAATGCGCCTTCGATCTGTGCATGCAACCGCTTGCGGTTGTGATAATGCACTTGCATCCCAAACGCCCGCGCACGGCGCGCAACGGCTTGACCAATCTGACCCATGCCCAGAATGCCCAATCGCCGCCCGCCAATGCGACCACCAAGCAAGGCGTTGGGTGCCCACCCCTGCCATTCGCCGCGTTGCATCACCGCCATGCCTTCGGCCATGCGTCGGGTGACCGCCATGATCAGTGCCATCGTCATATCTGCCGTGTCATCCGTCAACACGCCCGGTGTATTGCTGACCAAAACGCCGCGTTGCCGTGCAGTGGCCACATCAATGTGATCCACCCCGGCCCCGTAATTGGCAATCAGTTTGAGGCGCTCTCCGGCTTGTCCAATCAGTGCCGCGTCAATTTCATCTGTCACAGTTGGCACCAGAATGTCAGCGGTTTTCATCGCCTGACCCAGTTCAGCGCGGGTCATCGGTGTGTCATCGTCACGCAATTTTACGTCGAACAGTTCGGATAGGCGGGTTTCAACCACCTCGGGTAACCGTCGCGTCACTACAACACTCAACCGTTTCTTTGACATCTATGCTCTCCCCGCACTTGGCGTTCCTGTCTTTGACGGTCATGGTGTCCCAAGCAGCGACGAGTCACAAGAACTTCGCGCAGCAAAAGAGCAAGATAAATAAAAATCGACAGTGCAGGCAGCACCATGAAAACACGAAATCCAATATGCGCCTTACTGGCGTGTTTGATCATATTCACGCTTGGCGTGGCAGCCCCGGCAAGCGCTGGTGAAAAAGGCCAGGTCACAAACCTGCCCGTGCCGCGATTCGTGTCTATGAAAGCATCAGAGGGCAACGTGCGCCGTGGCCCATCGCTTTCTCACCGGATCGATTGGGTCTTCAAACGCCGCGACATGCCTTTGCGCATCACCGCAGAACACGGCCATTGGCGCCGGGTTGAGGACCGCGACGGCATGGGCGGTTGGGTGCATTATTCCTTGCTGTCTGGCACCCGGACCGTGTTGGTTGAAAAAGACATGCTCGAACTTCATGCACGCCCTGATGCAAATGCACCCATCACCGCCGCTCTTGAATTAGGCGTTGTGGCGCGCTTGGGCGATTGTGGCGCTGAATGGTGCGAATTGCGCTCTGGCGGCTTTAAGGGGTGGGCCCCCAAAGCCCGCATGTGGGGCGTCACAGCCAGCGAAACCCGCAACTGATTTCACAACGTTTCGTCATTTGCGCATTCCCCTTTTAACGCTTAGCAATAGTTCAAGCATCGTTATCAGAGGACTATTCCATGCACGCCATCACCTATGACACATTCGGCGCAGCAAGCGATGTCCTGCATCTGCAAGAGATCGACAGCCCTGCGCCAAAGGCGGGCGAAGTTCGGGTCAAACTGGCCCTTTCGGGCGTGAACCCGTCAGATGTCAAAGCCCGTGCAGGATCACGTCCCGGCGTGACAAAGCCCGCCTTTCCCCTCATCATCCCCCACAGCGATGGTGCTGGCGAAATTGAGGCTGTCGGCGCTGGCGTTGACGCCGCCCGTATCGGTCAGCATGTTTGGATATGGAACGGCCAGTGGCAGCGTGGGTTTGGCACAGCAGCAAGCCACATCACCTTGCCCGCACAGCAGGCAGTTGCCCTGCCCAAAGACGTCAGTTTTGAACAAGGTGCCAGCCTTGGCATTCCCGGCCTTACCGCATGTCACGCAGTATTTGGCGCAGGCGGCGTTGCCGGCGAAACTGTATTGATCCAAGGCGGCGCTGGAACAGTGGGGTTGTTGGCCGTGCAATTGGCAAAATGGGGTGGTGCCCGCGTGATCGCCACTTGTTCCGAGCAGGACCATGACAGCGTGATCGCTGCGGGGGCTGATACGGTGCTACCTTACAGTGCCAGTGATTTAGCCGATCAAATCTTGGCCGCAAACAAGGGCAAACTGCTGGACACAATTGTCGAAGTTGAATTTGGCGCAAATATTGAAACAGACACCCAAGTGATTGCCCCAAATGGCCGGATCGCAGCCTACGGGTCCGCCAAGGAAATGCAACCGACGCTGCCATTTTACCCGCTGTTGTTCAAGGCCGTGACCATCGACATCATGCTCATCTATTTGCTGCCCATCGCACAACGCGAGGCTGCAATCACCCGCCTGCACAATGCGCTACAAGATCGTGCACTCGATTGCCCCGTTGAAAAAATTTATGCCTTGGCCGACACCGCAAAGGCCCACCAAGCCGTAGAGGCGGGCGGGCGCAATGGCGCAATTCTGATTGATTGCCAGTCGTAAATAACGGTTATCTCGCGCCACAACCTGACCTTGCAAAGCCTTTGGGCGAATTGCCAAGCGGGGTCAGGGCGCTTAAAGTGATGGCTAATTTTATGCCTACGGATATTTTAAAATGCGCCTAATCGCTTTTCTCATTTGCCTTGCCCTGCCCCTTGCGGCACTCGCACAAACCACAACGACACAACCCGCCGGAACCATAACGATCCAAGACGATGCAGCGGCGGATGCTAATATTGCAAACCGTATTCGGGATATCTTGGGTGAACTTGACGGCTATAGCGATGTCAGCGTGACTGTTTCCTCTGGCATCGTCACCCTACGCGGCACCACATTAGACATGACAACAGCCGCGCAATTGGCCGAATTGGTGGGACGTGTCGAAGGTGTTGTAGCCATCGAAAACGAGGTTTTAGAAACCACCGATGTCGTCAAACGATTGAACCCTGCGGTGGCGCGTTTCAAGGCACGCGCCTACCAAGTGATCGCGTTTTTGCCGTTGGCGTTGATTGCCTTTGGTGTCTTTATCGCGGTCATTTTGGTGGGTTTTTTCATCGCGCGGCTGCGCCAACCATGGGATCGTTTATCCCCCAACGCCTTTATCGCAGACATCTATCGCCAGATTTTACGCCTGCTTTCCATCATCGCTGGACTGGTCATTGCACTTGATTTTGTTGGCGCCACGGCATTGCTCTCTGGTATCTTGGGTGCTGCTGGTATTGTCGGCCTCGCGATTGGTTTTGCGGTGCGCGATACGGTCGAAAACTTTATCGCCTCAATCATGCTGTCGATCCGCCAACCGTTTCGCCCAAACGATACAGTCGAAATCGAAGGCGACACCGGCAAAGTCATTCGCCTGACCAGCCGGGCCACCATTTTGCTGTCCTTTGATGGCAACCACATTCGAATTCCGAACTCGACCGTGTTCAAAAGCCGCATTGTGAATTTCTCGCGCAATAACGAACGGCGGTTTACCTTTGCACTGTCCGTTGCCTCAGACACTGATCTGGATGACGCCCGGCATTTGGCAGAAGATACGCTGAACAACCTGCCCTTTGTTCTGCAAACGCCAGAGGCTTCTGTTTGGATCGAATCTGTTGATGACTTTTGGATCACCCTCAACATGGCGGCGTGGATTGATCAGAATGAAACCAGCATGGTGTTGGCCCGCAGCGAGGCCATTCGCCTAACGCAGGCCGCTTTTGATACGGCAGGAATTTCAGCACCCGTGCCAACGTACCGTATCGAAAACCTAAATGGGGGCACCGTGGCTGATCAGGGAAAACAAAAACCCGCTCCAAAACAAGCGCCAGAACCCCCTGCCCCAGTTCAAGTGGTTGAAGCAAAAGCCGACAAAGAACTGGAGAAAATAGTCGATCAGGAACGCGCGGACCTGTCTCGTGATGATCTATTGCGTACAGATGCTGACGAGGAATAAAAATTTTAGCAAAACGGGTCTTGCGTCCAGCGCCCGCGCCTACTATTCAGCGGCTCAGAGTTGGGGTGTGGCCTAGTGGTAGGGCAACTGTTTTTGGTACAGGAGATCGAAGGTTCGAATCCTTCCACCCCAGCCAAACACTTCATTGAATCGAGACGGTGCGTATGTCCCTTGGGATTGTGTCGTGTATTCCGTGAGTTACGAGAACAAACTGCTCACGCAGACCGTTGATGTAGCGCAAACCTGGGCTGATATCGCCAAATGTCTACAGACCGCATTTCCACGGTAGCAGTGTCCGGCTTTTCGATGTCAAAGAGTCGCGATGAGCGCGCGTTGATCTTGCCAACTGCTTGGCAGAGGATGTCGTTTGCACCATTCGGACGTAAACCCGAGCGGCTGCTTACCGTCCAACACCAATTTAATTATGTCGGGTGCCAACAATGCTACCTCAATCATTTGCTGGATGCGCCGAGATGATGTGTCACTGGCTCTGGCAATATCCGAGAGGGTTTTGCCTGCTTTGATCTGCTCATACCATTGGTGCGCCTTCGCGATGTTGGAGATCAACGTTTCGTCTAGCTCAACAGAGGTGTCCCCGAGGATCAGCTTAGTCTCGACACCGCGTTTTCGGATTTGAAACGGTGATGTGATCGCCAGAGCATTCGCATCAAACCGTTCCTCTTTGGCTGACAGCGCGGTGCCTACGGTCGTTGCATCAAGAATGATCTTGATATCTCCGGCCTTGATGTCGACACGCTGAACAAGATTAATAACCTGCTTCAATGTCTTGTCTTTGCAGACCTTCATTAGTTCATCACGCCAGCGCGCCGTCTCCACCACCGTTCCATCGGGGATCAATTGGGTCGGGAACGATGGGGACGTCAATCTTGATCGGATCACCTCACCAAGCTTCGCCTCCAACTCAGGTGCTGGCAGCCTCCAGCCATCCAGGTTCGCTGCGCCGCTACGTTTGATCAACCGATGCGAGATGTAGTATCTCAGCCGAACGTCTTTGGATGTCTTGGTATGGGAGGGCGTCAATCGATCCCCTGTCTCATCAAACAGTTTGCCGCAGAGAAGAGATGACTGCTTGGCAGTCTTGCGCGCCCTACCCTTCTTTGCTCCATCCTGAAGTTGTTGCTGTATCCGGTACCATCGCTCAGGTTCGATGATCGCCGCGTGCTGACCCTCATGGATATCGCGGCGTGCCTTATCTTACCTGCGTAGATGGGATTGATCAGAATGTGATGGATGTGCCAACGATCGAATGAACCGCCGCGGGTCGTTTGACCCGTTGATGTCTCCCGTTGGCGGGTGCACAAGTTCAAACTATCTGCCTCGTACGCGAACAAAGTCCAGTAGAACATTGAGAACCATATGCAATAAGGGTGGGAAACGGCCGTTCGCTACACTGTGATTTGAGGCCCGCTTTGCGGACAAAACCGACATTGGTGTTCGGGTATGCTGCTGACGCAGCATTTGTCCGCTGTCGCAGCGCCATAATTTTTCGGGTGCAGTGGGTTTCACCAGAGCAGCCATTTAAATCCGCTTGCGGGCACTAGGCCCAAACTGTCTTTTCGCGGCGAAGGGATCAAACTAGCGGGGCGCGGACTTTCTGGAAATTCGGTTTTCGTACTAAGCCGACGCAGCATCGCTGCGCAGTTGCAGCATGTCTGTCGCAGCTTTGCAGTTTACGTCGCCAATGTGGCTGTCAATCCCAAGGCTCAGTTGCCCACGAGAGATCCTGATAGTTTCCCCCCCGACACCAGTGCCTGCACCTCGACGATGGTCATTTCACGGACAACCTGCGCCGCATTCAGGATTAACGCATCTCAGGGCAGGTGGAAAAACTGTCGATTGCAACTAAAGTGATTTGCCAAAAACGTAAGAGAATTTCTTGTTTAAAAGAGCGGCAGTTTTTGGCGGCTCCTGAAAGCCGCCTGATACTATTGGAAGGCGACCAAGTGGTTACCCACTTCTCCGCCCAAAAAACCTGACCGCGTAATGTCACGCCCGATATTCAAAGGGCGGAAAACTAATTTTTCGCTGCGCTACGCGACTTTCTGGACGGTATTGTTGCCAAATACCATTGAACCGATAGCAACATCTTCTATTCGCAACTGCACCTTGATTGCATCGGGCAGTAAGCGGCGAGAACTAATGCGAGGTATATCCATCTCTTTGATTGCTGGGGCACCTGCGCGATCTGCCCCGTTAACAAAGGCGCTGCGATCGGGAATGTCGAGATAGCTTTCCGCTGCAACGCCTTCGGCGAGGATCAATTCATGCGCGTCAGTTTCAACGTGGTAATAGGTGAAACCATCTTGCGGCATGTTCGCCACCTGATAAATCGAACTGCCATTGACCAGCACGCTGGCATTTATCAGCATTCCGTCTAAGGCGATTGCGTGATCAGGGCTAACGTACAGATCGCGCAGCGGAACACCCTTGCCTAACGCACCCGCAGTAATCTGGATTGGATTAATCTTTGCAGGGTTCGAAAACTGCGTATTAACGGGCTGACGGCCCAGCCACTTGACCGTTGAGGTGCCGCCATCTGCTGTTACGACCACATCCCCAGGGACAAGGTTTTCTACGTCGACAGTACCGTCTGGCGTTGAAATCCGAGTACCCGCACAATAGCAGGTAACTCCTGCTGCGGTGAGCGAGTACAAATTCATCCCGGCTGTCGTGTTTGAGTTGGTAAATGTAATATGGGTGTAAGTTCCTGCGGTCGCAGAAAGAGTTTGAACGCCAGTCAGATTGGTATGAACCACGTTCGCACCTGTCGTTCGGTGGAATGTTGCAGCCCAAGTGCCACTATTGAAATTTGCGTGTAAAGCTAAAGCACCCGTAAAGTTGCCACCGAACAAATCCGTGCCGCTGGGCGACTGAGCATCCAATGTCCACGTCACACCTGCGTCCGTGTTGGTAAGGCCAATCTGGCCAACACCGGGGCCAGGGTCCGTGCCGTTCGATCTCTCGGCAATTCCAACAGATCCCGATGTTACAGCGCTAAGTGTAAAATTCACACCACCGTCCATAACCGAATATGGCAAAACGCCCGGTGATGTTGGAAAGAAAACAACGTTGTTTGTAGCGCCTTCATCAAATTCAAATACCGGCATCTAAACGTCTTCCTTTTTCGAGCGCACCATTGTGCAAATAAATTCAGTGGATATCGCATCACCAAACACAAATTTTCCCGAAAGGTCTTTGAAACAGCAATGTAAATCAAGCCCATTCTTAATATCAATCACGAAACAGTTATCTAGGTTGGAAACGGGATGTGCCCAATCAACGCAGGCTTATGCATCCAATCAAGATCAATCTAATCTGCGTTTGCGTTGGCGCCTAGGCCATCAGGGCGTTAATCCGTGACACGATCCTCCTCCTTCACGGGATTGTGAAATTCTGGGATCGACATTGGCCACCGCCGCTTTACGGTTGCCAATAATATCGGCAGGGAACGTATCAATGACACTCGAAACGAACAGTCGCGACACAAAAGGTCACGGCAAGGAAGAGCATTTCGATGTCGAAGAGACATTGACACGGATCATGCAGCATCAAGATGCGGGGCGTTTCCCAGAAGCTGGCGAACTTTTGGACAAATTGCTTCGTTACAATCCCGGTCATACAAAGCTAATTCATTACAAAGGGTTCAACCTGATCCAGCAGGGTGAAACTGAACGTGGTATGGCAATGATCAAAGTCGCTATGGAGCAAGCGCCCGACGACCCAGTGCAATTGTGCGACTACGGCACCTTTCTGGCCCAATCTGGCAAGGTGAAAGAGGCGCTTTCGTATTTTCAAATGGCAACTGAAATTGCACCAAATTATTCGGTCGCGCGCAGCAATCTAGGTGGCGCTTTGGTACTGGAAAAAAAGTATCGGCCCGCTATCGCGCATCTCGAAAAAGCAATTGAGCTGGACGGCAATCTGATTGATGCACATACCAATCTGGCCACCGCGTATATGCAAACCAATCAATTCGAAAAGGCTGTCAATGTTCTGTTCAAGGCACTGGCAATTAATCCTCAATCACTGGGCGCGCATATTCAATTGTCCGCAGCGCTTTATCGGCGTGAACGTTATGAGGCTGCGGAACACCACGCGCGCCGAGCAATTGAACTTAACCCCAATGCTGCTGAGGCCTATTTACATCTTGGGAATGCATTGGCGTCTTCCGGGAAAATGGATGAAGCGGCAAAAATGCTGTTGAAGATTGTCGGAAGACCACCCGTTGGAATTCCCGCCCTATCGCGGCTCATTCAACTGCGAAAGGTGGCGCTGGAATCGCCTGAATTGGCAATCTTGGAAAGAACGCTGCAAAACCTTGAGGACATGTCGCATGAAGGTAAGGCCGCAGTGCATTTCGCGGCGGGCAAAGCGTTTGATGACCTGAAGGACTATGTGCGCGCATTCCAGAACTTCCAGGCAGGAAACGAAATCAACAAAGTGCTACATCCTTATGATCATAAGAATGGTACAGAGCAAATTGAGCGATTGAATTCGTTATCTTCGCCTGAGCTGATGAAACGCTGCGGCGGTGCGGGGATTTCCGACGTATCGCCGATTTTTATCTGTGGAATGCCGCGGTCAGGCACCACTTTAATGGACCAAATGTTTTCGCGTCATCCAGCAGTTCAGGCGGGTGGAGAGTTGAGAGCCACAATGGTTGCTATGCAGCAAAACAAAAAGCTCAGGAGTGCACTGCATCAAGAAATTCCGGATGAGCAAGTAACAGCTGACGATTTTAGTCAACTTGGCGAAAGCTATGTGGCCGCAGTTCGCCGAGAGGGCATCCATTCAGAGTATTTGACCGATAAAATGCCTGCAAATTATCGCTACATTGGCTTGCTTTCCCTGGCATTGCCACGGGCAAAGTTTCTGATTATGCGGCGGCACCCATTAGATTGCCTGTTATCGAACTACTTTCAACACTTTGGTAAGAACCAGCCATTCAGCAGTGATTTTAAATATTTGGCACAGGTTTATTCGCAATTCGATGAAGCCGCAACAATGTGGGCACGCCTTCTGCCAGAGTGTGTGAAACAGATTTCCTACGAGGCGGTAACAGCAGAGCCTGAAGACCAGATGCGGTCAATTCTGGACTTCATTGGGCTGGAATGGACCCCGGACGTATTGGATCACAATACCTCGTTACGCCAAGTAAACACCGCATCAACATCGCAAGTCAGAGAACCCATCTATAAACATGCAGTCGCACGCTGGCGCAATTACGCGAACTATCTGACGCCCTTGGCAACTGAGTTGCAGGGGTATCTGACAAAAGATGAACTAGCCGCCTGTGGTGTGCCGTTAGCGCACTGAGTAGCTCTCTCAAATAATGCGGTTTGGCAGCACACCCAAAAGACTTTGCGCAAACGGAGATGGTTTTTGCAGTCTTCTCGGGTTTGTCTCGTCGACGAGATTGAAGGTCAGCTTCCAAGAGTTCAGCGATTAGCCGATCCCTAGGTCGCGCTGCTAAATGCATTACAAGTTTTGCTGTTTCCCCCAAGGTCTGACGAATTTCGGGGAGACATTTACATTTTGCAGGTCAGTAAGCCGTAATAAGCCAAGGAGGCTTCTGTCCAAATCAGACGACAGTAATTTCAACATCGATTTTATTCCAGGTGGCGTTAGGATATTCGTAAACCTCATGCGCTTTTGCGACAAGTGTTTCGACATCTGCACGTTTCATTTTCAGGCAGTCGCATTTTTAAAATAGGACGCTTCTAAGAATATGATTGCCTCCAATGTCGAGGTTTCACCCAGCAAGCCGGCTATGTACAGTGTAGTTAATGGATTGTGATAGCGCCAAAAACGGCTCCAAAGCTCAACGCAGTGCGGAAATTCCCCTCAATTGCTGCGATGCAAAGTTAAGAAAGCAGCGTAGCTTTGCACTTGGTCGCCGCCCTTCAGGGTGAACCAAATGGATAGGGAGCGGCCCCGTTTCATAGTCTTGAAGCACAGTTTCAAGGGTGCCCGCTGCCACTTGCGGTCCTATCTGATAATTGAACAATTGCGTTAGGCCCCAGCCAGATGAAGCTGCTTCAACTGCGCTTTCGACTGTGTAAAGCCGCAACCGCGCATCAAGTTTTTGCGGGGCTTGGTTTTTAAAGGGCCATTCTGTGACCGGACTTGAAGGTCGCAACGAGATGATTTGGTGGTCTTTAAGGTCTTCTGGGGTCCGTGGCTTTCCATGGATAGCGAAATATGTGGGACATCCACACACAACGCGCCAAATTTCCCCTACGCGCAACGCGGTTAAACCAGAATCGGGCAGATCACCGATCCGAATAGCAACATCCAGCCCTTCATCGAATAGGTTGACGACCCGATCTACAAAGAGCGCCTCAACGCGTACATCAGGGTAGGCGTCGAGAAACCCAGTCAATAATGGTGTAATATAGAGATGACCGAAGCGCGCAGGCGCAGTGATGCGCAGTGTTCCAGTGGGTATGTCAGTCGTTCTGGATGCACCGCTATCGGCAGCCGATAGATCAGACAATATGCGTTTTGTTTCATCGAGATAGGCTGAACCCGCATCGGTTAGACGCACCGAGCGGGTGGTTCGGGTCAGCAGTTTCGCGCCAAGTCGATCCTCCAATGCGGTGACGCCGCGCGTCGCAGCCGGTGCACTCATGCCAAGACGGCGGGCGGCTTCGGCAAAGCTACCTAACTCAGCAACAGCGATAAAAGTTTCAATTGAACGCAAACGATCCATGATTTGAGATTACGTTCACTATTAACAATAGTGAAGTGCCAAAACTACGGCTTATTGCGGCAAACGACATAACCTATCTCATGCTCAACACCCCGACCATTCGGGAAAGGACATGAAATGCCGAACGACTTAACCCCATCGGGCGATATCGCTTTTTCCCATACTGTGAAGGCAATTCAAACGACCAAGAGGTCATAGTCGCATCTCTGGACTAGAAACCGAACTTGCCGCGCTTCGACCAAAGCAGTGGTTCTTTGACGGCTGCCGCGACGATTGATCTGAACCGGCCCCGTAAACCACCCCCAACTCAACACAACCTCGAAAAGGAATACACAATGTCTTTCTCATTATTTTCACCGCGTCTTCTCAGTGGCACCGCGCTGTTGCTGGCAAGCCCAATAATGGCTCCAAAAAATGACCGTCATCAAATGGCAATGGCAATTTTGCCTCTGTCACCAACCAAAGGATAATCGTTATGACACGCGCATTCGTATATACTGAGCTTCAGATTTCCGTCCCTTTTGACAGCGCACCATGGCGCGATCTTAACCCAGTGCTTTTGCAGCAGCCGGGATTCGTCAACAAGACGTGGCTTGCGGGCGTTGGCACCAACTCCGTCGGCGGCTTTTACGAGTTTGATTCAATCGAAAATGCCAAAAAGTTCGTCACCGGCTATTTCCCCAATGAAGCCCGCAAATTTGGGGTGGCACAAACCACACGTGTCTTTGATGCGGATGTCGTTGAAGAGGCAAGCGTCTACCTGAATTCGCTCTATCACGGTGGAACCTTGGCGGATGAGCCGGGCGCATTCGTTTACACCGAAGCACAAATCGCGGCACCCTTCGCACAAGCCCCATGGGCCGCCATGAACCCTATCCTGAAAGCGCAGCCCGGCCTGTTGCACAAGGCATGGCTGAGTGGACTCGGAACAAACTCGGTCGGTGGCTTCTACGCCTTCGATACCTTCGAGAACGCCACAACGTTTGCGACGGACTATTTCCCAACCGAAGCAAAAGGCCTCGATGTGGCCTATACGACACGGGTGTTTGATGCAGCCATCGTGCGCGAGGCAAGCCGCCCGCTGCATTCTCCCTTCGTGAAGTAAACATCATTTCCACCATGATCGAGACCGCAGCGTTGCTGCGGCTTCGACAAATGCAGTGGCTCTTTGACGGCTGCCGCGACGATTGATCTGAACCGGCCCCGTAAATCAACCACACTCAACACAACCTCGAAAAGGAATACACAATGTCTTTCTCATTATTTTCACCGCGTCTTCTCAGTGGCACCGCGCTGTTGCTGGCAAGTCTCGCGATCGCTCCTGTCTTCACGAGCTTTTCCGCAACAACAGCAATCGCAGAGATCGAACAAAAGCACCAAGAAACAATTGTAAAATATCACACCCAGCAAGTCGGCGACGTCGAAGTTTTCTACCGCGAAGCTGGCTCCAAAGATAACCCAACGCTGCTTTTGCTTCATGGCTATCCGTCTTCCAGCCATCAGTTCCGCAATCTGATTCCGCTGTTGGCCGACGATTATCACATCATCGCGCCAGACTACCCAGGTTTCGGCCAGACCGTGGCCCCTTCGCGGGCCGAGTATGACTACACATTCGACAATCTTGCCGAAACAACACGTGGCCTGACCGATGCGCTTGGTCTTGAAAAGTATGCGATGTACGTATTCGACTATGGTTCACCTGTTGGTTTCCGTCTTGCGACCGCCAACCCAGAACGCATCACTGCGATCATTACCCAGAACGGCAACGCCTACGAAGAAGGGCTGACAGAAGGTTGGGCACCAATTCAAAAATATTGGGCCGAACCCACCGAAGAAAATCGGGTGGCGCTCTTAGGCTTCCAAAAGCTTGAAACAACACAGTGGCAGTATTCGCATGGAACGCCGGATGACCGTTTGAACCGGATCAGCTTAGATCCCATTCTGCATGACATGCGCAACTTTGGTGGTGATGAAGGTTCCGACATCCAGCTGGACCTCTTTGGCGACTACAAATCCAACGTCGCACTTTACCCTGAATGGCAGGCCTACTTGCGTGACAACCAGCCACCGGTCTTGGCCGTTTGGGGCCAGAACGACCCCTTCTTTGCGCCTGCCGGTGCGCGAGCATTCTTGCGCGATGTACCGAATGCTGATGTGAAATTCATCGACGCGGGTCACTTTCCGTTGGAAACACACCTGACCGAGATCGCAAGTGAGGTCGACGCATTTTTGAGCCGCGTTTTGACTGACTAAGCAATTCCATGGTGTCACTTTGCCCTTGGCGTTGCGCCTTATCCCCCGCAGGTTTCAACATGCGGGGGGTTGTTTCATTTTCTCTCAACGGATCGTTTTTCTAGGAGCCGTGATAACTTGGAGTTGCGGTTTTGGATAAACTGCTCAAGTAGTTTCGGGTAATCGGCTGGAACAGCTTTGGCGATGGATCGTCTGTCGGCCAAGGCCTGACGCCAGTCGCCGATTTTAGGAAGCGTGGTAAGGATGCCGAAATCAGCGATCTGATCGAAGGCGTCAAAATACCGAAACACCGGCCCAAACACCGCGTCCACGAGGCTGAATTGATCGCCAGAAAAATACGGACCAGTCGACAATTCACTCTCCAGCCGCTCGAACTTGGCACGAAGGGCGGCGGTCTTGGTGACAAAGGCTTGATCGTCCGCTGCTGCGTAGAAACCTGCGATATCGCTTAATGTCGCCGACCCGAACTCCATCCATGCGCGATGGCGCGCGCGTTCTAACGGATTCTCCGGATGCAGAGGATACGGCTGCGTTTCTTCGAGGTATTCGAGTATCACGTTAGATTCAAAAATGGGTACGCCATCGGCCAACAATACGGGCGTCTTACCAAGCGGTGAAACGGCAAGGAAGCTGTCCGGTTTATTGGCAAGATCGATGTTGGTACGTTCAAATATAACGCCCTTTTCAGAAAGAGCGATTACAGCGCGCTGCACATAGGGGCAAAGATGGTGGCTGATCAGGTGAAGTTTCATGTTGTTTCCTCCAATCCGCCCTCGGCGGGACGACCGGTCAAGTTACAGACTGTGCGTTTCATTGCAGGGCATCCTTCTGGCCAACTCTTGCTATTTCGATTGGGGTAAAGGAGCGATTGAGCGCGAACGCCCCGTCGCCGAGCATGCCTTGAACGATTGCCAGCAACATCAGGTAGATAGGATATTCCCAGCCGCCATTTTCATAGCCGAACATCCAGCCATTGCCCGAATGTGCCCATGTAGCCCCAGCAAGAATTGGCACGGTTGCGAGGGCGACCCACCTCGTTTGGATGCCCAGGACTAGAAAAATGCCTGCCAAGGCTTCCGCGGAAAAAACGACATAGGCCAGCCAGCCGGGCAGTCCGATGGACTCGAAAAACTGGGCGGTGCCGGACAGTGTGAACACGAACAGCTTTAGGTAGATGCTGTGCGCCAAGAACATGATGCCAAGCGCCACGCGAAGCAACATTGTAGCAAGACTGGTGAGATGAGTTTGTGACATGGTCGACGTCCCTATATAAATGCAATTGCATCTATATAAGCGGCAGCCAAGTCCGATGTCAATCTTGATGCAATTGCATTTATATGTTACGTTGGAACCATGACCATCCCAGATCGCGATACTCAGGCTGCTTGGGCAGCCATTGTCACCACCAGCCGAAGGCTTCTCGAAAAGATCGAGGCGGCCCTGAAAGCTGCAAAGCACCCTCCCCTTGCGTGGTATGATGCCCTATTGGAGATCGAGAAGGCGAGCCCTGACGGCTTGCGCCCCTTTGAGCTGAGGCCGCTATTGTTGCTGCCTCAATACGGCACATCGCGCCTGTTAGACCGATTGGCGAAAGCGGACCTGATCGAACGCTTGGACTGCGACGACGATGGGCGCGGACAGATCGTGCGCATTTCTGACAAGGGGCGGGCTCTCAGACAGGCAATGTGGCCCATCTATGCACAAGTACTGTCGGAAGAAATTGATGCGAAACTTACAACCGAGGATACTGTTCAGCTCGTCAGGCTACTGTCGAAGCTTTAAGGCCTGACGTCGCAAAGAGTGCGATCAAATCGGTATCTTGCCCGCACAGACGTCCAGCAGCCGTTTTGCGCAACTTACCTTTGTTGAAGCCGTATCTCGCATCGAGTTCGGTACTTTTGGACCTGATGTCCGCGCCGAAGCACCTGACCACCTTAACCGAACGTTATCTATTCTCGGCAGGTGCCCGATCAACAGAGAAAAACTCCAGAATGTTGTTATCTGGTCTCTAACACAGAAAAATCTAAAATGACCTTCCATAACATCGGCAGTGTTTGTTAAGCGCAACTGAAGTGACCGCGCTTACTTTAGCAAGGTCTCCTCAATATCCCTCACTTTGGTTTAGAGGCGCATCAGGTCCGCCTAGTCCGACGGAAAACCGAAAACCCAATGCGGCCGTCTTGCTGGCCCGCTCGATTTCGTCGGCGGCGGCACTGGGCCCTACGGCACGCGCCATCGTAAGCCCCCCGAATAAGCGCCGAAAGAAAGGCCTATGCTTTTGTATCGTGGTCCTGTTTTGGCCCATCACCGGGGGGTGTTTCGCAATCTCTTTCACAATACGCTCCACGAGGGTGACATGCTCTGACTGCTCCTCTGGGTCAGCCCTGATGACGTCCGGTGTCATACTGATCATGGCGCGACTTTCCTCAAGAGCGAGCCGATGAGCAAGGCCAAGATAGTAATCCGCAAATTCCACTGGCCACTGATCCCCGTGGGTCTCGCGGTATGCTGGCAAGGCCGCGAGAACAGACTCAAGGCCAGATGCAAGGGTTGTGCGAAAAGCACCGTTCTTGGACTTTAGATGGGTATAGAATGCACCTGACGTCACACCTGCATCTTTCGTAATCGAGTCGACACCGTTTCCGGCATAGCACTGCTTGCGAAAATCTCAACCTAGTGACTTCATCAGTTTTTTGGTAACCTCATATTTATTCATATTATTTCATACCCTTATCCATTAATATAACGAACATTATATTTTTTATTTGACGTCACATGTGCATCGAGTTAACAATATAGAGATCGTTATATTTAGATGCTCACCCCAAGACGACAATCTTAAGGAGAAGACGACATGAACTCACGTGTGCCATGGCACGCGCCTAAAGGCGATGAGCCAATTTCACGGCGCAGAGTGACCGCTGGGCTGGCCGCCATTCCCTTTGCGGCAATCGGACTGACTGCTCACTCCACAAACGCAACCGCACAAACCATCCAAAAGGAAATCAAATCCATGACGGCGAACGCCTTTGTTTACACCGAGCTACAAGTCTCTCTCCCCTTCACAGATGTGCCTTGGCAAAAGCTGAATGCGGCCATTGATGAGCAGCCTGGGTTTATCGACAAAACGTGGTTTTCCGGGGTAGGCAACAATTCAGTTGGCGGACTTTATAGCTTTGCCAGCGTCGAAGATGCCCAACTTTATTGCACAGATTTCTTCCCTGCTTTGGCCCGTGAATTTGGCGTCGCGCAAACAACCCGCATCTTTGACAATCAAGCAACTGCCGAGGCCAGCGCAAACATGGGTGCGCCCCATTTCGGTGGACAAGTCACAACTGAACCGGGCGCATTTGTCTACACCGAAGTGCAGGTAGCTGTACCTTTTGAAAAGGCACCTTGGCGTGACCGCAACCCAGTTCTGCGCAAGCAAAAAGGGTTGTTGTCCAAAATCTGGCTTAGCGGTCACAACACAAACACGCTGGGTGGGGTCGATGCATTCGATACTGTCGAAAACGCGTTGGACTTTGCCATCAACGAATTCCCCAAAACCGCAGCCGCGATGAACGCCGCCTTTTACACGCGTGTCCTTGACGCTCGTGCCACCAAGGACGCAAGCCGCGGCCTCAGATCCCCCTACTACCTTTAACCCCTAAAAATAAACGGAGATAACATGAAACTGAACTCTTTTCTGGCGTTGTAATGGCGTTTGATATGTCTGTCTAACGTCAGCGTTTACCTGTCGCTGCCACTTCCGGTACGCGACCTGACGCGATGATTGCAGCACCAAAAGCAAGCGTTGCATCTTCGGCCATGCCAATGATCAGTGCAGTCTTAACGCAACACCCCGCAAATGTTTGGGCTGGAAAACGCCTGCTGTGGTCTTCAAAGAAAAGTCTTGGATCAGGCCGCATCAAACCCCAATATCACTCCGGCTCAAAAGCCGCGGTTCACGTAGCGCTCACAGACCGCGTGTAAGTCAGAGAATTTGTCCACGGATGGTCTGCGTTGATCTGCCTGACATCAGCGCTGACCTCTCCAAATAACGACTTGCGCAAAAAGATGGCCTCACCCGTATTCAGCCCAATGGGGCGCGTGGACAAGGTGCATCTTAGTTTCAGCGAACTGACCCTTGGCAAACCGTGCTACTGTCTTTGCGAAACAAATCCACCGAAAACAGGCGGTGCCGCTTGGGCAATACAAACACTGGCCTCGGGCAATCGAGCCTTCGCTGCGCCAAATACATATCTGAGCACTGCAAAGAGGTTGGCATCGTGCAGGTCAATCGTCGGTCATGATCATATCCATGAAATGGGGGTTGCGCTGGCTAGGCTTCCCGATACGCTCATTGTTTTGTCTGGGTCGTTCGTCAGGTCCCTTGAATATGACATGACGGTCTGAAAATCCCAACGGGCTATCCTCTTGGTGGACGTTTTTGGCTGGTCGGAAGGTCTCTTGATGTGTGAACTGTCGGGAATCCAAATCAGGCTGTGCCGCCGTGGCAGCATCGCCATTGACGCTGGGTCGCGGTGGATTGGGCGATACGATCTGCGGCGCGGCTGCCTCGCCGGACAGCGCATCACGCAACCTTTTATACGCAGGCTTGAGAATTTTGGGGCCAAAGGCCCCGTTTGCGCGGATCGCCTCTTTGTGCTCATAGAGATCTTCGAGCAAATCTTCGATTTCACGTCGCACATCACTGCTCTTTGCTTCCAGCAGTTCTTGGTCAATCTGGAAATAGCCACGGGCGTCAGCCTGTCCCAATTTGCGCACAATGCTGGCCAGTCTCCGGTCGAAACGGGGATTGGGTTTCACTGTCGGCTCCGACGGGGTGTCGGCACGGTTGTAGAAGAACTTGAAGATGAAAAACGCCAGTTCAAGAAAGATAACCCCACCCCAGATGGCATAGGACGCGTTGTTTTCTTCGGTGCCGTCCAGCAACCCGCTAAACCGCGTCGCTGCGGTGGAAATCTGGTCCAGCGCCCCTTCGTTTCGCACAAACGTGCTCGCCTCGCTAGAGATCACCGTGGTATCAACATCGAAGCTTTGGGCCGCAGCGATGCAAGGCTCTATCATTTCGGTGGTCATAGCGCCGAACGTACTTTGCAATTTCTTGGCGACTTCGGGCTGTTTGCCGCTGAAATCGCCGTTCATATAAGCATCCCGTGTGCCCCTGACCTCTGGGCCAGTACAGATGTTCGTCACCGAAGCAAGCGTTTCACTGTGCCCTTGGACCGTTGCAAAGGCGGCGTCCACACCGGCATCTTCGCAGGCAAGCTGCCCGACAGAATTCGCCAGCAGCGGCTGTGGTTTTTACGAAAGTACAATTTTCACGTAGCTTGCTCAGCGTATCGTCGGTCGGTGTATTCCGGAAATCTGTAACCAGATCGACAAGGCTCACCTTGATATCATCCGGGTTGGCAAGCCGTTTTTTGGTTTCTTCAAGGTCCTCTTTTGCACCCTGAGTGGCGCGTTGCTTTTCCTCAATCTGGGTCGTGAGGTTCTCAACAAGCGATATGGCCGCTTGCTTGCGTTCACGGTAATCGGACAGATCAGTGCGGTACTGTTCAATTTCCGCAAGCAGCCTGTCAAGTTGTCTTGTACATACGCCGCCACCGCCAGCTCCTTTGCCAAAGGTACGTTGTAGGGGGGAATAGTCGGTTGCTGCGCGTTCCTCTTCGGTCTTTAGAGCACCGCAGGCATCGGGGTTGATGTCCAGATCGAGAAGGTCGTTCGCCCTGTGCAGAGTAATTCGGGCAAAATCCGGTTCTGCCACCCGGCGCCTATTATTTATTATAACAGAGGTCGATCCATTGCGCTGCTCCAGATCGATTGATCGGTTGAGGTCGTCGCGAAGTTCAAGAAGCGTGACATCGTCGACTGACTTAATTGCGTCCCGCTCGACGCTTCGCACCGCAAGTCCGGCGTCTTGCAACTGATCGTTCAAGGTCGCGATCTCGTTGGGAGCATCCGCAATCAACTTCTCCAGCCGTTTGCGTTCCTTCTCTAACGACGTGTTTAACGCAGCCTCAAGCGTCTGCCCTTCTTGAGACGTTTGAGACAGGTTAGAGATCGTATCCTGGGCAGCGGTCATGTCGGTCACAAGTGCCGAGATTGCCGGACGTTCCCGAAAATTTGTCTGGTGGCCCGCGTAGGTGTTGCCCGCCTCTGTGACAATTTTTTCGTTAAACTCATAGTATTCGCCCACCGCGACGCGCGCATCGCGTGCGACCCATCCGCTGCCGTCGCCAATGACACCGTACCAGTAGGAAAACGAAAAATAGGAAAGAAACATAACAAACAAAGACAGCGGGACGAATGTGAAGACCCCAGGCACAATTTTGCCATCCGACAGAAATTTAGCGCTATAAAATGACAGCACAAACAACACGAGCATAGCGACAAATGTCAGCGCAACCGTGCCCCCGATGCTGCCGACCGGACTGAGCAGCCCCACTTGAGTGGTCCAAATTGAAAGTTAGTGCATGATTGGCCTTTGGTCCATCGGTACGATGGCCTCTGGCGCAGGTGGGCGATAGCCCAATGCACTATGGGGTCGTTTGGTGTTAT
>JBARCK010000021.1:0-22240 GCA_049794015.1 Sulfitobacter sp. | reverse complement strand
CACTTTCTTGCGCGCGCAAAAGCTGTGGTTCGATGGTTGCGCTTAGATCAGGCAAAGACATCTCATCATCGGCTGAAACACGCAAAGGCACCCAATTCGCCATGTTTGGTTCGGGATTTGGCAAAATGACCGCCAGATCGCCCATGTGCATCCCAGCACTGCGCAAGGCGACCAAAGCAACCGCCGTTGCCCGCTGTGCGACACTCAGAGTGTCAGGGCAGTTTATCACGCGCTTTTGTAGGTCTGCGGCACCTTTGCCAGTATGGGCCAGTGGAACAGATACCGGTTCCATTTGCCCAAGTGCGACACGCCAGTGGCTCTCATTCTTAGAAATTGAGGGGGTATTCTTTTGCCCCAGAATACCATCGCCAACTTGCGCCAAAGTGGTCAGATCAACGGAAGCACCATTTAGGTCCGTCAGCTTGCGCAGAACAACCGGTGCGGTTTTTGTGCCAATCGTGATCTCGTCCGCACTAACGGCCACAACTTTGCCAGCCTCTGCCGCCGCTGCCTCTAAGACATCAAGCGCCCCAACACACAAGGTTTGCCCGCCAAGCACCACCTTAGCCGTGGTCAACGGGTTCCAATAGCTGCCAAAATCCAGACCACGTACCAGCGCAGAAAGCCTAGGTGCCTGCGCTGAAAAATCCAACATCGCCTCGGGGCGTTGATCACGCGCGAAATAGCTGCGTTGGCTTAGGTCTTGCGGATTGCGTTCCAACGCATTGCCCTCAAGCTGCGCCAAGACGCGGCCAAAGCTTTCCATCCCAGCCGCATAACATTTAGAATTCAGGCTGAACGCGGTTTCATCATCTGCGATATCGATCATGCTTTGCGCCAGCAGATCACCTTCGTCCACACCGCCCTCAATCATGTGCCAACTGACGCCGTGGGTTGCCTCGCCGTTGATGATCGCCCATGCAGGCGTGTTCAAACCCGCATACCGTGGCAATGGACCGTCATGAAAATTGATCGCGCCTTTGCCGGATAGTGCCAGCACCGCATCCGGGATCAACCGCAAGTTGGCGATGCTCAGCAGCCAGTCCGCAGTGACCTCCTTGCTCAGCAAATCATTGGCTTGCGCGACGGTGTGTAACCCCAAACCTTCAGCCCAAGCTTGCACAGCATCATCACGCGTCACCACCGCAGCCAAGGTGTGCCCCCCCGCCAACACCATGTCACCACAGGCAATTGTCAGGGATTCATCACCCATCAATATGGCGGAAAATCCAGTAGCGTTGAAGGTGGCGGTCATGGTTTGTCCTCCGGTAGGGCGCGGGCGGGTGATGGGGAAAAAGCCGCAGGGCCAAGCCCCAACCCATGTCGCAAAAGATCACGTTGAAAATATGGCGCATCTTGGGGTTTTTGACCCGAAATCGTACAGCGCAGGTGATGAATAACCCCACCTGATAACCGCGCCACCCATGCCAATGCCGCATAGGCACGACCATGGTTTTTGGTAAAATAATATTGGCGCGAGGCAAACCAATAAGACGGCATGCGCTGCCATCCCTTCATGCCCGTTGACACCGACCCAATGTGCACAACGCGGCTTTCTGGTACATACCAGCATTGCCACCCCGCACGTGCGGCGCGTTTGCACAGGTCTGTTTCTTCGAAATAGAGGAAAAACGCCTCGTCAAACATGCCGATCTCTTGCAGCATCTCAGCGCGCAGCAGCACAGATGCACCAGCAACCCAATCAACTTGGGTTGTCTGCACTGGCAAAGGTGGTGCGACGATGCAATTGCGCAGCAGTCTAGAAAACACACCTGTGCGCGCCGCGCCTTCAAATTCACCCGCGATTGAAGGAAAGCGAAACGCCGTGCAATGGGGCGCATCATCATCGCCGCGCACATGGCTGCCTGCAATTCCGGCCTTTGGATTGGCTTGCAAGAATGCCATCAACGTCGCGATACAGCCCGGATCCACAAAAGCATCCGAATTCACAATGTAATAAAAATCAGGTGTGGAGCCATCCGACATACCAGCACGCAGGCCCAAATTGTTGCCCGCACCAAAGCCGCCATTCACGTCAGATAAGATCAAACGCACGCGATTGTTTGCCCCCCAACCCCGGTCCGTGACTTCCCTTTGCAAGACCGCCGCTGAACCATCACCAGACGCGTTATCCACGATGATTAATTCTGCCCCGACCTGCGGCATGTCTGCCAGCGCGGCAGCGACGGATTTTAACGTCATCTCTGCGGTGCGGTAATTCAGAACAATCACCAGCAGTTTTGGGATGCTGGGGGTACTCATTCGGCTGCCGTGGCTTGGCGGACATCATCCTCGTCTTGATCCAGAGCCGCCGCAATCACCTCGCGCAATTCCTGCGCCAGTACAGTGACATTGGGCGATAAAACCATACTGTCATGATCCCCCGGCACTTCAATCACCTCAAGGTGTGGGGCGTAGCGGCGCCAATCATTGTCCTCAAACACATATTCGCGCGCAGCACTGACCCAATTGCCTTGTGACACCTGCCAATGTTGATCCAACGGCGGACGGAACAAAGTCACCGCACCATCCCAATCCGGCGTGACATAAGAGCCAACGGCAGTCAGGAACGCCTGTTCAATTTTGTGATTATTGAATTCACTTGCCCCTGCATCGCCCTGCCCGGCCTGACGATCCCGGGTTTCCCACGCCCAACGGTTCTTGGCCCAATCAACCAAATAGCCCGGGCCTTTGGTGCGCAACTCTTGCAGCTTTATCAATGCCTTATCTTTGCGGTTTAACGCGGGACGCACCGGCAATGGTGTGTCGAGCAAGGCCAGCACAGCCACTTCTTGACCCGCCGCACGCAATTGCTGCGCCATTTCATAGGCCGTGACGCCGCCACCAGAATAGCCGCCCAGCACATACGGCCCCTGCGGTTGCAAAGATCGAATTTCAGCCAAATAGTCCTGTGCCGCGTCAGCAACGCTAACATGTGGCGCGCTGTCGCCAATCAACCCACGCGCCTGCACACCGTAGACCGGGCGTTCGGCACTTAACCCCATCCCTAAATGTCGCAGGTTCAATACATTACCGAACATCCCAGCGATGACGAACATCGGTGTGGCCTGTGTCTGCTCTGATTGATTGAGCGGCACCAAATAGTTAAATTTACGCACCGGCGCAGCCTCAACCGTGCCGTCGCCAATCGCGCCACCCTCACCCGTTTCTGCGGCAATTAAGGCCGCGCACTTGGCGATTGTTGGGGCCTCGAATAGTACAGAAATCGGGAACTCAACTTTGAATTCGCGTTTCACATTGGCAAACAGGCGCACAGCGATCAGCGAATGCCCCCCAAGGTCAAAGAAACTATCCTCGACGCCCACCGGGCTGACCCCCAACAGGTTTTGCCACATCTCGCCAAGGCGTTCTTCGATGCTATTGCGCGGGGCGACAAAACTGCCGTCCAGATCGGGGCGCTCAAAACTTTGCCCCGGTGAGGCAGGTTCGACAGCGGGCTGGTCCGCCTGCGCGATCAATTGATCCAGCGGAATTGACGATACCATCACCTGCGCGCGGTTCAACGCTAAGGCGCGGCGCAACGCCTCTGGCCCTTCAGCGGCCCGGATGCCAAGGCTGACCTGATAGGCCAGTCGTTCCTCTGCCGGGCTCAGCGTTTTTTCATCCGTTTCGTCATGCTCAAAACGGACCTCACGCGCATCCAACGGCGCGGTAGTAGCGAAACCGCCCTCAAGCCGTTTCATTGCAAAATCGCTGACGTCGACCAAAACGTTGCCCGACATGTCACAGATCGTCACATCAAAACGCGCAAACCCATCGCCCGTTTGCCCCTCTGACAACCGCACCCAAGATGTGATTTGTGCAGGCAAAGACCCATATATCCGCAGGCTGCCATACGACACTGGCACCCACAGGTTTTGTGCGCCGTATCCCGGCACCAGTTCGATGGCCCATCCTGTTGCGAGATCCATCAACCCCGCGTGCAACACATGTCCAGCCTTCAAATCCCCCTGAACATCCTGTGGCAAGGCCAATGTGGCCAGCCCCTCGCGCGCTGCCATTCTGGTTTTGCGCAGCACATGCCAGCGCGTGCCAAAGTTCAGATGTGCCTCTTGGGCAGACTGCAAGCGGGTGGTATCGCTGGCAGTCTTAACATCCGTGCAACGTTCAGAAATTGGCGCAAGATCAAGCGCCGCTGGACACTTATCATCTAATTTCGCCAATGTGGCTTGAGCATGTAGCTGCCAACCTGCTTTGCCGTTCAGCACACAATCACTGCGCACCTCAGCGGCGAACCCGCCACCATCGCGGTGCAGACTGATCTGCAATTGGCGCTGCGTTTCATTTGCAACGGGCATCGCGCGCAAGAAATATAAATCGCGTATTTCATAGCCGTCTGCCAGACCTTGGGCCTGCGCGGCCTCGGCCAAAAGTTCGATATATCCCGTCCCCGGCATCACTGCTTGGCCGTCTTTTGTACGGTGTTGATCCAAGACCCAATCGATGTTCGACACCTGCGCATGCAACACCGGATCACCCGCCGCATCGGCCCCGATGCTGTGCAGCAATGCAGCATCAAGGTCACGTGCAGGCAAGACATGACTTGCCGCGCCGCCTGTGGCCTCAGCCGCCATACCGACATCAGCCCAGACACCCCAATTCAACGCAATCACGCGGGTGGCACCACCGCGGCGCGACTGTGCCACAGCGTTCAACCACGCATTGGCGGCGACATAATCAACCTGCCCCGCAGAACGGGTCGCGGTACTGGTTGAAGAAAACAGTATCAACACCTCAAGCGAGCCATCTGGCAGAAGTTGATCCAGTACCCGCAAACCCTGCACCTTGGGTGAGAGAACGCCCTCAATCTGAGCGTCACTTTTGGCCAGCAGCGGACCATCATCCAGCGTGCCAGCCGCGTGGATCACCCCGGTCAATCCGCCATGACGGGCCTGTAGATCATCAACCACACGGCGCATCTGGGCAAGATTCGCGACATCTGCGGTGGCGACGTCTACCTGTCCGCCATTGGCATCGGCCAGTGCTTGCAAATTTCTGATCGCGCCAATGCGGCGGGCCGTTTTATCGGACGTGCCATTGCGCGACAGGTAATTGTCCCATGTGGCCTGTGCGGGCAAACCGTCCCGCACCAGCAATACCACCTTGGCTTTGTGACGCGTTAGGATATCCGCCGCCATGGTCAAGCCGATGCCGCCAAAGCCACCTGTAATCAGATAGGTGCCACCATTGCGCAAGGCATCCTCTTTGCTTTCGAGTAAGGCCAAGGGTTTATACCCCATCTCAAAGCGTTTTACCCCACGATAGGCGGCAATCGAATTGGCCGGGGTCGCCATCAAATCTTCGATCAAGCGATCCGTCAGATCCTCGGCGGGTGCCGCATCTGGTGTCGACCCAAACCAACCGCGTTTGGCGGGTGCAGGTTTGGGCGGTGCTTCAAGATCGATCTGCGCACAGGTCACACCGGGTAATTCGCGGGCGAAAACACCAACCGGGCCGCTGATCATCGCTTTTTCAGGATGGGACAATGCCTCATCGCGCACCTGCGCGGCACCAGCGGTAAACACGGCTAAATGCAACGGTTTTTCCACGCCGACTTCGGTCAGGGATTGCGCCAGCCACGTCAGGCTCCAAAAGCCTTGTTCGACATTACGGTCAAAAATGCTGCTGCCCGGGCGTGGCGCTTGGGCGTCGTCCGTCAGCCAGAAATGCCCAATGCGATCTGGCATTTGATCATTGTCGCGCAAGGTCGCGATCACCTGATCATATCCCGTGCGCCCCTGTTCGGCAGCTATTGTGAATTCGTTGTGTGCGGTCTGCGCAAAGGCATCCCCCGCGCGCACAGACGCAACGCAATGGCCCGCATCCCGCAATCGCGACATGACTGGATCAGCAACACCGCTGTCATCCGCAAAGATCAACCATGTCAGCGGCGCGGCACCCAGATCGGTCATCACATCGGCATCCGTTGACGCAAAGTGTGGCCGCCATGTGGGTACAGCCCCCCAATCTGCGATATCATCCTGACGCGACAACGATGGCACGACGGCAGTTACGGCGGCCTTGCCGGGCTCAATGAAATAGCGACTGCGCTGAAATGCATAGGTCGGAAGGACTACACGATTGCGCTTGGCCTCGCCCCAAATCTGGCCCCAATCAGCCTCGTAACCGCAGGCCCACAGACGGCCAATCACGCTGATGAAATAGGCATCATCCGCAATCTCTTGGTCGGGGTGGCGCAGGGTGGACATGACTTGACCTGCCGCCACGCCGTCATTCATTTGCGCCAATGCCGACACTGCCTTGCCCGGGCCGACCTCAAGGTAGACACGTTTACGCGGTGCACTTAGCGTTGTCATGCAATCAGCAAAGTTCACTGTATTGCGCAGTTGAGCGACCCAATAGTCGGGATCTGTGGCTTGTGCATCGCTGATCAAGACGCCGGTGCGGTTCGACATGAATGGCATCTGCGGGGCTTGAAGGCCTAGTGTGTGCAAGAAGCTGCGATAACGGCCAAGGATAGGTTCAAGCATCCGTGAATGCGCCGCGATGTCGATGGCGATGCGTTGGTATTCAATATCTTGCGCGCTCAAGCGTTCTTGCATCGCGTCAAGGGCCACTTGCGGGCCGGACACAGCGATAAGTTCAGGCGCATTAATCGACGCGATATCCAGATCATCGCCCAGCAGAGGCGTGATCACTTCAAGCGTCGCTGAGATGCTTAACATTCCGCCAGCAGGGACTTCGTCAAACAATTGCCCACGCAACAGCACCAGATCAATCAGGCTCTCAAAACGCATCACCCCGGCCAGACAGGCGGCGACGTTTTCACCCATAGAATGACCCACCATCGCGGCAGGTTTCACACCCCAGGACAGCCAAAGTTGGGCCAGTGCATATTCCACAATCGCGATCAGGGGCAGTTGCACAGACGGCGTTTTGAGGCGCTCATTCGCAGCGTCGATCTGATCCGCCTCTGGCAACCACAATGCACGAATATCGTAGTTTAGTTGCGGTCCAAGATGATCCAAACCCCGGTCCATCCACTCGGCAAAGACAGGCTCTGTCTCATAGAGGTCGCGCGCCATGCCTGCGTATTGTGCGCCGCCGCCGGGGAACATAAAGACAACTTCGGGAGTATCGCCCAAAAGGTCATGGGTAAACACGCGCCGTGTATCGCCACCTTCCAACAGGTCCGCGGCCTCTGCATGGGTTTCGGCCACCACAATGCGGCGCTTTTCAAATCCCCGACGGCCCTGTTTTAAGGTAAAGGCAACATCGGCCAAAGGTTGTTCAGGATGCGCGCGCAAATGCGTGGCGAGCGCTGCGGTGTTTGCCTCAAGCGCGGCCTTGCTGCGGCCCGAAATACACAGCGCGTGAAACGGCCAGTCGCTTTCGTCTGATTGACTGCGCTCGGGGGCTTCTTCCAGTACGGTATGTGCGTTGGTGCCACCAACGCCCAGCGCGTTCACACCCGCGCGACGTGGCATATCACCCGCTGGCCAATCGCGTAATTTGTCGTTCACCGCAAAGGGCGACCCGTCAAAGGCAATCGCCGGATTTGGCGCTTCATAGCCCAGTGACGGCGGCATTTGTTTGTGGTGCAAGGCCAGCGAGGTCTTTACCAACCCCGCAACGCTCGCTGCTGTGTCCAGATGGCCAATGTTGGTTTTCACCGATCCAATGCGACAGAAATCGCTGGCCTCTGTGGTTTGGCGGTACGCTTCGCTGAGCGCTGCCACCTCAATCGGATCACCCAAATAGGTGCCTGTGCCGTGACATTCGACATAGCCAATGCTTTGCGCTGCAACCCCTGCTGCATCCAACGCCTGCGCAATCGCCGCCGTTTGACCGTCAACGGACGGGGCCAGATAGCCCGCCTTGGCCGCACCATCGTTGTTGACGGCAGACCCTTTGATCACCGCCCAGATATGATCGCCATCCGCAATTGCATCAGACAAGCGGCGCAAGGCAACGGCCCCTGCTCCAGATCCAAACACCGTCCCTTGGGCGCGATGATCAAAAGCATGGCAATGACCATCCGGTGACAGGATTTCGTTTTCCTTGAATTGATAGCCGCGCCCATGGGGTAGCTCGATCGTTACCCCACCTGCGAGCGCCATGTCGACCTCACCCGCACGCAGCGCTTGGCACGCATAGTGGATCGCAACAAGCGATGTGGAACACGCCGTTTGTAGGTTGATCGACGGGCCCTTGAGGTCAAACACATGGCTGACACGTGTCGACAGAAAATCCTTGTCGTTGCCCGTGTGGCGCAACAAGAACATGCCCACGTCATCGACCAGATCAGGGTTCGAACAGATGTTAAAATAGAAATAGCTGCCCATGCCGCAGCCCGCATAAACACCAATGGGACCGGGGATGGTTTCGGGCGGGTGGCCTGCTTGTTCCATCGCGCCCCACGCGACCTCAAGGAACTTGCGGTGTTGCGGGTCAAGGATCGCGGCGTCTTTTGGGGAAAAGCCAAAGAACTCAGCATCGAATGTATCAAAGCCATCCATCACCGCAGCGGCGGGCACATAATTCTTGGCGGCGATGTTCTCGGGGGTTTCACCCGCTTCCAGCAACTCTGCTTCGCTCAAACGGCGGATCGATTCCACGCCATCACGCAGGTTTGCCCAATAGGCATCGGTGCCCTGCGCACCCGGCACGTCAACCGACATGCCAACAATAGCAATATCTTCGCCAGAAAAAGAGCGGCTCTTTGCGGTGTTCATCTTAACAAATTTTTCCCATTGCCCGTCCAAAGACAGGTATGAGCCCCCAAGGTCAACATAACCCCTTAGCAGTCATTTCTATAGGAAAAACTGGGAAGAAGCCTCGGTTTTTTCCCCATCATGTTTACTTTTCAACAGGTTTTCGTAAATTTCTACGTATCCGTGTAGGGCATTCTACCACAACAAAACCACAGCAGTGCGCGCATTTTTTCCCCTGACGAAACAATCCCGCCATATTCACGCGGATTCGTACGCGCGATGGTGCGCGTTACAACACCGTCCTCTTACCGGGCTGACGTGTGGTTTTGCCCAAGACAGCGCCGTTTTTGAAGGGATGACGTGGCACCCCATATGTATGTGGCAGCAACTTTTCAGCGTGGCCCAGAATGGCCCCAGCCGTCAGCCATGTGAACGGCGTCAATGTAGCGTTCAACAACATGTCCATCATGGTCACGCCCAACATCATCGTCAGCGGTGCCACAAAGGGCGACAGCGCGCTATCGCCCATGCGCCGAATATACAGCCCCATCAACAGCAAGGGCCACGCCAGCAGACCAAATTCGCAGATATACCCAAGCCACCCAAAAGTGCCAAAAACGATAATCCAACGTCCATCAGGGATCGACAGGATTGCCCCAGTTTCTGCGTCCCGGACCAGATTACGACCCCAGCCGCCCCAACCAAACAACGGCTTTTCAGCGGCGCGTGCCAGCAGTTGTTCTTCGTTCATGAACCGAAAGCCAAGCGATTGCGCACGCTCCGGGCTGATCGCTTCTGCTTGGGCCAAAATCGCTTCAAGCGGGATCACGCCAAAGTTGCGCAGCATCGGATAGACGATCGCGACCACCGCAAACACCACCGCCAACCTGATCTGCCAACGCGGCGGTGAAAAAATCACCAAAGGCAGCAAAACGATCCCATAGGCAAGTGCGGCAAAGCTTTTGCACAGAACCAGCATCACACCAAGGTAAGCCACCGCCATCATCATCTTGGCGCGCTCTGCGTGCGGTGCCTGTCGGGTCAGCGCGGCAGCCGACAACAATGCCGTGCACATGAACAGCGCCAACCATAACCCGTGCGGCAGGAACACGATGGGGCGATATCCGCCAGCCCGGATCGTTTGTTCAAACGAATGCTGGAAAAAGCCATAAACCCACACGTTGATCTGCGGGCTGAGGCGAATTTCAACAAGCGACGGGATTGAGTAAATCAGCCCCCCGATCATCAAAGCCAACAGAATTTCACGTAGACCGTCCTCGGACGCCAGAAACTGCCGCGCCAGCAGAAAGGGGACCAAGGTCAGCATCTGGGCAATTAGAACAGACCCAATGTCGCGAATGGATTGACCCGGCAATTGATCGACAAAAAATACAATTGGGTCGGCACTGCCCAGAACCTTAAAGATAATTGGTTCACCGTTGGTTAGTACAGATGGAATGGCCGACAAGACCAGCCCAATGACCAAAAACCGAGCGACACGAGAGTCCGGCCAAAGCTGTACCTTTTGCTTCATTGCAAAGGCCAGAATGAGCAGAACACTAAGGTTGGGGATCGACACTTTGTCCATACCCGGGACCAGCGGCAGGTTGAACTCTGCCAAAGGCGGCAAGAACAGGTATCCGCCCAAAATCGACCAGATCAGCGCGCGTTCCAGCTTGAGAGTGCGGAACATCACCAAAGAGGCCAAAGGCCAGATCACCAGCATCAAATATGCGATACCGTTTGGCATAGAGGTCCTTGGCTTGGGTTACTGGTGGTTTACGCGCGTGAGAGAATTTACCATCTGGCCTGTCGGCTGTCATCCCGGTAGATTTAAACCACCGCTCACCCAATAAGTTAAGATATGCCCGTATCAATATGTTATATATTAATAAAATAGAAAAATCGGTACTGCATTTGCCACTTTTCCGTGCAGCCCGTTACGGCGGTGACGTGTGAAATTTGGCACGGGAACCTCTCAGATTGAGGTCAATATAGCCACACGCGCGGCATTGTTTCGCGCGCTGCATGAGCGTTTGAAAAAACGTTCAGGATTCGCAGTGGCCACGTTGAACCTTGATCATCTCACCAAATTGCCGCGCGATGCGGACTTTGCCGAGGCATATCGCGCCCATGATCTGGTGGTCGCGGATGGCCGCCCCGTGGTGTGGTTATCACAGCTTGCGCGCAAGCCGCTTGATTTGATGCCCGGTTCTGACCTGATCTTACCCATGTGTGATTTAGCTGCCGAAATGGATGTGCCAATCGCATTGGTCGGCAGCAGTGAGGACGCCCTGCAAGGCGCAGCAGATGCATTGAAAGAACGCACGCCCGGACTGCGCGTGGTCTATTTACACGCCCCCCCTTACGGATTTGACCCGATTGGTGCCGCAGCAGATGCGATTTTTGAAAGCCTGAAAACAAGCGGCGCTGCCCTCTGCTTCATCGCACTTGGCGCCCCCAAGCAAGAGATATTTGCTGCACGTGGGCGCAGCCAAGCGCCAAAGGTTGGGTTTGTATCGATTGGAGCGGGGTTAGATTTTCTATCCGGCCATCAGGTTCGTGCCCCCAAAATTATGCGCAAACTGGCACTGGAATGGTTGTGGCGTGCCTTGCAAAGCCCGCGTCGGATGGTCCCGCGATATGCCAAATGTTTTGCCATCTTGCCGGGCTTGGTGATGAATGCGCTGCGCCAACGCTAAAGCCTGCGCGTGGATCATGCGGTGGGTTTGAGTTTATTTGGCTAGATGAATGCGCAAAGTGTTATTTGTATTCAATGATCTTGCTGGTGCCGCCGCGGATGTGACGCCAATAGAATTGCACTGCGCCGATCATCTCGGGGAATTTACCCAACACAGTAAAAATTGCCCACATCAGAGTGTGACGCAGTGCGAGGCGCGCAATTTGTAAGAGGTAAAGGGCAAAGAGCAAAAGTGCTGTGGGGCCAGTGACAAGAGCCAGCACGATGATTGCCAAAGGCAAAACCGCCCCCCAAAGCAGCGCGCGGCGGGTCTCGGCAACCCAGTGACGTTCTGGTGCGCCACCGTGTAAAAACGCCCCTTCGGCAAAGGCGTGCCCTGCCCGTTGACTGCGCCGCCACCACTGCGAAAACCGCGTGATCTGTGCATCATGCCATGTCATTTCAGCGTCCAGCCGCCAGATTTTCCAGCCAGCTTGGCGCAGGCGCACGCAGAGTTCGGGTTCTTCGCCTGCGATCAGCGTATCGCGGTAGCCGCCAACATCGCGCAGGGGCTGCACGCGCATCAATGCGTCCCCGCCACAGGCACGGGCCGCGCCCACGGGGGTGTCCCATTCTGTGTCGATAAGGGCGTTATAGAGCGTGGCCTCTGGGTGGCGCTCTCGACGCCGCCCGCAGACCACAGCGACATCAGGCTGTGTGGCCAGAAATGCTTGTGCCGCTTCAAGCCATCCATCCCGCATCACGCAATCCCCATCCAAGAATTGCACCACATCGATATCGGATTTTAGGGCCGCAAGCCCCGCATTGCGGGCGCGCGCTGCGGTGAAACCTTGGCTCATATCAAGCGCAATCACCTGCGCACCCATGCCTTGAGCCGCCGCAACCGACCCATCAGTGGACCCTGAATCCACATAAACCACCTGCGCTACCTGCCCTTGCAACGCGGTCAGGCAAGCGATCAGCCGCGCGCCTTCGTTACGGCCAATGACCACAGCACCTATGGTCATTCTTGAAACGCCGCGACATGCGCAGAATACGCATCCGAACGCACCAGAAAACCCGCGCGGTACAGCAGCTCGACCCGGTTCCAGCGCCGTGCATCCAGTGAAAAAAGCGACACATCTGGCGTCTGGGCCATCACCCTTGCACGTGCGGCATCTTCGCCGTGCGCCACATCACCCGTAACAAGCGAAGTTGCATCGCGCAAACTGGCATCATTGGTGAATTTGTAGTGCTTGATCACTGCCGTCACGTCGGCGCAATGCACCCCCATCGACAGATGGGGATGGGGCGCGGGCGTGACATTTGGTCCGTTAAAAATAAGTGGATGTTTGGTAAGGCAACAGGTTTCGCCAAACACTTTACCCCGCACCCCGCCAAAGCAGAACTTAACATCCTGCGTGGCCAGTGTGTTCTGGGTCAAGAGCGCGGAAAAAGGAATGTCTGACGCATGGTAGTCAAATTTTTCAACCGCACTCAAATCGAAATACAAGAACTCTTGCAGCGCTTGTTTGAAAGGCACGTTTGCGACACTGTTCAGCGATGCTTTTGGAAACATCTCAAGCATCTGCGCGACCAAGGCCGTAAAACTGTTGTCCTCAAGGTATCGAACCAATCCCCGGATGCCGATGGCGCTGCGCCCCTCAAAGTCAAAGAGTTCGTCCATATCAACGTACAGGCACCAGCGGTTTTGCCCATATGTCGTGGCCGGATATTGACGGATCAGATCCTCATACCCTGCCAAAGGCAGTTTGCTTTGATCAATCACCGTACCTTTTTCGCGTTTTATCCGCTCAATCGTGTCATCCGTTGACCCGTTGTCAATGAACACGAAATGCCGCACGCCCATGGCGCGGTAGTGGCGGAAAAACGCGTCCAGGTAATAGCTGCCATCGCGCACCAAGGCGATCAGCACAACGTCACCATGGGCCACATCCAGAACCTTGGGACCATGCACATGATGCACCGACGCGGCAAAACGTGCACGGCGACGCGCCTCGCTGATGCGGTGCCACACACGGCGGATGATATGAACTGGGCCTCTCATGCTCCCGGTGATACGACAGGGCGCAGCGGTGGTCTACTGTCCACGCGCGCTATTCCGCGCCCGCCCGCCATTCTTTGTAGCGCAAATAGGCATTTGCCCCCCAAGTCGCAAAGGGTTGCGGTGGCAAGGGTTTTGGCGCGTCTTCAGCAACAAAGTGATCCGCGATGGCTGAGGGTTGCCCCATCGCCACTTCTGCCGCGGCAATGCCCGTCAATGTGCCGCGCGCCGTGCCCAGACCGTTTTGGGCGCAGGCCGAATACACACCCTGCTCTACCTCACCGGTAACCGTGACACCATTTAGCGTTAAACACAGGTGGCCCGACCATTCATATTGCATCTTTAACCCGGCAAGCTGCGGGAAACGCATGTCAAATTTACGTTGCTGCACACGTGCCGCCCGCGTGACATCTGCCGCACTGGTCGTCATCTCAGGACGCAGGTTGGCACAGGTGCGGGTGATGATCCGATTGCCACCTTGGGCGCTGTCGATCCGGCGCATGGTGGTTCCCATTGGGTCAGACGGTGTAACGCCCCAACGCGGCGTACCCCCAAGCGCGTAAAGTTGATCCGCGTCCAACTCGGGCGTCATTGAGGCATAGAGAAACACCTGCATCAAACGCCCCTTGGCGATACCAAAGCTTTCTAGGTGACCATTGTTGGCAAGGATGACGCGGGGCGTCGTGATCTGGCCTTGGGTGGTCATAACCCGCCAATCCGCCCCCTGTCGTTCAAAACCTGTCACTGGCGCGCGTTCAAAAACCTTGCATCCCGCAGCGCGCAGCCCCTCAGCCATCCCGCGAACATAGCCGGCAGGTTGTAAAATCAACGTCCCCGGTGTGTAGAGGCCCGAACGATAATGGCGGCTGCCTGTCAGTTCAAACATCGCTTGCGCGTCCATCAGTTCCGAGGGTTCGCCCAAACTTTCAAGATGGCGTGCATAACTGGTGTTGTGATCATCGCCTGCACGCGACGCCGCACCATTCACCTTGCCGACCGGGTCCGCAAAAGCGGGGTTTATGCCGTATTCTTCAACAGCATCTTGGGCAAAACCGATTGCTTGGCGATTTAAGGTGATCAACCTGCGCTCATCGCCCCCCCCGGCATAATCATCAGAGGCCAGATCATGCGGCAGATCGATCATAAAGCCCGAATTGCGCCCTGCTGATCCTTCACCAATGCGCAAAGCGTCCAGCACCGCGATGTCCAATGTGCCATCAATCTGATGCAAGCGTCGTGCCGCCGATACCCCGGCAAACCCTGCACCCACAATCACAACATCTGCGGTGTGGTTGCCCCTTAACGGCCTCGCCTCCGCATAATCGCCCAATATCTCAGCCCATGCGGCGGGCGTATCAAACTGGGGCGTCCGGCGCGCGCGATACATGGCTAGAGACCCAAACGAGGTTTGAGCGCATCCAGACCTTGGATCAATGCCCTGTGGGTGCCTGCGTCTTCAATCGTTTGTTTGAGCGATGCGTTTAATCCGCCTTCGGTCGCCAACCCTTGTAGTAATGTCTCAAAGTCCGCGTCACCCCCAGCAATTTGGCGCAAGAAACCGGCAAAGACACCCACAACATAGGCTTCTGCCGCCTTTGCATCACCGGTTTCCTGGGCCAGCCAACCCGCCCCGGTTTGCATCAATGCGATCAGAGGCGCAGACAAGGCGCTGCCCCCAAAATGAGCGTTCAGCGCCGCCTCAGAAGCAACTGTGAAAACAGTGTCGGATTGCCCAAACAAGGCCTCCAGCGCAGGTGAATGGGGATAGGTCGGCAACATCGACCCCCCAATGGCCACCGCTGACAACGGAATTGTAAGGGCAATGTCGCGCACCGGATCACAAAGTTCATGCAAGGCGGACAGCGGTACATCGACCATCACCGAAATCACGGATTGATCTGCGCGAAAGGGCAATGTGGGCAAGAGCGTGCGGGCCACATCCGCCATCAGGCACAAAAACACCGTATCGCTTTGGGCCACGACATCGACGGTCTCTGCAATGCTGACGTCTGCAAACCTGGCAAGTTGCGCCGCCTTTTCCACATTACGGCGAGAGACCAATATTTCATGCCCCTGCCCGCTAAGCCCTTGGACCATATAGCTTGCGATCTCGCCTGTGCCGACAAAGCCAATCCGCATCAGGACACCGCCGCATCTTCATCGTCACTCAGATCAATCCAGATGGTCTTGAGCTGGGTATATTGGTCATGGGCATGCAGAGAATTATCGCGCCCGCCAAATCCAGATTGTTTGAAGCCGCCAAAGGGCGTGGAGATATCGCCTTCACCGTAGCTGTTCACCGTAACCGTCCCCGCGCGCAGCATCCGCGCACCGCGCAACGCACGTTTGCCATTGGCGGTAAAGATCGATGCACACAGCCCATAATCCGTGTCATTGGCCACGCTGATCGCCTCATCAAAACTGCTGACTTCAATCACACTCAGTACGGGGCCAAAGATCTCCTCACGCGCCAAGCGATGATCATTGTTTGGCAATTCTACGACAGTTGCCTCGACAAAAGCACCATCTTTGGTCCCACCACCGACGCGCGGTTTAGGTGCGTCCTTGATGTATCCGGCAACTTTATCAAAATGCGCCTTGCTGACCATCGCACCCAGCCGCGTTTCAGGATCCAACGGATCGCCCATTGGCCATTCACGCATATGCGCTTCGATCTTTTCAAGCAGCGTGTCTTTGATCGCCTTATGCACAATCAAGCGGCTGATCGCGCTGCAATTTTCGCCCATATTCCAAAGCGCGCCATTGGCGACATGCGCAGCAACCCGGTCAAGATTTTCAGCATCTTCCATGACCACGCAAGGGTTCTTGCCGCCCATTTCCAACACGACCTCTTTTGCATTGCTTTCGCCCGCATACCCCAAGAAACGTTTTCCGGTCACGGTCGAACCTGTGAAACTGACCATGTCCACATCCATGTGGCGGCCCAAGGGTTCACCCACGTCTGCACCGCCACCTGTCAGCACGTTCAGCACACCGCGCGGCACGCCAGCCTCGTGGGCCAATTCCGCGATGCGCAGCGCCGTCAACGATGTTTCTTGCGCTGGTTTTACAATCACCGAACAGCCAGCTGCCAAGGCTGGCGCAATTTTCCACGCCATCATCAACAATGGGAAGTTCCACGGCAGGACCAAACCCACCACACCAATCGGTTCACGCACGACCATCGCGATGTGATCATCTGATGCCGGGGCAACCTGATCATAGAGTTTATCAATCGCTTCGGCGTGCCATTTGATGCAATGGATCGTTTCTGGGATATCGACCGTTTCGCAATCAAAAATGGTTTTGCCACTGTCGACACTTTCCATCACGGCCAATTCACGTGCGTTGCGCGTTAACAATTTGGCAAAGCGGATCAAAACGTCCTTACGCTCTGACGGGTGAAGGCGCGACCATCGTCCATCTTCAAATGCCTCACGTGCCTTGCCCACGGCAAAGTCCACATCCGCCGCACCGCAGGCCGCAATATCAGCCAGTTTTGCACCTGTAGCCGGGTTGAACGTTGCAAAGGTCTTGCCACTGATTGCAGGGCGATACCCACCATCCACAAAAGCAGACGTTGGAAATAGCAAGTCAGCCGCAAGTGAGGTATATTCTTCTTTTGTAAGCAGTTCCATATTCTTAACCCTCAGCCTGAATGTTCGCGATGGTGGTTTTCAAGACGCGCACAACCTGTTCAAGGCTGCGTTTGTCATCTTTGTTCAGCGGTTTCAGCGGTGGCATCATGCCCCCCGTATCAACGCCCGCCATCGTGGTGCCATGTTTGACGCAGGCCACAAATTTGCCACCCTGTTCCAGCACGCGCATGAGCGGCATCATCGCAGACATGATCCGCCGCCCCTTGGCGAAATCGCCCTGCACCGCGCATGCCTCGTATAAAGCGACATGTTCGCGCGGCAGGAAATTTGACCCGGCACAGACCCATGATCGCACGCCCCAGGCGAAAAATTCCAACGCTTGATCATCCATTCCACAAGACATCTGAATGTGCGGATAATCCCGCGCCAGCAGGTGCACGCGGTTGATATCACCACTGCTTTCCTTGATTGCGCAAATATTACGGCTGCGCCCCACGCGATCTAAAAATTCCTCGCCCATGTTCACGCCCATCCGGCCGGGATAGTTATACAGCATCACAGGCAGGTTGGCAGCGCGGTCAATGGCCAAGGCGTTCAACGCATTTTCCTGTTCTGTCGGAACGGCATAGGGTGGCGTCCCAAGCAGGATCGCATCCGCCTTCATGTCGCGCGCGCCTGTGGCAAGGGCAATTGAATCGGGCGTCCGCATCGTTCCGGTGCCTACAATCAGGGGCAATCGACCCTTGATCCGGTCTTTGGTAAAAGTTGCCAGTGCCAATCGTTCTTCGACACTCTGCGCATAGTTTTCACCTGTTGAGCCGCCGGAAATAATTCCATGAACCCCTGCCTCAATCAGATGTTCAACCTGATCAGCCAGACCGTCATAGTTAAAACGACCATCGGCCTTCAATGGGGTGACGATGGGGGTATAAATCCCCTCAAACTTAAAAATTGGTGTCATAGGGACCTCACTTTAGGGGCCGTTGCCGTGCCCAATTGGTGGTCAAGGCCGGCAGGCATTACAAATTGTTCGATCCTGTCGCGCGACAGGTTCCAATGGGCGATCGCCAGATCAGCCGCAGCGCCATCATCGCCCGCCTCAATCGCCGCGATGATGGCATCATGTTGCGCGCTGGCTTTGGTCAAATTCTCTGCCATTTCCGCATCTTGAGGGCGAAAGAATGTCATCGAGATACGGGCATGATCAATCAGCAACCGTTGAAAACTGGGCAGCAGATAGGTGTTGCCTGCCATCTGGCCCGTGACTTCATGAAAGTGATTGTTCGCCAGCGCGCGCGCCGCGATGTCGCCACCACGCAATGCTGCCTTGAAATGTTGTTGTGAGTCTTTAAGGGCTGCAATCTGTAGGGGCCGTGCGTTTTGGGCCGCCAATCGCAGAACCGCCCCATAGATCATTGGTGCCGCAAGAAAGAAATCGCGCAAGGATCGGTGACTCATCTCAGAGACACGGGCACCACGGTTTTCGCGGATTTCAACAAAACCCTCACCTGCGAGTTGGCGCAACACATCCCGTAATGGGGTGCGTGACAAGTGCCATTCATCCGACAGCTTTACCTCATCCAGATCAGCGCCGGGTGCCAGAGTTTGGGTCAATATCGCATGGCGCAAATGCTGCAAAACGTCAGACTTGGTGTATTTGTTACGCTCTGCCATGCCCTGCCTCTGTCAAAGGACCCAAAAGTTTATGAGTCGCCCAAGGCATAGCATTGAATACAATTTGTGTACAATTTATATTTAGGCGCTATCCAGATTTATCGCCACGCCCAACCGGGGACACGCCTGCATTGGCAGCTTGGCGTAATTCGGGGGAATAGAACGTCTGACGCGCACGTCCTGCATGTTTTGAGGCATAAAGTGCGACATCAGCATCCGACAGCAACGCCTCCATAGAAGGGCGTTGGCCGGATTGAATCCAAACCGTGCCGATGCTGGCAGAGATGCGACATTCATGGCCATCAAACATCACCGGCACTTCTAGGCGGTCGATGATACGCCGCCCGACTTTGCGCAAAATATCATCGCTGCGCACATCTGGCAGGATCACGGTGAATTCATCGCCGCCAACCCGTGCGACGACATCAGTATCACGGGTTTCTTCGACCATAATCCGCGCTACGGTCTGTAAAACATGGTCCCCTGCTGCATGCCCATAGGTGTCATTCACAGCTTTGAAGTAATCAAGATCAATATGCATCACCGCAAAAGATGATTGCCCCGCCACCAATCGTGCCAGCACCGTATCCATCGCACGGCGGTTCTTGAGACCTGTCAACGTGTCGGTGAACGCTTGCTCTTCTGCCGCAATCTTGGCCCCTTGCAACCGCAAATTCAAACGGCGCGATTCTTCCATCACGGCGGTTTTTGCCTCCACCAGATAGAGCATCTCAATCGCCAAATCTGTTGCAGCAAAATCAGCATTGGTCAGTGAGTAATCACGCACCCCATCCAGAATTGAGATACCAAACGACAGGTTAACAATGACACTGCCATCGCTGCCCGAGATTGGAACCATGATCCCCTTCAATTCTGTGCGCGGGTGATCGCGCAATTCCAAATGCAGCTTTAACTTTTCTGCCCTGCGCAAGTCTTTCATGCAGGTGATTGATCGCGGGCGTTTCACCGCAAATACTTCTAGAAATCGCTGACCTACCATCGGCGCATCGGCGCGTAGCTTTTGAATGGTCGGTCCCGCATGGGTGATGTGCCCGGTTTCACTTAACGTCAGATGCATCGGGCACAACACATCCAGAACTGGGTAACATGATACATCAGTCATCCGACCCGTGCCCCCAAATCAAAGCTGCGTCCTTCGGCATATTCTGCCTCAACCAGCGTGATAGAAACGATTTCCACCCCGCCGCCACCACCTGTTTGTTCCAACAGGGCCAAAGCGCCGTAATCGTCCGCCATCACACGCAATATTCCCATCATGACGTGACCATATCCCGCCACAGGTGCATCGCATATCAAACTGAATTGCCCATCAGCGTGTTCGCGCAGTTCAATTTTTGGCAAATGCAGATCAGAAACTGCCAAACGCGCGCGGTCTGGCAGGTCATCCAGTGAATGTAGAAAATCCTCAAAATTCACACCGCCAAACCGCAGCAATCTGCGCACCGCCTCAAAACTGGGATGCGACACCAGATAGGTACCAATGTCTTCCATCAGTTCATCGCGTGGTCGGCCCAGCACCTCAGAGACCGCGTTCAACACGTGCTCAGTGGCTGCATCATCATAACTCAACATCGCCTCAAACTCAGTAAAGTCGAGGTCGGCGCGCTGCGTTACGTCAATCCAGATGTCCATTCCATAGCTGTCGCACACATAACTCTGGATGCTGCGGTTAATAAGCCCGTGCATGATTGCCTCATTCCCAATAAAACCCGAGGCCAGAATGGGCTGTCACACGTTAATAAAAGGCTGACATATGGAATTTTAAGTATTTTGAAGAGCTGGAGCTAAGAACTAAAAGCACACAATCCTACTTCCACAATGAACATGTACTCCGTTCAGACCCTGCGCATACTTCATGGCGTGCAATGGAAATACCAAACTTTCATCAATTTCCGCTGTTTTTTGGCGCAGACTCCGGAAAGAGGCTGTAGAAGATTGTCGCCATGTATCCTGCAAACAGTGTTTCAATCAATCCAATAAAAACGCTCATGTTACTATATTTGATAACACCACTATAAAACAGAGCCCCCCCAACGGGTAACAACAAGAAACAGAAAAACAAAATAAATGCCAATTGAACGCGATAGGCGGGCAAAGGTATTTCTACACCATCACTTTGTCCAGTATCTTTAACTACATAACGCAAGAACGCCATCAAATACAGGGCTGTCAAAGGTGTGATACTCAACACCAATCCTGTAACATCTGTAATATTACCTAAAAGCAACAATCCGAGCGCACCATACAGCACAATCGAACTAAAATGAGTGATTAGAATAATCCACCCAAATTTATATCTCATTACATTTTTCTTCATAATTAACAGCCCTTAATACAAATCCATTTTCTCATTTTTCTAAACAATTGCTCCAAACTTTGCCCGCCATCACTTGCCTCAAAAAGCACCCAGTTTGGATTTTCAAGATCGAACGCCAAGGACTTACGACCCTTGAGATACCTATTCTCTCTCGACACCACAGCAAACGCATCTTGACTCTCAAAATTTCGAAATAACAACAAATCCAACAAATAACTTTCATATACACTCGAACCGAACGCTCTACTCAATTCGGTAGATGGTCCAACCAATCTAATTGTTGTGGAAATATAACCGCCATGCATCTCTTCAAATTGGTCTATCTCAAGAAAAACGGATTTATCCTGATTAATATAACTTGTGCCTTGGCACGTCGATTCCTCACCTAAAACGCCCGTTAAAATACGCCCGCATATCAATGACGACATTTCCATCTCATTCACACACTCGACAACTGAACTCAGAGTGCAAGCGCGCGCAGATATAGGTAAAAAGGTAGCCACCATCAAAAGTGCAAAAAATAAATAGTTCATAACTACTCAGATTGACTAGGAGGAGTTTGGGGAAATGGTATTTTTATAGGAAATATCCCACCAATCGGGGCTGTAGGGTGGAGTACTCCATCATCCTTTGGTAAACTTCGGAAAGTTGTTGCTCCACGCTCTGAAGCAGTCATGAGATGCACTCTTGCATCTTTTGATAAGGTCACAATATCTACTGCTCCGTTTTCAGTTACCTTTGGAAGAAGCACAGCCCCCCCTTCCAAAGATTGAGAGAATCCATATGTTGAAAACGACAAAAGTATTATGCAACTGACGATAACAAATTTCGAAAACCTCACCTTGCCCTCATTTTCTTGATTAAATGTAAATTTTTAATGTGGTTGAAAAATGATATCACAAATTCTCTACTAAAGGGAATTAATTTTATTAAAAACACTCAGCGCTAAGTACGACAACTTAGATATGAACAATGCATACACCAAAAAATATGCACGATTTGAGATGGGTCGGTGACCAAACTCGCTTTATTTCTTTTTTATCAAAACTCTTTTTTATCGACGCTAAAGCGGCGAGCTTGAAACCTGAATCGCGGGATTCCCATCGGGTTTGATTTGTGATTCATCCCTATTGGGAGGATGTTTCATGTCATCAGCACTATCGTCAGAGCTGCGCACGCGGTTTCGTG
>JBARCK010000020.1:0-1850 GCA_049794015.1 Sulfitobacter sp. | reverse complement strand
GTGTATCGGAGGATCATCTATCAAGCACCCATTTCAAGTTATGGTTCGCACCTATCGCACGCACATGCACCCTGTCTTGAAGAATGGCGACATTCGCCGCATCTGCCCCAATGTCTTGAGAGGGCTCTCTACCGGCATTCGCCGCGCGACGCACGAACGGCTGGTCTGGGTAAAACCGCCCCTCGCTCTGCCCTTCCAAAAACGCTCCTTTGTGGAGCGCAGGCCCCCTGCCCCGTTTTCCGCCACCACAAACCCCGTTCAAAACCAAAGTGGTTGTTGAAGGTTTTTGAACCTTTTTGGCCCTGCCCTTCCCTGCTTGGGTGGTTTTCATGTAAACTGGTTCTACCGGACATGCAGAACCGAAACCGACCACCGACAATAAGCAGGAAAAACTATGGCAAAACTATCTCTGAACAAGGCAGCTAAAGAGGCGGGCGTTGCTAAGTCTACACTCCTACAAGCCTTAAATTCAAAGCGTATGAGTGCAGAAAAGAACGAAAAAGGGCATTGGGAAATTGAAACATCAGAACTTTTTAGGGTGTTCCCTAGAACTGGTTCTACCGAACACACAGAACCGAAGTCTACCCCTCATCCAGAACCATCAAAAAACAACCAAAACAGTGCTTTGGAAGTCGAAGTTAAGATGCTTCGTGAGAAGATCGAGGATGCCAGCCTTGAACGAGAGCGTGAAAGGGAACAGGCAAGCGAGCAGATCGAGAGCTTACGCGGGCAGATCGAACGCCAGAGCGCGGATCACAGGCAGGCACTGGCGGCAATCACGGACCAACGCCCGCAACATACGGCAGAGCCGCCCAGACGGTTTTTTGGGTTGCTGAAGGGATAGAGGAAATCTCGGCGCCCGTCTTAGCGAAGTTTTTCCTGTTTCTTACAATAGCCGACAAAAGCCGCACCCGCATTTTTTGGAGCATTTCCATTGGCGGCTTCTTCATTGGCATATGCTAACCATTTGCTTTGTAAAGCATGGTAATCCCAGCCCTTTGTACGCGCAATTTCGCGACCTTTTTCATCTGCCCAATCAGGTATTCTGATTGAAGGGGATAGGGCGGTGGGGTGTGCTTTGCGGGGTCTGACGACTACCAAATCGTCCGATGTTAGTTCAAAGCTGTAGAAGGGCGTCACGTCCGCTTTGATAATTTCTCGAAGGTTGAGGCGGAAGCGCTTTAGGGGGGCGTTGCTGCCCGTTCTATCTTGCAGGTTGGCGAGGCCAATCTGCCACTTGCTTTTGTTCCCACAGAACTTCCGGGCGATCTCGTAGAGCCGCCGTTCGAGTGGTCGGCGTAGCCGGAAGTAGTCACGGCTTATTGAGACAACTTCATTGGCCTCTATTGCCCGCATGAGCCACCGCGAAATTTTGATCTCGCAATAATCGTTGCGGGTGAAAGCCTCGTTTTTGACCATGCCGCCTTCGTCAATCATCGAGAAGGTGCGGCGCTCGGTTTCCTTGCCTGTCCTGACATTGGTGACAAATTGCGTGCCTTGTAGTCGGTCTATGGCGTTTTCGATCCGTTTATAGTGATCTCCACCGATAGGACGGTTTATGGCAATGCACATTTCGCGCATGGAAAACCGAACCGTGTCCCCGATCTCCTGCCCCTTATTTTTTCGGGCCATGAGTTGGCTTATGACAAATATCAGAATGTCTTTGTCGAAGATGGTGGGCAGGCCTAGCGGGGATGGGCGTATTTTGAGGACGTTGTCTCCCTGCCTGTATTCGAGATGCCGCATATCTGGCTTTGTCGCGAGCGAGAACAACGGGTGTTCCATCGACGCCAGATCATCTTTTGGCACCGCATCTGCGATGTCGAGCACGAAGAGATCAAGGTTAGGGT
>JBARCK010000019.1:0-5029 GCA_049794015.1 Sulfitobacter sp. | reverse complement strand
AAAGGACCGAACCAATGGCCACGCACCACACGCACGTAGATCAACAGCAGGGCATTATGATCCGATCTGCGGATGATTGGCGCAACAAGGGGAAGTTCACTGGTATTGTCAGTTGCGCAATAACGGGAAATGTTATGCGGTCAATTGAGAATGTCGCCACGGCAGACACCGCTTTTTCAAAGGCGAAAGACCTCGCCAAAACTTTACGCATATAAGGACCGAACCGATGACCATGCAGGAAAAAATCGCAGCGATGCAGACCAAAAGACAGCCACGCGATGACGTGTTTCAGAAAGATGATGGAACGTGGGGTCATTGCATGTCGTTTCACGGCGGGTTCGCAGATAAGATTACCGCAGAAACTGACTTGCGTTTTTGTCAGGAGTGGGCAGCATGAGAAGCGTAGATTGGATCAAACTGGACCCTAAAAACCTGCCCGAACCGCAGAGAATGCTAGTTTGCAACGGCGCTGGTGAGTGGGCGGTTGATGGAGTTCATCGGGGCAGGAAGGACAGCCCAGAGCGTGGCGACGTTTTCGCTTTTGTGGACTTCGGAAAAACACTGGCTTGCGACTTGTCCCACTACGCCCCGATAGCAAGGCCGTTCAAATGACCGTCACCGATCTTATTGACCAGCTAGAAGAAATTGAGGCACGTCACGGCGACTTAAATGTTGAGTTCGATAACGGGGTGGCGGTTAGAGATGTTGACGCAATTTACACCGAGGAATCTGTAGGCTCAAAACCTACTTCCATAGTTATCAAATAAAAGGACCAAGGATATGGCAGAGAATAGCGGCATCGAGTGGACCGACCACACGTTCAATCCGTGGATTGGATGCACCAAGATCAGCGCAGCTTGCGACCACTGCTATGCGGAGGCGCTTATGGAGGGCCGCTTCAACAGCGGCCTATGGGGGCCACATGCAGACCGTAGGCGCACAAAAACATGGGGCGATCCAGTAAAATTTCAGAAGAAAGCCAAGGCAGAGGGGCGGCGTTATCGTGTGTTTGTGGCTTCACTGGCTGATGTTTTTGACAACCACAAATCAATCCTTCCCGAATGGCGGCGCGATCTGTGGGCGCTGATTAAGTCCTGCCCTGACCTTGATTTTTTGCTGCTGACAAAACGCCCAGAGAACATCACGCGCTTTCTGCCTGACGATTGGGGCAATGGGTATCCGAACGTATGGCTTGGCTCTACTGTAGAGGATCAGAAGGCCGCAGACCGTGCCAAGCACCTGATCAAGGTTCCGGCTGTGGTTCACTTCCTGTCAATGGAACCACTGTTGAGCGCCGTTGATCTGTCAGGCGTAATTCACGGCCTTGAGTGGGTCATAACAGGCGGCGAGAACGGCAAGCTATACCGTCCTGTCGATCCTGATTGGTTCCGTGATCTGCGCGACCAATGCCACACCGCAGACGTGCCGTTCCTGTTCAAGCAATGGGAAGGCGCAAGTCAAAAGATTATCAAAGCCAAAGGCCGCGAATTGGATGGGGTTGTTCATGATGGATACCCGACCATCGCAGCCGCAGCATAAAGGGACCGCCTAGACATGACCACAATCAGCATAGAGACCTGCGGCAAGATAATCGGATCATTGCATGACATGTCGTTTTCTTGCCCAAACTGTGGGTATGTCGAGAATGCCGAAGATAGCGAGACTGCGAAATCTGTCGTTTCGTATCACGGTGAAACAGATCATTCTTTTAGCTGCGGTGAATGCGGGACAGACTATGTGGTTCGCGAGACAGTCATGCGCAGTTTTGTGACGGGCTTAACGTCTGCCGAAATCGAATAACAACAGAAAAGGACCGAAGATATGCGACAGACGCAGGAAGAAAAAGACCTTGAAGCGCGGCTCACCGCTGTCGTCACTGGGACTTGCAACACCGTTGGCTGCGATAATTGCAGCCTGAAATATGGTGGATATGACAGCAAAGAATGCGCGGCCACAGACCTGCAAGGCAGACTGATGGATATTCAAATGAAACAATACGCATAAAAGGACCGAACCGATGACGCTACATCCATCATATAAAGAGAAAATGACCTACCGCGAGTTCCTTGAGGCGCGTCGCGATCAAATGCTTGCAGAACGCAACCAGCACAGCCGCGATAACTCTGCCGAAAGCTGGAACTATTGGCATGGCAGGATGCTGTCATATTCTGACATGCTGGGCGCTGTAGATGGGACTGAATTAATCACCAATACGCCGGGGCAAAGACTTGTTGTCTTGGCGGCAGCATAGAAGGACCGTACCAATGCACATCAACTCACAACGCACTGAGCATAACGCGCCACCCAAAGGTGTTCCTGTCTTGGTTGCTGGCGGTATCGCTATGCTGAAAACTGGCGGGGAGTGGTTTACCGGAATGGATGAGCCACTATTCACGCGCCCCCTTGATTGGGAACCTAAATGGTGGGCGCATCTGCCTACGGGAAACGAATAATTTAGAGGTCAGACCATGCATCCCAGCGACGGCAACACCTACGCGATAAACAAGCACTTGGCCGAGATTGAGGCGCATGAAGCTGCGCAACCCCCAGATGATATGTACTGCGGCACATGTAACGAGGTGATCAGGGGCAAAGATTGGCCGGAGTTTATCGACACCGAAACATGTCCAAATTGTGACGGCAACTTGTGCCAATCAGAAACAGATTATGAACCATCCGAAGCAGCCCAAGGATTGATCCCAATCCCTGACAGATACAACGAAGCATAGAAGGACCGCACCAATGAACCTGCCCGCACACAAGGCAACCGCGAAGCTGATAATTGCCATCGCAGATCCGCACGTTGAAAAGGCGATGAAAGATCGAGACACCGATGCCGCCATGGCTTTTCAAGCGCATCGTCAAAGCCTGTCGGGTTCTCAACCGCATCCGGTGCTGTGTCGGGTGTATTGGTCCAGTTGTCGGGGGGTGTTGTCTTGGTCATGTTAGGGCCTCAATAATTAGGAGGTCCAATATGAAGGCGGCGAAATACAGCCAAAAAGGATCAAAGTCTATGTTGCTACTAAAGGCGTGAGCAAGCCCTATGATTATGGTCATGTTAGTATTCCACCTTGTTTTCGCATCCCGCTCCGCACTCGCAAGTGACAGTTCTGCCATCATTGCTGATTGTCTTTGCCCCAGTGCAGGCGTATGGGAATGATGATTGGCACCAGCTTATGAGCTTATCCATTGCAGGTTTTGCCCTTCTGGATCGGTCCATTTCGTGTAGTTCAAGATCATCTGCGCCATCGCCCATGTTAGGTGTCCTCAAAAGTTTATTTCGCCAAGCTGCGCCGACACATCGGGCAGATATTCATAATCAAAGCCGTGTTTCCCGGCCCACGTTTTCTTGCCGTTGTGGATGGCCTCCGGTCCGTCTTGGTGGTGCGCCTTGCAGAGCGGGATCGTATCAAACCCGCTTTCCTTTGCGCTGCTATATCTGCCGTGGAAAACGTGGTGCGCATCAGACGGGGCGGGGTGGCCGCATATGCAGCATGGCAATTGTTTAACCCGGCCCATCCATTCCATCGCGGCCTTGCCCTCTGGTGACGCCTCATATGTAGTCCGTTTCTTGGATTTTCGGCGCATCTGCTTGCGTGGCTTGTTTAGCGGCAGGGGCTGCTTGCGTTCCTTTTGCCCAAGAGGACCACGGGGGGTTATCTGGTTCACTTCTTAGCCTCCTCTGACCAAACCACACCCACTTCGTCACCCCATTTCACAATGACGGTTATCAAGTCGCCCATCTGCCCAACGGTTAGCTTGCTGGTGCTGTACCCCATGGGGAAAACATCGCCTTGCAGATCGGTTTCGAAGCTGACCTCATGGCCTAGCTCGCGCATCATCACGGCTTTCCAAACGTCTTTGTCGCGCTTCTTGCCGTGCAGTTCCTTTTGGGTAGATATGTCGTTCAGGCACGCCCACATTTTGGCGTTCTGCTCATTCGTTCGGGTTGGTTTGCGAAAGGTGACAATGACGCCCGGTTCTGCGATGTTCAGCCAATGCTTGGCCCTCGCCCGCGTTTCGGAATTTATGAGGCGTACAACCGCGGCCATTACCCCGCCCCCAGCACGCTGAGATTGTCAGAAACCGCATCACGTGCCACCTCATAGGATACGCCGTGAAATTGTGCGGCCATATCAACGCAACGGGCGTAATCATCCACACCCATGCACGGGATAAGGGCCTTTGAATGAGCCTCGTTTTCAAGATAGGTTGCGTATATTTCGGCGGGGGTGCTCATGCGGATCTCATCTTGGCGCTATCGCTCTTGGCTGTGGAAAGGGTGATATCTAGAGCGTCGGCAATCTCGCGGACTTTCACTCCCCTTGCACGCATCTGGCCAACAACCGAGCGTCGGCGGGCAACATTAGGGCAAGGGATGCATATCGGTGATAGGTATGTCCGAGGCGTCTTGCGCTTCTCAACGCGGCTTGAAACTTCGGTTACATCCCGAAGCCGCGCGTTAGATGCCTCGGCGCTGGCCTTCATTTGTTCAAAAGGGGTCATGCTGCCTTTTCCAGATATTTGGATTGCAGTTTTTTGACCAAAGCATCCGTTTCAACATTGAACGCCTTAACCGCCTCTAGGATTTTGCCAACCTGTTCAGCGTCCTTTTCAACGCGCTGAACGTGCAGCTGCATTTCATTGGGCAGGGCAGGGCAAAATGATACGAAGTCGCACCAATCGCGGCCCGTGCATTCCATTTGCCACATCATTTGCAGCAGGTAATTGCGCTTTATAGCGCCACCTGTCAGCACTCGGATATGCTCAGTGGGTTGCGGGCATTTGATCTCAACCAACCCATCATCGCCCACTAACCCGTCTGGGCTGGCACCGCTCATTGGAATTGTCGGGTGCGGTACAAAACCCACCTCAACAATCGTGTGACCCTCGGTCATTGAGTACATGGCGCGGGCTTGTGGTTCGGTATCTGTGCCGTGCTGCATTGCCGCGCTGGTAAAAGATTCCGTTGGGTTTCCTGTCAGTATTTCGCAAACAAGCTGTGATCGGTAATTCTGATAACCTGCTG
>JBARCK010000018.1:0-1948 GCA_049794015.1 Sulfitobacter sp. | reverse complement strand
TGATCACATGGCTCAGCCCTGACAAGGCCAAATGGATTAAGCAATATTCACGTGTAATGACTGTAGCGCGACAAAAACCATAAGGACGACGGCGAGAAGTCGCTCAATAGAGAAGGCTTGTTTAGGGGTCATCTTTCAAGTTTTACCGAATATCCACGCGCAATCTTAGAACCAATGATTTTTTCCATCGCGCCGAAAGCAGCATCACTACTGTCGAAACGATCCAATCGAAGATGTCCCCAAGTTCCCCGTCTTCCCCATTGACGGTTTATGATATGATCCCCCCATAAGCTCGTGGAAAGGTCTAAGTGGTAAAACCGATCTTTGTTCGTCTTTTCATCTTTATAGTAGAGAGTTACGCCATGTCGCGCGGCTAAGATGTCCAAGTCAAACACGCTATCCCTCATAAATCCTAGCGTCGCGGACGCAGTCTTGTAGCGGCCTTAATATCTTGTGCATTTGCTCGGCTTGCCTGAAGTGACTGGCGCATTTCAGCAAAAATCGGTTTTGTGCCTTCCGGGTCTCTAATTGTGAGAAGGACCGCGAAGGGAACACCAGCAACTGGAAACTCCGCCTCCGCTCGAACGAGACTTGTAACCTCTAGCCGCCACTCCGAGGTTTCTCCCCGATCGTTGAGATTGCGGCTGTATTGTTTTGATGGCCACCATTTCAAACCATGCGTAATAAGCGCCTTCTCAGGAATTCCGAGGCTGGCAGAATTCGGCAAATAACGTGCATCCACTTGGTTGGTGTACCCGTATTGGCCGTCTTGATTTTTCTTAACTTGCCTCTGTCGTAGAGATGCTTCCAAATTCACACGTACGAACTCGGCCCCGAAGGCAGGATCCAAAGGGGGCGAATAGACAAGTGTCATCTTGACCTGGCCCGAGCAGGCACTTTGCGGGCCAACCAAACTTTGAGGCCAGGAGAAAGGAAAGCGCAAAATCGCAGGCCGCCGAGCGCCCACTGTAAGTCTACTTTGAAAAACCATGGTGACTTCATGGTCATCAGTCTCCAACATCTGAGCCACGCTTGTTGGTTGCCCATATCCCGCAAACTGTCGCCCAATGTCCTTCATTCCGCGCTTTGTTAATGGGTCAGGAATATTGGAATGATGCAATAGCATTGCCCGCAAGGCCTCTGACCCTAGTCCTCCCTGGGTATCACGATCCAATCCCGCAAGGAGACGCGAGATTAGGGGAGCTGCAAAACTCGTTCCGGCCACATCCTGAGAGATCCCTGTGGACGTGATTGATTTCAGACCTGTTGGGTTTCCAGGGCCGACGCCGCCAGCGCCTCCATAGGCCGCCACATCAGGCTTAACGCCGACTTGCAATCCCGGGCCACGCGTCGAATAAACTGTTGGTGCGTCTTGCATTTGGGACGTATTCGGTGGGTTGAGTGCTCCAACAGAAATCGAGCGAACACTTTCCGATGGCTGAAAAATTGTATCCGGCTGCGTGCGTGACGCAAAATAAGAAACAACATCGCTGGGCTTTTTTTGCCAAGGGGCACGTGATTGACCAACCGGCAAATTTCCGGCGGAATTCACAAAAATAACCCCGTAGGTATCTGCAATTTGGTCTAGCCGCGCCGCATATAGCCCATACCGATACCGATCAACGTCCGATGTTACGTTGATCGATAAATTAAAGATCTTGACGCCATGACCTTCACTTGCCTCTGCAACAGCTTGCTCTAATTCCTCTAAAAAATCCGAAAAGCCGTTTGCGTATTTGGTTAAGAAAGGGCCTTTTGGGAAAAGTGGCACATCGTAAAGTATGCATCCAACAGCTTCCGGAGCGACCTTGGGACTGTTAAGCGTTTGACCAAGTGCCACGATCCCAGCAACGCCCGTCCCATGCTGACCGTCAAATTCACCCTCATCAAGAAAATCGAATCTTCCCGCGAGCCAGGCAGAAAGAACATTGGAAACACCTGAATCGAC
>JBARCK010000017.1:0-44374 GCA_049794015.1 Sulfitobacter sp. | reverse complement strand
CCCCGGACCCCCTCCGGATATTTAAGGCCAAAAAGAATGGGTTTTTCGACCAAGATCCGTTTTATAGGGTCACGGGGCGCACAATGAGGGGGCGGCCAATCTGTAGTGCGTCCCGCCACTTTCGCGGTGTCGTACCTCGACGCAGGTTTTGGCCATAAACCATTGGACCCGTGCAATACTGCGCGCGCGGATGACGGTGAGGTTACCATGTGGCAGGCGTATCGTGGCATCCACGGAATATCGGTTCTCGCTGGAGCTGTCGGCAATTCCAAGGACATCTGCCTGTACATAAGTGGATTTGACGATTTTGCTGAAATCACCAAGGCCACGGCGAAAAACACAATTGGATAGCCTGCGTATTCTCTTAAATAAGGGGCCGTTTTTGGGGGAACAGATCATAGAACCTATTCATCCGGGCTGACCAACCCCAAACCGCGCAGGTAAATTCCAATCCCGCTTTCAAGCAGTTCTTCGGGTGGAAACGGCGATGCGCGCCCCGGTGAGTTACGGGCGAATAGTTCAACAACGCCGTGGCTCATGGCCCAGATATGGGCAGAAAACATCGATGCGGGCGGGCGTTTATCGGCAGGGATGTGTTGGCTTAGGTCATCCGCGGCTTGTTCCAACACGCCATTGGCGCGGTTGGCGACGGCTGCCAGTTCTGGTGTGCGGTTCACCGAAATGCCGCTTTCAAACATTGCGATGTAGTGACCGGGATATTTTCGGGCAAAGGCGAGGTAAGCGCGGCCCGTTGCCTCAAACGCCTTGAGTGCTGAGGGTTGACCAGATTTATAGGCAAATTCCATCAGATCGGCAAAAATCTCGTAGCCTTGCATCGCGCCTTCAGCGATCAGGTCTTCGCGCCCTTCGAAATGGCGATAGACCGCCGCTGGGGTGACACCCGCCTGTTTGGCAGCCTCTGACAGGGTAAACCCGGTTGGCCCGCGCAGCTCAATCAACTCAAGCGCGGCATCAATCAGCGCTTGTTTAAGATTGCCGTGGTGGTAGCCGCGTTTAGACATCCCAGATGTCCGGCCCGCCACAGATCGACGTGTCGATTTTGCCAATCGCCTTGGTGTCTTTCTGCGGATAGTCAAAGGCATGCAATACTGTGCGGATTGCGTTCAGGCGTGCGCGGCGCTTGTCGTCAGAACGGATGATTGTCCAAGGGGCGGCATCCGTGTGACTGCGGGTAAGGGTGTCTTTGATCGCTGTGCTGTAAGCGTCCCATTTCGACAGGCCTTTGACGTCAATGCTGCTGAGTTTCCATTGCTTGAGTGGATCACGTTCGCGCGCCAGCATGCGGCCCAATTGTTCGGCGCGCCCGACGTTCAGCCAGAATTTGAAAACATGTATTCCGTCCTCAACCAGCATGGCCTCAAAGGGGTTTACCTGTTTGAAAAAATGTTCGCGCTGCACATCGGTGCAAAACCCAAAAACAGGTTCAACAACGCCGCGGTTGTACCAGCTGCGATCAAAGAACACCATTTCACCGGCAGAGGGCAGGTGTTTGATATACCGCTGAAAATACCATTCGCCCTGTTCCGTTTCAGTAGGCTTCGAAAGGGCGACAACACGGGCCGCCCGCGGATTTAGGTTTTCACGGAAACGGCCAATGGTTCCGCCTTTGCCAGCGGCGTCGCGCCCCTCAAACACCATGGCGATACGTGTGCCACTGTCGCGGACCCAGGATTGCAATTTGACCAGTTCAATCTGCAATTTTTCATAGTCTTTTTCATACCGCTTGCGTGCCAGTTTTTCTGGATGAGGGTAGGACGGTGTTAAAATATCACCCTTATCCGCACGGCGCAGGGCATCGCGGATATCTTTTGGCGCGTCATTCTCAAAAAACGCGCTGATCGCGCCATCAAAGGGCAGGTCCATGTGGCCTCCTCAAAACTTTTGTCTGACCTCTATATGGGATGTTAATGCGATTAACGCAAACCCGCACGTGATGCCGCGCGATCAATGGCTTCCATCACAGCCTGCGGGTCGGTGTGATGTGGCATGTGCCCGATCCCCGGCAACATTGTCAGCGCGCCATTCGGTACATCGTTGATCAGCACTTTGGCATGGATATCAGCTGGGACGATGGTGTCAGCGTCACCGTGTATTATTTCGATGGGCATGGTTAGTGTATGATATTGCGCTTTCATATCAACGATATGCGGGTACAGTCCGTTGACTTGTTGAGCGTTCGCACGTGTGCTTTCACGGCGCAAGGTAAGGCCGGGTCCAACGTGATCTGCATAGCCTTCGGGCGCATCTTGGGGGGCAAAAATGGCGGTAATGCTGCTGTTCACGGCTGTCTGGGGCAGAAATGCAGTCGCCAGCGGGATCAGCAAGGCACCACCGGGGGCCGAACTGGTCACTTGATACAGCAGCCCCAAATCACCCGGCCAAGGTTCTGCGGCAGCTGAGACTAAAACAAGCGCGGCTGTTTCTTTGGTGCGCGCCAAGCCCCATGCCAAGGCCACAGCGCCCCCATAAGAATGGCCCAATACGATTGGGTTGCTAACACCAAGCTGATCTGCGGCTTTTTGCAGCAGCATGGCTTGTTCTAGTGGTGTTTCAGCGCTGGCATTCCACGCACCTTTGTTGCCGGGCAAACGACCTGTCCAGCCAAGGCCGGGGCGGTCAAACGCGATGACGCGGTAATGCGCGGCCAGTTGGTCAACAAACCCAAGCGTGAAATCGCGTAAATTTCCGCTGGCCCCGTGAATGAGCACCAGATCAGGACCATTGCCCATCACTTGAGCATGCACAGGCACACCATCGACGTTAACAATTTGCCCGGTCACTGGATAGGCACGCTCTGCTGCCGCCTCGCGCGTGAATGCACGCCACTGCGTCGCAGCAATAAAAGCGGCCATCAGGGCCAAAAAGATAAACATTTTAACGCCCAATGTTCGCCATCTCAAACGGGGTGGATTGATATATCTCATTGATCCAATTGCCATAAAGCAGATGCGCATGGCTGCGCCAGCGGTTGGTTGGTGTGATCGATGGATCATCGGATGGATAGTAATTGCACGGCACGTTAATCGGCGTACCAGCAGCAACATCGCGATCATATTCTTGTTTCAATGTGTCGCGATCATACTCAAAATGGTTAAAGACATAGAGCGCACGGTGATTTGGATCTTCGATCAAACAGGGACCAACCTCATCACTGCCCAGCAATGTAACTAACGCAGGTTTGGCGTCGACTTCTGCCTGTTTAATCTCTGTCCAGCGCGACACGGGCACCACGCATTCATCTGAAAAGCCACGCAAATATGGTGATGCAGGTGCTAGGTTCTTATGGCGGAAGCAGCCAAATGCCTTGTGCTCTAATAGATGCTTTTTAACCCCATGAAAGTGATGGATCATCGCCATCGCGCCCCAGCAGACCCCAAAGGTGGAATGCACATTGGTTTGCGTCCAGTTCATCACGCGGGTCAATTCATCCCAATAGGTCACATCGTCAAACGGGATATGTTCAATGGGCGCACCTGTGATGATCAATCCATCAAACTTTTCATCTGTCACCTCTTCAAAAGGACGATAAAAGCTTTCCATATGCTCGGCAGTTGTATTGCGTGTCTGGTGGTCTGACATGCGCAACAACGTAAGTTCGATTTGCAGCGGCGTGGCCCCGATTAAACGGGCAAACTGGTTTTCAGTTTGAATCTTTTTGGGCATCAAATTCAAAAGTGCGATCCGCAAGGGGCGGATGTCTTGTCGTGATGCCAAATCTTCGTCCACAACCATCACACCTTCACGTGTCAACACGTCAAAGGCGGGCAGGGCAGCGGGAATTTTGATAGGCATGAAGACGTATCCTTGTAGAGATTCTCGTATAGGTAGTTTGATCGTTGATTTTTTTCCAGCCCCTGTGCATCACGCGCTAGTGAACTGAGGGGACATGAGGGAGCTTTCGTGTGGGGCCGTTACTTAAAGGCAGTCCGCAACCAGATCGACAAAATCCGCCTCACCGCGCAGCGTGCCGATTTGATCTGCGGTTACTGTGATGCCCCATTTCGCCATCGCTTCATAGCGCGGTTGGCGATGCGAGAGCGCTTGGGCATAGGTCCACCGGATAAACGCATCAGGATCAACGTCATCCTCTGAACATTTGTTTTCATTCAGATATTCCTGCCAAACCCGCAATAAAAATTCAGGCTGATAGGCCATGGGTTTGGGGGCTTTGTCAAAGCGGCGTATGAGTTCCTGGGTATGTGCGGCGTCACCTTTGATCCAGATCAGCAGACATTCCTCGGACAGTGCCTTGAGTAAGGGATCATCGGGATCAGCTGGATCAACCCATTCACAGATTGATCCACCCGTGTCACAGATGAAATGGTCATAACCATACAAAGATTGAGCGCGGCGCGCAAAATGCCCTGTGTCCATCAGTGCCGCAATCTCGGCTTCGCGAAATGCCTCTTGGCGTTTGGAGTATTCAGCCATCGGCAATCCACCCTTTTCAGGGTCGCCGGGCTTGCCAAGCCAGGTTGCCACGGGGCTTAGGTTTTCAAAGGTGATGTTGGACCCAATATAGATGCTGTCACTCAGCAGCAAATCGCGCAAAAACGGCACTTTCATTGCCTCAGCCTTGGCATTGTCAGTGATGGTTTCGCCCAAATAGCGCGTGCCGATGCGATAATCGATGGAATAGTGGAACCAATCGCAGGACCCGCGCAACAGCCCGGATAGATGGGTTTTACCAAGTCCGGACATGGCAAAGACCAGTACTTTGCGGTGCCGCGCATCGCGCCATTCTTGAGCAGAGGAATACAGCATATCGTCAGGTCCGTTGTTCAGGTTTTCCCCTGACTAACCCAGCCGCGCAGCAGACGCCAGATGCGGCCATCTAGCACAAGTAATCCGAGTGCCAACAAAGCAAATCCGCCGTAGGCCGCAGGGCGCAGTGTTTCATTCAGGATCAACGCCCCAAGCAGAATGGCGACGGGTGCCACCAAAAGTGTGACCAGCATCAAGTTGCCGCTGCCCGCCATCCCCAACACGCGGTAATAGAGCAAATAGGCAAATGCCGTTGCCGCCAGTGAATAATAGCCAATGGCCAGTAGCGTTGGCGTCTGAAGGTTGAGCGTCAGCGGGCCTTCGACAATCCACGCGGCTGGCAACATGATCAATGCAGCCCCCGTGACCATGCCAGCGGCGGCAAGCTGTGGTGGTTGTCCCGCAAGCATCTTGCGGGCCCAAACTCCGGCAAGCGCATAAGACACGGTCCCGGCGATCACCGCCAATTGTGCAAGGGATCGGATGTCAAAGTCACGCAGGTTTTCTAAACCAATTGCGGTGGCGACACCTGCGAAACCCAGTGCGACACCGACAAATTTGCGCAAAGATAGGCGTTCGTCCGCAAAAAAGATCGCTGCCGCCAAGACACCAAATATCGCGGTTGCCGCGTTTAGGATCGAGGTAAGACCGCTTTCGATATGCAATTGCCCCCATGCCATCAAACCAAAGGGGATTACGTTGTTCATCAGGCCCATGACCAGAAATGCACCCCAAACGCGTGGGTCGCGGGGCAGGGGCAGGCGCATCACCAAGACAGCGACCCAAAGTGCAATCATCGCCCATCCAACGCGGTGCGCCACAGATGTCAGCGGCCCAATTTCATCCAATGCGACGCGCACACTAAGGAATGATGCCCCCCATAGAAATGCAAGCACCAACATTTCGGTCCATGCGCGCGATGAGATGGTTTTTTGATCTGTCATATGGGCGGTTTAGGCATTGAAGCAGCCGATGGCGACCCGGTTCCTGCGCAAGATACAAAAAAACCCAGCACATCTCTGCACCGGGGTTTCTTTGAATTATTGTGGGTGCGTTTAGAAGTTGTACCCAATCTTGAAGCCAACCGAAATCGCATCATTATCCGTAAAAGATGCGCGGGCTGCACCACCGGTTTGCGCAAGCGCGTCGCCAATTTTTGTGTAACGGATGCCCGCAGAAATATCCATGCGATCCGACGCTTGATATTTGGCACCCAACGAGATGTATTTTGCACCATCCGTAGGAGCGAGAGGCGACACCAAGTTGTCGCCGTTTTCTCTTTGGTAGCCAATTGCGACCGAACCAGACCATTGATCATTGAACCTACGGCCAATACCAATTTCGTAGTCCGTTGAATCTTCGATGTCGGTCAGGCTGGGTGTTGCGGTTAGACCGTCAAAACCAATCGGGTTCACAATTGTATCGCTGTAGCGTGCATAGCGGATTGATCCGAACACCAAAGTGTCTTTTGCTACACCACTTTGGAATTCCAAGTTCAAGCTTTCGGGTGTTACAACCTCAGTTATGCTTGAAATAGTGTTGCCACCAAAAACAAGTGCGTTGGTGTGTGTTTCCGCAGTCGGCAGATCATGTGTGATCTTTGATTGATACGTCAGCGCAACACGCAAAGCGATTTCAGGCTTTTCAAAAGCAGCACCGATCAAAAAGCCAACAGCGCCGTCAGAACCAAAATTCGCATCATAGCCGCTTAGACCAGCATATGCAGCGCCGCGCAGGGCGACGTTGGCTTCGATTTCTTGATAGCGCAGGCCACCATGAACGCTAAAGCTGTCATTGAACTTATAGCGACCAAGCACGGTGAACGCGATGCTGTCCACAACCGCTTTGGTTCCGCCAAGTGCTACTGAGGTCGCATTTACCGGATAGCTGATGTCAGATCCAAATGGTTCGTCAACGAGCAACGCGACTGAAACCTGGTCGTTGAATTCATAGCGCAGACCACCACTGATGATGTTGAAGTTGCCTGCGATGTTTGCTGTTGTGCCGCCTGAAAAACCGTCTGTACCATCAATGGTTGGGTTGGCTGAGCCAAAGCTCAACTCAAAGCGGTTGCCGCTTTCAAATATCAGACCGATGTCTTGGTTGGACCGATCAAGACCGCCAGCCTGCGCGGCGAATGCGGATGCTGTCAAAGCCGTCGTGGCCAGAATAAATCTCTTCATTTTCACTCCTCCCCAGAAGTAAGTCGCCGCAGGGCAAAACACATATTTTGCGCGGGATGTATTGTTATTGCGAAATTCAACCCCCTTCGGTCAATTACTTACGCAGGGTAAGCATAGGTTGTGACCCTGCGTCACGGCTTTTTCGCAACAGTTTTCCGTGTTTCGACCCAAATATTGAGGTAATTTCCGGTGAAAATAACCAAAGCACCCACAAATACCCAAACATCCAATGCCTCGGAATAAAGTAACATGCCAAGGATTGCGATGACGGGCAGGCGGACAAAATCTATCGGAACTACAACCGTAGCGGGTGCAATCGACAGGGCGTTTGTCAGACAATAATGCGCCATGAGGCCACATGCACCGATTAGCGCAAGCAAGGGCAAACTGTCGCTGTCAGGTAGCGCGATATCACCGTCATACCCGGCAGCAATCAATCCAAAGATCAATTGCATTGTGGTTAGATAGAACAGGATGCAGGTGATGGTCTGCGTCCGAGTAAGGCGTTTGGTGAACATGATGGTCAGCGCAAAAAAGATCGCTGAGGAGGCGGCAGTGAGAACGCCCGCGTTTATCCCCTCAATACTGGGGCGCGCGACGATCAGGATGCCGATGAACCCCATGATCGCCGCAACGCCGCGCACCATCGTTAACCGTTCGCCCAAGATCAACGGGGACAATACGATCACCCAAAGCGGTGAGGTAAATTCAAGTGCGAACACTTGTGCCAGCGGGATTACGGTGACCGCGTAGAACCACAGATTTTGCCCGGTGAAATGTGCAAGGTTGCGCACCACCTGTTGGCCCATGTTACGTGTGTTGATCTGTCGCCATGCACCCGTCGCAAAGGCCAGAATGATCACCACAGCCGCGCCAAAGGCGCTGCGGTACATCATGATCTCAAAAGTGTCATAACGCCCGCCAAGTTCACGCCCCGCAATGGCCATGGCCGAAAATGAGGCGATTGCGCCAATCATCCAAAGGGCGGCGCGTAAGGTGGTGTTCATCTGACCTGATCTCCGAATTTATTGGTGCATCTGCCATTCAAAACGCAGAGGACTTCATGTCATTTCCTGAGTACCGCGCATAGACTGCAATACCTCAAGGAACTCTTGATGCAATGCATGAATGGTATGTTCTTCGAGCGCCGGGTCTGTTGTGGAAGCTGGATATGCTGCGTATTCAAAGGGGGCAGGGTGATCAAGATAGCGGCGCGCCCAGGTCTGTTGACTGGCTTGAAATTGCGGACCCAAGCGTTCGCGCCAGCGCAGGGGAAGGCGCAGGCGTCCCGGATACTTTTGCGAAAGCTTGCCAAAGCCAACAACGCGTTCACGTGCAGTCAGATATGCTGGCAGCGGAAATTGATCCGGGTTGCGGTTGATGTGCAGCACATATGGCAATGTGGTGCGTGTCAGCGACGGGTTGCGCCATTGGTTCTGCGTGGTCAACACATCTGAAGGTGGGTCGGACACAAATCGGTGCATAAAGTCCGATACAATAGATTCGTTGTGGAACTTTGCGGGGTGATAAACAACCACGCGCAGCCTGTCGTCAAAGGCTTTGGCCCATGATGTCAGAAATGCGTTGTAGTCCAAATTGCGGTAGCGCGCTTCGATATAGCTGTCGATGCTTTGGACCGCGCCACTTGCCTTGACGGACTGCGCGTGGCCGCTGACCAACATATCAAATTCATGTCGCAGATAACAAACAACCTGCACCTCGCAATGTTCAAAAATTTTGGCGACATGGAACGGATCGACATTTTGCAACGATTCCGCTGATATAATGTTCACACGCTCTGGATGTAGCCTGTTCAGCAACTCGGCGATGCGATCAGGTCCACGCGCAGTGGCTGGCAAAGCCAGTTCTTCGAAGTAGCTATTATGATTGATCTTTTTTTCAGGAATGGTCGGCGGGTAATAATGGTCGATCGATTCCAAAAAAGCCGGATTATTGCTTAGGAAATGTTGTAGAGATGACGTACCAGTCTTGGCACGCCCGATATGTAATAGGACGCGCATCATGTGTTGATGCGATGATCACCATGGGACATGGTTGGCGGGTTCATTCCCACTCAATCGTGCCCGGAGGTTTGGATGTGATGTCATAGGTGACGCGGTTGATGCCCGGCACTTCGTTGATGATCCGGGTGGCGGTTTCGCCCAAGAATTCATGGCTGAACGGGTAATAATCCGCCGTCATGCCATCAACGGATGTCACAGCACGCAGCGCGCAGGCGAAATCATAGGTGCGCCCATCCCCCATCACGCCAACGGTGCGCACGGGCAGGATGGCGACAAACGCCTGCCAAATTTCATCGTACAGACCGTGCTTGCGAATTTGGTCGATATAGACCGCGTCGGCCTCGCGCAGGATATCTAGTTTCGGGCGGGTGATCTCGCCGGGGCAACGAATGGCAAGGCCGGGACCGGGAAAGGGGTGGCGACCAATAAAGCTGGCGGGCAGCCCAAGTTCACGGCCAAGGGCGCGCACTTCGTCTTTGAACAACTCACGCAGGGGTTCGACCAGTTTCAGGCCCATCTTTTCGGGCAAACCGCCAACATTGTGGTGGCTTTTGATCGTGACACTGGGACCGCCGGAAAATGACACAGATTCAATCACATCGGGGTAGAGCGTCCCTTGCGCGAGGAATTTTGCATCGCCCACTTCCTTGGCGTGTTTCTGGAACACGTCGATAAACAGCTTGCCGATGATCTTACGTTTGGTTTCAGGGTCGCTTTGCCCGTCCAATTCGCCCAAGAACAGGTCCTGCTCATCTGCGTGGATCAGCGGCATGTTGTAATTGTCGCGGAACATGGTGACGACTTCTTCGGCCTCACCTTTGCGCAGGAGGCCGTGATCGACAAACACGCAGGTCAGTTGATCACCAATCGCCTCATGGATCAGCACCGCGGCAACGGAGGAATCCACACCGCCTGATAGCCCGCAGATCACCTTTTGATCGCCGACCTGTGCGCGGATCGCGGCAATGGCTTCTTCGCGGTAGGCGCTCATCGTCCAGTCGCCTTTGAAGCCCGCAAGCTTTACAAAGTTTTCATAGAGCTTTGCACCATTTGGCGTGTGGTGCACTTCTGGGTGAAACTGCACAGCGTAGAAATGACGTGCCGTATCGCCTGTGATCGCGAACGGCGCATTAGGTGAGGTGCCATAAACTTCAAAACCCGGTGCGATTTCGCTGACGTGATCCCCGTGGCTCATCCAGACTTGTTCGCGCCCAGCCTCAAACCAGCCCTCTAGCATCGCCAGCTTGCGATCTTCGGGGGTGACATAGGCGCGACCAAATTCGGCGGTGCCGTGGCCGCGTTCAACCTTGCCGCCCAGCAGATGCATCATCACCTGTTGGCCATAACAAATACCAAGGATCGGAATGCCCAGATCAAAAACAGATTTTGGTGGCATGGGGGCACCATCGGCAAAGACCGACGATGGCCCCCCTGAGAAAATCACCGCTTTTGGCGCAAACTCAGCCAGAAATTCATCTGTAACGCTGTTGAAGGGGTGAATTTCGCAAAACACATTCAACTCGCGCAGACGGCGGGCGATCAGTTGCGTGACCTGGCTGCCAAAATCGATGATCAGCAGGCGGTCATGATGTGTGTCGGGAGCGGTGGGGGATGTGATATTTGTCATGCCTGCCTGATTATGCGCGGTCGGGCAAAGTGGCAAGTGGTGTGTCGCATGTCGATATGCCTTTGCTGGGGTGTAATAGGGTTCATTTGCACACGCAAACGACCCCTTTGAGAAAGATGATGTCGCTTTCTTCCCTGTCTAGCCGTTATCTGCGCGAAGGGGCGGTCTGGAATGGGATAGCTACGGGGCAACATCTGGCACAAGAGGGGACTACAATGGCGGAATCAGCACGACGGGCACGGGGCGGCGGCGGTGCGGCACGGCGCGCAGAGCGCAGCGCAGTGTCATTTGAGACAGCAAAATACATTGAGCGCAATATCCCTAACTACGAAGTGCTGAACGACGAAGCCTTGGATATCATCGAGCGCAACGCGGACATCATTCTTGAAGAGATTGGTGTGAATTTCCCGGACAACCCGGATGCGTTGGCGTTATGGCGCGCCGCAGGTGCATCCATTGACGGTGATCGCGTCCGTATCCCCAAAGGTCTGGCGCGCGAATTGTGCAAAACGGCCCCCTCCGAATATACCCAACATGCCCGCAATCCGGCACGTAATGTTGTTGTCGGCGGCAAAAGCCTAGTTTTGGCACCGGTCTATGGGCCGCCTTTTGTGCGCGATGCGGCGGGGGGACGACGCTATGCCACGATGGCGGATTTCAACAAGTTTGTGAAACTGGGCTACATGTCCAAATGGTTGCACCATTCCGGCGGCACCGTTTGTGAACCTACTGATGTGGCGGTCAACAAGCGCCACCTGGACATGCTGTATGCGCACATGACCCTCAGCGATAAGCCGTTCATGGGTTCGGTGACCGAACCCAGCCGCGCACAAGACAGTGTGGATATGTGTGGCATTCTCTTTGGTGAGGACTTTGTGCAGCAGAATACTGTGATGACCTCACTGATCAACATCAACTCTCCGATGACGTTTGATGATGTGATGATGGGCGCGCTGAAGGTCTACGCTGAAAACAACCAAGCTTGTATCATTTCACCGTTTATCGTCGGGGGTGCCATGGCACCTGTGTCTGTAATGGGCACGTTGACACAAGTGTTGGCCGAAGCGCTGGCGGGTATTGCCTATAGCCAGTTGGTCCGTCCCGGCGCACCGATTGTTATGGGGGCCTTTGTGACATCAATTGACATGAATTCCGGCGCGCCGACCTTTGGCACACCAGAAGCTGCACATATTACCTATGGTGCGGGTCAATTGGCACGGCGCATGAATTTGCCATACCGTTCTGCCGGGTCATTCTGTGGCTCAAAATTGCCGGATGCACAGGCCGCGTATGAAACCGCAAACAGTTTGAACATGGGGCTGCTGGCGGGCGTAAACTTTATGCTGCACTCTTGTGGTTGGCTTGAGGGCGGGTTGGTGAGTTCGTTTGAAAAGTTTGTGATGGATGCGGACCAATTGGGGGCGTTGCACCACATCGCGCGCGGTGTTGAAATCGATGAGAATGCCCAAGCAATGGATGCCATCCGCGAAGTCGGCCCGGGCGGGCATTACCTTGGCTGCGCGCACACGCAGGCGAATTTCAAATCGGCATTCTGGAAATCTGATCTGCTGGACTACAAACCTTTTGAAACATGGGAAGATGAAGGCGCGCGCGACACCCAAGCCTTGGCGACGATCCGTGTTGAAAAAATGCTGGCAGATTACCAGCAACCTCCCATGGATCCGGCCATTCGCGACGCACTGGACGCTTATGTGGCACAGAAAAAAGCTGCCGAACCCGACAGCTTTATGTAATTGATCTGAGTGATCGCGCGACTGCGTGCGCTCACTCATCAACCGTTTTTGGCACTTCGGCCAAATGTGATGCGCGCAGCACGCGCGCCTCACCGACCATCGCAATCAGAATATCGACATGACGGATCAGGCTATAGCCTGCGTCCGATGTTTTGCGTTGTGTGTTTAGGTCGGCCTCAATCTCCATCAATTTCAAGAGCGCTTCACCGTGGCGTGGCAATACACCGTAGCCTAACAAACGGGGCAAATGTGTTGCGCGGCGATAATCCTCTGCGCCGATCCGCGCGGCACGCATCAAAAGGGCGGGACGGTGCAGGGTGTGAAGCATTGAAATGATGTCTTGCATGGCGGGTCCTTTGTTCAAGAAAAGCACGGCGAAGAATCGCCTATCACCACCATAATCGCACAACCAAAGCGGGTGTTGCGTAGCGTCACCAATCGCCGCACGCCGCTTTCACAACTGTTTATCTTTTATAAACAATGATTACCAAAGCATGTATTTTGAGCGGTGGTGAAATTCATCAGCCCTAGGTTGTGTGGATAACTTTGCGGATAAATCCGCTCAAAGAGGAGAAATACGCAAGAATGAAAGCCGTTGTACCATCTGATATGCCCGGCTGGGTCCCAGTCAGCGCGCTACATTATCTGGCTCACACAGAAAAAGGGCAGCCGATTCGCGCGCTGGCCCGTGCTGCTGGCTGTCATGCATCTACAATCTTGCGCCAAATTCGCAGGATTGAGACCCGGCGAGATGATCCGCTTGTCGATGCGGTGCTGCGAAAACTTGGACAGGCACAGCATATCTCTCAATCCGGTACTGCCCCGATAAAAATCAAGGAACCTGCGCCCATGACCCATACCACACTCAACACCCTGCCTGACGAAACCACATTGGCGCGGGAATCTATGCGTATTTTGCGCCGACTTTGTGAGACAGGAGCCGTATTGGCCGTTGCAAAAGAGATGGGTAACGCGGTGGTTGTGCGTGATACAGCAAATGGCGGTAGCGCCCGAACGGCGGTGGTGTCCTCGACAATTGCACAGGCGATGGCGCTCAAGGAATGGATTGCACCGTCCAATAGTGGCCACATCATTCGCTATCACATCACCACTGCCGGGCGTGCGGCCTTGGAAAAGATGTTGAGCGAGCAAAACACCAAACCGGCAAAGGCCAATGGTTTTGGTGAGGCGCAGGCACCGTTCGCACGGGGGCTAAACGCCTGTGGCGATGACGTTGAAACCGATGATCCAGAGGCAGAACCATCGCGGCGCGTGCGCTATAACCTTGCCGAAAGCCCGCTGGCTGCCTTGGCGCGTCGACGTGACAAGAGCGGCAAACCGTTTTTGCGTGAAGAATTGGTCCACGCAGGTGAGCGGTTGCGTGAAGATTTTGAACTGGCGCAAATGGGCACAAAGGTCACGCAGAACTGGGATCGTTTTTTGACGCCCGGCACGGGCAGTGGACCCAGATCAGGTGGTGCGTCTGATGCCCCAGCTGACGCGCGTGCACGGGTTGCCACGGCACTGGCTGATTTGGGGCCGGGGTTGTCGGACGTGGTCTTGCGGTGCTGTTGTTATCTAGAAGGGTTGGAAACCACTGAGAAACGCTTGGGCTGGTCAGCGCGGTCCGGTAAAATTGTGCTGCGCATCGCGCTCATGCGTCTGAAGCGGCATTATGATGAAACAATTGGGCCGGGTGGTGCGATGATTGGCTAAACGCAGCGTGCACACTGGCCAAACAGGTGGTCCCAAACCTCAGTTGCGCGTGTGTTTGTTCGGTTGGACGGTATTTAAGAAAGGGTGAATGGAAAGAAGGGTGGCTCACCTTTGCGTGTGCTGTGGGTTTGCGTCTGTGCAGGTGAAAGTCAGCACAGTAGTAACGCAGCAATGCAAGGAGTTTGCCCATGACTGCCCAAGATCGTCGCGATGCTGCTGCCCTATTGATTTTACGATTGGGCTTAGCGTGGTTCATGTTTTTATGGGCCGCCCATAAGGTGATCACGCCAACCCAATACCAATCTCTGGCCAAGAATTTTGACGGCGTTGAGTTATCTTTAAGTCAGATTTATCTGGCGGGTGGTGTGCAGATTTTACTGTGTATCCTAGCCGTGCTTGGGATATTTAGATTTGGCAGTTACGGCGCATTGGCTGCGATGCATTTTTATACGCTGACGCGGCGTTGGGAGGGATTTTTTGACCCCTTTGCCGTGAATGGCAAAGGTTTCCCAATCAATCGCAATCAAGTCATTGATCTGGCTGTGATGGCCGCGTTCATCGCGCTTTTGTTGATGATTGCCCGCGATCATTGGAGCGTCGGTGGTGCTTTGCGCCGTAAAAATGGCGCGCGTTGGTGGCAATAAATGCATCTGCATAGCAGGGATGCGGGCGCTGGTCTTTTGTTAGCTGGGAAATGTGTTACTTAGAGGCAAAGCAGCCAAAGGTTTTGCCATGCGTGATCTGAAAATCCCCGAACAACGCCACCCTGAAAAAGCGCGCAAACCGGACAATGCGCAGCCCAAAAAGCCAAGCTGGATCAGGGTAAAGGCACCGGGCGGGCAGGGCTATGCCGACACGGCCAAGATCATGCGCGACAACAAACTGGTGACGGTTTGTGAAGAGGCCGGCTGTCCCAACGTCGGTGAGTGCTGGTCTCAAGGTCATGCCACAATGATGATCATGGGCGAAGTTTGCACCCGCGCCTGTACCTTTTGCAACATCGCCACAGGTAAGCCGCCCGAAGATTTGGACGTGTTTGAACCGGGCCGCGTGGCCGATGCGGTGGCGAAACTTGGCTTGAACCATGTGGTGATTACATCTGTGGACCGTGATGATATCAAGGATGGCGGCGCCGAGCATTTTGCCCAGACCATTCGAGCGATCCGCAAACGTGCACCTGACACAACCATCGAAATTCTGACACCTGATTTTATCCGCTGCGATCCGTCTGTGCTTGAGGTGGTCGTTGAAGCGCGCCCCGATGTGTTCAACCACAACTTAGAAACAGTGCCGGGCCTGTACCCAGAAGTGCGCCCCGGCGCGCGGTATTTCCATTCCCTGCGTCTTTTGCAACGGGTCAAAGAACTTGATCCGTCGATGTTCACCAAATCCGGTATCATGGTGGGCTTGGGTGAAGATCGCCAATCGGTCATTCAAGTCATGGAAGACATGCGCGCCGCTGACATCGATTTCCTGACCATTGGCCAGTACTTGCAGCCCACCCCAAAACACCATGGTGTAGATCGTTTTGTGCATCCAGATGAATTTGCAGCCTATGAAAAGGCGGCATATGGCAAGGGGTTCTTGATGGTATCAGCAACGCCATTAACGCGCTCTAGCTATCACGCTGGGGATGATTTTGCCCGCTTGCGGGAAGCACGCCATAAAAAACTAAACGCATGATGCGGGTTTTCGGGGCGGCGCTATGCGCAGCCTTGTTGTCCATATCTACACCAGCGATGGCCCAGCAAGATTGGGCCAGCCGCACTCAACAGATGTGTGCACCGTTTGATACAGCGATCCTGCAAGAACGGGTGATGCCTTTTGTGATGGATATGGCACATCCACGTGTGCTTGACGCACTTGGCGCGCTTTTTGGCATTGATGGAGAAGCGGCGCGCGAGATGTCCCTTAAGGGATATGAACACACCACAAAGATCAGCAAAATTTTATCACATAGAGTTTTCTGCGAGCGTAGTATTCTGGGTCGGGCATCGTCGTTTGATTGGGCGATCATACCTTATACGCTGACCCTGACAATTGAGGGCGACCGAACGCCGCATTTCCTGTGCAACAGGTTTGTGATGTTCGAAAACAATTTTGGCACCTATGCCGTAATCCTAAGCGATCACATAAACGATGCGTTGTTGCGCGATGCATTACCCGTACTTGCGGCGGATGTTCTATCCCAAGAAGTATCCTGCGATTTACCTTAAGGAGGTGGAGGTACGGCTTTGAGGTAGGCCGCAATGGCTGCGCGATCAGTTTCGGGTAATTGCGCAAGGTTGCTGACCACCTCAGCCATTTCACCACCGGCACTGTCATAATCAGGCGTGAACCCAGAGGTGAAATATTCAACCAGATCAGCCTCTGACCAATCAAGTTCTGCGGATGTGATGTTTGGAATCCGTCCCTTGCCCGATGGGTTTGGCGCGCCTGCCAGCCATTGATCGCGCTTCAAACCGCCAAGGCCATTGCGCGGTGTGTGACATTCGCCGCAATGGGCCAGCCCTTCAGCCAGATACCTGCCGCGCGCGACGCTTTCAGACAGATCGCCTTGGACAACATATTCTTCAGTGTGGAACAAAAGTTTCCAAAGCCCCAAACCGCGTCGCACGTTGAACGGAAAAGCCACATCATGCGGTTTACTGGGCGTGTTCGAGGCAGGCAAAGTCTGCATATAGGCGTATAGATTTACCACATCCTGCGGTTCAAGATGCGCATAGGCAGTATAGGGAAAGGCCGGGTAATAATGGCTGCCCGACGGTGAAACACCTTTGGTTAAAGCACGTGCGAATATGTCCAAGGACCACGCCCCGATGCCATGGGTTTCGTCAGAGGAAATATTGGGTGCATAGAAAGTCCCGAAATCACTGGCAAAAGGCAGGCCCCCGACAAGGGTCAATTTGCTTTCTTCCGTTGCGCCGGGTGCTGCATGACAAGATACGCAACCGCCCGCAGCAAAGACCAATTGCCCCGCCGCCGCGTCCGCACGCAACCCATTTGCATAGCCCGCCTCAAGCGTGGCTGGCGCGGTTAGGATGTAAAACCCAACCGCCCCAACAGTGGCGCAGACCGCCAGTGATGTGAGAACCCTACGCAAGGATCAGTTCTTGGGACCGCGATAGCTTTCGTGGCATGCCTTGCAGGCCCCGCCGATTGCACCCATGCCGGCTTTTACGGCGTCAACATCAGCCGCACCTATCATTGCTGCACTGGCTTTCTCTAGATCTGCAAATTTATCGGCAAAGCCAGCAGCATCTGACCAAATCTCAGCCTTGGCGCGCGATCCATCCGCAGCCCCTTGTTCGGTGCCTTCTGTCCACAAAGTTGATGTGTCCATTTTCGCCAGCATGTTCAAATTTATGGCGGCGGAATTTGCCATTTCAGCGCTGAAATCGACTTCGCCTTTGGCCATCGCCCCCAACAAACCAGTGTTATAACCGATCATTTGCATCTGTGCATGGCGCGCGGCAACTGCTTTGTTGCTAGATGAGGCTGTGTGACTTGCAGCAAGCCCGGCAGTCGCGACAATCGCGATACTCAGTCCAACACCAAATGGAACCTTAAGTGATTTAAACATAATTCTCTCCTCTGATGATCAAAGCGTAACGCCATGCTCCGCAGACGCCACCACACTTTTTCGTGATATTAGAACTTACGCGGTATGCGTTCAGACGTGGCCCAGTCCGGCCAGTAGCCTAGCCATTCGATGCCCCAGATCAATGCGGCCACGGCAATAATCCCAAAAACCAGTTTGACCCGTGTGGGCGAGGGCGGATTGCGCGCCCACCGCGACATCCGCAACAGCCAGTTGGGGTTCATGTAAAGCGCACCTTGCCAATAAAGGGCAGGTTACGGTTGCGTTGGGCAAAATCAATACCGTAGCCCACAACAAATTCATCCGGGATTTCAAAGCCGGTCCAATCGGCTTTCATGTCGACTTCACGACGGGTCGGTTTGTCGAGCAGCGCAATGGTTTTCAGTCGCGCAGGTTCACGTGATTTCAGCAAGTTGGTGACATGGTGCAGTGTGTGTCCGGTGTCGACAATATCTTCGACCAGTAACACATCTCGCCCTTCAATAGCGCCGCGTAAGTCTTTGAGAATGCGCACTTCTCGACTGCTTTCCATGCCATCACCGTAACTGGAGGCCTCTAGAAAATCGACCTCAATCGGCAGGTCCAACTCGCGCACCAGATCCGCGATGAACACGAATGATCCACGCAACAGACCTACAACCACCAGTTTATCAGTGTCTGCGAACTCGTCATGAATTTCATGACATAATTCTTCGATTCTAGCGGCGATCGACTTGGCCGAGATCATGTTGTCAATGACGTAGGGGCGATCTGGCATGGCTTTGCTCTTGAATTTGTGCGGTGAAACAGTGACATAGGGCTAACGCTGACTGCGACGGAAATCAATGCCTACCCATTCTGAGATCAAGCCGCTGCCCTATACCGCACAACAGATGTACGATCTGGTGGCGGACGTGGGCAAATACCCCGAATTCCTGCCGTGGACCGCCGCTGCGCGCATCCGTTCAAACGAGGATCGTGGCGATCATTGGGTGATGGACGCCGATCTGGTGATCAGTTTCAAGGTGTTCCGCGAACGTTTTACCAGCCGTGTGGTGTTGTGGCCTGAACCGATGAAAATCCATACTGAATATTTGGATGGCCCGTTCAAACACATGGTTTCCAATTGGATGTTCGAGGACACAGAGACCGGGTGCAATGTGCATTTCGACGTCGATTTTGAATTTAAGAATGCGATCCTGCAAAAGATCATTGGCGTTGTGTTTAATGAGGCGATGACCCGTGTTGTGCGCGCGTTTGAGGCGCGTGCAGCTGATCTGTACAGCACATCCAGCGCGCCATGACGATCACCGACCAGCTGATCAAGTTTGCACATGCAACGCCGCCCGACAAAGCGCTGGCAATGATGCGGCTGTCACTGTTCGATTGGGCGGCCTGCGGGATTGCGGGCGCGCGCGAACCTGATTTTGCAGATTTTGTGTCAGCACAATTGGCACGCGGGCAGGGTCCAGCAACGATCATTGGTGGCAAATCTGCGCCTGCTGCAACGGCGGCCTTGATCAACGCTACATTGTCTCATGCGCTTGATTATGATGACACCCATTTTGCGCATATCGGCCACCCTTCGGTTGCGGTGATCCCGGCGCTTTTGGCTTTGGCCGAAGAGGTCGACGCGCCGCTGGAAGAACTCATTGAGGCGACAACCATTGGTGTTGAAGCATCCATCCTCACAGGCATTTGGTTGGGCCGGGCTCATTATCAGATAGGCTATCATCAAACTGCCACCGCCGGCGCGTTTGGCGCGACACTGGGCACTGCTCGGTTATTGGGATTGGAGCCGGACGAAATCCGCCATGCCCTTGGGCTTTGTGCATCCATGGCATCGGGCCTCAAGGCGCAGTTTGGCACCATGGCCAAGCCGTTGAATGCCGGTTTGGCGGCCCGTACCGGGGTTGAGGCGACGTTGTGGGCGCAGGCGGGGATGAGTGCGGCCAGTGATGGTCTGGCGGGCCCTCTTGGTTTTGGTGTGACGCATCACGGGCAGGATCAAGACGTTAAACCCGGCAAGGGTGACTGGCACATCACCTCGATCAGCCACAAGTTTCATGCGTGTTGTCATGGATTGCACGCCATGCTCGAAGCCTTTGGGGACGCACGTTTTGATCCCGATGAGGTAGAGAGTATACACATCCGGACCCATCCGCGCTGGATGTCGGTCTGCAATATTCCCGCCCCCACAACAGGGTTGGCCGCGAAATTCAGCTATGCGCAAACGGCTGCGATGACGCTGCTGGGCAACGATACGGGCGCAATCGCCAGCTTTACCGACGCGATTTGCCGGGATTCTGACGTGGTCGCGCTGCGTGAAAAGATCAGAGTTTCTGAAGACGCACAACTGAGCGAAACCCAGGTCGAAATCTCGGTCAAACTCGCGAACGGCGGTTTGCGCCGGTTCCGCCATGACCTGATGGCGCCGATGTCGACAGAGGTGCGCGCAGATAAGTTAAAAGCAAAAGGCGCCGCCCTGTTAGGCGACGCCCGTGCTGATGTTTTGTGGCACGCCGCGCAAGGTGATGCCCTGCGCGACCTAACAGATCAGCTGCTCATATCATAAGCGCGTTCGCCGTGAACGCTTAGGTCAAGACCGTTGGTTTCGGTCTCAGCGTCAACGCGCATCGGCATGACAGCGCGGCAAACAACGATCAGTACCAATGTCACAACTGTTGTGAACACACCCACAATCACCAGTGATCCCAATTGTGCGGCCCATGTGCCAGCACCCAAAGCCGCGATCATGATTGTGCCAAAAATCCCGCCAACACCGTGCACGGCAAAGACATCCAATGTGTCATCAATTTTGAACTTGTTACGGATCAGCACAACGGCTTCCTGACACAGGATGCCCGCAACCGCACCGATCAATAGTGCGGCCCATGGTCCGACAAAACCGGACGCAGGTGTGATTGACGCAAGGCCCGCGATCGTGCCTGTGACGATACCGACCAGTGACGCTTTACCGAACTTAATCCGTTCCCACAGCGCCCATGTCAGCGATGCAGTCGCCGCAGAGATATGCGTGACGGTGATCGCCATCGCAGCACCACCATCCGCAGCCAATTGTGACCCACCGTTAAAGCCGAACCAACCAACCCAAAGCATGGCCGCCCCAATCATAACAAAGCCAGGATTGTGCGGTGGTGTTGTTTGGTTCTTACGTGGTCCAAGGAAAATTGCTAGGATCAGTGCCGCCAGACCAGCGGTTTCATGCACAACGATACCACCGGCAAAGTCTTTGACACCCGTATCACCAAAGATACCGCCATCGGCCAGAATACCGCCGCCCCAAACCCAATGCACAACGGGCGCATAGCACAGCAACATCCACAGGCCTGAAAACAGCAGCATAAAGCCAAAATTGATCCGTTCCACATAGGCACCCACGATCAAGGCGGGGGTGATGATGGCGAATGTCATTTGAAAGGCAAAGAACAAGATTTCCGGCAATGTACCAGACAGGCTGTCGGCTGTGATACCGCTCAAGCCCACCTTGCCCAATTCGCCCCAAAGCCCGCTTTCACCGGGGCCAAAAGCGATGGAATAGCCAACAAAGAACCACAGCACAGACATCAAACAGGCGATGGCATAGCAATGCATAAACACGCTCAGCACGTTGCGGGAACGGACCAAGCCGCCGTAAAATAGCGCCAGTCCCGGCAATGTCATAAACAGGACTAAGGCAGTGGCGGTCATGATCCATGCGGAATCAGCAGCGTTCATCAGGTCTCTCCGAGTGTTTTGCAGTTGCGTGCGGTAAAAACCTGCAATCACTGCATAGGAAAGGATCGAAGCGCCAATTTAATGTGCAAAAATACAAGTGCGTAAAGTTTTAGCGTAAATTTAGCCGCTACGCCTGTTTATTGGGCAGTTCGCCAACGGCATTTAGCAAGAGGTCCAAAGCGTGATCGCGCGCCTTCACCCGCACGATGTCGCGCCCCAATGCGCCAAATTCTTGGGTTTGGGTCCTGACATGTCCTGCAAACGCCACGCCAAAACACACGCGGCCTTCGGGTTTGTGATCTGATCCACCGGGCCCAGCGATACCCGTGATCGACACGGCGATCTGCGCATCTGAATGGGCCAAGGCACCCGCTGCCATCTCATGGGCGACCTGTTCGGACACTGCGCCATGTGCATCAAGGGTCGCTGCGCGCACGCCCAACATGTCCATCTTGGCAGCATTGGTATAGGTCACAAAGCCACGTTCGAACATCGCAGATGATCCGGGTAGATCGGTGAGGGCAGCGGCAAGCATCCCACCTGTGCAACTTTCTGCGCAGCTTAGCATCACGCCGTTTTCAATTGATTTTTCAAGCAGTTGTTGTGCTACCGACATGCGTCATACCCCGTGATAAAGACCCGCAAGGATCAGCACGCCAATTGCTGCAAACACGCCAGCAAAGACATCATCCAGCATCACACCCAAAGCATCCCCGCGCCGATCCGCCCAGCCGATGATCCAAGGCTTCCAGATATCAAACAGGCGGAACAATGCGAAGGCAGCGATCCAACCGGGCCACATGGCAAGCACGCTAATCTGCATGGACCAGGCCGCATAGGACAGTGGTAGCAAAGCAATCCATTGGCCGACCAGTTCATCCACAACAATCTCGGATGGATCATGATTGTCTGACCCTTCGGTCATTTTGGCCGTCGCCCACCAGCCTTTGAAAAAGGCGGCAAAGACGCCGATCAACAGCAAGGGAAAGCCGCCAATCACATGCACCAGCCACGCATAGGGCAGGGCGACCAGTGACCCCCATGTGCCGGGCGCGGGGCGGATATACCCAACACCCAATAACGTCGCAATTAACTTTGCAAGTTTCATATTTTCACCAATGTTGCTGTGGCCATGCAGGCAATCCCTTCGCCGCGCCCGGTAAAGCCGAGGCGTTCGGATGTCGTGGCTTTGACGGATACCCGTGTCTGATCAATGCCAAGGATTTCGGCCATCACACGGCGCATATCGGGGGCATGTGGGCCAACTTTGGGGTATTCGCAAATCAACGTGCAATCCACATGGGTCAGCGTGAACCCCATCTCACCAGCAAGGCCGACGGCATGGCGCAAAAAGATATGACTTTCTGCCCCTTTCCATTGTGGATCAGAGGGTGGAAAGTGCTGGCCAATATCACCCATCGCAAGCGCACCATAAATTGCATCTGTAACCGTGTGCATCCCCACATCAGCATCAGAATGACCAACAAGCCCTTGATCATGAGGGATATTCACGCCGCACAGGGTCACGTGATCACCGGGCCCAAAGGCATGGACATCAAACCCGTTGCCTGTACGAATATCCATCTGTCTCTCCAAAATATGGCCCGCACGTACAAAATCATCTGCGGTAGTGATCTTTAGGTTTTGCGCGTCGCCGCGTGTCATTGTGACAGCAATGCCAGCTGCGCGTGCCACCTCAACATCATCAGCGGCAGGCCCCTGATAGGCCTCATGCGCGGCCCGGATCATCGCCAGCACAAACCCCTGTGGCGTTTGTGCGGCAAACAATCCCTCGCGCGACTGTGTGCCTGTCACCTTAGCACCATCGCCACGCCACAACGCATCGGTTATCGGTAATCCGGGGGCGGCAGCACGGGCAGTTTTTAACGCTGTGACAACGCCGGAAATGATGGCCGCCGAAACGCATGGCCGGGCTGCATCATGGATCAGCACATGATCGGCAATGCCACAGGCCGCAAGACCATTACGCACGGACGCCGCGCGATCTGCACCGCCCACAGCGATCTCAATGCCCTGTGCAACAAATGCATCGGCATGCACAATGTCATCTGGGTGCAAGACGACCACGATCTGATCCACATCTGGGTGGTTCTGAAATGCCGCCACAGTATGATCAATGACTCGGCGCTGTCCCAACATCTGCCATTGCTTTGGCAGGTCCCCGCCTGCGCGGGTGCCGCGCCCGGCAGCGACGATCAGGGCAGTGAGGGTCATGAATGGCACGTTTTTTGCATATCATCTGTCTAGGCAATGCAGCGCGTGCACGCAATCACTGCTCGTATGTGCTTAAAAATTAGGCAGCTACTTTACGTCAATCACCTCATTTTACCAATTTTATTGAGGTTCCAGCACCTTGGCGCTACACCACGCCTGAGCAATAAAAGACTAAGGTTTAAGCACTTGAGCCAACCTACGCTGCCATTTGATCCAATTTTCCCCGTGTTTCTGGCCCCGATGGCTGGAATCACTGACTTGCCCTACCGCAATCTTGTTGCGTCTTTTGGCGCGGGGTTGGTGGTGTCCGAGATGGTCGCAAGCCATGAATTGTTGTGTCGCCGTCCGGGTACGCGCGAAAAAGCGGAACTGGGATTGGGTGTTGAAGGCACCGCTGTACAAATCGCAGGTCGCGAAGCTGCGCCCATGGCCGAAGCCGCGCGGATAATCGAAGCACAAGGCGCGCGGATCATTGATATCAACATGGGCTGCCCCGCGAAAAAGGTCACGCAGGGGGCCTCTGGTTCTGCTTTGATGAAAACTCCCGATCATGCGCTGCGCCTGATCGAGGCCGTTGTTGCGGCTGTTAATGTGCCTGTCACCCTCAAAACTCGGCTGGGTTGGGATGATGCGATGTTAAATGCAGCCCCAATCGCCGCGCGCGCCGAAGCGGCGGGCATCCAGATGATCACGATCCACGGACGCACGCGTTGCCAGTTTTACAAAGGTCAGGCCGATTGGGCCGCAATCCGGGCTGTGAAAGAAACGGTGCGAATTCCAGTGATCGCCAATGGCGACATCGTGGACAGTACAGCCGCCCGTCAGGCGCTGGATCAATCGGGCGCGGATGGCGTGATGGTTGGGCGGGGTGCGCAGGGCAAACCTTGGTTGCTGGCTGAAATTGCCCATGATCTGTATGGCACGCCCATGCCCGTGATCCCAACCGGCACTGATTTTGCAACCCTCGTTGAGGGGCATTATGATGCGATGCTGGAATTTTACGGCGAGGTGATGGGCCACCGCGTCGCGCGCAAACATCTGGGATGGTATATGGACACCTGCGCCACGCCTGCTGATCTGCGCCGCGCGGTGCTGACCGCAAAAACGGTGGATGCAACACGGCCTCTGATCCGACAGGCGATTGGCACGCCGCAGGACCGGGCAGCAGCATGAAATCCGATCTGAACATATGGGCATCCTTGCCAGTCCCGGCGGTCATCATTGCGCCTGATGACAACGTTGTTGATGTGAACCCCGCCGCCGAAGGTTTTTTGAACACCTCCGCCAAATCCGTTATTGGCGCCCCGGTCTGGGATGTGATTGCGGTGGATGATCCGCTGGAACGCGCTTTCGCCCGCGCGCGCAAAAATAATACGCCGTTGTTTGTAAACGACGTTGATGTCGGGTCTGGCCAACGCGCGCCGCTGCAATGTGGTTTGCAAATCGCGCCACTGGCGGATGGGTCCGGGCATATGATCATGATGATCACGCCACGCGAATTGGCCGGGCGGATGACACAGAACCAAACTGCAAAATCTGCGGCGAAATCAGCAATTGGCATGGCTGAAATGCTTGCGCATGAGATCAAGAACCCGCTGGCGGGCATCACCGGGGCTGCACAATTGCTGTCGATGAATTTGGCGGCGGATGAGTTGGAACTGACCGACCTGATTGTCGCTGAAAGCCGCCGGATCGTGAAACTGCTGGAACAGGTTGAGCAATTTGGCAACCTTAGCGAACCCGTGCGCCAGCCTGTGAACCTGCATGATGTGCTGGACCGCGCGCGCCGCTCTGCTTTGCTGGGGTTTGGCGCGCAGATGACGATTGTAGAAGACTATGATCCCTCCCTGCCAATGGCGCTGGGGGATAAGGATCAATTGCTTCAGGTGATCCTTAATCTGCTCAAGAACGCCTCAGAAGCGGCGGGTGAGGGTGGCGGCACAATCCGGCTGCACAGCTATTTCGAACATTCGTTCCGTCTGCGCCGCGCGGACGGGGCGGGGCAATCGCTGCCGCTGCAAATCGAAGTGATTGATGATGGCCCGGGATTGCCCGAACACATCAAGGGTGATGTGTTTGATCCCTTTGTGTCGGGGCGTGAAAATGGCACCGGCCTTGGCCTCGCCTTGGTCAGTAAAATCATCTCTGAACATGGCGGCTGGATTTCGGTCACATCTGCACCGGGCAAGACCGTGTTTCGCATTTCTTTGTCCCGCGCGCCCGCGCAATTGGAGGAAAAATAATGGATGGCACCGTATTGGTTGCGGATGACGACCGCACAATCCGCACCGTTTTGACCCAAGCCCTGACACGTGCAGGGTGCAAAGTGCACGCGACCTCAAGCCTGACCACATTGATGCGCTGGGTTGCTGAGGGCAAAGGTGACGCGGTGATCACTGATGTGTCCATGCCCGATGGCAATGGTTTGGAAATGTTGCCAAAAATCTCAACAGATCGACCAGATTTGCCGGTGATTGTGATCTCTGCGCAAAACACCATCATGACGGCGATCAAAGCAGCAGAGGCCAATGCCTTTGATTATTTGCCCAAACCTTTTGATTTGCCCGATTTGATGAAACGCACGGCCCGGGCATTGGATCGTGGCGGCGCACCGCGCAAGGCAGCATCAACGCAGAACGCTGGCGAAGATCGTGATGATCTGCCGCTGGTTGGCCGCACCGCCGTGATGCAAGCGCTTTACCGTGTTGTGGCGCGGGTGATGAATACCGATTTGCCGGTGATCATATGGGGTGAAAACGGCACTGGTAAGTCGCTGATTGGTAAAGCGATCCATGATTTTTCTGATCGGCGCAGTTTGCCTTTTGTCACCGTCACCGCAGCAGACTTGCAAGACATCGAAGGCCCGGCTCGGGTATTGGCGCGGGTGCGCGGTGGCACGCTTTTGATTGATGAAATTGGTGATATTCCACAGGAAATACAGGCTCGCATTGCGCGGATGATGGATGCCCCGGGCGAATACAGCCCGCGGTTTCTGGCGACCAGCCAATCTGATATGGCGGCTGCAATGAAAGACGGCAGTCTTCGGCGTGACCTTTATTATCGACTGTCCGGCGCGATCTTGCATGTACCAAGTTTGCGGGACCGGGTTGAAGATATTGATCTGCTGGCGCTGCATTTCCTTGAGCGTGCTGAAGGCGGCAGTGCTGGGGCGCGGCGTCTGTCTGACGGGGCCGCCAAAGTATTTGCGAACTATCCCTGGCCGGGCAATGTGCGTCAGTTGGAAAATGCGATGCGCCAATTGGCCCTGACCAGCCGCGCGCCCCTGATCACCCAGACCGAGGCCGAGATTGTCCTTGGGGCGCAGCCCGATCCAGAGCCATTGCACGCCCAAGCCAGCACCGAACGGCTGGGCGCATCGGTTGAGCGGCACTTGCGGCGATATTTTGATCAGCACGGCACATTGTTGCCGCCACCCGGCCTGTATACGCGCATCCTGCGTGAGATTGAGGCCCCATTGATCGAGATTGCCTTGTCTGCGACATCTGGAAATCAGGCTAAATGTGCCGATTTGCTGGGCATCAACCGCAATACTTTGCGTAAGAAGATCACAGACCTCGATATAGAGGTGACACGCGGTCGCAAAATGATGTAAAAGAGCCACATAACCGTGGCCATTGGGTATCATGCCTGATCAGGACCACAAAATATAGCGGTAGGTGCGTAAAGCACCACATCATCGGTGAGGATTGCGGGTGGCATCCCGGTCACGCAGCATTACGCTTGAAAACATTGGCCGTTTGCGGCGTGTAAAACGTGTGCGCAGTATGTTCACGCTGGGTTTGGTCGTTCTTGGGCCAATTCTGGCGATGGCAACCTATCTGATTCTTGGCCCACTTGGGCAGACGGCCAACACGCTTGGTTTGCGCCTGATTCTGCTGACTGATCTGGTGTATGTCCTTTTGATTGCGGCACTTGTGCTGTCACAAGTCGCACGGCTGATCGCTGCACGCAGGGCAAAATCCGCAGGGTCACGTTTGCACCTACGTCTAACAGGTGTGTTCGCGCTGATGGCGCTGATCCCGACTGTCACCGTGGCCGTGTTTGCCGGATTAACTGTGAATGTCGGCCTTGAGGGGTGGTTTTCAGACCGGGTCAGCGGTGTGGTCAGCAATTCACTGGCTGCCGCCCAAGCCTATGAAGCCGAACAGCGCGAAGATTTGATTTCCGACGCGCTCACGCTGGCGCGCAGCATCGACAATGCCCGTCGCCAAGGCATCGCGTTAAGTGACAGCGATCTGTTGGGCGAGGGGCAGCGCCAAATCCAACGCGGCCTACGCGAAGCCTATCTGATCGACGGCACTGCACAGATCAGGGCACGCGGCGATCGATCTTACCTATTTGATTACGAAGCTCCGTCTATCGAACAGATCAACACAACGCTGGGTCAAGAGGTTCTGGTGATCGAGGACTGGCCCAACAACGAGTTCCGCGCGCTGGTGCAGATGACGTCGTTTGTGGATCGCTATCTCTATGTCAGTCGGGATGTTGATGGGGAAATCCTTTCACTGCTGGATGAAACCAAAGAAACGGTACGGCTGTATCAGCAGCTTGAATCCGAACGCGGCCGGCTTTTGTTTGAATTTGCCCTGGTCTATCTGGCCTTTGCCGTGATCCTGATTTTGGCGGCCGTTTGGTTGGGCCTGTGGTTTGCGGAACGTCTATCTGGCCCTGTTGGGCGCCTAACGGGGGCAGCACAACAGGTCGGGGCGGGTGATTTAACCGTTCAGGTGCGCGAAGAGGACGGTGATGACGAAATCGCCATGCTGGGGCGCTATTTCAACCAAATGACCAAGCAGTTGAGCGGCCAGCGCGAAACTTTGCTCGACAATACCCGCCAGATTGAACGCCGCCGCCGCTTGTTTGATTCAGTGCTGAGTTCGGTCACATCCGGCGTTGTCGGCCTTGACCCAGAAGGGCGCGTGACCTTTGTGAACCGTTCCGCCATGCGCTTGCTGGATTGGTCCGAAGAACAACAATCACTGGCGATTACAGTGGCTGTTCCCGAATTTGGTCCGCTTTTTGATGCAGTCACCCATGGCCCGAGTGAGGTGGCGCAAGGCGAGGTCAAAGTCTCGCGTCAGGGGGCGATGGAAAACCTGCTGGTGCGTATGGCGACGCGGCGCGCAGAGGACGGGCGCCTAGAAGGATATGTGGTCGCCTTTGATGATGTGACCGATCTGGTCAGCGCCCAACGCATGGCCGCATGGGGCGATGTGGCGCGCCGTATTGCGCATGAAATTAAGAACCCGCTGACCCCAATCCAACTGAGCGCTGAACGCATAAAACGCAAGTTCGGGCGCAAGATGGAAGGCGATGATGCGGATGCGCTGGATCAAATGACGGGCGTGATTATCCGTCAAACTGGTGATCTACGTCGTATTGTGGATGAGTTTTCGAAATTCGCCCGGATGCCAGAGCCGGAAACTTCCGTCCAAGATCTGCGCCAATTGGTACGTGATGCCGTTCTGTTGCAGCAAACGGGACAACCGGGCGTCAAAATACGCGCTGATCTGCCTAAAGAACCTGTGATGACCCAAATCGACAGCACAATGATCTCGCAAGCGCTGACCAACCTGATTAAGAACGCCGGTGAAGCGATTGATACTTTGAAAGAAAAGGGCGCACCTGATGACCTTGTTCCGAGGATCAAAGTTTTCTTAACCCACGACGACACCACCGCGAGATTGACCATCGCGGACAACGGCATTGGTTTACCAGAAGATCGCGCAGCGCTGTTTGAACCCTATGTGACGACCCGCAGCGAAGGCACCGGGTTGGGCTTGCCAATTGTGAAAAAGATCATCGAGGAACATGGCGGCACCCTGAACCTCGAAAACGCGCCCGTGTTTGACGGGCAAGAACATTTTGGGGCGATGGCAGTGATCACGCTGCCCATGGCCCCGCATATAGTGACTGATTAAGAGTGGAGAGACCCGATGAGTGACATCCTGATTGTTGATGATGAACGCGATATCCGTGAGCTGATTTCAGATATTCTGGAAGACGAAGGGTTTGCGACCCGGCTGGCGGGTAATTCTGATGACGCGATGGCAGCGGTCAATACAGAACCGCCCGCGTTGATGATCCTTGATATCTGGCTCAAAGACAGCCGGATGGATGGGATTGATATTTTAAAGGCCGTGAAACGGGACAACCCCGACGTGCCTGTGGTGATCATTTCAGGTCACGGTAATATCGAAATTGCCGTCGCTGCGATCAAACAGGGTGCCTATGATTTCATCGAAAAACCCTTTAATATTGACCAGTTACTGGTGGTGATACGGCGCGCGATGGAAACATCACGTTTGCGTCGCGAAAACCAAAGCCTGAAACGCAAGGATGTGACCAGTTCTGAAATGATCGGCACCTCGGCGGCGTTTCGTGCGTTGATCGCGCAACTCGATAAGGTCACAAAATCCAATGGTCGGGTGATGCTGACCGGACCTGCGGGTTCTGGCAAGGAAGTCGCTGCACGCTATATTCACGCAGAATCTGCGCGCGCATCAGCACCCTTTGTCACCGTCAATTGTGCAGGTGTTGAACCGGACCGCATGGAAGAAATGCTGTTTGGTCGCGAAAATGCCGAACGCGGTGTTGAGCCGGGCTTGCTTGAACAGGCGCATGGTGGCGTTGTCTATTTTGATGAAGTTGCGGACATGCCGCTTGGGACGCAGTCAAAAATCCTGCGGGTTCTGGTCGATCAACAATTCACCCGTGTTGGTGGCAATGACAAGGTGCGCGTTGATCTGCGTGTTGTGTCCAGCACAAACAAGGACTTGGATGCTGCGATCAAGGCCGAAACCTTCCGTCAGGAATTGTTCCACCGCCTGAATGTGGTGCCAATTGCGGTTCCGTCCCTGGAAGAACGCCGCGAGGATATTCCACTGTTGGCGGATCATTTCATCGCTGAAATGCACAAATCTCAAGGGCTGCCGCAACGCGCGTTAAGCGAAGATGCGATTGCCTTGATGCAAACCATGATCTGGCCGGGCAATGTACGCCAGTTGAAAAACCTCGTGGAAAGGGTGTTGATCCTTGGCGATGGCACAGGCCCGATTGAAGCCCGCGAACTGCCGGGAGAAGAGGATCACGGCGAAGAAGATGGCCGCGTTGTCCTGTCCGGCGCCTTGGCCACCTTGCCGCTGCGCGAAGCACGCGAAGCGTTTGAGCGCGAATATCTGCTGACCCAGATCAACCGCTTTGGTGGTAACATCAGCCGCACCGCAAACTTTGTTGGCATGGAACGCAGTGCGCTACACCGCAAACTCAAGTCGCTGGGTGTCGTGACATCTGCGAAATCCGGCGTGCGCGTGGCCCATGTCGATGATGCAGAGGACGACTAACCCCTTCATCTGGCAAAATAAACTCGGGGGAGCGCGAGGGGGAACGCCTCGCTTCCACCGCCTCAGCCCGCGCGAAGATCTGCCAAGACATCAACACCCTGCATCTTTAGAAAATGCAGCATGTCGATGAACACCCAATTTTCCGCAAGTTTCTCGCTCTCACGTCGATAGATATCGACGACACGCATGTCCGCACGCACATCGCTGGCAGGGATGTCCATATATCCGCCGGTGTTGGTCAGGCTTAGGTTTGGCCAACCAAAGAACCCACCGTAATTCCCTTCTGCCATCCGGCAAATGTGACCATTGAAGGCGCGATCACTCAGCAGACGGCGAAATGGTCCCTGATGCTGTTCGATATAGCGATCAATCGTATAGGTCGCGCCAATCCCTTCTGGGCCCCACCACAGCATGTCTTCGGTCCAGTTTTCAGCCATTTCGTCGTGTGGGGACCGTTCTTTTGGGTTTTCGTTGGCAGCATCAATCGCGCCGATCATACGGTCGATGATGTGCAGCGTTTTTTCGCCCTCTGCGGGATTGCTCTCGTCCATTAACAGACCGTCATGGGTGCGCGGTCCGGGTTGGACCAAATGCGCCGCAGTTTGATGTGCAAATCGGTTCACGCCGGCCTGCGTCATGAGGTGCAACAGGTCACAAAAGAGGGCCGTTTCTACAATCTGTCCATTTTCGACCCGGTTAAATTCTGCATAGCGCAGCATTGCAATCTTACGCGTCGGGGGGATGTTCAGAAATGGCGCATCAAACAACCCCATAAGATGCCCCATCGACACCGTCCACACCGAGGCATACCCATCAATTTCATTCAGGCTCGCAAAGAAAATATCCTCGCGCCGCTGCACCGCTGTCATGCTGGTCAGAAAGGGCTGCCAGAACGCAGAGGCGGCACCTTTTGCACCTGTTTGAATGTTAAAGGGATGCACGCCGCGCCAAAGATAATCGTCAGCGACACGCTGCGCCAAGATATCTGACACAGTGTCTGGCGTGGCCTCTGCAAGGGCTTTGTAATGTTCTTGAATAAGGGCTTTAGCGGATTGAATATGGGTCATCATCTGTGCTTTTTGATTTGCTTCACAGCGTCAGCTTAAAGTCTTGCACACGTGTGCACCAGTTGAAAGATACGGATTGTCGCAGAGAAATAAGGATACCATAGCCCTAGAGGAAAGCCGTTAGAATTGTGCGCGCAACCTTTGTGGTCCGCTCAAATAAACCTGCAAAATATGGGGTGTGACCCTTGCCATGTTGTGCGCCATCGCTTCTAACCAATCCAGAATATGCTGGGGCTGCTAGGCAGCAATCGACCAGCGATACAGGACCAAAGGTGTCGTCATGAAAGTGATCATATGTGGTGCGGGGCAGGTTGGTTGGCAAATCGCGCGCCATCTAAGCGGTGAACGCAATGACGTCACAGTCGTCGACAGCAACGCTGAATTGGTGCGCCGTGCAACTGATACGCTTGATGTTCAGGGCATTGCCGGGTTCGCCAGCTATCCGGATGTGCTGGACCGGGCAGGGGCGCGCGACGCGGATATGATCATCGCGGCCACCCATTCGGACGAGGTCAACATGGTGACCTGTCAGGTGGCGCATTCTGTTTTTGGCATCAACCGCAAGATTGCGCGTCTGCGCAGCCAATCCTATCTGGATGCGATCTATTCTGATCTCTATCGGCGCGACCACATGCCCATTGACGTGGTGATCAGCCCCGAAAAAGAAGTTGCCGCTGCCGCCCTGCAACGCCTTGCCGCCCCTGCGGCATTTGATACCGAAGTGTTCATGGATGGACAGGCGCATCTGCTGGGCATCAGCATTGGGGCCGATTGCCCGGTCATCAACACGCCCTTGCGACAACTGACCGATCTGTTTTCAACTTTGCGCGCTGTGGTGGTTGGCATTCGACGCGACGGGACGCTTTTTGCACCTGAACCCAAGGACCAATTGTTTGCTGGCGATGACTGCTATGTGTTTTCCCACAAAGACGACATCCCGCGCACAATGGAGATTTTTGGCAAGAAGACCTCAAAACAAGAGCGTGTGGTTCTTGTGGGCGGGGGTAACGTCGGTCTGACTGTTGCTTTGCATCTTGAGGCCTCTCCCAATCGTATCCGCACCAAGGTGATCGAGAAAAGCCGTGTTTGCGCAGAACATGCCGCTGAGGCGTTGGAGCGTACAATCGTGCTAAATGGGGACGGATTGGACGCTGCATTGCTGGCCGAAGCTGGGATTGCCCGCGCCGATGCAATGCTGGCGGTGACGGATGATGATAAAACCAACATGTTGGCCTGCGTGCGCGCCAAGGCCGAAGGGTGTGATTATGTGATTGCGCTGATCAACGATCCGACACTGGTGCCACTGATGACGCCTTTGGGCATTGATGCCTATATCAACCCGCGTGCCACAACGGTCAGTTCGATCTTGCGTCACATCCGTCATGGCCGGGTGCGTGCTGTATATTCGATTGGCGATGCAGAGGCCGAAGTGATCGAAGCAGAAGTGCTTTCAACCTCACCCATCGCAGGCAAAGCCGTGTCCGAGATTGATTTCCCCGAAGGCGTGTTGGTTGGAATGATCCGAAAGGGCGACAAAGTGATACGGCCCATGGGCAGCACCCGGATCGATGAAGGTGATGTGATTGCCCTGTTTGTATTGGCCGAAGATGTACCAAAGATGGAGCAATTGATGCAGGTTTCCATCGACTTCTTCTAACTCAAAAGGGCACATGCCGCGCCCAACCGTCAAAGGGAACTGAACCTTCGTGAGCCAACAAAGCCCATTTCGCAACGGGGTGCTGCAATTGCCGCTGTTCTTGCTGTTGGTGGGTGTGGTGTCGGCATCGATGTTGGTCCCATCAATCTATGCACTGGTTGTACGCGATCATGATGCATCACGGGCGTTTTTTTATAGCGGCCTCTTAGGCATGGTCGCTTTCACACTGATCGCAGTTGCACATGCAGGGCGCACACCAAGGCACAGCGCATTGGGGCCCCTGTTATCGTTGTTTTCTGCATTTGTGTTCTTGCCTATTTTATTGGCCGTTCCCTTTGTTGAAGCCATGCCAAACACGCGCTTTGTGCATGCCTATTTTGAAATGGTCAGCGCGATCACCACCACTGGCGCGACGATGTTTCGCGATCCTGACCGGTTGAGTGATACGCTAGATCTGTGGCGTGCACAGGTTGGGTGGATGGGGGGATTGCTGATGTGGGTGGCGGCCTCTGCGATTTTGGCACCGCTGCATTTGGGTGGCTTTGAAGTGACCTCACAGGCCGAACCGGGGAGGCGCGATATGCCGGGCAGCAGCCGGATGGCACCGATCAATCCACGTCGCCGTGTGGTGCGTGTGGTGCGTACCTTGGCCCCAATTTATACTGCGCTGACGCTTTTATTGTGGTTGCTGTTGTTGGCAAACGGCGAGGCACCTTTGATTGCACTGTGCCATGCGATGTCAGTACTTTCGACCTCGGGCATTTCACCTATCGGCGGCGTACAAACCTCGCAAATAGGCGTGACAGGCGAGGCGGTGATGTTGTTGTTTATGTTGTTTGCCTTGTCGCGACTGACATTTTCAAAAGACACAGTGACCGCGACCCAAGGTGGTCTATGGACTGACCCGGAATTTCGCATCGGGATCATTGTGGTGTTTGGTGTGCCAATGTTGTTGTTTGGACGACACTTCATCGGGGCCTATGATGTCGAATCCATGCAAGACATTGGTCAGGCGGCCTATGCCTTTTGGGGGGCGATTTTCACCGTTATGTCCTTTTTGACCACCACCGGGTTTGTCTCAGAACACTGGAGCGAAGCACAAAGCTGGTCTGGATTGGCCACACCGGGCCTCATCTTGATGGGATTGGCCTTGATTGGGGGCGGGGTGGCGACAACGGCAGGGGGCGTGAAACTGTTACGGGTTTTTGCCCTGTATCAGAACGGTGTGCGCGAGATGGAGCGGCTGGTGCATCCCAATTCGGTCAGTTCTGCGGGAACCGCCGGGCGGCGCTTGCAAAGCAATGGGGCATTTATTGCCTGGATCTTTTTCATGCTCTTCGCTTTGTCGCTCGCAGGTGTGACATTGTTACTGACATTTGCTGGCACAGACTTTGAACAAGCGCTGGTGCTTTCTGTGGCAAGCCTGTCAACAACCGGGCCGCTTACGGAATATGCCGCGGACGCGCCGATCAAACTGATTGAACTCAGCCTTTCAGCTAAGGTTATTTTATGCGGGGCGATGGTGCTGGGGCGGCTTGAAACGCTGGCTATTATTGCGCTTTTGACCCCCGATTTGTGGCGCGCCTGACACGCATTGGCGTCATTCCGCAGGTGGCGCGTGATATTTGGGCTGGAAACTCGTCGCACGGCACGACATACTCATGTCAATTGGGGTCTCCGGTCCGCGGAAGCCAGAAAGAAAAAAAGCGAGAACAGCGATGGCCAACGACAGACAGAACCTTCAGGATGCCTTTCTGAACCACGTACGCAAGACCAAGGTTCCGGTCACAATTTTCCTGATTAACGGTGTAAAACTGCAAGGCGTCATCACTTGGTTTGACAACTTTTGCGTTTTGCTGCGCCGTGATGGTCAATCGCAATTGGTGTATAAGCATGCAATTTCGACGATCATGCCAAGCCAGCCAATCTCGTTGTATGAGGGCGAAGACCAGAATTGAGTCGCGCCCCGTTTCAGATCGACGATACAGATGGCCCACGCATCACACGTGCTTGGGTGCTGCATCCAGAGATTAAATCAGACCATGACCGCCGCGCTGCCGGACCTGCCTTGGCAGAAGCTGTTGCCTTGGCACATGCACTGCCCCAGATCGATGTGATCGGGTCAGACATTGTGCCGCTGCGCACAGTGAATGCCGGAATGCTGCTGGGCTCGGGCAAAGTAAAAGAACTTCACGATATCTTTGAAGATGCTGAGGTCGAACTGGTATTGGTTGATGGTCACGTCAGCCCGGTTCAGCAGCGCAATCTGGAAAAAGCATGGGGCGTTAAACTGCTGGATCGCACAGGTCTGATCCTTGAGATTTTCAGCGACCGTGCTGCAACCCGCGAAGGGGTGTTGCAGGTCGAAATGGCCGCGTTGAACTATCAACGCACACGTTTGGTGCGCGCTTGGACCCACCTTGAGCGCCAACGTGGTGGCTTGGGCTTTGTCGGCGGTCCCGGCGAAACCCAGATTGAATCGGATCGCCGCGCCATTGATGAACAACTTGTGCGCCTGCGCCGTCAGTTGGACAAGGTCGTGAAAACCCGTGCCCTGCACCGGGCGGCACGGGCCAAGGTGCCGTATCCGATTGTTGCACTGGTGGGCTATACGAATGCCGGGAAATCGACGCTGTTCAACCGTCTGACAGGGGCGGATGTGATGGCGAAAGATATGCTTTTTGCGACCTTGGACCCAACAATGCGCTCACTTGTCCTGCCCGATGGACCAGAGATTATTTTAAGCGACACGGTTGGCTTTATCAGTGACCTGCCAACCGAATTGGTTGCGGCGTTCCGTGCGACACTCGAAGAAGTGCTGGCCGCTGACATCATCTGCCATGTGCGTGACATTTCCCATGCCGAGACCGAAGAACAGGCACAAGACGTGCGCGACATTCTGGCGTCTTTGGGCGTGGCCAAGGACACGCGGACCTTTGAGGTCTGGAACAAGCTGGACCTTTTGCCAGAGGACGCAGCTGAGGCGGTACGCCTGCGCGCTGATCGAAATGATGATGTCTTGGCCATTTCCGCCATCAGCGGCGAGGGGCTGGATGTGCTGCAAAGCGTCGTTGCGGAAGCCTTGCAAGGAGCGGTACGCGAGGCGGATCTGTCCCTAACCTTTGCCGAAGGCAAGAAGCGTGCCTGGTTGTTTGAGCAAGAAATTGTTGAAACAGAACGCCAGACTGAGGATGGCTTTGAAGTCACTGTGCGTTGGTCCGCAGCCCAAGAAGCACAATTCCAACGGCTATAACAAAAAGAATTTTCAAAATTCTTGCCCGGAAAATTCGAATTTTCCGTTTTGTGCTTCATATGTTGGATAGAGCTTAAACTTCGGGGGGCCCAATGACGCTGATACTTCTCTATATTTTGACCTTTGTTTTGTTTCTCGGGCTGGATTATTTCGGGCTGAGCTATCTGATCAAACCGGTATTTGAGAAGTATATCGGTGGTTTGCTGTTAGAGCAGTTCAGGATTTTTCCAGCATTCCTGTTTTACGCATTTTACATCGCCGTGGTGCTTTGGTTTGTCTCGGTGCCCGCCATGGCAGAAGGCAAAAGCCTGCTTTGGGTGTTCGCCAATGCTGCTTTGATCGGGGCCTTTGCCTATGGCACCTATGAGTTCACGAATTTGGCGACATTAAAGGACTGGACCTGGACGATGGTTGCCACAGACCTGACATGGGGAACCGTTTTGACGGCCACGGCTGCCACAGGTGGGGTTTGGGTTGCGCGGATGTTTGGGTAGGGTGCTGCCCCCGCTGCGGCAAGCCGCATCTCCCCCGGAGTTTTATTTTGCTAGATGAACAGGGGCAGGGGTTAGGCACCGGTTTCTGTGGACCAGCGCCATGCACCGGGACGTAGATCGTTGAGGTGCCAGTCGCCAATTTGCGAACGGATTAAGCGTAAAGTTGGCAGGCCAACATGTGCCGTCATGCGCCGTACCTGACGGTTACGTCCTTCGCGGATGGTGATTTCTAACCACGCATCTGGCACGGATTTGCGAAACCGGACGGGCGGATCACGGTCCCAAAGCATCGCGGGAGGATCAATCTGTGTGATGTGCGCGGGCGCGGTTTTGCCGTCTTTCAGGATGACCCCTTTGCGCAAAGCATCAAGAGCTTTGGCATCTGGCGTGCCTTCGACCTGCACCAAATAGGTTTTGGGGCGTTTGTATTTAGGATGGGCTATCCGGGCTTGGAGGGCACCGTTGTCGGTCAGCACCAGCAGTCCCTCACTGTCTTTATCAAGGCGGCCCGCAGGGTAGAAACCCGGTTCGTTGATAAACCCAGACAGGGTGGGTCGTGCCGTGCCCTCGGTGCCTTTGTCGGTAAATTGTGACAGCACACCAAATGGTTTGTTGAAAAGGATGACCCGGTTCATTGCTGCGCAGGGCTGAGTGTGGTGACACCCACAGATGCCGCCCGTGCCAGTGCTTCATCCAGTGACATGGGGATATATTCACCGCGCCGCCACAGTTGCGCCATGTCATCATAATGGCGCGACAGAAAGTGCCCCGATTGCCCCGTTGAAATCACAAAGACCGATGAATCTGGATCAGCAAAGTCATAGACACCGCGATAGCCCGCACCATGCACATTGTTAAAGGGATCAGGGTCCGTGCCCTTGGTCAGTCCCCGTTGCAGCGTGTGATCCCCGCCAGAGGTTGATTGGCGAATGTTTACGAAATAGCGCAAAACGGGGACATTGCCGAGTACGGGGTGATCATGGGTCGCTTGATGGGCATCGCCCCAGCGCAATGATTCCAGTTGAGGCCCCCATGTCTCATTGATCCACAACAAAGCGTCATCCAATGCCAGCCGCGCCATTTCAGGGCAACTTTCCACCGGGGCGGATTGCAACACATCACACCAAACGGATGCTCCATCAACATCGCGAAATACCCGTTCAATGAACAATGGCTCCACATGGTCAAATTCATCCGCCAAGGGGCCAAGTTCATCTTGTATCAATCGACCCTGTAGGGCGCGCAGCCATGCGGCATAGATCAAGGGTTCAGGCAGATGTTCGTTCATCTCACCGGACCAGCCCGCCAGCAGCGTCAACGCGCGTTGGCGTTGGCGCTCGGCGGTGCCATCTTGGGCGGCCTCGCCGGTGAACCACAATTCCGCACCGATGAGCGGCAAAAGGCTGCGTGCCGTGACACTGACTGTATCTAGTTGTGCCTCAATAAAGCTGTCGCGCGTGTGCACTTGCCGGTTCTGCATCAACCGCTGCCAGCGTTGCACGCGCTGCGTATCACCCCACAGAAATGACACGTGATTGGGAAAGGGGCGGTCCACGGTCTTGTTATTCGTATTGCCCAAAATGCCGCCCGTCGGCGCAATGAATTCGGGGTTGGCAGCATATGGCATCATGCCGTCCCAGCGGTTCGCGGTGATCCATCCAGGCGAGGGCAGGCGGCCCATGCTTTGATGGCCCGCATCGCGGCGCGGCAAGGCCCCGATTGTTTTCATCGCTATTTGTGTTTTGTCCACCAGTGTCAGGTTTTGCGCCGGTGCGATGTAGTCTTGGGTGGCGGCGATCCCTTGCTCAATTGTTTTAGCCTCCATGAGCGCCATCGCAGCACCTATTGAGGTGTCCTTGTTACTGAGCACAGTCCAATTCACCGACGTCACGTGACCGGGTGGCGTGATACTGGCCAGATTGTAATGACTGCCGGGCAAGACAGGACCATTGTCCGTCCAGCGCAAGGTAACGGTCACTGGATCCGCGTCTTTCACGGTAATGATTGACGATCGTGTGATGAATTTCTTGAACCCTTCCGGGGTGCGATATTCTTCGCCGTTGTCGGGGTTTATCTCTTCGATATAGACGTCTTGGTCATCAACCTTGGCAGAGGTGATCCCCCATCCAAGGTCCGCACTGCGTCCGCTCAAAACAACGGGCATGCCGGGTATTGTACCGCCAATCACCCCCCCCGAGGACAGTTCTAGCCGTGCCAAATACCACACGGCAGGCGCAGTAAAGCCAAGATGGGGGTCATTGGCCAGCAATGTACCACCAGAGGCCGAGCGTGACGGGGCCGCGGCCCAGACATTTGACGCCCCAGAGAACGCCAAATGTTTGAACGGGGACAAGGGATGCGGGTCAAGCTGGATGTTTTCAGCATAGCGTTTCACGCCCGGCGCAAGGGCGGCATATTCAGGCAGTGCCGCAACGCCGGTGCCCGGCGCATCAGGCAGAATATCAGCCAGACGTTTCTGATCGGGCAGTGCCAATGATATCCGTGCGCGGATCACTTCGGCCTCAAGATGGCCGGACAATTGCAGCCCCATCAGCTTTACGATCGCGACAGAATCTGCGGGACGCCACGGGGCCATCGGGGCATTGAACATCAACATCTCAGGGGCACCACGCCCCAAAGCTTCGGAATTGATCTGATCCAAACGGGCGTTCACGCCCGCTGCATAAGCCATCAACGCGGCTTGTGTTTTAGCGTCTAGTGCCGCAACCGATTGCACAGAAAGTCCATAGATATCAAAACGCCGCAGCAGGCGGTCAATGTTAAGGGTCGCAGTGCCAAAAACTTCGCTTAACCGCCCTTGGGCAGTACGGCGCAGCATGATCATCTGCCACATGCGGTCCTGTGCATGGGCAAACCCAAGGCCAAAATACACATCCTCATCGGTTTGCCCAAAAATATGCGGCACATTGGCGTTGTCGCGTACGATCTCAACCGGGGCGTTCAATCCGTAAACTACGACCTGATCGGTGTAATCGGGCAAAGAACGCGAGGCGAGCCAATAGACCAACCCTGTGACAACCACGCTGAGCACAATCAGCAAGGCAGCAAGGCGCATAAGCCAACGAAAGATCAGGGCCATGGAATGCTCCGGCTATTTGGTGCGCGCCAATTGACCAAGGCGCACGAGATGGTAGGTGTTGCCACACGCAATAGCGCAACTGAATGACATGTAAAAGCAGATGGGAACACGGGATGGCAAAGCTCGCATTTTTGGGACTTGGGGTGATGGGCGGACCGATGGCCGGACATCTGCAAAAGGCAGGTCACGAGGTCACGGTGTATAACCGCACCGCCGCAAAGGCGCAGGCTTGGGTGGATGAATACGGTGGTGCATCTGCGGCCACACCACATGATGCCGCGACGGGCGCAGATTTTGTGATGGCCTGCGTGGGTAATGACGATGATTTACGTGGGGTTTGCCTGGGCGATGAGGGTGCCTTTGCCGGGATGGGCTCTGGCGCGGTCTTTGTGGATCACACCACTGTGTCAGCGGCTGTCACACGCGAGTTGTATGCAGCAGCGGATGCCATGCAGATCAGCTTTGTTGATGCGCCGATTTCTGGCGGGCAGGCGGGGGCCGAAAACGGTCAGCTGTCGATCATGTGTGGCGGGGACGCAGGTGCGTTTGAGCGCGCTTTGCCCGTGATGGAGGTCTATTCCAAAATTTGCCGCCGGATCGGTGATAGTGGCGCGGGCCAAATGACCAAAATGTGCAACCAAATCGCAATTGCGGGTTTGGTACAGGGACTATCTGAGGCACTGCATTTTGCTGAAAAAGCAGGCTTGGACGGGCGCGCCGTGGTTGAAGTGATCAGCCAAGGGGCCGCTGGGTCATGGCAAATGGCAAACCGCTATGAAACGATGTTGGATGATAAGTTCGACCACGGATTTGCAGTCGATTGGATGCGCAAGGATTTGGGGATTTGTCTGGATACAGCGGATGAAACCGGGGCGAGTCTGCCTGTCACGGCTTTAGTGGATCAGTTTTACAAAGACGTTCAGAAACTAGGGGGAGCGCGTTGGGATACGTCGAGCTTGATCAAACGATTGCGGGCGATGGGGTAACCAAACAAAAAGGGGTTGAACCGTTATAGGTTCAACCCTCTGAATTGGTTATGTATTGCGCAATTCATCGCACTACATGTTGTAGTTTTTAGACCTTTGGTTTCTGCTTTTTGTATTTTGCCTCTAGGATATCAAAGTTATCAACGCCGCCTTCGCCTTCCTCAACAACAACCCACTTACCACCGGGTTCTTTGGCTTTTACGGTACAACCACTGTCGCGGCATTTGATTTTAAGTTTGGTCCCGTCTGAATACTTCCAGCTTGCGTCACCGGCGACAGCCATTGTCCCCATGGCGATAATGAGGCCAGCTGCAAATGCTAATTTTTTCATGATATCACTTTCATTCTGTTGATTTAAAAACTCTACGAGCAGGAAACCCAAGCAGTCAAACGCTTTTGGGCATCTTTGAACCAACAGAAAAGCGGTTCCATCATAAAAACTGATAATTTCACGCCTGCTTTGGCAATAACGCTAATCAGCTTTTAGCGAACCAAAACCGCGTATATAAGGCGAAAAAGGCTGCTTCTGTAACGATTGCCAGCCATATACCGATCCCGGTTTGCCCTCGAAAGAACTCAAAGGTTCCCAAAAGGGCCAATCCCCCCATCAAGGTTGCGATGCCCAGCGAAATGCCACGTCTTAATGGGTTTTGTGGCGCATGACGGGCTTGAAAAGTAATGATGCTTAGGCCCAGAAACAGTACACCAGCGCGACGTGACATGAAATCAGTTGCGGGGTCTGATGGGATGGCAAAAAGCCAATGGATCAGGCCAGGCACCAAAAGCAGACACAGGAACAATGCTGCGGCGATGATCGAGGCCGTGATGCTTAGATCATGATAACTGTGCCACGGGCGAAAAGCCGATTTCATCACTGAAATCCTTTATACGGATACACCAATATAATGCGGCGATCCGAAGACCGCCGCCATGTGGCATCTTCGCCCGCAGGTTAATCCTTAGGGAATGATCCGTGAATATTTTGTGCCCTCAAGCGTTGCCGCAATACGCAGGCCCGCGCGACCAAACACAGCGGCCAACACAGGGGCTAGGACGGTTGTGGTATCTGCTGCAACGCTGTCGCCCTTGTCGGAAATCACATATTCCACGTCTGCACCTGCCGCCCAACCGGGGGAGCGGCGGAATTCTGTCAGGGCCGCTTCGGTCATGAAAAACAACACATGCGCATATTGCTGCGCGCCGATCTGCAAGCCACCGGATGCTTTGGTCACGGAATAATAGTCAACGGTGGTGTCATTCACACGCAGCGCGCCGCGCCCATATGCGCCGCCAAAGCCAAGCCCAGCTTCGGTCACCAAGGGCATAACCAACATGCCGTTGGCTTTGTTCGCCAAGTTGCGGGTGTTGGGAAAACTGCGGTACATCTCTGCCAAGGTCACATCAACACGCGCGTCAATTGTGGCGGAGCCTCTGCTGCCCACACCGTTGCCACATGCGCCCGTAACGCCCACAGAGGCAAGCGCGCCAAAGGTAAACGCACGCCGCGAATAAATCGGATTTTTCATCTTAAACTGCCTGTAATAGTTGCCTGATGCCGGTTTGCCCGACTTGGTGTGAATAATATGCAAACTTTTGCGGATTGTCATGCGTTTTAGGCCAGATAACACGAAAGTGGGCGGATTGGTGCTGTTTCAGGAGTTAGAGGAGGCTGTTAAGCTGGGAATGTGTTGAAAGCGCGTTTTCATTTCGTGATCGTTCAAGCCAGCAGGAAAGCTAACGTTTTAGACGCGAAGTTGTGTAGTATTTCATTCATTTTCTAGGGTCCAACTGGGTGCACCTGGCAAGCCAACTTGGTTCAATATTGGTAAGGTTTTAGATACTTCTATTTTAAATGAGAATATGTAACTGTTAGTCATTATGTTAAATTATGAGGTTGACCATGTCTAACATCACAGGGATCACAATAAATTTCGAAACACCAAACGCTTCCGTGTCACCTTCTGGCGACAAGCTTTTTCTTGGTATCTATTCGAAATATGGCGGACGCGAATTTCGTGTCAATTATGGCGTCGATATAAACTTAGCAAATGCATCCTACGAAATCGGACTTGGGTCACCATGCTGCGCATCCGACAATATTTATATTGTAGATAAATCAACGGGTGGCGGTGTTAATGATCCAACACTGAATCCGCTGAATCTCAAAGATGTGAAGTTTATTTATTTAAGAAAAGAAACGGCAGATTCTTCGCCAGTTGACGACAATTGGTTGATGATCACCAACGCTTCAGTTTTGCTTTGTGATGGTCGCGGCGGGCTCCGCAGGTTTGCGATACGCGACCAAGTGCTGAATTTCTGTGATGAAGGTGGTCTTCAGCATTGGCTCCCCGAAACCGAACCGCCGCAAGTTAAAATTACGCTCGCGACTCCGAAGGTTTCGCACTTTACCAAAGGGGGTAAACGCGTTGGTGACAATTGGAAGGTGAATTTAAGCGCTTCAGTCAAAGGTCAAACGATAAATAACCCTTTAAGTTTAAAACCAAATGAGAATGGTGACAATTGGGAATTCAAAAACCGTAGCATTGACACAATAGATGTGCGTGGATGTTGTGGTGAAACCTTTGATGTTGTGATCGATGGATGGGCACGAGAACGTGATTTCTTTTCTAAGGACGAGTTTGGTTCAGCAGTGCAAACCATTCAAGTCACGAGTATGCCAGTGGGAACATCGGGGGCGTCAGTATCTGGCTCGATCGAAGTCGAGGTGAAAAAAACAAATGGCAAGCGAACATCCTATATTCAGTTTGACTATAAACTGACTGCGGAATGTCTTTCGTAACAGTATACCAA
>JBARCK010000016.1:0-49629 GCA_049794015.1 Sulfitobacter sp. | reverse complement strand
AGCTGGCGTTGATTTCGATTTTGCGCGCGGGCAACGGATTGTTATATGGCGTGCTGGAATTGATCCCAACTGCGCGGGTCGGATTTGTCTGACTTTACCGGGACGAAGAGACCCTAAAGCCTGTGCAGTATTATTTCAAAGTGCCCGAAGGGTTGGATGATCGTTTGGTGATTGCCGTTGATCCGATGTTGGCGACAGGCAACTCATCGATTGCTGCGATTGATTTGCTGAAAGGGGCCGGGGCCACTAACATTCGGTTCCTGTGCTTGCTTGCCTCACCAGAGGGAATCGCCCAGATGAAGCAGGCCCATCCTGATGTGCCCATTGTGACTGCTGCCGTTGATGAAGCGTTAAATGAGGTCGGATATATCGTTCCGGGCCTAGGGGACGCCGGGGATCGCATGTTCGGGACGAAATAATACCCTGAAATTGCTTGGTTTGTTGCGCCCGCGCTAGACTCGGGGGCAGCTGTCAGGCATCTTAGGCGACATATTGTGTGGGGGCACGAGATGAAGATGATACGACTTTTAGCGATTGCTGCCTTGGCGAGTTCAATTTCTGCGGGTGCACTGCACGCGCAAATAAGAGAGCAACAGCCAAGTGAATTTCCGCCATCGTCCTATAAGGGCAAGCAATATGTGGACAGCAAGGGATGTGTATTCATCCGTGCTGGCATTGATGGCAATGTCTCTTGGATCCCGCGCGTCACGCGTGCACGCAAAACTGTGTGTGGGTTTCAGCCATCCTTGGCAGGCCAAGTTGCGGTGGCCAAACCTGCACCAGCTGTAAAGGCTCCGGTACAGATTACGCTGAACGAAACTTCGAAACCTGCCCCACGTGCAGCCAAGCCCACCGCCCGCCGTGTGCAAAAACCACGCAAAGCCCCAGTTGTCGTTCGCCAGACCGCACCCAAGCCCACGCCAAAAGTGGCTCCAAAGCCGGTTGTCGTCGCAACTGCGCCACAGGTGCGGACAACAGTGCGTCAGACCCAGACCGCATGTCCCGGCGCATCCGCGCTTTCGCAACAATACTTGCGTGGCAATGGAAAGTCTGCTGTGCGTTGTGGGCCGCAGGCTGCGCCAATCGTAGGGGCGCGTGTTGTCGGCACAGGTGGTCAATACCACACTGCCACCGCTGCACCGCAAGTCAGCCAGAACACCCGTATCGTGCCAAAGCATGTCGCGCACAATCGGATCAACACCCGTAACGTGACGGTGCCCAAGGGCTATAAGAAAGTCTGGCATGATGATCGCCTCAACCCTTACCGGGCTGAGCAGACCTTGGGTGGTCGGCAGCAAATGCTGCTTGTGTGGACACAAACCGTGCCGCGCCGTTTGATTGACACAAAAACCGGGCGTGATGTGACCGCATCTGTGCCGCTGGTGTATCCTTATATCGACGTGATCACGCAGCGCCAAGAACTGGGCAAGGTCACAATTGTTCAACGTGACGGACAAACAGCCAAGCGTGTTGTGCGTAATGCGGGCGTGCGCAAGCCTGTGTATTCATCGCGGTCTGCGCCCACAGCTGTTGCCCCGAAAGCTGCTGCACCCAAAGCATCAACTGTGCGTGCAACAACCGGCAAGCGTTACCTTCAGGTTGGCACCTTTGGAAATGCGGCAAGTGCTCAACAGGCGGCACAAAAGATCGCGCGTATGGGTATGCCTGCACGCATCGGCAAACACCGCAAAGGCGGCAAAACATATATGACTGTGCAAGCGGGCCCCTTTAACGGTTCTGGCGCGATTGAAAAGGCGATGAAACGCCTGCGTGGCGCAGGTTACTCGGATGGCTTTGCGCGTAATTGACGGAAGTCGCTTAGAGATCAAAAGGCCAGCGGGAACGTCATTCCGCTGGCCTTTTTTATTTGGGAATATGGTGGCTGTCCTTAGCCGCCACAGATGTTTTGCAAACGCAACCAATCAGCGTCCGACAATAACGGCGCTGTAAGTCGCCCGTTCATCGGATCACCTTCGATCAAATCCAGTACGGACTCGCCAGTGATATCGATCGCATAGGCATAGGGCGTGCTGCGCAATTCAGCGGCGTCGAACAATGCTTGTTGCGTTTTTAGGGGGGGCTTTGCCTTGGGCCGGGTCAACAGGTGTTCAGCGTAGGCATCTAGGGCCGCATCGCTCACATCACCTGTTGTCAGCAATCTGAAGTTCTCACGGGGGCCGACGACCTGCAAAAGGTCACGCAATGGGTCTTTGGCGCTGCGGTGTGCGATTTCAGTCAGGATATACCCGGCGGCGACATCCGGTTCTTCAAAGTCTTCGATCACATTGCGGCTGAGGATGACCATACCACCGGGCAGGTGCAGTGCTGGTTGTGGCATTTGCGGAAGCACAGCCAATTGGCCGGTTTTCAGGCGCGTACCAAGGCGCGATAACGCGGCCCTGCCATTGGCATCAGCGCAGGCCGGGCCTGACACCCGTTCGATGCGCTTAAGAAGTGCAGCACCAATTGATGCACGTTTGACCTTGGGAACGACGGTTAATGTGTGATCTTGCATCGCCCCGGGCAGCCAGAAAATACCGAACCCCGCCACAAAAATGACAGAAGCCAAAACACCGATCCAACGCAATCTACCGGGTTTAGGACGCTGTCGGTTGATGGCGCGGCGCAGGGTTTCTATGGCATCGATCATCTCGCCTTCGGCTTCGGGAAGCTCAAGGGTTTCACCGGGGTCACCATCGGGATGATAGATCGCAGGGCGATCACCAACATTGGCCCGTTCAACCGCTGCCAAAGACCAATGCGCCAACGCTTGATCCTTAAGGTCTGTGATCACCAGTGTCGCATCACCGATAGAAACGATAACCTCGCGTCGTTGCACATCAGGTGTGGCACGCCACAGGCCTGTGGCCTCAATGCGTGCATATTTTTGGAGGGCGGTCATGTCGCTGCTGATGTGCCTTGTTATTTTTAGACAGTTTAACATAGCACGCGCGTGGGGCAATGGTGGGTCGCGCTGCCACCCTACGCGTGTATTATCCTAGATCAGCAGCCGCTTTGCGCAGCTCGAATTTCTGTATTTTACCGGTCGAAGTTTTGGGCAGCTCTTGGAATATGATCCGTTTTGGCGTTTTGAATCCTGCCAACGTTTCACGGGTGAATGCGATAAGGGCGGCTTCATCACCAGTAGTGCCGGGTTTGAGTTCGACAAAGGCGCAGGGCACTTCGCCCCATTTATCATCTGGTTTGGCAACGACAGCGGCAAGGTTCACATCAGGATGCCCCATCAACACGCCTTCGATCTCAACCGAAGAAATGTTTTCGCCGCCCGAAATGATGATATCTTTGGCGCGATCTGCGATCTGGATATAGCCGTCAGCGTGCTGCACAGCCAAATCGCCGGAATGGAAATACCCCCCCGCAAAGGCTTCGGCCGTCGCATCGGGGTTTTTGAGATAGCCTTTCATAACTGAATTTCCCCGGATCATGATTTCACCCTGCACTGTGCCGTCCTTTGGCACCTCAATCATGGTGCTGTCCGTCACGGTGATATGGTCCATCATTGGCATTGCGACACCTTGGCGGGCCTTGATCGCAGCGCGGGCAGAGGCATCAAGCCTATCCCAATCCGCGGCGCGCCACAGACATTCGGTGACATGGCCATAGGTTTCGGTCAGCCCATAGACTTGAGTGACGTTGAAGCCAAGCTGTTCAATTTTGCCCAACGTTGCCGGGGCAGGGGGCGCGCCTGCGGTGAATACTTCGACCGTGTGATCAAAGGCGCGCCGTTGATCTGCGGGTGCGTTGACCAACATGTTCAAAACAATCGGAGCGCCGCCAAAGTGCGTGACCTTTTCGTCGGCAATTGCGTCATAAATCGCAGGGGCGGTGACATCACGACAGCACACCAAGGTGCCGCCAATCAGTGGCATCATCCACGTGTGGTTCCAGCCGTTGCAGTGAAACAGCGGCACGATCTGCATGAATACGGGGTGCAGCACCATGCGCCATGACACAACAGTCCCCATGGTCATGAGATACGCACCGCGATGATGATACACGACACCTTTGGGTCGCCCGGTCGTGCCAGAGGTATAGTTAAGCGCGAGGCTTTCCCATTCGTCTTGGGGCATGTGCCATTCAAAGGTGGCATCTGCGCCCGTCAGCATGTCTTCGTAGGTCGTGTGCCGTCCTGTGGCGGGATATCCTGCGGAGGGGTCCGCAACTTCGATGATCTGTGGGGCCTTATCCTGCATCGCAGCGCAGGCCGCTTCGGCCAGATCCATAAACTGCGTGTCGACCAGAACCGCCTTGGCCCCGCCGTGTTCAAAGATGTAGGTGACCGTGTTTACATCAAGGCGGGTGTTGATGGTGTTCAAAACTGCACCGCAGGCTGGCACGCCAAAATGTGCCTCGGCCTGTGCGGGGGTATTGGGGATCAAAGTTGCGACAACATCACCGGGGGCGATGCCCATGTCTGCCAGCCCTGCGGCCAAACGTGTGCAGCGTTCATGATATGTGGCATAGCTGACGCGATGATCGCCATAAATGACAGCCGTATGATCGGCAAAAACATGTGCGGCGCGTGCCAAATGCGACAGCGGTGTCAGAGCCACAAAATTAGCAGCGCATTTGTCCAACCCGGTCTCGTCTTGCATCCAACCCATTGTGTTCCCCCCTTAGAATGTTCCACGGCTTTTATGTCGCTTTAGGGGTTGAGTATTACTGCGCAGGCGTGACTTTGGAAGAGGTGAAAAGGCGCAAAGGCCAAGATGTGACGACGCAGGAAATCAAAACGGGTGAGATAAGGTCGGGCATGGCGGCGCTTTGTGTGCTGGGCGGCATGGCGACATTGGGTCTGACAGATAATTTCGTGCCCTATATTTCAGAGCGCGGGTCGCTTTGGCAGTTCCATATGTTGCGCAGTATCATGGCGATTGGGGTTTTGGGTCTGATCGTGGCGCTTGGGTTTGGTGCCTTGCGCCCCAAACGTCCGATTGCCGTGCTGGGCCGCAGCTTGTTTCAAGCGGGCGCGATGTTGATCTATTTTGGCTGTCTTTCTGTCCTGCCGATTGGTGTGGTTGTGGCAGGGCTGTTCACCTCGCCGCTGTTCGTTGTGCTGATTTCAATCCTGTTTCAGGGCAAGACAGTGGGCGCGTTTCGCTGGGCTGCCGTGGGTCTTGGCTTTGTTGGGGCGTTGATGGTGATCCGACCTGACCCTGCGGCACTAAACATTGTGTCATTCCTGCCAATTGTCGCAGGCTTGCTTTATGCGGTGGGGGCCGTTGCAACCCGCGCGTGGTGCGAGGGCGAGGGGACGCTGACCCTGACCGCTGGTTTCTTTGCGATGCTGGGTGTCTTTGGGGCCGTCGGTGTATTGGTGATGCCAGAGGCAGGTCCAATAGGTCATGCAGGGTTTGTGTTGCGCGCATGGGCCCCGCTTGATGCGTCGATGCTATTTTGGATCGCGGTGCAGGGTGTCGGATCGTTACTGGGCATCGGATTGATTTTTCGGGGCTATCAGTTGGGCGAGGCCAGCCATGTCGCGGTATTTGAATATTCGCTGCTGGTCTTTGCCAGCTTTTGGGCATGGGTGCTTTGGGCCCAAACGGTGCCCGCTTTGGGTTTGGCCGGCATGGCGCTGATCGCAGTCGCGGGCATCATTATCGCACTTCGGTCAAGCACACCTGTTCATTTGCGTGGCCCGAACGTGCCGGAATGAAAACAACGCCATGATCATCAGCCGAGGCCGCAAATACGTTTTTGTCCACATTCCCAAAACGGGGGGCACGTCCATGGCACTGGCGCTTGAGGCGCGTGCGATGAAAGATGACATCATGCTGGGTGATACGCCCAAGGCATTGAAACGGCGGCGTCGGTTAAAGGGCGTGCAAACACGTGGGCGGTTGTGGAAACATGCGACGCTGACTGACATTGACGGGCTGGTGACACCGGATGAATTGGCTGATCTGTTTTGCTTTACCATGGTACGTAATCCGTGGGACCGCGCGGTCAGCTATTATCACTGGCTTGGACAACAAGGGTTTGACCACCCCTCTGTGCACTTGGCCAAGGTGGTTTCGTTTGAGGGCTTCCTGAGAGATACAAACACCCAAGCCGCGCTTCGGGGCTGGGCCGCTGCGCGCTATATGCGTGATGCAAACGGTGTGGAACGATGCAGTGCCTACATTCGTTTGGAACACTTTGCCAAAGACGCAGCGCCCTTGATGGCGCATTTGGGGTTTGACCTGAACCTGCCACGGGTGAACCAATCAGACAGGCAGGCGGGTTATAAGAGTTATTACACCCCTGAAACCCAAAAGATCATCGCTGACTGCTGTTCTGAGGATATCTCGCGATTCGGGTATTCCTTTACCTAAAGGTGCACTCGGTTAACCACGAGTTGGGCTATTGGCCGCCAATCTGGTTCTAATTTCCCCAAAAACCGCAGAATTGTTGCCAGTTTGCGCAACAATGCCCCAATCCCGCCTCTTTCTGGACCATCCACGGTCATGGGAATCACCCCAAGTGGTTCCAGTAACTGCAACAGCGCCCTGCCAGGTGCGACACCATGGGGATGGATGATATGTTTGGATGGAAGAACAAAACGACTGGAATGCACCGCCGCTCAATTGAGACAACGGGTGCCTATGATGGCGGTCTTGCCGCTTTGACACATGGTTTGATGGCTGGCACACGTGTTGCATCAAACCTAGGCTGGCGTGCCACGGAATCCTTGGCGGTTGGCGATATGGTTTTGACCTTTGACAACGGCATGCAAGAGATCACCGAAATTCGCCGCTCTAGCGTTTGGATGGACGCACCTGACACAGCGCCAGCCATGTGGCCGGTGATTGTGCCAGCGGGTGCTTTGGACAACCGTCAAGAGTTGACCTTGCTGCCGGACCAAGGTGTGTTGGTCGAATGCGATGCTGCTGCTGACATGTACGGCGACCCATTTGCGGTGATCCCAGCACAATCTTTGGACGGCGTGCGTGGCATCTATCGTGCGGCCCCAGCCCAGCAGATTGAACTTATCGCGATCTATTTTGCTGACGAACAGGTTATCTATGCCGAAGGTGGCGCGTTGATCCACTGCCCGGCGAATACCACAGCGTTGGACAAGTTCCTGGAAATGCAGCCTGCGACTTATGACGTGTTGAACACCCGTGACGCTGCTTTCTTGGCTGAATGTCTGGTGATGGAAGACGCAATGCTGGCCTCTGGTGGCTGGGTTGACGGCCAAATGGCTGTGCACTGCTAACCTGAGAACTTGCTTTGGCCCTTTGGAGGGGGTCAATCAAACGGAAATCCCTATGCCCAAAGGGGGTCGCATTGGCGGCCCCCTTGTTGTTTGAAATCAGCGTTTTGCCGAATATGAACGCGCTCTAATCTATTTTGCTTCCTGCAAAATAACACGCATAACAGCGCCTTCTAGTTGTCGGTCCCAATGACCAGCGCCTGTTACTTCCGAAAATGTAGCATCAACCCCATTTTCCTTGGCAATGGATACATAAGCCTCTGCAAGTGCAGGCCATGTATTGGCATCTCTAGCACCTGTAAGGGCAATTACTTTGGTGTCAGAGCTGATCTTGCTTGCAAATTTGATCGGAGATTCTTTTTCTGACCGCGGAAAAGGGCGATTTTTGGCACGCCATTTTTTGATGTCACAGGGTCAAGCAAGTAAAATGGCGGTATCGACTATATTGGGATAACGGCCAATGACGGCATCCAATTGGGCCGCACCCCCTGAGTGACCAACGACAATCAGCCTGGCGCCTGGATATAGGGCGCGAATAGAGATGAGCGTTTGGGCGACCAGATCATTGTTCTCGGTTGTATATTGATCGCGTCTGTTATGGTTGGTGCCGGGACTGACAAGTCCCTGGGCGTCGTTGTATCCGGGCCTAAGCAAAGCGATTGCAGAACTGTGTTTCGCGCGCGCCGCAACAACCCGCATGATCGCTTCGTGGTATGTCGCGCCGCCACCCTTTGAGATATCGCCATGCAGGAACACCACGACAAATTGCTGGCCAGTGCCAAATACCTTGCCCTTCAAAGGGCCGTAACTGTCTGCTGCGTTAGAAACCTGTGGCGCTATTAAAAGCACAAATAGCGCCACTACGTTCAGAAAAACCAACCTTGGCATATCGCGACCTCATCTTTGGAAAATGCTATCGTCATTATAGCATGAAGCGCGGCGTATGAATATCGGGCCGGGCTTGTGGATCCAACCAGATGTTAAGGATGACCTCTATGCTAACCGCGCCTCTGTCTAATCCTTTGCAGGCGCAGGCGTGCAAAGTGTAAACAACCCGCAGAATGTGCCGTGCTCAGGGAACTCAAGGGACGGCAGGCTCACAGTTTGGGCAGGCGCTGCAACAGGTGCTACAAGTGCCAGACCAAGGGCGATAGCGGGGAATATATTTCTGGGACGCATCTTTTGATCCTCTTTGGGTTTCATTGGATGCGATAGAAATGTGGATCATGACCGGCTGATGCGCGCCGATTTTTGAAATCAGCGACTGTTGACCAAAATGGGTGCGGATTTAAAGGAATCGACAGGCGCGCTGCCCAGTGCTTTGCGGCGATACTCGCTTGGGCTTTGACCCGTTTCCGCGCGGAACGCCCGATTAAACGGACCAAGCGAAGCAAACCCCACATCATAGGCAATTTCGAGAATGGTTTTCCCCATCGCGTGTGGGTTTGCCAATTGCGTCATGGCGGCGTCAATCCGGGCATGATTGATAAAACTTGAAAAATTGCGATATCCTAGCCCTTGGTTGATGGCGCGCCGCAGTCGATGTTCTGGGACAGATAGTTTTAGCGCCAATGCACTGATGGTCAGACCTTCTTCGCGCCAGATGTCATCCTCCATTCTGATTTTTATTTGAGCGATCAGAGCGACATCAAGGCCATCATCATTGGCACTGCGTAAGGTCGTTGGTTTATCTGCGGGGCCGGGCCACAGGTGCATGTCTGGGCGCAAAATCCATACGGCAAAGGCCATCGCAACCGCAAGCATGCTTGCCGAATGTAAAAGCGCCAACTCGACGGATCCTGGTTCAGGTATACCAATCACTTCGGCCCCGGTCAGACCAAAAGACAGCCCCGAGATTGCGATCGCAAAACCGGGGCGCGCCCGGCAGCGGCATTCAACCATATCATCGCGCGCGGTCCAAAGCGCCAAGATCAATAGCGCACAATACAGGCAGGTGGCGGATAGCAAACTCGGGACGTTCAATTCAGGGGCGACCAGATGCACGTAATATCCGGCAGAGACCACAGAAGACGCTACCAACCAAGGCCAGCGTCGTCTTGGCCGATCAAGAAAAATAGTCACGATCAACCATGTAATCGCATTTGGCGCTAAGGCCGCGAGTATGATGAGGTTGCTCTGCAATATCGGTGGCAGATTCAGCGGCAGCGGACTGTTTATGATCAGATGTGCCGTTTCGGAACAGGCAACGGCGAAAATCGAAAACCGCCCCTCTATGCCAATCGGTGCGCGCCACAATAAAAATGCCAGAAGGATCAACATCGTTGCCGCGCCGCTGCGCATCGCAAGATCAAGATAAAGCATGCCGTGGTTCCTGCCCGTTACATGAGCTTAACATAGGCATTGTCGGCTCTGAATGCCCGCCGATTTCTTGAGAAAGAGCATAATTTCAGAAATCGGCGTGTGTCAGGCTTGACCGCGCAGCACTTGATTAACGCAGGTTTTCGGTCAAGGTAGTCGTTGCTGTTTCTTCAAGCGGGATAAATAATTCGGTCCAAAGTTGCACGGTGTTTAGCCACATTTCGTGCCCTGATGGCTCGTGGACAAACACATGGCCACGTAACAGATAGGTGCCAAGCGCTGCGGCATAGGCACGGAACTCGCTGCAATCTAGGTTTGGAAGGCAACATTTGCCTTCATCTTGAACGGCGTCCGCCCCATAGCGCCGTGATCGGCTGTGTGACCCAATCATTGTAATGCATCGAATACCGCACTGTCTCAGGATAGCTTTCCAGTGCTTTGGTAATCTGTTGTCGTGCGGCCGCAAATGTTGCGTCGGTGTCGCAGGTTACGATCCGCGCTGCTGATGCGCAGGTATTCGTTGTCGGTATGTGCCTGTTTGCCGGTCACGTGGTTTTGGTAGGCGTCTGTGGGCGAATAATAACTATAGGTCAGTTTAAGGCCGTGTTTGGCACAGTCTTGGGCAATCGGCACAATTTCATCGATGTTTAGGGCGTTGATCGTAGTTTTTATCAACGGGTGTGAAAAATCGACAGTCTTTAGTTTGAGAAACGATTTCCGAAGTCCTGCAAGCTGTGGCAGATTTCTTTCTACGCCGCTCATGTCTTTTGCGATCATATTAAGACGCGCCTCAAGGGAGCTTGGTCTCTACCTATCAATAGTGTCCAGCGCTTTTTGAATATTGCTGATAATCTTAGAATTTGGCCATTTCAATTCCGCCTGTGCTAACAACCGCTTTAAGACATCAAAGTTATCTGCGCGATCCGTGGACAAAAGTGTCAGACCAACAGCGTGATTTTCACTTGCACCGTCTTTAAATATTGATGCGCAAAGCTCGGCCTCCAGCGTTTCATCTGACGCGGCCATAAGGATTGCAGCGTATTTAATGCGATATACACGAATAACATCGCAGCCTCTGTTCATAGCATGATCCGCAAAGAGTAACGCTGCGTTTGCAAACCCCTGTTCTACACAATGGTCACCGATCATCAGCAGTGTTGGGAAATCCAATGCTAATTCTTGCGTAAGGGCTGTTTTTGCCAAATCAATGGCGTGCGCGGTCTCACCACAATTGAGCGCATGATGAATGTCGAACTGTGCTAGGGCCGTTTTTGACGCTTTTTCTTGCTCTGCGATGTTGCGCAAGGCAAGGGCAACAGGCGCGTCATCACAGTCCAATTCCGCATGTGCAAGATAGATCAATCCTTGCCATTGCGTCGGGGCATCGCGTTGAATGTTGCGCAAAATGTCACGCGCTTTTTCGGGCTTTCCAGTTTGAGAAAAGCGTCGCGCAATGGCCATATCTACGGCCCAAGTCTGTGGTGTTGAAGTCTGCATAAAGAACCGAAAGAATGAGTGGGTACCTATTAGGAATTATTACCATGTTTACGGCTTAGGCACGCTATCTGCACTCAGAATAAGTCAGTTTTTGTCTAGTTTATGCCTCAAAATTAGGCAGCTTTCGCGTTGGGATTGAGTGCAGCGCCATCACATCAATCTGTACGCATATAGCCTGTTTAGAATTGATTTCTAAACGGGAAAGGCCGGAAGAAAGTCCCCCGGCCCTTATCAGTACTTTGGCTTGGCTTATGCGGCTTTTGTAGCTGGATCAAACCGCCCGTAAAAGCTCTGCCCCTTTGCTGCCATTTCACGCAGCAACTCAGGACAGGCGAACCTTTCCCCGAACTTCTCAGTCAACTGATCACACCGTTCCGCCGCATAAGGCGCGCCGATCATGTCGAGCCATGATAATGGGCCACCGGACCAAGGTGCAAAGCCCCAGCCCAAGATTGCACCAACGTCGCCCTCGCGGATATCCATCAACACGCCTTCTTCCAATGCGCGCACGGCTTCGAGGGTTTGAGAGAACAACAAGCGGTGCTGCACTTCGATCAGGTCAGGTTGATCATCGGCCACCGGGTATTTGTCACGCAGACCGGTCCATAGGCCCTCGCGTTTGCCCTTGTCGTCATAAGCGTAAAACCCGGCGTTGGCTTTGCGGCCCAGACGGCCTTCACCTTCCATCCAGAACACCAACGGGTCGATGTCGTCATTGGGATATGCGTCACCCATCGCCGCCTTTGTGGCGCGGGCAATTTTTGCGCCCAGATCAATGGATGTTTCATCCATCAACTGGAGTGGCCCCAGTGGCATACCAACCAGTTTGGCGGCATTTTCGATCAATGCAGGTTCAACACCTTCCTGCACCATCCGCACCCCTTCGTTGATGTAGGGTATGATGCAGCGGTTGGCATAAAAGAATCGTGCATCGTTGACGACAATCGGCGTTTTGCGGATTTGGCGTACAAAATCGAGCGCCTTGGCGACGGCCCGGTCACCGGTTTCTTTGCCTTTGATGATCTCAACCAACAACATCTTCTCGACAGGTGAAAAGAAGTGGATGCCGATGAATTGGTCATCACGTGACGACGCTTTGGCTAAATCGGTGATCGGCAGGGTCGAGGTATTTGAGGCAAAGATACAGTTCTCCGGGATCACCGCTTCGACCTTTTTGGTCATCTCGGCTTTGACCTTCATGTCCTCGAACACGGCTTCGATGATCAGATCGCAGCCTTTCAGCGCATCCAGATCGGTGGTTGCCGTGATCAGTCCCAGCGCAGCTGTTTTCTTTTCCTCAGTCGTTTTCTTGCGCGCAATGCCTTTGTCAAAATAGCTCGCGGCATAGGCTTTGCCCTTGTCCGCTGCTTCCTGCGTTTGGTCGATGAGCACAACTTCGATACCAGCCTGAACCGACACCAACGTAATGCCCGCACCCATCATGCCCGCGCCCAAAACGCCCAGCTTTTTAACGCGCTGATCTGGCACAGCTTCTGGGCGTACAGCGCCTTTTTCCAAGGCTTCTTTGTTCAGGAACAAGGACCGGATCATCGCGCCAGAGGATGGGTTCATCAGCACATTGGTGAACCAGCGTGCCTCGATCTTGAGCGCTGTGTCAAAGGGTACCATCGCGCCTTCATAGACGGCTGAAAGCAACGCCTTGGCCGCCGGATAGACGCCTTGGGTTTTGCCATTCACCATCGCGCTGGCACCGACAAAGGTCATGAAACCCGCAGGATGGTAAGGCGCGCCGCCAGGCATTTTGTAGCCCTTTGCGTCCCATGGTTTCAGCAGGTCGGCGTCTTTGGCGCTCAATACCCATGCGTGGGCTGCGGCCATTGGATCATCTGCAACCTCATCAATGATGCCTGCTTTGACAGCGGCGTCAGGGGAAATCAGTTTGCCCTCAAGCAAATAGGGTGACGCGGTCATCGCGCCCATCTTGCGTACCAAACGCGTTGTGCCGCCAGCACCGGGAAAGATACCAACCATGATCTCGGGCAGGCCGATACGGGCCTTTGGATTGTTCGCGGCAAAGATACGATGCGTCGCCAGCGGCAGTTCCAGACCAATGCCCACGGCAGTGCCGGGCAGGACAGATACAATCGGCTTGCCGCCCTTGTTGGTCTTGGCATCCATGCCCGCGCGTTCGATCTTGCGCAGCATGTGGTGCATTTTCATCGTGCCTTCGAACAAGCCACGCGCAGGATCGTCGCCCGCGTCTTCTTTCATTTTGGCCAGCAGGTTCAAATCCATACCACCCGCGAATGATCCGTCCTTGCCAGAGGTGATGATCACGCCTTTGACGGCGTCATCGGCCAGTGCGGCATCGATCAGATCATTGAGTTCGCCAAGTCCCTCGAAGGACATGACGTTCATGGATTTTTCTGGTACGTCCCACGTAATAGTTGCGACGCCATCTTTGTCGGTCTTTGATGTAAAATCAGTCATAAATTCTCTCCCGGTTGGGGGTGTCAGGTGCGCCGAGGTGTATAATCAGCAAATTGGGTCAGCATTCGCTGGATCAGATCCAGTGCAAAATCCACATCGGCACAATCTTCTTGGCTGAGCAGGATACGTTTTGAGCTGTCAAAATTCTGGCGATCAAAGGGATCACTGGGATCATCGCGGTATTTGAAAAACACCGGCGGTGTGTCTTGGTACAGACGCACATAATCGCCGCCATTTTCGACCTTGATCTTAAGGTCCATACCGCGCTTCGCAGCTATTGCGGCAATCTCGTGAAACGGATGTGTTTGATCGGCCATTACACGCGCTCGATGATTGTGGCGGCACCCATGCCGGATGCAATACAGAGTGTGGCCATGCCAACTTCTTTGTCGCTGCGTTCCAGTTCGTCCAACAATGTGCCGATGATCATTGCACCTGTCGCACCCAAGGGGTGACCCATCGCGATGGACCCGCCGTTCACGTTCACCTTGTCCTCATCCACATCAAAGGCCTGCATGAAACGCATGACAACGGCGGCAAAGGCTTCGTTGACTTCGAATAGGTCAATGTCACCAATCTTCATGCCGTTATCGGCAAGGATTTTTTCTGTCACAGGAACAGGCCCGGTCAACATGATGGTCGGGTCGGTGCCGATTTTGGCCGTCGCGCGGATGCGCGCGCGAGGCTTCAATCCGTATTTTTCGCCGAATTCTTTGTTACCGATCAACACAGCAGCGGCACCGTCAACGATGCCCGATGAATTGCCCGCGTGGTGGATGTGGTTGATCCGCTCAAGATGCGGGTATTTCATCAAGGCGACCTTGTCGAAACCGGGCATCACTTCACCCATCGCCTGAAATGCGGGGTTTAGCGCACCGAGGCTTTGCATATCGGTCTGCGGGCGCATGTATTCGTCACGATCCAAAATCACGAGGTCATTTTGATCGCGAACAGTGATCACAGATTTATCAAAATATCCTGCGTCCCATGCCGCCTTGGCACGTTGTTGTGAGCGAACCGCCAGTTGGTCCGCAGCATCACGGGTAAAGCCATATTCGGTTGCGATGATGTCGGCCGAAATACCTTGCGGCACGAAATACTTTTCCATCGCCAAGGTCGGATCAACGGCAATGGCTGCCCCATCACTGCCCATGGCGACACGCCCCATCATCTCAACGCCGCCAGCGATGTAGGCAGAACCTGCACCACCTTTGATCTGGTTGGCAGCCAAGTTTACGGCCTCCATCCCAGAGGCGCAGAAACGGTTGATCGCAAGGCCGGGGATGCGTTCATCAAGGTCCGATGCCAGCACAGCAGAGCGCGCCAAACAGCCGCCCTGTTCCATCACTTGGGTGACGTTGCCCCAAATCACATCCTCAACGGCGTGGCCCTCAAGGTTGTTGCGTTCTTTCACGGCGTTTAGCGTGAGCGCGGATAGGCGCAGGGCTGTGACTTCATGCAAGGACCCGTCTTTGCGGCCCTTGCCGCGCGGGGTGCGCAATGCGTCATAGATATAGGCTTCGGTCATGTTCATCTCTCCTTTACGCGCGATCAGCGGGGCTGCCGGGCATCAAATCATAGGGGGCTTTCCAGCCGGGTGTGTCGGACAGGCGGGTGAGCCATGCGTCAATGTGGGGCCAATCTGTGCGCTCAAAACCGAACGGTTCTGGGTAATAAAGGTAGCCACAGCAGCTGAGGTCCGCGTTGGTGATCCCGTCACCTACAATCCATTCGCGCCCCTCAAGGTGGTCGTTCAACACGCCATAGGCGGTTTTGAGGCGGCCTTGGTTAAAGGCGATCACTTCGGCGGGGCGTTTGTCTGCGGGTAGGAAATTCATCAAGAAACGTGTGAGACCCGCAGTTGAGCTAAGTTTGTGGTTGTCCCACAAGACCCAGCGCAGAATTTCGCGCCGTTCTGCCGCGTCTTTGCCTGCGAACTTACCAGATTTTTCGGAAACATAATCCTGAATGACCCCGGATTGAGACAGCTTTACGTCGCCTTCGATCATCACAGGTGCCTCGCCCATGCCATTTACGGCCTCACGGTATTCGGGTGTGCGTGTCTCGCCGCCAAAGAAATCGACTTTCACCGGCTCCCAATCAAGGCCGGACAGTTCCAGCGCCAATGCTGCTTTGTAGGCGTTGCCGGATTCACCGAAGCAGTGGAGTTTAATGGTCATTGTCGGTCCTTATCTTTCTGGTGCGGGACCGGGGGTTTCACACCCCCGAGACCCCCGTGGAGGTTTATTTTGCTAGATGAAGGGGGGCGTCATAGGGCGCGCCCAATCAGTTCTTTCATGATTTCATTGGTCCCGCCATAAATGCGTTGCACGCGGGCGTCGGCCCACATTTCACCCACTGCATATTCCTGCATAAAGCCATAGCCGCCGTGCAGTTGTAGGCATTCATCCAACACTTCGCCTTGGGTGTCGGTCAGCCAGTATTTCTGCATGGCGGCCTTTTCGACGGTTAACGCGCCGCGCAGGTGGTCGGCGATGCATTCATCAAGGAAGGCGCGCGCGACTTTGGTTTTGGTTTTACATTCGGCCAATTTGAAACGGGTATTCTGGAATTGGGTCAGTGGGCCGCCAAAAGCCTCGCGTTCTTTGCAATAGGTGATCGTGCGCTCAACCGCGCCTTCCATCGCACCCACGGCACCGCAGCCAATGATCAGGCGTTCTTGGGGGAGTTGCTGCATCATTTGGTAAAATCCTTTGCCTTCTTCTTGGCCAAGGATGTTTTCAGGTGGGATTTCGACATTGTCGAAGAACAGTTCAGACGTGTCAGCGGCATGCAGACCGATTTTGTCGAGATTGCGACCACGTGCGAAGCCCTCAGCGCCGTCGGTTTCGACCACGACCATCGACACACCTTTCGATCCCTCATTGGGGTCGGTTTTCGCAGCAACGATGATCAAGTTTGCATGTTGGCCGTTGGTGATGAACGTCTTTTGCCCGGACAGGCGGTAGGCATTGCCATCGCGGATTGCCTTGGTCTTGATGCGCTGCACGTCGGACCCGGTTGAGGGTTCCGTCATCGCCAGCGCGCCAACCAATTCGCCTGACACCATCTTGGGCAACCAGCGTTTTTTCTGTTCCTTTGTGCCGTAGGCCAGCACGTAATGCGCGACGATGCCTGAATGGATGCCGTGGCCCCAAGAGGCGAGGTTGGCGCGGGACCCTTCAATCAGAATTGCGGCCTCGTGACCAAAATCACCGCCCGGTCCGCCGTATTCTTCGGGGATGGAGGGGCAGAGCAGACCCAACTCACCCGCTTGAGCCCATGTGTCGCGGTCCATCTGGCCTTGCTTGCGCCATTTCTCGAACTTGGGGGCCCATTCGGTGTTGATGAATTGGGCCGTCATGTCGGCAATCATGCGGTGTTCGTCGGTCATCCAAGAGGATGTGCGTTGCTCGTTCATCTGGCCCCCTCCCGTGGTGGATCAGCGTTTGCGGCTGTCCAGTTCCGAATTGAACAGCCGCAAACGGGCTGTCAGGTTTTCTTCGTTCATCACCGATTTGAAGTTCTCAAATAGGAATGAAAGTGCCTCACCTTCGTCCAAGCCCGCCTCAGCGCTAAATTTTTTTAGTGCGCGATATCCGTCCTCAGTCATTGCGACGGGAAAACGACGGGTCAGGCGAAAGCGTTTTGGCATGGTATCTCCGAATTGGGGTAGGGCGGGGATTGCCCCCGCCACCACCTTAGAAGTTCGCGGCCTCCAGTGCCATCACCGTATCTGCGCCAGATGAGATGCGCGTCAGGTGTAGCGCCGTGGCGGGCAATTGGCGTGCCATATAATAGCGCCCCGTCGCCAGCTTTGTTTCATAGAATGCGGTGTCGGTTGAGCCACCTTCAAGAGCTTCTTTTGCAGCCAAGCCCATTTTCGCCCACATCAACCCCAGACACACATGACCAAACATGTGCATAAAGTCGTTGGACCCCGCCAATGCGTGATTTGGGTTCTTCATGCCATTCTGCATGAAATACATGCCTGCTGATTGTAGGTCTTTGCTGGCTGCCTTGAGAGGATCAAGGAAGTCTTTGTCGAACGCCGCGTCCGCGCCTGCGTTGTCCTTGATGAAGGTTTTGATCAGGTCAAAGAATGCCATCACATGTTTGCCACCGTCTTGGGCCAGTTTGCGCCCTACAAGGTCCAGCGCTTGAACGCCGTTTGCGCCCTCATAGATCATCGCAATGCGGGCGTCGCGGGTGAACTGGGACATGCCCCATTCTTCGATATAGCCGTGGCCGCCGTAAACCTGCTGTGCTTTGACGGTCATGTCATAGCCCACATCGGTCAAGAAACCTTTGATCACAGGGGTTAACAGGGACACGAGGCCATCGGCGTCTTTGTCATCCGCGCGGTGTGCGGCGTCGATCATTGTGGCACCCCACATGATGAACGCGCGGCCCCCCTCAACAAACGATTTTTGATCCATCAGAGAACGGCGAATGTCGGGGTGCACGATCAAAGGGTCAGCAGGCTTGTCGGGATGTTCGGCCCCAGTCACCGCGCGCCCTTGCAAACGGTCGTTCGCATAGATCACCGCGTTTTGGTAGGCAACTTCGGCCTGTGCCAAACCTTGCTGGCCAACACCCACACGCGCTTCGTTCATCATTGTGAACATCGCGCGCATACCTTTATGCTCTTCGCCCAACAGATAACCAGTGGCACCGTCATAGTTCATCACACAAGTCGAGTTGCCGTGAATGCCCATCTTTTCTTCGATAGAACCAACCGCGACGCCATTGCGTTCACCCAAGGAACCATCTTCGTTCACCATGAATTTGGGTACGATAAACAGGGACACGCCTTTGATGCCCTCCGGGCCGCCGTCGATCTTGGCCAGTACAAGGTGGATGATGTTGTCGGCCATGTCGTGCTCACCAGACGAGATGAATATCTTTTGGCCCGTAATCTTAAAACTGCCGTCATCTTGTGGTGCCGCTTTGGTGCGCATCAAACCCAAGTCAGTCCCGCAGTGTGGTTCAGTCAGGTTCATCGTGCCTGTCCACTCACATGAGACCATGTTGGGGAGATAGGTGTCCTTCTGCGCGTCCGTACCATGGGCAAGGATCGCGGATGCCGCACCGTGGGTTAGACCCTGATACATCGTAAAGGCTTGGTTTGAGGCCGAAAACATCTCACCCACGGCTGTACCCATCACGTAAGGCATGTTCTGCCCGCCGTATTGTTCCGGCATATCCAGCCCCGTCCAGCCGCCTTCTCTGACCTGATCAAAGGCCGCTTTGAACCCCTTGGGCGTATAAACGACACCGTTTTCCAAACGACAGCCTTCTTTGTCACCAACCGCGTTAAGTGGGGCCAAAACATCCGACGTCAATTTGCCAGCTTCTTCCAGAATTGCGGAGGTAAAGTCAGCTTCAAGCTCATCATAGCCGGGGGTCTTGCTTTGGGTCACTTTCAAGACGTTGTGCAGCACAAATTGTAGGTCTTTGGTGGGGGCTACGTAGCTTGGCATCAAGGTTCTCCGTTGGGCTGATATGTCTGGTCTGTCGGGGCGGGATTTATTCCGCCGCGTTACGTTGTTGGTTGGCAGAGGCGATCATTTTCTCACCCCATTTCAACTGGTCTTGCAGGTCACTAATGGCGTCGTTCAACTCGTCCCGCTGCGCTTCCATATCGGCAAGGCGTTGGCGCGCGATCTCGTAGGTGCGGGCGATCTGGGTCTGCTGCTGGTCACCCATATGATAAAGGTCCAGCAACTGGCGAATTTCCTCAAGGCTAAAGCCAAAACGTTTGCCACGCAGGATCAATTTCAAACGCGCACGATCGCGTTTGGTGAACAGGCGCTTCTGGCCTTGGCGTTCAGGAAACAGCAGTTCCTTGGCCTCGTAAAATCGTAATGTCCGCGGTGTGACGTCATAGGCGTCACACATCTGGCGGATCGTCATCGTATCGTTATTCATTATCATCACTCTCATCAGAATGTTGCGTTCTGTATGGGACATGGCACTTTCATCCGTCCATACAACAGTGTTTCACGTTTACGTAACCAAGACGCTACGTCACTTGTCTAGTTGACGTAGATGAACTTTGGGTAAAGGGGAAAAACATACTGATTTGGGCAGAACTGAGCGGCCAAAATTAACGTATATTTTGGAATCAGGACTTTAGAGCGGCTGCGGTATCGTCGCGCAACCGCTGTAGTTCGGCCATTGCATCATCTAACTGAGCGCGTTGATCCGCAAGTTCAGCCAATTGAGCGTCCGCCAGTTTGATCCATGCCTGCATCTGTGCTTCGGTGCCTTCTTTTTCATAGATCAGCAACCACTGACGAATATCCTCTAGGGAAAAGCCAAACTTGCGGCCCCGCAGAATCAGTTTCATACGCGCGCAATCACGTGCCCCGTAATAGCGCGCGCGGCCTTCGCGCTCTGGTGTCAGCAATTCAATATATTCATAATATCGCAAGGTGCGCGGCGTCACGTCGAACGTGCTGCACATCTCTTTGAAGGTCAGGCGTTGCTGTGCCATGGGCTGTCTCCCTTGTCTCAGGCTAGGACCACGGCGTACCAAGTGCAACAGGTGCCTTGCCCTTTGTGCATACCGCATTGATAAAGAGAACAATTGCAGTTGAAGGTGCCGAATATGACAGACAGGTTAACACAGGCGCGTCAATTCATCCAAGCCTTGCCGCATTCCGTGGCGCTGGGCATGGACGTGGTTGATCTAAAAGATGGAACTGCTGTGGTGTCTATGCCCTATTCCGAAAAGTTAATTGGTGACCCCAAGACGGGCGTTGTTCATGGCGGCGCGGTGTCGGCGCTGATGGACACGACATGTGGTGCCGCCGTTATGAGCCACCCCAGCCAGCCCGCCGGGACAGCAACAATGGACTTGCGTATCGAATATTTGCGTGCGGCCAAGCCGGGTCAAACCATCACAACCCGCGCCACATGTTATCACGTGACCCGATCCGTTGCCTTTGTACGCGCCACAGCGACAGATGAAGACAGCGATAACCCTGTCGCCACCGCCACAGGCACTTTTACAGTGGAGGGCAAACGATGAGCACCCGTCGCCCTCCCGAACCCGTCCAATTGATCAAGCAACGCCGGGACGGCGTCTTGCGCGCGATGGTCGAAGGTGTGCCGTATATTCAGTTTCTCGGCATTCAGTTTGAACGTCGCGGCGATGAGTTGACGGGCGTATTACCGTTTTCGGAAACTTTGATTGGAAACCCGCTGCTGCCTGCACTGCATGGTGGTGCGACGGCTGCATTCTTAGAGGTGACTGCGATTATGACCCTAAGCTGGGGTTTGATCTGGGAAGATATGGAAAGCGGCGCATTGGATGTAAGTAATCTGGATCACGACCATTTGCCGCGCTTTCCCAAGACCATTGATTTCACGGTTGATTACTTGCGCTCTGGCTTGCCGCGCGATGCCTATGCGCGGGCACGGATCAATCGGTCAGGGCGACGTTATGCATCGGTGCATGTCGAAGGTTGGCAGGACAACCGCGCCAGACTTTTTGCGCAAGCCACGGGGCATTTTCTGATGCCGCAACGCGACTGACATGTCCGAACCCCTCAGCGATGCAGAGGTGCGCGCGGTAAAGTCAGGCGCGCTTGATCCCAAGGACGTGGTGACGCACCGCCGTGTGCTCAACATCGCGATTCCGATTGTGATTTCCAATGCCACCGTGCCAATCTTGGGCGCGGTCGATACTGGTGTTGTTGGTCAAATGGGCCTGGCGGCACCGATTGGTGCTGTGGGGCTGGGCGCAATTATTCTGTCGGCGCTGTATTGGGTCTTTGGCTTTTTGCGCATGGGGACCGTTGGATTGACCGCACAGGCCGCTGGTAATGATGACACTGCCGAAGTGGCAGCCTTACTGACGCGCGGGTTGCTGATTGGGGCTGGGGCGGGTGTGCTGGTCGTCGTGCTGCAAATACCGCTGTTTTGGGCTGCGTTTTATGCCTCACCCGGATCGGCAGAGGTTGAAGGACTGGCGCGCGACTACATGGCGATCCGTATTTGGTCTGCACCAGCTGCAATTTCACTTTATGCCATCACGGGCTGGCTGATTGCCCAAGAACGCACCCGCGCGGTGTTGGTCATTCAGGTCTGGATGAATGGGTTGAACATCGTCTTGGACCTGTGGTTCGTGCTGGGCCTTGATTGGGGTGTGCAGGGCGTGGCGATTGCGACGTTTCTGGCAGAATGGAGCGGGGCAGTCTTGGGCCTGTGGTTCTGCCGTGCCGCGTTTCAGGTGCCGGATTGGCGCAATTGGGTGCAGGTGTTTGACCGGGCGCGCTGGGTCCACATGATGCGCCTTAACACCGATATCTTGATACGGTCGTTACTTCTTGAGGCGATGTTTGTGTCGTTCCTGTTCATGGGCTCGGGCCTTGGTGATGTGACCTTGGCCGCCAATCAGGTGTTATTGCAATTCTTGATGATCACCGCCTATGCGCTGGATGGTTTCGCCTTTGCGGCTGAGGCTTTGGTGGGCAGAGCGTTGGGCGCAAAACAGCGCGCTGTGTTACGGCGCGGGGCATTGCTAACCTCGGGCTGGGGGCTGTTTATTTGTGTGCTGATGACATTTGCCTTTGCCGTCAGTGGCGGCGCGATCATTGATCTTATGGCCAAGGCAACTGACGTGCAGAGCGTCGCGCGTGAATATCTGCCGTATATGGTTGCCGCGCCTTTGGCGGGTTGGGCTGCGTGGATGTTGGACGGGATATTCATCGGGGCAACCCGGTCTCGCGACATGCGCAACATGATGGCGGTGTCATTTGTGGTCTATGTTGTGGCTGCGCTGCTGTTGGTGCCGTCGCTGGGTAATCACGGACTTTGGTTGTCGCTGCTGATTTCGTTTGTGGTGCGCGGCATGACGTTAGGGGTACGGTATCCCGCGCTGGAGCGCGCGGCGGGGTAGTAGTTTTGCTATGTCTTAACCCCGCGCAGTAGAAAGCTCATCGGTGCTTGAGCGGCTTGGCCCTCAAATTGGTCATAATCAATCTCACGAATGTTGTGCGGAAATTCTTGTAGATGTGTCAGGTTCAACCCTGCATCCAATACCCCCTGCACAATTGCGCCAAGTGTATGGATGAACCAATGGCTCTCAGGGGCCTTTCCCTGATCTGTGCCATCATAGGTAATCGCAACATTTTCAACAAAAGCATCACGACGGAAATAATTGTGTTCCGGGCGGTGAGGGTCATTTGCCGATGGTTCATACATTTCTAGTACGGGGTGGGTTTCGTAGATCACCAATTGCCCGCCGGGGCTCAGCAGACCCGCGACGGCTGCAAAAAATTGTGGTAAATCAGGCATCCAGTTTAACACACCAATGGTGATAAACGCGATATCAAAGTCGTGCGGCACGCCTTTAGGCAGATCATAGATATCAGCCTCTAGGAAATGTGCGGTGTGAGTGGATAGATCACTCAAAATCGCCGCTTGGGTCAAAAATGCCGCTGATTGATCAATACCCCAAACCTCTGTCGCACCAAGGGCGCAGGCCGATAACACCTCGCGGCCATTGTTGCAGCCAATCTGAACAGCACGCGCGCCTTTAATGTTGGATGCCAGCAACGCGGCTGTCATGATGTCGTCAAACCGCGAATATGCCGGGTCAGCAAATCCCGCGACAAGTTCATCCCAATAGGCACCTTGCCCATGATGTGGGGCTGACGCATCCCATGCCGCGCGATTTTTGGCGGTGATGTCTGTGGTGCTCATAGCAGGTCTTTGACGCCCTCTGGCGGACGTCCGATGATCGCGCGCGTGCCTTTGAAGGCAATGGGGCGTTCGATCAGGATCGGGTGCGCGGCCATTGCGGCAATCAGGTCAGCCTCTGGTGTGTCCTTGTTCAGGCCAAGCTCTTTGAAAACAGCCTCACCTTTGCGCATCATTTGGATCACGGGCGGTGTCCCCAAAGCAATCTGCGCCGCTTCAAGTTCTGCGGTACTGGGTGCGTCTTCTAGATATTTACGGATAGATACGAGTTCACCAACGTCTTCAAGCAAAGCCAAAGTTTGGCGTGATTTCGAACAGCGCGGATTGTGCCAAAGGGTGATCATAGCCAGTCCTCGCGTTTGCTGCCGACCGCATCAGCGACATTTTCAAAACCGTTCTGCGCCAAGAGGTTATCCAACCCTGTTACGATCTCACTTACCAAGGACAGTCCACCAAACACCAGCGCCGTATATAGCTGTACGGCGGATGCACCTGCACAGATTTTGGCAAAGGCGTCTTCGGCAGAGCTGATCCCGCCCACACCAATCAGCGGGATGTCTGTCAGTGTCGATAGCCGCGCCAAAACGCGCGTGGATTTTTGAAACAAGGGTGCCCCTGACAGGCCACCAGCTTGATCGCGGTGAGTACTGTGCAATCCGCTGCGATCCAGCGTGGTGTTTGTCGCAATGATCGCCGCGATCCCTGCATTTTGCGCAACCTCGGCTACATCTGCAATTTCGCCTTCCGATAAATCAGGGGCAATTTTCAGGAACACGGGTGTGGCACCGCGTACATCCATCACGCCTTCCAATAGTCCCGCAAGCGCTGCCTTGCCCTGCAAGTCACGCAGCTTTTCTGTGTTGGGGGAGGAAACGTTGACGGTTGCAAAATCGACGTGATCGCGCGCGGCCTGCATGACACGGGCAAAGTCGGCGGCCCGGTCTGTGCTGGTCTTATTGGCCCCAAGGTTCAGACCAACGGGAATACCCGTGCCACGCTGCGCAAGGCGCGCAGTGATTGCGTCCATGCCTTCGTTATTGAATCCAAATCGGTTAATTGCGGCGCGGTCTTCGGTCAGGCGAAACAGGCGTGGTTTTGGATTGCCGGGTTGGGGCAGGGGCGTCGCAGCGCCGACTTCGATAAATCCAAATCCGCCACGTGAAAGTGGTGCAATTGCTGTGGCGTTTTTATCAAATCCAGCGGCCAAGCCAACTGGATTTGGCAGGTCCAATCCCGCAACTTTTGTCGCCAATCGCGGTGATGTCACGGGGCCGGGTGAGGGCGCTAACCCCATGCGCAAGGCGCGGATTGCCACTCCATGCGCCGCTTCTGGGTCGATAAGGTGCAAGGCGGCAAGGCCCAGACGTTCCAGTAACGCTGTCACTTACTTGCCTCAGCCAATCCAGCAGGAAACTGATGCACGCCATCCTCAATTGGCAGGGGCTGTGCCCAAATCACGTCTTCCAATTTCATTTTGCGATAAAGATGGGGGAACAGTGCGTCACCGCGCGACTTTTCCCACTTTAGCGCATCACCTGCGGCCTCTGCATCCACTGCTACTAAAAACAGCCCCTCAACATCCGCAAAATACTTTGCGGCGGTTTCAGCGGCCTGTTCTGCGGTTGAGAAATGTACATAGCCATCAGCCACATCAATCGGCGCACCTGTGGTCTCGCCATCTTTGCGCAATGTGGCCCATTCTTCGGATCGGAATATTTTGAATATCAACATGGGTCACGTGATGGACCGAGGCCCATCAGGCGTCAAGAGGTGTGGCAGCGAAATGCGCTTTGACTCATTCCACCACAATCGCCACCATGCGGTCATCACATTCCAATGGGGGAAAACCGATGAAACGATTCCTGAGTGCAACAGCTGCTTTGGCCCTGACTTCTGGCATGGCCGCCGCTGACTATAATCTGACAATCCTACATACCAATGATTTCCATGCCCGCTTTGAACCGATCAGCAAATATGACGGTCCTTGCTCGTCCGAGGACAATACCGCTGGCGAATGTTTCGGTGGCTCTGGCCGTTTGCAAACCGCGATCACTGCGGCGCGCAGCCGTACCAACAATGCGATTCTTGTGGATGGCGGCGACCAGTTTCAGGGCACTTTGTTCTACACTTATTACAAAGGTGCGCTGGCTGCTGAGATGATGAACCAAATGGGCTATGATGCGATGACCGTGGGCAACCACGAATTCGACGATGGCCCCGAGGTTCTGCGCGGGTTTATGGATGCGTTGAACTTTCCGGTTTTGATGTCGAACGCTGATGTTTCTGGCGAACCTTTGCTGGCCGATAAACTGGCGAAATCCACTGTCATTGAACGTGGCGGTGAAAAGATCGGCTTGATTGGTCTGACACCAGAAGACACCGATGAATTGGCCTCACCCGGCGACAACATCACTTTCTCTGATCCAGTTGCAGCTGTGCAGGGCGAGGTCGACAAATTGACCGCAGAGGGCGTGAACAAAATCATCGTGCTTAGCCACTCTGGTTATCTAACGGATCAAAAAGTCGCCGCAGAAACCACAGGTGTTGACGTGATTGTCGGCGGGCACTCCAACACCCTGCTGAGCAACACCAATGACCGCGCCGCCGGTCCGTACCCCACGATGGTTGGCAGCACTGCGATTGTGCAGGCCTATGCTTATGGTAAATTCCTGGGCGAATTGAATGTGACCTTTGACGATGAAGGCAACATTTCAGAAGCCACAGGTGAGCCGTTGATCATGGACGCGGCTGTGACTGAGGATGAAGCGACAACAGCGCGCATTGCCGAAGCCGCCGCACCACTGGAAGAAATCCGCAACAAGGTTGTGGCCGAAACCTCTGAGGCGATTGATGGTGAGCGTGACAATTGCCGCACCAAAGAATGTGCGATGGGCAATCTGGTTGCTGACGCCATGTTGGACCGTGTCAAAGACCAAGGCATTGAGATTGCGATTGCCAACTCTGGCGGCTTGCGTGCGTCTATTGATGCCGGTGAAGTCACGATGGGCGAAGTTTTGACCGTACTGCCCTTTCAGAACACGCTGTCGACCTTCACAGTCAGCGGTGCGACGGTGATTGCTGCCCTTGAAAATGGCGTCAGCCAGCACGAAGAAGTCGCAGGGCGTTTCCCGCAGGTGGCCGGCATGACCTATGCCTTTGACGCCTCAGCCGAAGTGGGCAGCCGGATCAGTGACGTGATGGTCGGTGGAGCGGCCATTGATGAGGCCAAAATGTATGGCATGGTGTCTAACAACTATGTCCGCAACGGTGGCGATGGATATGACATGTTTAAAACTGCGGATGATGCCTATGACTTCGGTCCAGACTTGGCCGATGTGACAGCAGAATTCTTGGCCAAGAACGGCACATATCAGCCTTACACAGATGGTCGCATTACGGTGAAATAAGCCATTAGGCGCATAACACTTATAAAAGGCGCGTCCGGGTTCGGGCGCGCCTTTTTCTTTGCCAGCAAACAGCGACTACTTTGGGGTTTTGCTGGTGGCTTCTCGGATTGATCTGACCTGATCTTGGGGGCGAAGCACAGAATTGCTATGCTCCATTGTTTGCAGGGTCGACGTACGACCAGCGGTGGCGGGCTGAAAGTTTGATTTATCTTTGTCCGCGACGCTGTCACGTTTTGTCATGCGCCAAATTGTGTAGGCGATCACCATGACGTGCGATGCTGAGGTCACAAGGAACAACGCGCGGGTGCCGACCTCTGCCATCGCGATGCCGGCCACAAGCGGGCCTATGATCGACCCGAACCCATAGATAAGCAACAACCCACCCGATATCTGAATGGACGTGCCGGGTTCTGCATGGTCATTGGCATGTGCGACAATCACCGGATACATCGCATAGATCGCCCCCCCAAGGAGGGCTGCCAACACAAGGTTAATCGCGCGGCTTTCTGGGGCAAAGATGATAAAACCAAGATCAGCAATCAACGCGAGCACCGCAACCCCGATCAGCACACGGCGACGATCAGTTTTGTCCGACAGCACGCCTACGGGAATTTGAATAACGGCCCCCGCAAGAATTGGAATAGAGGTGAACAGCGCCACTGCCGCCAAGGCCAAGCCGATCTGTTGTGCATAGACCGCTGCCAATGTCCCAAAGGCCGCGTTTGACACGCCCACCCAGAACACTGCAAAAACTGCCACGGGCGAGTTTTTCCATAAGCTGCGGATGTTCAGCTTTACCGATACAAGCGGTGCTGGTGTTGTGGTCGAACTGATGGCCGTGGGAACCAGCGCCATGCAATAGAATATCGCCCCCAAGGCAAAGAACACAAACCCATTGGGATCGCCAAGCGTCAGCATCATCTGACCTGCTGTGCTGGCCCCCAAATTGACCATCGTATAAACGCCAAAGATGCGGCCCCGGTTGTCAGGTGTGGATTGTTCACTTAGCCAGCTTTCGACAATCATTGCCGTGGCCGCAAAGCAGAAACCGCAGAGGGCACGCAGGACAATCCACGCCCAAGGGGTGATGACAATCGCACTGGCAAGGATTGAAATGGCGGCAATCGCAGCCATCGCGCCAAAGGCCCGAATGTGCCCAACCCGCGCCACCAAAGGCGATGTCATGATGCACCCAGACACAAACCCCAAGGCCCAACCGGTGCCGAGCAAGCCAAGTGAAACTGCCGAAAACCCTTCGTTTGCGCCGCGAATGGGCAGGATCAAACTGTTCATGCCTCCTGCGAACAGTAGGAATGCAGACCCCAGCAAAAGGGCACTGATGGGCAGGAATTGACGGATCATGGAGTGTCCTTGTGTTGGTTATGCGCATGTGCTGCCCATCCAGCCTGTGTGGCAGAAATTTTGACAAAGCGAAACAACCACGTCCCGCAGATGTTTTAAGTGGCGCGGATGCCGGGCCAGAGATCAGGGTCAAGTGCATCGCAAAGCGGTGCCAATAGATCGCGTTTGTCTAGCCATTTTCCGATTGACTGGCGGTGAACGGGTTGGCGCACCTGATCTGAACTTGCGGTCAGGACAGCGGATGCGCCACGTTCTGGGTGCGCCATATCGACGTGCCATTGCAGCCCACAAAGCGTAGCCGCGCGTTGGCTGTTTGGCACAAGGTCGGTGACCAGATCCTCATAGGAAACCGCGTGAATGCGGTCTGGAAAATTGGCGTGCCAGTGCTGCATCGTACGGGCATAAAGGTTCATATGTGCCGCCATTGCAGGCAGCGCATTTGTGTAACTATGCGCCATTGTTGGAAAATGATTTGCCCACATCGACAGTGCAACATCGCGTGGATCACGCTGCATCTCTAAAATGGTTGCATTGGGAAAAGCATTCAACAGATAGCCAATGACCCTAAAGTTATCTGGCATTTTATCCACAAAATGTGTCGTGCTTTTGGATAGTTCAGGCAGGGCCGCGCGATAGTCCTGGGCAAAGAAATCGCCATCTGGGGTCGTTCCTTTCTGTGCAAACTGTGATGCTTGAATGTCTGCCAGATGACGGGCGCGGGCCAATTCGCCCAAACCCGTTACAGCCGGGTGTTGGGTCAATATCTGTTCCATCAATGTGGTGCCTGACCTGATCAATCCAACAATGAAAATGGGCGTGGGCGTTTTCGGCAATGTGGTTGATTGGCCGATCTTGCCTGCAAACGGTGCCAGCAATCGCGCTTGTCCTGTTTCAGCGGCTTGCGCATCATAGGGCATAATTTTTGAAGCTGCCGCATTGGCCTTTGCCAAAACCTGCGCTGCGTCTTTGTGGCCAGCATTTTTTGCCAGATGGGCCTGCGCAAATCCTAGCAGGGTTTTGGTTTCGCGTGAGATCGATGGCTTGCGCAGCACCTTTGAAATGGTTTTTGCCAATTGTGCTGCTCTTTGGTCTGACACCAAAAACGCCAAACCATTCAACGCCAAAGGATGTTCAGGCTGTTCGCGCAATATGGTTTCGTAACATGTGATTGCGTCTTTTGTGTCACCAATGGCTTGATGCAAACTGGCTTTTTGGATCAACAAACCCTCGTGATCAGGTGTCACGGACAACCCGACATTCACGTGCGTAAATGCAGCATCGATTTGTGCATGAAAAGCCAAAAACTGTGCATAGGCACGCCGCGTTTCTGGGTCAGTCACATTTAATTCAATGGCGTGTTGAAAATCGCGTTCTGCACCGATAGCGTCGCCCGTCTGCTCAAGCGCCAAGGCACGTAAAGAGTGAAACGCAGCGCTTTTGGGCGCAAGCGTGATGCCCTCGTTTGCCGCTACGATTGCATCGTGAAAACGCCCCGCACCGTGATGTGCACTTGCCACCAGATACCGTAGTTCAACATCATCGGGCCATGATGCCAGTGCCTTAGCTAACACTGTCAAAGCCTTGTCGGTCTGCCCAAGCAAAATCAGCGCCTGCGCCAGATTGCGCGCTGCTTCTATCATTTGGGGGTCAGATCGCCATGCCATCAAAAAATAGCGTGTTGCGTTCAGTGGATCATTATTTTGCACCAAGGCGAGCCCGGCCAGATTTGCCAAATACGCTTGTTTAGGCGCAGACTTCAGGCCCGCTTTGGCGATCTTATAAGCCGCGTCAAAGCGTCCCTCTTTGAGGGCCGTTACCGCCCTTTGCGCGCGCGTTATCGTGGCGTCGTTCATCTGTATCGCTTTTTGTTGTGGCTGCGTGCATCTTGTCAGATCATAAGACGCGACCAGATAACAGGCCAAGCGTGGCCACTGACGCAGAAAGGCAAAACATGTGTGGACGTATGGCGCTGACATTGCCGACAGATGCGATGTCACAATTGTTCGCGGCGGCCCCGGCCAATGATTTGCCTGCTGTGCCGAATTATAATGTCTGTCCAACGACGGATGTACATATTGTGACGTCGGCGTCGGGGCAGCGGCGCTTGGGGGCGATGCGGTGGGGGTTCATTCCACATTGGTATAAGAAACCCAACGATGGTCCCTTGCTGATCAATGCCCGCGCCGAAACCATTGCTGAAAAACCAGCCTTTCGCGCCGCTGTACGCGAAAGGCGAGGGATAATTGTCGCTAGCGGGTTTTATGAATGGACCAAGGACGCGGAAGGCGGGCGTGATCCGTGGTACATCACGCGTCAAGATGGATCACCACTGGCATTTGCCGCGATTTGGCAAGAGTGGGGGCAGGCAGATGGCAGCCGGGCACCGACATGCGCCATTGTCACAACAGGTGCCAATACGCCCATGCAGGCAATTCATCATCGCATGCCCGTGATCCTTGATCCAAATGATTGGGCCAAGTGGCTGGGTGAAGAGGGCAAGGGGGCTGCACCGCTGATGCGGGCAGGGCCAAATGATTTACTCAAATGGCACCGTGTTGGCCGGGCTGTGAATTCAAACCGGGCAAGCGGACCCGAATTGATCGACCTTCTTATCGATCAGGATGATCCCGGCATCGTGTAGCCACGCCGATAGGCCGCGTGTTTCCACGCGACCTATGTGCAATTTTCGGGTCGATTATTCGGTAACGGGTGCTTCTTCGTAGGAAAAAGAGCCCTCCATCAACAAATCGTTCGCACCTTGACCGCTAAAGGTCTGGGCCATCTGATTGTTGATGTTCAAACGGTAGGTGCCGTCAACAGGAATTGGATCGCTGATCCAAGATCCTTCGGGACCACCTACGGTGTGTTCGCTTTCGCTGTTGTTGGTAAAGATGATGTTATCACCCCGGTTTACATAGACAATATCCGGGAAATACCCGCCGTCCATGATCAGAACCGTGTGGTTGTCGGCCTGAACAGATGTGGCCATAGATGTTACGGCAACTGCAAGGACGCAGGCACCTTTGCGCAATGAAATAAGCATGAGCATAGCTCCTTGTAACGGCCCCACCCGGTAACAATTAATTTTCTATAATTCTTAATTGAGGCGAAATTTGGGCGGCTGCGGTTTTATCCGTTAGCCGTGTTGTGCGGCCTTTGCCTGTTTATCCAGCCAGTCACGAAAGGCGATCAGCGATGCTGCGGTGTCGCGATTTTCGGGCCAGACCAGATAATAATTGCCGATGCTCTGCGTGGTTTGCGCAGAGGCAAGCACCAACTGGCCCTCGCGCAGATATGGATCAGCAAAAAATGTCGGCAGCAAGGCAACGCCAAGACCATGAATGGCAGCCTGTGCCATCGTTGCAAATTGATCAAAGATCATGCCAACGGGTGGTTCATCTGCGACGCCAAGCGCGCTTAACCACCGCGCCCAACCACGGGGACGGGTTTCTAGGTGTAATAGTGTCTGCGCCAACATGTCCGCAGGATTGGTCAATGGGGCACCCAAAAGGTCAGGGGCGCAGACTGGGACAACGGTCTCAGGCATCAATGGCAAATACTGCACGCCCGGCCAATCCTCATGACCAAAATGAATTGCGGCGTCAAAAGCGCTGTCCTGAATGGCAAAGGGTTGCAGGCGTGTGCTAAGGTTCACGGTCACTTCGGGATGGGTGCGGGCAAAATCGCGCAGACGTGGGGCCAGCCAATGCATGCCGAATGCCGGTAAGATCGCGAGGTTCAATGTGCCGCCCGTTGGATTTGTGCGCGCTGCAACCGATGCCTGTGCCAAACGGTTCAGGATAACGCGCACTTCGCTCACATAGGCCCGCCCCGCATCCGTTAGCGACAATTGCCGGCCTTGACGTGCAAGCAAGCCAACGCCCAACTGGTCCTCAAGGGTTTTTAACTGACGGCTGATTGCGCTTTGTGTCAGGGACAGTTCATGGGCCGCTTTCGTAGCGCTGCCCAGCCGTGCCACGGCCTCAAATGCGAGTAACGCAGAAACAGAGGGTAAAAAACGGCGCGGCGCGATCATATGAGTTTTTCTCATGAGTGCAGGAAAAAGCAGCGATAGAGTTTCCTGCACGAATTTGCAATACTGCGCACAACTGATGCTGATTTCAAAAGGGGACCCCCATGAACGCCGAAACACCTGTTCTGCGCGCCAAAGATGCACCTGACCTAGGAACATTCGACTGGAAAGACCCGTTTCGTTTGTCGGATCAACTGAGCGAAGATGAGCGCATGATCCAAGACAGCGCCCGCGCCTATGCAGCAGAAAAGCTACAGCCACGCGCAATCAGCGCCTTTGCCAATGAGGAATCTGATCCGAGCATTTTTCGTGAAATGGGTGACATGGGACTGATGGGCATCACCATCCCCGAGGAATACGGCGGGCTTGGCGGCAGTTACGTGTCTTATGGTCTGGTCGCGCGCGAGATTGAGCGGGTGGATTCTGGATATCGGTCGATGATGTCCGTGCAGGCCAGCCTCGTGATGTATCCGATTTATGCATATGGATCAGAGGCGCAGCGCAAGAAATACTTGCCGAAATTGTGCAGCGGTGAATGGATTGGATGTTTTGGGTTGACCGAACCGGATGCGGGGTCTGATCCGGCGGGCATGAAAACCCGGGCTGTGAAGACGGCCAATGGATACAAGATCACCGGGTCGAAAATGTGGATTTCAAACGCACCAATTGCGGATGTGTTTGTGGTCTGGGCCAAGTCCGAAGAACACGGTGGCAAAATCCGTGGGTTTATCCTTGAAAAAGGCATGAACGGGCTGAGCGCGCCAAAGATCGGTAATAAATTGTCCTTACGCGCCTCGGTCACGGGCGAAGTGGTGATGAAGGATGTCGAGGTTGGTGACGATGCGTTGTTGCCACATGTTCAGGGTTTGAAGGGGCCGTTTGGTTGTCTCAACCGTGCTCGGTACGGCATTTCATGGGGGGCAATGGGGGCCGCTGAATTCTGTTGGCATTCTGCGCTTCAGTATGGGTTGGATCGCAAGCAATTCAACAAACCGCTCGCGCAAACGCAACTGTTCCAGAAAAAACTGGCGGACATGATGACCGAGATTTCGCTGGGTTTGCAGGCGTCCTTGCAAGTTGGGCGGTTGATGGATGCGGCGAATGCCGCGCCTGAGATGATTTCCATCGTCAAACGCAACAACTGTGGCAAGGCGTTGGATATCGCGCGGATGTCGCGGGACATGCATGGTGGCAACGGGATTTCAGGCGAATTTCAGGTGATGCGCCATATGATGAACCTTGAAACCGTGAACACCTATGAGGGAACGCATGATGTACATGCATTGATCCTTGGACGTACGCAAACGGGTTTGCAGGCGTTTTTCTGATGACGGAATGAGGGGGCTTTCTGCCCCCTCAATTTCTTAGATGAATATTTAAGGCCAAAAAGAATATGGACCGCGTTTCGATTGTTCACGATAATTTTCTAAGGCGTGTGGCGGCTGGGGATTTTCCTGAAGGTGATGTGCCGACGTCTTCTTTGAACGCTGAAGAGGCGTTGCGGATTTATCGTGCGCAAGTCCTGTCCCGTGCGCTCGATCTGCAAAGTCGGGTGATGCAGAAAGAAGGGCAGGGGTTTTATACAATTGGGTCCAGTGGTCATGAAGGTATGGCGGCAGTGGCCCATGCGATGCGCCCTGACGATATGACCTTTTTGCACTACCGCGATGCTGCGTTCCAGATTGCGCGGGCGGATCAGGTCGCGGGGCAGAATATGATGCGCGATATGTTGTTGTCGTTCGCATGTTCATCGCAGGATCCCATAAGCGGTGGACGCCATAAGGTGCTGGGCTCACACCCTCTGATGATCCCGCCACAGACATCGACCATCGCCAGTCATTTACCCAAGGCTGTTGGCGCGGCGCACAGCATCACATTGGCACGGCGCAATCGGCCCGAACATGCGGTGATGCCGCGTGACGCCATTGCGATGTGTAGTTTTGGCGATGCCTCGGCCAACCATTCAACTGCGCAGGGGGCGATCAACGCCGCCTGTTGGACTGCCGTTCAAGGCATACCGTTACCTTTGCTATTTGTCTGCGAGGACAATGGCATTGGCATTTCGACCAAGACACCAACTGGTTGGATCAAGAGATCGATGTCGCAGCGGCCGGGCCTGAAGTATTTTGAAGGTAACGGGCTGGATATGTTCGCGGCATTTGCCGCTGCCAAAGAAGCCGCCGATTGGGTGCGCAAACATCGCAAGCCCTCATTTCTGCATTTGCGCACGGTGCGGCTCTATGGGCATGCGGGGCCGGATGTTGTCACATCCTATTTGCCCAAATCCGAAGTTGAGGCGGACGAGGCGCATGATCCCTTGCTGTATTCGGTGCGCGGGTTGGTGGCTTTGGGGGCTGCAAATGCCGTTGAATTATTAGGAGTTTATCAAGACACTCTTACTGAGGTCGCTGAGGCGGCGAAGGAAATGGTGCATACTCCCCGACTAAAGACCGCTGCTGATGTGATGGCGAGCCTAATCCCACCGTCACGAACGAACCAGCCAAGCAATGGACCAACCACAGATGCGCGTACTGCTACTTTTGGCAGTGACATGGCGCAGATGGATGCGCCACAGCCCATGTCTCGGCTGATCAACTGGGCGCTGCATGACCTGATGCTGGCACATCCAGAGACTTTGTTGATGGGCGAGGACGTCGGCCGCAAGGGCGGCGTTTATGGCGTAACACAGAAATTGCACGCGCGGTTTGGCCCGGCGCGGGTCATTGATACCTTGCTGGATGAACAGAGCATTTTGGGCCTCGCCATCGGCGTGGCGCACAATGGATTTATCCCCATGCCTGAAATCCAGTTTCTGGCCTATTTGCACAATGCTGAGGACCAGTTGCGCGGCGAGGCGGCGACGCTGCCCTTTTTCTCAAATGGCCAATGGACCAACCCCATGGTGCTGCGCATCGCGGGACTGGGCTATCAAAAGGGGTTTGGTGGGCATTTTCACAATGACAACTCGCTGGCTGTCTTGCGGGATATTCCGGGGCTGATCATCGCCTGTCCGTCCAATGGCGAAGACGCGGCATTGATGTTGCGCGAGGCACATCGGTTGGCGCGCGAAGAACAACGTGTCGTGGTGTTTGTTGAACCCATTGCGCTGTACCCGATGCGCGATCTACTGGAACCGGGGGATGGTGCTTGGATGTGCCAGTATCCAGCGCCGGACCAGCGTATTGCCTTGGGGCAGGTTGGGGTGCATGGGGATGGCGACGATCTGGCCATCGTGACGTATGGCAATGGCCATTTTTTAAGCCGTCAGGCGCAGCATGATTTGGCCGTTAAGGGTGTGAACGCGCGGGTCATTGACCTGCGTTGGCTGGCACCGCTTCCCGTTGAGGCGATGAGGGCCGCAGTGGGCGAGCGTCCTGTGCTGATCGTTGATGAATGTCGTCAAACGGGTGGGCAAGCCGAGGCGCTGATGGCGCATTTTGCAGAGGCTGGGCATCGCAATGTCGCGCGGTTGACGGCTGAGGACAGCTTTATCGCGACGGGCCCAGCCTATGGTGCAACATTGCCATCGCGCGCTGGAATAGTCACAGCAGCGCAAGCGTTGTTGTCCAAATCATAATCGTTTCAGCGATTCGATTTCTTTAAGCTGTATGTCATGTTCTGTCAGTCAGGCATGACTTTACTGATACATGCGCCCAAGAGGTTTCCATGATAAGCCTTTGTAAAATTGTATGCTTTTTCTGGTTTCCCAGTTTTTTGCACACGTGTGCAAAAAACTGTTGTAAATGTTCCTGACTTGACCGAACGTAAGGGTGCGCCGGACTTTGGCGTGGACCGGGGGAACAGATGGCCGAAATTCAACTGCGCAATATTAACAAGCGTTGGGGCAGCTTTGTCGGGGTCGAAAATTTTGATCTTACAATTGCTGATCAGGAATTTCTGGTGCTGCTCGGCCCATCAGGGTGTGGCAAGACCACGACCATGCGGATGATTGCAGGTCTTGAGGACATCACCGAAGGTGACATTTTGATTGACGGTAAGGTCGTGAACGATCTGGACCCGAAAGACCGCGATGTCGCGATGGTTTTCCAATCCTACGGCCTCTATCCGCACATGAATGTGTATGAAAATATCCGCTTTCCGCTGAAGGTCCGCAAAGTACCAGAGGCCGATCACGATGAACGTGTGCGCCGCGCCTCTGCGATGGTGGAACTGGATGAATTCCTGCACCGCAAGCCGGCTGAATTATCAGGTGGTCAGCGCCAGCGTGTTGCGCTTGCCCGTGCGATTGTGCGTGAACCCAATGTTTTCTTGATGGACGAACCGCTGTCCAACTTGGATGCAAAGCTGCGGGTCAGCACGCGCGCTCAGATCAAGAATCTAAGCCATGAATTGAAAGTCACCACCGTCTACGTGACCCACGACCAAATCGAAGCGATGACGCTGGCGGATCGTGTGGTTGTGATGAAGCAAGGCAAGGTGCAGCAGGTTGGGACACCTACTGAGATTTACGATAATCCGGCCAACACATTTGTGGCCTCTTTTATCGGTTCTCCGGCGATGAACCTGATGGATGGGACGATCAGCGCAGGTACTTTCACTGGTAAGAATGTTGTTATCAGTGGGCTAACCGCAGCAGATGGTGAGGTCACTCTGGGCTTTCGGGCAGAGGATGCCGCAGTGACGTCAGCAGGTGAAACCGGTCAAATCACGGCCCCCGTTTATACAATCGAACTGCTGGGGGATGCTGTGATGTTGGCCGTAAAGGCAGGGGGGCAATTGGTCTCTGTCAAAGCTGGCAAAGAATTTCGTGCAGAAATTGGCGATGAGATCTCATTCTCGGTGCCTGCTGATATCTGCCACATATTTGATCGTGAAACAGGCGAACGCGCCTGAGCATGATCTCTTGTCCCATAAACGGGATCAAACCAAAGGGTGCAGCCTTGCAAGATGCACCCGACAAAATGCAACAGGGAGTTTGCACATGATGTTAAAGAAACTAGCACTAGCCGGGGTTGTGTCCTTGATGGGGACAACAGCATGGTCAGCCTGCGCTTTTGAAAACACGGTCGAAGTGAAATCACTGTCCGCTGGATTTGAAGCATGGAAAGCCGTCACAGATGCGATGGTTGAATGTGGCAACGTACAGGCCGAGCTTGATCAGGAATTCCGCACAAAGCAACCAGCAGCATTCGAAGCCAACCCATCGCTGTATCAAATTGGTGGCGTGTCCAACGGGACTGTGACGCCCTTGCTGAACGCAGGAACCATTCGCCCGCTGGATGATCTGGTTGCCAAATATGGCCAGAACCTTGCACCAAACCAGTTGATCAAAATCGACGGCAAGATCATGGCCGTTGCGATGATGGTGAACACACAACACCTGATGTACCGCGAAGATATCTTGGCTGATCTTGGCATTGCTGTCCCCACCACTTGGGATGAGGTTTACGCAGCTGCGGACAAGATCAAAGCCGCTGGTGTGGTTGATTATCCCCTTGGCGCCACGATGAAATCTGGTTGGAACCTCGCGCAGGAATTTGTGAACATGTACCCCGGTTTTGGTGGCGCGTTCTTTAATGCTGACAACACAACGGCTGTGAATTCTGATGCTGGTATGAAGGCACTGGAAGAAATGAAGCAGGCATTGCCTTTCACCGATCCAGAAGTTTTGAACAGCGACAGCACCGTGGTGCAGCAGCAGTTCCAACAAGGCAAAATCGCGATGGCCAACCTATGGGCCAGCCGTGGTGGTGCCATGGACGATGAAACCGAAAGCACAGTTGTCGGCAAAGTCAAAATGGCCGCAGCGCCAATTGCCATGGACGGCGGTGCGCCTGCGACGACATTGTGGTGGGATGGTATCGTCATCGCCAAGAACATCACCGATGAAGAAGCGGATGCCGCTTTCCGTGTTGCCATGGAAGGCATGGATGAAGAGATGGTCAAGGCCAACAACGACGCCGCGATTTGGTTGATCCCGGGCTACGTGCCTGGCGATTTGGCAAAAGGTGCAGTTGATACAGCGACGGCAAACCCTGCGCCACCAGCCTATCCATCCACATCACAGATGGGTTTGTTGCACACCGTTTTGGGCAACGAAATCCCTGCCTACCTGACAGGTGGTCGTGACGCGGCAGCAACCCTTGTTGCCATTGAAGAAGCCTACACAACTTCTGCAAAAGAAGCGGGCATTTTGGAATAATATCCAAAGGGCTGGCCGGGGTTTCTCTGGCCAGCCAGCTTTCGCAGCGACCGGACGAACGCGGGTTTCGTCGGCGGCATCACCCAGTTGCCGCCTGCCAAGACCGCAAAGATACGCGATCCAATGCCAAATACGGGCGACCATCACGGGGGATATGTCATGAAATTCAAGACTTTCGCGGCCTTTGTTGGCCCATCCGTCTTTATGATGATCCTGTTCATCGCATTGCCGTTGATGAGCGTGTTTATGGAAAGCTTTAAAAACACCTACGATCTGCGTGAACAGATCGAAGTTGAGACCTGCACGCCCGGTTTTATCACTCAGACCTGCGTGACTGAGACAAAAAATGTGCCAAAATTGGATGAGAACGGCAAACCGATCAAGATCACTGAATGGGTTGGGTTGGAAAGCTATCGTTCTGTCTTGCAGATGGACAAAGTGCGCGAGGCGGTGCGTTCCGGTAACCTTGGTGACATTCTGCAAATCGACTTTTGGAAGGCGCTGCGCTTTACGTTGATGTTCACCCTGCTGACATTACCGCTGGTGATTGGTGTTGGGTTGCTGATCGCTCTGACAGTCAACAATGCCGCGCGCGCAGTCAAAGGGCCGGTGATCTTTGTCTCGCTGCTGCCGTTTATAATTACGCCTGTGATTGGGTCGCTGTCGATCTATTGGTTGTTTGTCGGTGACGGTATTCTGACTTCGATGATGGAGCGTTGGACGGGCACAGATATTTCAATGTTTGCCCAAGCCTGGACCATCGAGTTGTTGATGTATTTCTACCGGGTCTGGCACGTCGCCCCCTTTGCCTTTGTGATTTTCTATGCGGGCCTGCAATCGGTCAACATGGACACGCTGGAATCTGCGGTGATTGATGGGGCCACGCGTCTGCAACGCCTGCGCCATGTGGTGATCCCACACTTGATGCCACTGATCGTGTTCATCGCGTTGATCCACCTGATGGATTGCTACCGCGTGTTTGAAGAAATCGTGGGCTTCCGTAGCCAAGCGCATGTGATTTCGCTGCAATGGTTGACCTATGATTTCTTGGTCCCCGATGATGCAGGTAATCGCGCAGTCAGCCGTGCCTCGGCCAGCGCCATGCTGACGATGATCGGGATCTTATTCCTGTTGATCTGGCCGCTGCGCCGCACGTGGAAAGACCACAAAGGGGGGGCGCATTGATGTTTATCCCCTCTAACACCACCGCATCAAAAAGGAGCGCCGAGACATGAGTTCTACATCCAAAGCTATGCGGCAATCCTTTGGTTTGCGTTTTGCCTCTGGCGCATTCCTGACCTTTTGGTGTGTGATCGCGGCCTTTCCCATCGCGTGGATCGCGATCATGAGTTTCAAATCACCCGTGGACGCCTTTGCCGACAGCCCATGGGCGGTGATCATGGGGCCCGCGACGCGCGCAAATGGCGATGGTCTGTCGATTTTGGATATTGTTGTTGGGTTGGTGATTATCTTTTTCGCAATCCGCTGGGCGTTCACCAAACTGCCGGGATTGGTCACGCAATATGCCAACGGCCCTTTCCTAATCTTGGGGTGGCTGGTGGGCGCAGGTGTTTATGCGCTGATCTTTTTGTTGATCTTTTTTGGTCTGTTGCCGCTGATCATGGGCCCGATCAACGGGGTGCTTGGCCCCTTGGGCGAGCCTGTTTTGGGCATGACCACACAGCATTATGTAGCTGTTTGGGCGGAAAATGAATTTTACCGCAACTTCCTGAACTCGATGCTGGTGACAGCGGGTGTTGTGACCATTTCCCTGACCGTGGGAACGCTTGCCGGGTATGGATTGGCGCGCTCTGGGTCTGACTTTGCCTTTTGGCTGTTGATCCTTGCTTTGATTTTCCGCGCACTGCCGCATTCGGTTTTGGTCGCAGGGTATCTGCCGTGGTTCATCAACTCAGCTGAGATTTTGCGCCCGATTTTTGGTGACATATCACCAACGCTTTATGGTCAACCATGGGCGGTGATTGCGGTGCTGGTATCCATCAACCAGCCGTTCACAATCTGGATGCTGCGGTCGTTCTTTCAGAACATCCCAGCGGAATTGGATGAGGCGGCGCGCGTTGATGGGTGTTCACATTTCCAAGCTTTCCGCCGCGTGATTATGCCTGTCATGTGGCCGGGCGTGATTACAACAGGGTTGTTTAGCTTCCTATTGGGCTACAACGATTTCTTGGTAACTTCACTGCTGCTTGATGCGCAAAACCAAACAATGGTGCCAGCGATTGCAGGTTATTTTAACCGCGAGACAACGACCACGGATCAGGTAGAGGCGGTTGCGGCGGCGGTGTCGATTACAGCGCCATTGTTCTTGCTTGTGATGGTTTTTCAACGCCAGATCGTTTCTGGACTGACAGCGGGGGCGGTGAAGGGATGAGCGTTTTCTTTGAAAGAAAACGGAACGGAATTTTTCAAAAATTCCGAGGCTCCGTATGAAAGGGTCGCGCCCAGAACAGGCCGTGCTGAGCAAAGACACGGACATGAGCAAGACTGAGGAAACCAAGCGCGTGATCGAGGGCATGGTGGACGGTCTGAACGACCATACCATTGACGGCATCGGCGCGTTTTTCCACGAGAGCTTTCGGTGGATGGGAAACCAAGGCTGCGGCACCAAGACTGGATTGAAGGAATTTCAAGATAATTGGCAGCGTCCGTTTCAGGCGGTATTTTCTGACAAAGTTTGTGTCGATGAAGCCCGACTTTTCATGGGGGAATGGGCGGCCGCTTTTGGTCGTCAAGAGGCGACACATTCGGGTGTGTTCATGGGCGTCGCCCCCACAGGGAAGCGCATTGAAATTCGCTACATGGATTTTTGGAAGGTCGAAGATGGCCGAATTTCCGACAACTGGGTGATGGTCGATTTCCCGCATGTATTGGCCCAATTGGGTGTCGATGTATTCAAGGGTGAAGGCTGGGAGGCCTTTGACCGGGGTGAGAAAGACGCACCACGGCCTGAAAGTAAATGAGGACGAAATGACGATAGACTATCTAAAACGCGGCAAGTCGGATGCAGAACGCGGCGAAGACGACGCCAAGACGCGGGCCGTGGTTGAGGCGACGCTGAAGGATATCGAGGCGCGCGGTGATGTCGCAGTGCGCGCATTGAGCGAGAAGTTCGATAACTATTCGCCTGCATCCTTCAAACTGTCTGGTGATGAAATTGAAGGGTTGATGGCCAAGGTCACGCCACGCGAGATGGCGGATATTAAATTTGCCCAAGAAAACGTGCGCCGCTTTGCACAGGCTCAGCGCGATTCAATGTTGGATATTGAGGTCGAAATGCAGCCCGGTGTGATCTTGGGTCACAAGAACATTCCCGTGCAATCAGTGGGCTGTTACGTGCCCGGTGGCAAATTCCCAATGGTTGCATCCGCGCATATGTCTGTGGCGACGGCCAGTGTGGCGGGGGTGCCGCGCATCATCGCCTGCACGCCGCCCTTTAACGGTGAACCCAACCCGGCGGTGATTGCAGCGATGCATCTGGGCGGTGCGCATGAAATCTATGTGATGGGCGGCATTCAAGCTGTGGGCGCGATGGCGATTGGCACGGAAACGATTGATCCGGTGCATTTACTGGTCGGACCGGGCAACGCCTTTGTGGCCGAGGCCAAGCGCCAGTTGTTTGGTCGCGTGGGCATTGATTTGTTTGCAGGTCCAACCGAAACGATGGTGATCGCGGATGAAACGGTTGATGCGGAAATTTGTGCAACAGATTTGCTAGGGCAGGCCGAGCATGGCTATAACAGCCCCTGCGTGTTGCTGACCAATTCACGAAAGCTGGCTGAGGAAACCCTGCGCGAGATTGACCGGATTTTGGAGATTTTACCAACTGCTGGTACGGCAAAGGTGTCTTGGGAAGACTACGGTGAGGTCATTGTCTGTGATACCTATGACGAGATGCTGGCTGTGGCCGACGATATCGCATCAGAGCACGTCCAAGTCATGACGGACCGTGACGATTGGTTCTTGGAGAATATGACCTGTTATGGCGCGCTGTTCCTTGGCGCGCGTACCAACGTGGCAAATGGCGATAAGGTCATTGGCACCAACCATACGCTGCCGACCAAAAAGGCGGGGCGCTACACAGGCGGATTGTGGGTTGGCAAATACCTCAAAACCCACAGCTATCAGAAGATTACCACCGATGAAGCTGCGGCAGAGATTGGGGCCTATGGATCGCGGCTTTGTATGCTCGAAGGCTTTGTCGGCCATGCGGAACAATGCAATGTGCGGGTCCGGCGTTACGGTGGCGTGAATGTGCCTTACGGTGAAGGTGCACCTGCGGTTGAGGCAGCGGAATAGAGCGCTGACGCGCCCTGCGAGAGGCGCTGCCTCTCGTGCTCTCCGGGATATTTGGGCCAAAAAGAGAAGATATGGATACGCATACGCAACATAAAGAACTGATCGCGCCATTGCGGGCTGCGATGTACGATTTTGATGAGGGCAGCGTGCGGGCTGCCCTTCATGATGTTTGTGCGTGCGATGTGGTGTTCCGATTGAGCTTTCCGTTTGAAAGCACGGTTGGGGGCGATGCGTATTTTGACAAGGTCTATGCACCATTGTTGCGCGCTATTCCTGATCTGGAACGGCGTGATACGATTGTGATGTCTGGGCCAACGCCCGAAGGCAACGATTGGATCGGTTGCGGCGGATTTTATTGTGGCACGTTTCAAGCACCTTGGTTGGACATTCCAGCCACCGGCCATTTGGTGCACATGCGGTTCCATGAGTTCTATCGTGTCGTCGAGGGTAAGATAGTTGAGATGCAGGCACTTTGGGATATCCCCGAAGTGATGATGCAGGCGCATGCTTGGCCGATGGTGCCGTCTTTGGGCCGCGAATGGCATGTTCCGGGGCCTGCCAGCAACGACGGGATTGTGCCGGGGCCGTATGATGCGGATCAGGGGCAGGCGACCTGTCAGCACATTATCGATATGTTGGCGCATTTGACGAAATACCCCAGCCAAGGTGGCCCAGAGGTGATGGAGATGCCGCGGTTTTGGCATCCTCGGATGAACTGGTATGGACCTGCGGGCATCGGTACGGCGCGCGGGATTGAGGGCTTTCGCAACTGGCATCAAAAGCCGTTTTTGGCGGCGATGCCGGATCGCGGGCAGTATGACGCGGAGGTCAATTTCCACTTCTTTGGGGATCGCCAATATGGGGCCGTGACAGGATGGCCGAATATGGCGCAATCCATCGCCCATGGGGGCTGGTTGGGCATCGCACCCGCAAGCAGAAAAATTGAAATGCGCAGCCTTGATTTCTGGCGGTTGGAAAACGGGCTGATCCGGGAAAACTGGGTGTTGGTAGATCTGTTGCACATGTATGATCAGATCGGGGTCGATGTCTTGGCGCGGATGCGTGAATTCAACAAGGTGCGCCCCGGATTTGATCCTGAAACCGGAGTTGCATTGTGATTGACCTACCTAAAACACCATCCTTTGATTTGACCGGCAAACGTGCCTTGGTGACGGGGGCATCATCTGGCATTGGGTTGGGCTGCGCTGTGGCTTTGGCTGAGGCTGGTGCGCATGTGGTTTGCGTTGCGCGGCGCGTGGATGTGTTGCACGCATCCGTTGATGCCATGGTGACGCAAGGTTGGTCGGTTGAGGCACTGAAACTCGACATTACGGACATGGATGCGTTGACCAAGGCGATGAGGGCGCAGGCGGCTTTTGATGTTGTTGTGAATGCTGCGGGATTGGCGCGTCATTCACCGGCGCTTGAAACCACGTCGGACGATTACGACGCGGTGATGGATGTGAACGTCAAAGCTGCTTATTTTGTATCTGTGGGGGCGGCGCAGGGCATGATCGCAGCTAAGAAACCCGGTTCGATCATTCACATCAGCAGCCAAATGGCGCATGTCGGCGGGATTGATCGCGCGGTTTATTGTGCGTCCAAACATGCGGTTGAGGGGATGGTTAAAGCGATGGCGGTAGAGTGGGGTAAGTCAGGGATACGGATCAACACCATTTGCCCAACGTTCATTCGCACGCCGCTGACAGAGCCGACGTTTAACAACCCTGAACGCCTTGCGTGGATCATGGACAAGATCAAATTGCCGCGCGTGGGTGAAGTATCTGACATCATGGGGGCGGCGTTGTTTCTGGCCTCAGATGCATCTGCGATGGTGACGGGCACGTCGATGATGATCGACGGCGGCTGGACGGCGGACTGATGCCGAAAATCACAGCACTTGATGTGGCGGAAAAGGCCGGCGTCAGCCGGTCTGCGGTCAGCCGTGTTTTTACGCCCGGTGCCTCGGTCAGCAAGGTCACTGCCAGCAAAGTGCGTGCTGCCGCGCGCGAACTGGAATACCGCCCGAACGTTTTGGCGCGCAGCCTGATTACGGGGCGCAGTCGGATCATTGGGTTGGTTGTGGCCTATCTGGAAAACCAGTTCTATCCGGAAGCGATTGAAAAGCTGTCAAAGTCTTTGCAGGAACGCGGCTATCACGTGCTGGTTTTTATGGCGTCCAACGATAGCGAAGCCACACAAAAAGTCATTGATGAACTGCTGGATTATCAGGTCGATGGCATCATCGCGGCCTCTGTGGGTATGTCAAATGATCTGACGCGTCGATGTGAGGATGCAGGCATTCCCATCGTGTTATTCAACCGGGATCAATATGATGATCGGTTGTCCAGTGTGACCTCTGACAACATGGCAGGTGGGCGCAAACTGGCCGCGTTTTTGGCTGCGGGGGGGCACCAGCGCATCGGGCATATTGCCGGATGGGAAGGTGCCTCTACCCAGATTGATCGTGAGGCGGGGTTCAAAGCAGGACTTGTGGATGCGGGGTTGAAACTGGTGTCGCGCGGGGTTGGGAACTTTAACTTTGAGCAGGCCAAAGAGGCCGCACGCGAGATGTTTGACCGCGAGGACCATCCCGATGCTGTGTTTGTTGCGAATGATCACATGGCCTTTGCGGTGATGGATGTGCTGCGCTTTGAGTTGGGTCTGTCGATTCCAGACGATGTATCAGTCGTCGGATATGATGATGTCAGCCTTGCTGCTTGGCCCAGTTATGATCTGACGACGGTACGCCAGCCCGCCAACCGGATGGTGGCCGAAACAGTAGATATTCTCATGACCCGTATGGATGACACGGACATGCCCGCGCGGCGCGTGACCATTGACGGGCCGTTGATCATACGCGGCTCTGCCCGCAAACCCAAAGGATAACCCATGCAAGGTTTCGACCCCAAGTTTAAAGATTTCCCTGATTATATCATCGGCATCACCAAAGAGATTTGGGAAGATCGCGGTATTGCCACGCTGCATCAATACTATAGTGACGATATCGTTGTGCGCTCACCCGGATCGGTGGTGATTGGCAACAAATCTGTCATTGGCGCAACCATGGCGACCTTGGCGGAATTTCCTGATCGCACCTTGTTGGGTGAAGATGTGATTTGGTCCGGGACACCTGAAGAGGGGATGTTGTCATCGCACCGTCTGCTGTCGACCGCGACCCATTTGAATGACGGGATGTATGGCAAGGCGACAGGTAAGCCACTGGTTTATCGGATCATGGCCGACTGTCATGCGATCAACAATCAGATCAATGATGAATGGCTGATCCGTGATCAGGGCGCGATTGTGCGTCAGATGGGCTGGGACCCAAAACAATATGCGGCTGACTTGATTGAACGTGAAGGCGGGCCAGAGAATTGTGTTAAGCCGCTGACCCCTGCGATCGATCAACCCGGACCATACAAAGGGCGCGGCAATGACAATGAATGGGGCGCGAAATATGCCGATATTCTGACCCGGTTGATGGGGGCGGATATGGCGCTGATCCCGGATGAATATGACCGCGCGGTGCAGACGGAATACCCCGGTGGCGTGCAGGGTCATAGCCATGGATCGGTTGATGCATTCTGGATGGGGCTGCGTGCCTCGTTTCCGAACGCAGAATTCAAAATTGACCATGTGATCGGGCGCGATGATCCTTTGATGCCGCCCCGTGCCGCGATCCGCTGGTCATTGACGGGCAAACATGATGGGTGGGGCAGTTTTGGCACTCCAACGGGCGCGGATGTCTACGTGCTTGGGATTTGCCATGTAGAATTTGGGCCGTGGGGCATTCGACGTGAATATGCGATCTTTGATGAAAGCATGATCTGGAAACAGATTTTGTTGCAAACGGGATGACATCCTACGCGGACATAATGTTTACGGCAGCTGTCGAGGCTGAACAGGGTGCCATCGGGAGCCGTGGTTCCTATGATCGCCGTTATAGGGCCAAGCAGGACGAGCCATTGGGCGCAGATGAGGTCGCCTTTCTGACCTCACGCACGACCCTTTATATCGCGTCCGTGAACAGCGACGGCTGGCCCTATGTGCAGCATCGCGGTGGGCCTGCGGGGTTCATTAAGGTGTTGAATGATCGCACCATCGGTTTTGCCGATTATCGCGGCAACAAACAGGTGATTACAAAGGGCAATCTGCGCACCGACGACCGGGTTTCTATCTTTGCGATGGATTACGCCCGCAAGGCGCGGCTGAAGTTGCAAGGCCATGCTAAGTTGGTCGATTGTGACGAAGCACCTGATCTGGCCGCAACGCTTGCGACAGATGGTCAGGGCCGCGTTGAACGCATCATGACGATCAAGATTGCGGCCTTCGATTGGAACTGCCCGCAATACATCACCCCCCGTTTTGACACCGCTGAAATGACCGCGTTGATTGGTCCCGAACTCAGCCGTCTGGAAACCCGCAACGCTGAACTTGAGGCGGAAATCGCTGATCTGCGTGACCAACTAAGGAACGAAAAATGACTCCCGAAGAAATGGAAAAGCGCATTGTGCGCTATGGCGATCTGCAACCGTGCAAGACTGCCTTTATTGACGCCCACACGCCCGGCAGTGATCAAAAAGAGAACTTTACCATCATCGGTGGTGGTGTCTCTGAATCGCCTGATCAGCATGTGCACATCGGCATCCCACATGGGTTTAACATCGGTGCGGCAGGCCAGCCGCCGCATTGTCGCAACTCGTTGCACTCTCACCGCACCGCCGAAGTATTCTTTATCCTGTCGGGTCGGTGGCGGTTTTTCTGGGGTCGCTGGGGTGACGCGGGCGAGGTGATCTTGAACGAAGGCGACATCATCAACATTCCCACGGGCATCTTTCGTGGGTTTCAGAATGTTGGCACCGATTACGGAATGATCATGGCGATCCTTGGTGGGGATGATGCAGGGGGCGGTGTCATTTGGGCACCGCAAGTGATCGAGGACGCCAAGGCACATGGTCTGGTGCTGGGAGAGAACGGCAAACTTTATGACACCAAGAAAGGCGCAAGCCTGCCTGATGGGGTGGGGCCGATGCCATTGCTGACGGATGAACAGCTAAAGGATTACCCCGAACCCACAGGTATGAATGTCGTCGGCGGCTATGTGCGCCGCTATCACGATATGGCGGCGATTGGTCGGGATGGACCAGTCAAAGTCATTGGCGAAACAGGTATCATCCGCGACAAGCCCGGTTTTGAAGTCGATCTGATCACCCGCGAAAACGCGACGGATGCGAAACACAGTCACGACAAACCGTCTGTCCTTATGCCGATGTTTGGGCATTGGCGTGTCGATTATGACGGCGGCAGCGCAACGCTGGCCCCCGGTGACACAATGTCGGTACCCGAAGGTGTTGCACATTCTGCGGTTCCGAGCATGACAGGTGAGGCCGCGCTGTATCATGTGGTGGCCACAGATGACCCTGCTGGTTTGACGTGGAAAGGCTGATATGCGCGTAGGTCTGCTTGCCCTTCTTTGGATGTTTTGTGCGGCACCACTGGCCGCACAAAGCTGGACGGCTGACTTAAGCGATGATGGCGGATATGCGGGTGCTTTTGTCAGCTATCCGGGGCTGGGATTTGGATTTAACTGCGCTGCGCGTTCAATTCAGAACAAGCCGATTATGGATACGATGTGGTTTGAAACCACGGTCGCTCCGCCTTATCAGTACCAATTGGCAATGTCGGACCAATTGATCCCAACCGACCCTTGGGAACGCTCTGACATCATCTTGTTTGTGGATCAAACCGGATACCGCCTGCCAAAGGTTCAGTGGAACGAAATGGAAGGCGGTTGGCAGGTTGATCTGACAATGACAGATGCGTCGATCCAATCTTTGCAAAGGGCGGCGCGGGTGGTTCTTCAGGTTGGAAACCAATCCGCGTGGGAAATCCCCGTTAACGGTCTTGGCCCAGCCTTGGAGGAAGCGCGGCAGTTTTGTGCTGCGACTTGGATCGCTACAGGCTATCCTGCGCCGCAGGGGTTTGGGCAGATCACTGCGCCAGCCCCTGTTGCGCCAGCCTTGGCACATCCTGTCCAGCCCGGTGTTTTCCAATTACCTTCGCAAATTCAAGCCTATGCGGACAAGCAGTGTCAGGGGTTTGCGACCATTCAATCAAGTGCTTTGCAAGCGGGTGATCTGGATGGCGATGGCCAGCCCGATGTTACGGTGAACTGGCGCGACGTGTCTTGTGCTGGTCAGTCATTCAATACTTTTTGTGGTGCTGCCAACTGTTCTATCGACGTTTTCATGTCATCACGCGGCTATGTAAATCCAGTACAAATGCTAGGCACCAGCGTTGGGATTGGAGCCCATCGGACCGGACGATTGGCACTAGGGATTGGTGGGACATTCGGGCTGTGCGGTGAGAATGGCTGTGACACACCATGGCTTTGGACCGGCTCTGACTTTGAACAAATACCTTGAGACATCAAAAGGAAATAATATGACCATCAAAACAACCCTCGTCGGATCACGTCCGCGCAGCCAAGAGGTGGTTGATTTCATCTTTGCCCGTGAAAATAACAAAGACTATGACCAAGCCGCATTTGACGCCTGCATGACCGCTGCGGTTTCTGATACCGTGGCCAAACAGGTCGCGGCGGGTGTGGATATTGTGAGCGATGGTGAAACATCCAAGATCAGCTATGCCACGTACGTCAAAGACCGCTACACGGGTTTTTCAGGCGACAGCCCGCGCAACGCGCCTGCCGACCTCAAGAAATTCCCCAGCTTTCTCAAACGCTTGGCCGATGATGGTGGCACCCCGCAATATGCACGCCCCATGTGTACGGGTGATGTGAAGTCCAAAGGACAGGGTGAGTTACAAAAAGACATCACCAACCTTAAAGGGGCGATGGCGACCCATGGCGCGACCCGTGGATTTATGAATGCAGCCTCACCCGGGGTTATTTCATTGTTCTTGCAAAACGACCACTACAAGACACGCGAAGCCTATCTTGCCGCCCTCGCAGATGCGATGAAAGAAGAATACGAAACCATCGTGGCTTCCGGCTTGGACTTGCAACTTGATTGCCCCGACCTTGCTCTGTCGCGGCACATGTTGTTCAACGACCTGTCAGACGCCGAGTTCCTGAAAATTGCCAATTCCCACGTTGAGGCGCTGAACCATGCGCTGCAAAATGTGC
>JBARCK010000015.1:0-5095 GCA_049794015.1 Sulfitobacter sp. | reverse complement strand
TATCTCGACCCGTCAAGGAAGCTGCTCTTCTCAACGCCTCTTCATAAATTGCCGGTTCCGGCTTTCCTGCAAAGCTCACTTTCCCACCCAGATGTGCATAGCGCTGTGCGATAGAGCCTGCACAGATAACCATGCGGTTGCTGCTACGCACAACCAAATCGGGATTTGCGCAAATCATCTCGACGGCGTTTTCGTGCATTTGCTCAAGAAGGTCGTGGTAGATATCAGTAGTCTCAATCGTGTCGTCCAGCGGACCGGTGAGCAGGCATAGTTTGGCGTCTGAGTGATCGACAATCGGGTTCGTCAGACCCTCCAGAATGGATTTATCCCGCTCCGGACCAAAGTGGAACAACGGCGCGTTGGGTTGTTTTGCAATCAACTGCGCGGTGACGTCGCCAGATGTAATGACGGTATCGAATGCGTCTCTCGGAACGCCAAAACGCGCCAATTGGGGGTAGATATCTTTGGACAGTCTTGGCGCATTGGTGATCAGAATGACAAACCGACCAAAGGCACGGGCCCTGCACAACGCATCGACGGCATCGCTGAACGCGGCATCCCCGTTGTGAAGCACCCCCCAAATGTCGCAGAGCAGGCCATCGTAGCCATCAATGAGGTCACTCAACGGAGCAATTCGGGCAGACGGGCGCAATAGGGGGCTGATGTAATCCATGGATAAGATGGGGTAGGTTTCAGCAGGTCTCTGGTCAAGCGGAACCTTGGAGTTGGGAAGCCCTCGGTATTCATATCATCGGGTAGAGTGCATCTATTCCTTGCTATCTGATTGGTTTGTCCATACGGCTTGATCCTCAGGCGCTCTATCAAAGCGCTGACACGTTCTTCTAAGGTCAATCGTAGCAGATCAGGATGTCTGAAACTGCAGCTGGATGTTTCCGGTCAAAACCCAACGCCACCCAAAAAGTTGTGCGTTGGCCACCCCTTGCGACCTTCGATTTTGCTCTGCTACTGTTCTGAGGCTGTTTTACAGCACATGAGGCCCGCCTGATCCGCACGTATTGCCGGGATCAGGTGTCTTTTGCTTATTTTGCGAATTATTTCTGCAAACGTTCAATTTTCGGACGATTTATCAACAGCCCCCCGTAGGTGCTGCGCTTTCGAACTCGATTTGTGCCCTCTCGATGTCTCCGGCCGACCCTCGGGCGCGGACGTATCATGGGCGTGACTGCCTCATGGCTCCGGTCATGTGGCGGTTGGAGCATGACCAAATGTTAGACAAGTATCTGCTTTTCACCCCCGGCCCTGTGAATGTGGCCGAGACCCTGCGCGCAGCGATCTGCAAAGAAGACATCTGCCACCGCGAACCTGATTTTGATGCGCTACTGGGCAGTATCGAACACAAACTGCTCTCGCTGTTTCAGATCAGAAACCGCGCGCGATACCGTGCTGTAGTGATCACCGGTTCCGGCACTGCGGCAAACGAGGCAATCTTGTCTTCAGTTGTTGGCAAAGGCGCAATCCTGATCCTGTCTAATGGCGAATTTGGTGGGCGGCTGCATAAGATGTCCCGCATCCATAACAAACACACCCATCTGATTGAGATGCCTTGGGGTACGCCGTTTGATCCAGCCCAGATTGCCGCGTATCTGTCGGCCCATAAGATTGACGTCGTGGCGATGGTCCATCACGAGACGTGTTCTGGCATGCTGAACCCGCTGGCAGAAATTGGTGCTTTGGCCAAAGCGGCTGGGGCCTTGTTTGTGGTCGACGGTGTCAGTTCGGTTGGTGCAGAAGTGATCGACATGGAGGCGTGCCAAATCGCGTTTGTGTCCAGTTCCAGCTCCAAGGCCATCGGTTCTTATCCCGGATTGTCCTTCGTCGTTGGAAGGAAAAAACACTTCAAACGACTGAAGCACCATGCGGCGAAGACGACATACCTGAACCTCGCTACATTTTACGCTTTTCTGAAACATCACAGCCAGACACCGAATACCCCCGCTGTGCCGCTGTTCTTTGCTCTGGAACAGGCGCTGACGGACATCCTGCGGGAAGGTGTGATCAAACGCTATGCGCGCATCAAGGCCCGTGCGGATCTGCTGCGGGAAGGCATGCGCAGGCTGAACCTCGACTTCTTGATCGACGAGGCGGACATGTGTTCGATCCTGACTACGGTGCGGGTGCCGCCATCGATTTCCGTGCGTGATCTACGCGACCGGCTGCGGGAGAAATCGATCATCATTTATGAAGGTAAAGGGTGTTTTGCGGAGAAGGTCTTTCAGGTCGGTAATATCGGTGAGCTGTCCGACTACGACATCCGGTTTTTCCTTGCAGCACTCAAAGACGTGTTGCTGACATTGCAGGCTGAGGCCGCTGAACTTGTCGCTCCCGTCCGGCCAAAAGCGGCAACCTTGGTCATATTGCCTAAGTCAGATCGCCTGCAAGCCAAGGCGGTGTCATGACAGGTAAGATGACACAGCTTTGGGCCACCAAGACCAAAGACGATGAATGGTGGTCGTCGTTTGTCACGGCACCATTGGCCATTCTCGCCAATTATTGGGCTGTGGACGTGCCTTGGATCACCCCGAACCGGATCACGGCCGCGTCTTTTTTGGTGGCTGTCATGGCGAGCATTGGAATTCTTATTGGTGGCACCGGATGTTTCATTGCAGCGGCACTTCTGATCCACCTCAGCCACATCCTTGACTGTATGGATGGGCAAATGGCGCGGTATCGCCGCGTATCCTCACCCAAAGGCAGCTACTATGATCGCCTGACCGATCAGGTGCAGGTCGGACTGTGGTTCGGTGCTTCCGGATATGCCGCCTTTGTTCAAACAGCCAGCGTCGTTCCCGTATTCCTCGCCATGACTGGCATCGCGTTCTACGGGCTGCGTGGATATGCCAAATACGTGGCACTTGAGATCGAAACGGCCTGTGACCCGGACTATCCGGTGAACATGGCAGGTTTGAAAAAGGTGGAAACAGCGGCGGGTTTGGGCTTTGGCCCCCGCGCCAACTTTGCGTGGTTCTTGCGGGAACAACACAAAGTTCTCGCATTCGATGAAGGTGTGTTCATCTTCATGCTCTCAACCGCGCTTATCTTTGATCAGATCGTCCCGATGCTTTGGATCTTTGCGGCCAGCCAGTTGTTTTGGGGCACTTACAAGTCATGGCAAAGGGGCAAGAACATCGGGGAAAACAGAAAATTGGTGCTCCAAAAATAGTTTCCCACATCTCGCTTTATCAAGGACAAAACGATATGAAAAACGAAATCAATCGCCCGCCCATGGCCGTCATTCTGGCAGCAGGCATTGGCTCGCGACTCAGCCCGCTGACCGACAACTGCCCAAAGAGCCTGCTGTCTGTAGGCGGGTCTGTCATTCTCGAAAGGATGATCCGCAATTGCCTGAGCTGCGGCATGTCTCAGTTCGTATTGGTGTTGGGTCACCGTGCGGATGAAATTAAACAATTCGTCGACAAGACCTTTCGCGGCATCCGCGTCACTTATGTGATTAATGACCGTTACCGTGAGACAAACACTGGGTATTCCCTGATGCTTGCCGCACCCGCCATTGGCACGTCCGAGTTCATCAAGTTCGATGCTGACGTCGTGTTTGACGTGAAAATTTTGCGCCAGCTTGTTGATAGCGACCATACAAACGTCTTGTGCATTGACCAAAATATCGCGCTTGAAGACGAAGAGGTTAAGGTCACCACAGATGACCAGATGCAGGTGCTTGAGGTCGGCAAGTCCGTTGATCCCAAGCTGGCACTCGGCGAGTCCATTGGGATCGAGAAAATCAGCGCCAAGACGGGTCCGTTGCTTTTTGCGGAACTCAACGAGATGATGGAAAACAGAGAGCATTTTCAGGAGTATTACGAGGCCGCTTATGCGCGGCTTGTGGTGCAAGGGACGGTCTTTCGTGCGCTTGATATCACCGGATTGAACTGGACCGAGATTGATACCGCAGAGGATTATGCTGCGGCAAACGCGATGTTCGGCACGCCGATCTCGACCATTTCACGTGGGCAACAAAAGGCGATAGACGAGGCCGCCGAAAAGGCAGGCGCGTCGGCATAGCCCAACACAGTCAACACCACCCTGCGCCCTGTGTGGGCAATGGGTGTACGACCGCAGTCAAGCCGCTGTCATTCCGGCACCGGATCGCTGCATTTTGGAAGGACATTCCATGGCCAAAGGTAAAAACAGTAACAAAGAGGCAAAGAAGCCAAAGCAAGAAAAGCCGAAAGTGTTGGCGACATCGAATTCCAACGCCGGAAAAGCTGATCTTTCCATTGCTGGTAAAAAGGTGAAGTAACGCTTTGAGGTCGACTGCAACGAGGCTCATGCTCGGAAAAAGCATCTTCGATGAAATATACTTCTTGGCCCTATTGTAGTCGCCTCTCACCATAGCCAACTCAACAATATTGGCACTCAGGTGTGGCGAGTGCCAATATGTCTCTAAGCATGCCACCCCTATCCGGAAATCTTCAAAAAGGAGTATTTCCATGCTGTTTACCCCCCCTACATGACCGTGTCTTGGTGCGCCGCACCGAAGAAGACGAAAAAACATCTGGCGGCTTGATCATCCCCGAAACAGCCAAGGAAAAACCGCAACGCGGTGAAGTTGTGTCTGTCGGTGCAGGTGCCAAAGATGAAACTGGCGCGCGCATCTCGATGGACGTCAAAGCAGGTGACAAGATCCTGTTTGGCAAGTGGTCTGGAACTGAGATCAAGATCGAAGGCGAAGAGCTGATGATCATGAAGGAGAGCGACATCTTGGGCATTATGGCCTGAACGACGCTGTCTCTTCCCCTCAATTTTCAAATAGGAATACCGACATGTCTGCAAAAGACGTCAAATTCGGCACGGACTCCCGTGACCGCATGCTCAAGGGCATCAACACACTTGCCAACGCTGTAAAAGTCACGCTGGGGCCAAAGGGTCGCAATGTGGTGATCTGTCCGTCGTCATATAAAATGGGACATCAGAGCGGCTTGAGCATTGGAGGCTCTGGCTCGTTTGTGTGTTTGATTATGCTGCTTGTTTTTGATGTTGCAAGCGGCGTTGTTGGATTGTCCGTTTCTTGATCCTTTCCCTTTCTCTGAGAATGGCTTTGTCGCGTCCGAAGTAGACG
>JBARCK010000014.1:0-1736 GCA_049794015.1 Sulfitobacter sp. | reverse complement strand
GAGACGGCGGGCGATCTCTTCGGGGGCGCCGCGGAACTGGTTTTCGAGCCGGTGGTAAAAGCTGTCTTTGAACAGATCAAAACCGTCGGTGGAGGGGAGTGCGGTTTTAGGGGCAGCGGATTTCGGTACCCCCAGCCCTTTTGGCGTAGCATCCAAACGGCGTGATAGGTCCGAAAACATACGGGCAAGCAGCGCATTATCGGACTGACCGGTGCGTTTGAGGATGGCGTTTTCACGGCGGTAATCGGCTACAAGATCTTCGGCCAAGTGTTCATGACGCTGGGTCCATTCAAGCAACTGGTGCATGCGTCGGTCAGCATCTTCCAGATGAAACTGGCGCGCATCAAGGCTGACCTGCATGGCGGCAAGGTCACGTTCGATCTGCGCTGATCGGCTTTCCAAATGATCTACGCGGGGATGGATCTGCTCCACACCACGCTGTGCATCCTTGGCCAGGCCTTTAATCCGGCCCAGCGTGAAAATAGCTGATAAATAACGCTCGAACCGCTTGAGGGGTTTCATGGATAGATCTCCTTCTCAGCTCTTTCCCTAAACATCGCACCCGATGATGCAACCTCATGAAAATGGGTGCCGTTCAAATATTTTCAGTCGATGTGGTCACAAAAGGCTCTTTTCTCAAAACGTGACGTAGTGTCTGTTCGGATGCTTTGGCTGGATGTGTTCCTGACTACACCAGGTTGCTTTCCAAGTTGTGTCATAGACATCCGGCCGCCGCCGCCCTTCGAATACGCCTTCGTTCCATGTTGGAACAGAACTGAGTGAATAAAACACTGGACTTGCCCCCGGGGGCAGAAAAATTATGAAGCCTTACCTTTTCGCTCATACCACTTCCGGCAAAACCCGACGAAGGCTCCGTCGGCATGGCGTGGAGCTTCGCTCATCCACATCCGCCATTCCTGTTCGAGGAAATAGACGTCCCATGAAGGAGCCGCATCGCGGGCCTTATTATACCCCTCAGCGGAAATTCGAACGGTATCGAAGAGACCGGATGCTGACTTTTCAGCGTACACCTCCAGAAAATCAAGCTTTGGTGTTACTTCCAGAATGTCATGCAACAAACGGAACCTATAATCGGGCATGTGAGCCTGAGCCTCATCCGCTTTGCAGATGGTTTTCACAAGGCGTTTGAACTCTTTTGACGTAGACGTTGAACCTGTCTTGTGTTGGAGTTTATCCAAACCGATCCGCCAGACATTCTGTTTCCCGCAATGCTTGCGAGCGAGCTCGTATAGACGACGTTCTAAAGGTTTTCGAAGCTGGAAATACGCTCGGTGCAGGGTCAAAACGTTCTTGTTTTCAATGGCCTTCACAAGCCAATCACCCATTTCAAGCTCAACACTCAAAAGTCGCCCAGTGGAATCTTCCTTCACGATACGCGCATCCGTGATGAATGAAATGGACCGCCAATCACCTATCCCATCGTCATGGATGTTGGTTTCAATTTGCGTGAACTGGAGACGTGTGAGAGCACGTCGCAGCGTTGCGTAAGCCTGCCCGGTCGTGTGCCTATTTGTTGCCTTAAGCAGATCATGTGCCGAAATCTGCACGCGGCGACCGATTTCCTGTCCGTCATTCTTTGCTGCCATGAGCTGGCTGAGAACATAAATTAAAATATCTCGGTCAAAGACATTGGCGCGACCTTCTTCAGCGGCAGGGGTGATTTTTACTTTCACATTGCCCTGCTCATACTGGAACGCGGACATGTCTTTTTTCAC
>JBARCK010000013.1:0-24916 GCA_049794015.1 Sulfitobacter sp. | reverse complement strand
AGGTCAGCCCCAAGAAAACATGGTCTGGTACTGCCTCTGGCTGGGTAGGGGCCGCGATTGTTGGCCTGTTGTTTTCCATCAACTCTGGTGTTGGTCTGCAATTGATCGGCATTTCCATCGCAATTTCAATGGCATCACAGATGGGCGACATTGCTGAATCAGGATTGAAACGCACAATGGGTGTCAAAGACAGTTCAAACTTGATCCCCGGCCACGGTGGATTGCTGGATCGGTTTGACGGCATGTTGGGCGCGTCACTATTTTTGCTGATCATCGGTCAGTTCATCGGCTTCCCCCCTGGTTTGGGGTAAACCAACATGCCGCGTCGCGTCAGTATTTTAGGGGCCACGGGGTCCATCGGGCAAAACACCATTGATTTGATCCGACGTGACGTGGATGCCTATGATGTTGTGGCGCTGACGGGGGCAGGCAACATCGCACAACTGGCCGCAGACGCGATTGCGTTGCGCGCCGAGGTTGCCGTGACAGCGCGCGATGATCTGCTGGAGGATTTGCGCGCAGCCTTAGCGGGATCAGATGTTGAGGCGGCAGCGGGATCAGCGGCATTGATTGAGGCAGCTGCACGCCCGGCGGATTGGATCATGTCCGCGATTGTCGGCGCGGCAGGTCTGGCACCGGGGTTTGCAGCGTTAGAGCAGGGGACCACGCTGGCACTGGCCAACAAGGAATCGCTGGTCTGTGCGGGTAAGTTACTGCTTGACACAGCGCACACAAACAACGCGACGATCCTGCCTGTGGACAGCGAACATTCCGCGATATTTCAAGCCCTTGTCGGTGAAGACATGGCCGCAGTTGAGCGGATTATCATCACCGCCAGCGGGGGGGCGTTTCGCGACTGGCCGCTAGAAGATTTGCCAAACGCCACCTTAGATCAGGCATCAAGCCATCCCAATTGGGACATGGGTCAACGCATCACCATTGATTCCGCATCGATGTTTAACAAAGCGATGGAAATCATCGAAACCCGCGAATTCTTTGGCGTTGATCCTGCCCAAATCGAAGTGTTGGTGCATCCGCAGTCAATGATCCACGCGTTGGTTGGATTTAACGACGGGGGGCTGATGGCACATGTTGGTCCGCCCGATATGCGCCACGCGATTGGCTATGCCTTGCACCATCCGCATCGTGCACATTTACCGGTTGAACGATTGGACTTTGCCGCCATCGGCCAATTTGAATTCCGCGCGCCGGATGATGCCCGTTGGCCCGCCTTGCGCTTGGCCCGCGAGGCGATGGCGACGGGTGGCATGATGGGGGCAGTGTTCAATGCTGCGAAAGAGGCCGCATTGGATGGATTTATCGCGGGTCAGATCAATTTCACGCAAATGGCCGAGGTCGTTGAGGACACAATGACGCGAGCAGATCGCCAATCTGGCCTTATTCATGCCACCATGACCCTTGATAACGTGCATCAAGTGGACCATTTGGCACGTGAGGCGGCAAAAGCCGCGATAGATAAAAGAGCAGGGTAGCGTTTTGGATATTATGGGCTTGGTGCCGCAGTTCGGCAGTTTGATTTGGACTTTGGTGGCGTTTGTTGTGGCGCTGTCGGTGATTGTGGCGATCCATGAATATGGTCACTACATTGTGGGCCGTTGGACGGGCATCAAGGCGGATGTGTTTTCGCTTGGGTTTGGTCCTGTGCTGTGGTCACGTGCCGACAAACACGGAACGAAATGGCAAATCGCGGCGCTGCCTTTTGGCGGCTATGTCAAATTTTCAGGGGATGCCAATGCGGCCTCTGGCAAAGACGAAGACGCCATGGCCGCCGTTGCTGATGATCCCGAAGCCTTGCGTCACACCATGCACGGTGCCCCACTTTGGGCGCGCGCGCTGACGGTCGCTGCTGGGCCTGTGTTCAACTTTGCCCTGTCCATATTGATTTTCTTTGGTGTGGCGATGACCGCTGGTGTAGCCAGTGATCCGCTTACCGTTGGTGAGCTGCGCGCCTTGCCGAAAGGTGCATTGGAATTGCAGTCTGGTGATGAGATCGCCGGCATCAACGGTGTGGTTCTGCCAAGTACCGAAGATACCGAAGCCTACGGCACGTTTTTGGCAGGCATCCCAGAAAGCGAAACCTTGACCTATGATGTGGTGCGCGATGGCACGGCCCTCAGCGTTGATGGCCCCTATCTACTGCCACCGCTGGTCAATCAGGTTGTGCCACAATCCGCAGCCTATCAAGCAGGGTTGGAAAGCGGTGATGTGATCACGGGTGTCGATGGTCAGCCGATTTTTGCGTTCCAGCAGCTAAAGACCGCTGTTGAAGCCTCTGATGGCAATGCGCTGGCACTTAACGTGTGGCGCGATGGTGAGACCCTTGATTTCACCATGACGCCCAAGTCCACCGACGAACCGCAACCCGATGGCAGCTTTGTCAAAAACCTGCGGATCGGGATTGCGGGCGGCATGGCGTTTGAACCCGCCACTGAGGCACCGGGTATCGGTGAGGCCTTAAGCGGCGGTGTTGCCAATACATACCGTATTATCAATGGGTCATTGTCTGGCCTGAAACAGATGATCATTGGCAATATCAGCACCTGTAATCTGTCTGGTCCGGTTGGTATCGCCCAGACATCTGGCGCGATGGCAAGCCAAGGTGCGCAATCGTTCATCTATTTTATTGCTGTGTTGTCCACGGCTGTAGGCCTGTTGAACCTGTTTCCGATCCCGGCACTTGATGGCGGACATCTGGTTTTCTACGCCTATGAGGCCGTGACAGGTAAGCCACCCAGCGATGGTGCATTGCGCATCTTGATGACCATCGGTTTGGCCCTAGTTCTGACCTTAATGGTGTTTGCATTGGGCAATGACCTGTTCTGTCCATAAAGGTGGTATGATATGGCGCGACTTATTCTGGTTCTTGGGGATCAATTAAGTCCGTCACTTTCTGCACTAAAAGACATTGGCCCGGACGATATCATCGTCATGGCCGAAGTCGCAGATGAAACCAGCTATGTGCCGCATCATCCCAAAAAGATCGCCTTTGTCCTGACGGCAATGCGCAAGTTTGCGGATTATTTGCGAGGGCAGGGGCATCGTGTCGCCTATACCCGGTTGGATGATCCCGACAACGCGGGCTCAATCACAGGTGAAGTGCTGCGCCGGGCGCAGGAACATGGCACCAGCACCGTGATCACCACCGAACCCGGTGAATGGCGCTTGATTGCGGCGCTGAATGATCTGCCATTAGATGTCAGCATTTTACCGGATACCCGTTTCATAGCCACACACAGCGAATTTGAGGCATGGGCAGAGGGGCGCAAAGAATTGCGGATGGAGTGGTTTTACCGCGACATGCGCCGCAAGACCGGGTTGTTGATGGACGGGGATAAACCCGTTGAAGGCAAGTGGAACTTTGATCACGATAACCGCAAGGCCGCGCCCAAGGACGTGACCTATTACGGCCCGATGGAATTTAAGGCCGACACAGATGTGATGTCGTTGGTCGCGGATCGCTTTGGCGATAATTTTGGTGATCTGGAACCGATGTGGTTCGCAACGGACGCCGCTGAGGCCCAGAAGCATTTTGAACGCTGGGTGCAAGATGCCTTGCCAAGCTTTGGCGATTACCAAGACGCAATGTTAAACGAGAACCGTTTTCTCTATCACTCGGTTATTGGGCTTTATATCAATGCAGGATTGCTCGATGCACTTGAGGTTTGTCGCGCCGTTGAGGCGGAATATACCGCAGGGCGAGCACCAATTAATGCCGTTGAAGGGTTCATCCGCCAGATCATCGGATGGCGCGAATACATGCGCGGCATCTATTTTCTAGAGGGTCCTGAGTATACGCAACGCAACGAACTTGGGCACACCCGCGATTTGCCCGCGTTTTTCTGGGGTGCGGAGACAAAGATGAACTGCATCTCAAAAACCGTGGGCCAAACCAAGAGTGACGCCTATGCCCACCATATTCAACGCCTTATGGTCACGGGTAACTTTGCGCTGCTGGCGGGGATTGATCCGGCGCATGTGCATGAATGGTATCTGGCGGTTTATGCGGACGCTTATGAATGGGTTGAAGCGCCCAATGTGATTGGAATGAGCCAATATGCCGATGGCGGCATTGTCGGGTCAAAACCCTATGTGTCCTCTGGGGCCTATATCAACCGCATGTCGGATTACTGCAAAAACTGCGCGTATAAGGTTAAGGATAAGACGGGCGCGGATGCCTGCCCCTTTAACCTGCTGTACTGGGATTTCCTGATCCGGCACCGCGAACGGTTTTCGAACAATCCGCGCATGGGCAACATGTACCGCACATGGGACCGGATGAAAGACGACCATAAAGAAACTGTACTGTCAGACGCAAAGGCATGGCTGGCGCGGATGGATGCAGGCGAGGGGATTTAGGTGGCAAGTTATGTCGAGAGGCATTTACGCGCGCGGTAACTAAGCGCGTGATTTTACCCCTCTGCGGCAACATTTTTCGAAAAACCGCGCAGTACTGTGCATGACGGTGATCGGTAGAATGGCAAACCCTCATGCACCCTTTTGGGCTGCATGAGGGATTTGGCGGCTAAACTAAAACTATTATAGCGTTCCAAAAGCTAACGGAGTTGAAACATGAACCGCCAAAATGGCTCAGCAAGGCTTTAAGTTGGCCAACAGCTGATCGCGCTCGGTTCTTGGCAGCGCATCCAAAAAGTCCGATTTGCGCGTGAGCGAGACAAATTTTCCCGTTGGGGAGGTGCGCAACCATGTAGCGACCGGCAATTTGCCATTCAACGCCCCCGTTATACAGCCACCTTCAATGGCAACTTTTAAAGTGCCAGTTCCAGCCACATCATTCGCTTTCTGAGCCTTTATTTTTTCTTGAATCGCAGACAGTTCTGCCGCCGATGAAGTGCTGAAGCCAAAGACATAGATCGCCTCACCTGTTTCTGCCGGGCGGGGGCCAGCCTCATTCAAGATTGCGAGAGGGACAGTTGCTTCTACAGGCGCTGACATATTCTTGTCGTCGGTCATAAACCCAAGATAAAGCTCTGCATCTCCGTCACGTAGACGCACAACCTCGGGAACACTGATGGCGATCGAAATATTGTCAGGTGGTGTTTGGATTGGATCAAGCTGCGCGGCAGCCAGCAAGCCTGCCGGAGAAATAGAACTGCATCCCGCCAAGGAAAGGGCTGCGATGCAAACGGAAAGTAAGGGTTTGAACATTTTGATTGACCTCATCTAGTGTGAATGTAAAGTATGTATGAATTAATGTTAAACATGAATCAATAGGTGTTAAATGACAAATCTAGAAACAAGCGAAACTCTGCGTTCAGCGCATGTTTTAGGCCAGGCTTTGTTGCTGATCTTTGGCGTTCTGCTGGCCTCAATCGTGATGCTTGTTGTCTGGATGGCCGTTGATCTGCCGCAAATAGGGCAAATACTTGCAGCCAATGTGGGGTACGGCGACGATGCTTTGCGTGTCTGGCAAGGGATCGCTTTGGGTGCGGTTTTATTGGTCCAAATGGGTATATGGGCAGCTGCGGTCTGGCGGGGCCGCAAGATATTTACAGCGCTCGGGGCAGGTGAATTGAATGATGCGAGTACAGCAGCGGCCATGACTGCGCGCCTGCTCTGGATTATGTTGATCTGGGGTATCCTTGCCCATATTCTGGGGACTGTTATTGCAACGTGGCACTTCGCAGAGGGTACGCGCGCACTGGGTATCGCACTTGGGGTCAATCAGATTTCGACAACCTTTGCGGCTTTGCTTGCAACTTTTGCATCTCGGGCTTTTGTGTTGGGTGCGGCGCTGTGGCAAGATCATAGGGAGGTCATTTGAGATGCCGATTATTGTCCGCCTAGATGTTGCATTGGCACAGCGAAAAATGACTTCCAAAGAACTTGCCGCGTCGATCGGCATTTCTGAACAGAACCTTTCGATTCTGCGGTCTGGCAAAGCGCGCGGCGTTCGCTTCAATACACTTGAAGCAATCTGTAATGCGCTTGATTGTCAGCCCGGTGATTTGTTGGAATTCTCTGAAACTTAACTGTGAATGTGACGATGGGGGCGTGGTCGGGATTGATCTTGGGCCGGAATGGCACAGCGAAAAAAGTTGTGCCCGCCACAATGCCGCCACAATTCGTCAAACTCGTGCCTTAATCCTTTGCTAACTCTTTGCGCATCGACAAAGGAGTGCGACATGCAAACGATTCAAAGTTCATACCGAGGCCTAAGCCTGTTGATGGATCTTAACTGGGATCGCGCCCTTTATGTTGGCACAATTGCTGTCGCTTTGGCCGCGGGTGCCTATGTTGGATCGCTCTAATCTGATCTGTTTGCCCACAGCATGATGTTTCGATTTGAAATATAGCTGCATAATGTAGTAATTTTTACCCCCGATGGTTTTGACAAACGGTGTTAACCTGCGTACTCAGGTCACCAACGATGTCTTAAGATTGGGTTAGAACCATGGGACCGAAAATTGAGGGCACTGCGCCTTCTATGCAGGCAAAGAGCAAAACGATTTCAAACTTACTGCGCGGGGCCTCTGTTTGTGCCTTGTTGTCAGTGGCTTGGATGGCACCAGCCACGCAGGTGGCGGCGCAAAATTATCAATTTAATACTGTTGTGATCAACGGCAACGAGCGAATTGGCGACAGTGCCATTCTTGCGCGTGCCGGAATCAGACGGGGTGCACCGGTCTCTGGTGGGCAGTTGAATGACGCTTATCAGAGCTTACAAAACTCAGGTTTGTTTGAAACTGTTGCGATTGAACCACGCGGCGGCACATTGGTGATTACGGTCACTGAATTGCCAACACTGAACCAAGTGCGCTTTGAAGGTAACAAACGCATCAAGGACGAAGTGCTGGCCGGGTTGATCAATTCAACGGAACGCCGCGTCTTTAATCCTGCGCAAGCAGAGACAGATGCAGCTGCGATTGCAGAAGCCTATAGTACTGATGGCCGCCTGTCCGCACGGGTTCAGCCTCGGATCATCCGGCGCAACCAAAACCGCGTCGATCTGGTGTTTGAAATCTTTGAAGGCGACAACATCGAAGTTGAACGCATCAGCTTTGTCGGCAACCGGATCTATTCCGACCGTCGTTTGCGTCGGGTCCTTGGCACCAAACAGGCAGGCCTTTTCCGTCGTCTGGTAAAAAGCGATACGTTGGTCGAAGGGCGCATTGACGTCGACAAGCAATTGTTGCGCGATTTCTATCTGTCTCGCGGCTATGTCGACATGCGTACATCTGCTGTGAACGCCGAACTGACCGAAGAACGTGATGGTTATTTTGTGGCCTTCAACATCACCGAAGGTCAGCAGTTTAAATTTGGCAACGTTGATCTGACAAGTGATCTGCCGAACGTTGACGCCGATGTTTATCGCCAGATCGTGAAAGTACGCCCTGGCGTGGTGTATTCACCTTCTTTGATTGAGGCAGATATTGCCCGTCTGGAACGTCAGGCCATCAAAGACGGCGTTGACTTTATGCGGGTAGAACCCGTTGTTGAGCGTAACGAGCGCGATCTGTCGCTGAACGTAACTTATGTTCTGACCCGCGGACCACGCGTTTTTGTTGAACGTATCGACATTGAGGGCAATACAACAACGCTGGACCGCGTGATCCGTCGTGAATTCGATTCTGTTGAGGGTGACCCCTTTAATCCACGTGAAATTCGTCAATCAGCGGAACGTATCCGCGCATTGGGCTATTTTGAGACAGCCGAAGTGAACGCCCGAGAAGGGTCTAGCGGCGAACAAGTCGTGATCGACGTGGATGTTGCGGAAAAACCAACAGGCGCGTTGAGCTTTGGTGGTACGTTCTCAAATAACGATGGTATTGGCATTGCAGTCAGCTTCTCTGAGACAAACTTCCTTGGTCGCGGACAGCAGTTGTCCTTAACTGTGTCTACAGCTTCAGAAGCAACACGGTATGGCCTTAACTTTGTTGAACCTAAACTGCTTGGACGTGATCTGGCATTTGGGTTGAACCTTGATTACGCAGAAACAAACTCTGATTTTGCGTCCTATGACACCAACCGGCTTATCTTTCAGCCCAGCCTGACATTTCCTATTGATGAGAGCAGCAGACTGTCACTTCGGTATACCTTTCAAGATATCGAGCTGGAGGACCGAGACACAACGACGCAAACCAACGGTGGTATTATCCAAAGCGATATTGACACTGGATCGCAGACGTCCTCATCCATTGGCTATGCCTTTGTCTATGATACGCGCACAACTGGTCTAGATCCTACATCTGGCGTTTTGCTTGAGTTCTCCCAAGATTATTCTGGATTGGGTGGTGACAGTAAATACATCAAAACTGTCGCAAAGATCAGTGGCGAAAAGAAGATCTTTAACGAAGAAGTGACATTGCGCGCGACCTTAGAAGGTGGTGCATTGACCTGGAAAGAAGGTCGGAACCGTGTGGTTGACCGCTTTATTCTTGGGCCTTCTATCATGCGTGGGTTTGAACCGGGCGGCATTGGGCCACGTGAAGTTGACGCAGCTAATAACATTGATGATGCATTGGGTGGTAACGTCTATCTTGTCGCACGTTTTGAGGCGCAATTCCCTGTTGGCTTGCCAGAAGAATATGGCATCACTGGTGGTTTGTTCTATGACGTTGGCAACCTCTGGAGCTTGAGTGATGTCACGGCCCCTGCAAGTTCACTTCCCAATATCGTTGGTGAATCGGGCTCATATCGTCACGTCGTTGGTGTTTCGGTGTTCTGGGACACGCCCGTAGGTCCGTTGCAGTTCAACTTCTCAAAAGCGTTAAAAAGCGAGACCTTCGACAAAGAACAAAGCTTTGAAGTCACGCTGCGCACGACGTTCTGATGTGATGATTGGCAGATATGTCTTATTAATATGTGGGGTGGTCCTTTTGGGGGCCGCCCCAACTTTTGCCCAAGATACGAATACCCCTCGCAGTGGGGTGCTTGAACGCGGGACAGTGATCAGCCCGATTTTGACAATCGACTCAGATCGCGTATTTCAAGAAAGTGCTTTTGGGCAGCGGGTCGCAAAAGAGATCGAAGTTGAAGGCGCAAAATTGGCCGCTGACAATGCTCAGGTTGCAGCCAGCCTTGAAAGCGAAGAAAAACAACTTACACAGCAGCGTACAACCATGACACCAGAGGATTTCCGGGTGTTGGCAGATGCTTTTGACAAAAAGGTCCAAGAAACCCGTCAGGCGCAATCTGCCAAAGGGCGGGCGTTGAACGAATTGCTTGACCAAGAACGCGAGGTCTTTCTCACCGCGGCAGCCCCGGTGTTGGAACAATTGATGCGCGAGGCAGGGGCAGCGGTTATTTTGGACCGTCGGACCGTTTTTGTCAGCGCGTCAGCTGTTGAGATCACGGATGATGCCATTGCATTGCTGAATGAAACAATTGGCAGCGGTGCCGACACCAAGCAGCCTTGATACGCGCCCCGGCGCTTGATCCCGTCCAAGGGGTTTGGTATTCATTTGCAATTCCATGCACATAACGGACATCCCATGACTGAAGAGACAAAGCGCGCCGACATCCAAATGATCCAGCGGATTTTGCCGCATCGTTATCCATTTCTATTGGTGGACAAGGTCGAAGAGATCAACGGCACGGAATCGGCTGTTGGCTACAAGAACGTCACGATGAATGAACCACATTTTCAGGGGCATTTCCCGGGCGCACCGATTATGCCGGGTGTCACAATTGTTGAGGCCATGGCGCAGACCGCTGGTGTGATGATTGGTGTCGCGTTGGATCAAATGGACCGCGAGATGCTGATCTATTTCATGTCGATTGATAACTGTAAATTCCGCCGCAAGGTGATACCGGGCGACGTCTTGCGCATGGATTTGAAAACCGTGCGGGGCCGGGCTGGCGGTAAAGTCTGGCGGTTTTCTGGCGTTGCGACTGTTGATGGTGAAATGGCCGCAGAGGCGGAATTTATGGCTATGCTCGACATTCCGAAAGCCCCTGCATGAGCAATATTCATCCCTCAGCGGTGATTGAGGATGGCGCGCAGGTCGATCCATCCGCAAAGGTTGGGCCGTTTTGCGTTGTTGGACCCCAGGTGGTTATCCACGCTGATGTGGTTCTAAAAAGCCATGTGGTTGTCACGGGCCAAACCGAAGTAGGTTCTGGGACGGTGATCTTTTCCTTTGCCGTGATCGGTGAAATCCCGCAGGATCTTAAATTCAAAGGCGAGGCCAGCCGTTTGGTGATTGGCCAGCGCAACCGCATTCGTGAACATGTCACGATGAACTGCGGCACCGAAGGTGGCGGTGGCCTGACCTCAATTGGCGATGATGGGTTGTTTATGGCTGGGTGCCATATTGCCCATGATGCAATTGTCGGAAATCGCGTGATTGTGGTGAATTCCGCCGCAGTTGCCGGGCATTGTGTGATTGAAGATGATGTGATCATCGGTGGGCTGTCGGGTATTCATCAATGGGTACGCGTTGGTCATGGGGCAATTATTGGTGCGGTGACGATGGTGACCAATGACGTGATCCCCTACGGGTTGGTACAGGCCCCGCGTGGTGATCTGGACGGGCTTAACCTGGTTGGTCTCAAACGGCGTGGGGTGGCGCGTTTTGATATTACGGCGTTACGCGCTGCGTTTCAGATGCTGGCACAGGGCGAAGGCACGTTTCATGACCGCGCCCAGCGTTTGGGCGAAGAAACCAGCAGCGACTATGTGCATGAGATAGTTGATTTTATCATGGCCGATACCGGCCGTCATTTCCTGACGCCCAAATGACGCTGGCGCTGATTGCAGGGAACGGCGCATTGCCAGCGCAGGTGGTTGCCGCCCAAGCCGAGCGGCCTTTGATCTGCGTTTTTGGAGAGTCTGTACCGGACAATTTGACTGCCGATGTGTCGTTCCGCCTGGAAACATTAGGTGGGTTGCTGCTTGAGTTGGGAACTCGCGGCGTGACGCAAGTGTGTTTCTGTGGTGGCATTGATCGCCCAACCTTTGATCCCGCTGCGTTGGATGCTGAAACCGCAGCCTTGGTGCCGATGCTCAAGACAGCTTTGGCCGCTGGCGATAATGGTGCGTTGCAGGTGATCAAAGATATTTTTGAACAAACTGGGTTTAGCGTGATTGGTGCGGATCAATTGGTGCCTGATCTGGTGGCGCCTCCGGGGGTGATGTCAGATAAATGGCCTGATGCGCAGATGCGTCGGGATGCCGCGCGCGGTGAGGCGGTGCTTGCAGGCTTGGCGCCGCTGGACATTGGGCAGGCATGCGTGATTGGCGCCGATCAGGTATTGGGCGTTGAAACCATCGGCGGGACCGCGCATTTGCTGAACACCCTGCCTGCGCGCGCACGCAAGGTTGCGTCGATCCTGTGCAAAGGTCCCAAAGACGGTCAGATCAGAGAAATCGATATGCCCACAATTGGTCCTGGAACCATTGAGCAGGCACATAAGGCGGGTTTGGTTGGTGTGGTCGTTGATGCGGGGGATGTCATTATCCTTGAGGCAGATCGTTGTGCTGCCTTGGCCGATCAGTTTGACATGGTTTTGTGGTCGCGCCGTGGGGGCGAGGGGTGAGAATATTCATCCTTGCCGGAGAACCCTCTGGTGATCGCTTGGGCGGGGCCTTGATGGCCGGGCTAAAGACCTTGCAGCCAGATGTGAGTTTTGAAGGTATTGGTGGCCCTGACATGGCCGCTGAAGGCTTGGTCAGTCGCTTTGACATGTCCGAATTGTCGGTGATGGGCCTGGCAGAGATTCTGCCAAAGTATCGCGCGTTAAAGGCCCGGATCAGGCAGACAGCAGATGCAGTGATTGCGATGCAACCGGATGTGATGATCACCATCGATAGCCCGGATTTTTCGCTGCGCGTGGCCAAGCTGGTCAAGGCGAAAAGCAACATTAGAACGGTGCATTACGTGGCCCCGACCGTTTGGGCATGGCGCCCCGGTCGCGCGCAGAAAATGTCACGTTTTGTCGATCACGTACTGGCATTGTTCCCGTTTGAGCCGCCGTTGATGCAAGCTGCGGGGATGGACTGCGACTTTGTTGGGCATCCGGTTGTTGCGGACCGTGTTGCGGATGACGCTGAGGCCCAGGCATTTCGAACTGCATTTGGGATTGGGGACGCCCCACTACTGCTGGTTCTGCCCGGATCGCGGCGCGGTGAGGTGGCGCGTTTGGGTGAAGTCTTTGGTGAGGCCGTCGCCAAACTGACTTACAAAAAACCAAACCTGCGCGTCGTTATTCCTGCTGCTGCTTCGGTTGCACAGGATGTTGCTGAAATCACAAAGGATTGGGCGTTTGCGCCAATTATCCTCAACCCCAATGATCATTTGCCAGAGGTTTTTGCGACCCATAAGCGCGCCGCGTTTCGCGCAGCAGATGTGGCGCTGGCGGCTTCTGGAACGGTGTCTTTGGAATTGGCAGCCTCTTTGACACCTATGGTGATTGCTTATCGTATGCATTGGCTCAGCTTTCGCATCATCAAGGCAATGGCGCTTATTGATACGGTGACCTTGGTGAATTTGGTGTCTGATACCCGTGTGGTGCCCGAGTTTTTGGGGCCAGACTGCACAGCAGAGCAAATCGCGGGTGGATTGGCGCAGGTCATGCAAAAACCAGATGCACAAAATGCGGCGATGGCAGTGACGATGGAACGTTTGGGGCAAGGCGGTGAGGCCCCGGGGATGCGGGCGGCGCGGGCGGTCTTGGCGCGTTTGTGATCCAATAGCCATGCCTTTGGCATGACGCGATTCTATTTAGTGAATGAGGGGCGTTGCCCCTCAAACTCCCCGGATATTTAAGAGCCAAAAAGAAAGGGGGCTTAGCCTTTGTGAATCCAGCCACCGCCAAAGATTCGTGTGCTGTTTGGATCATAAAACACGCAAGCCTGACCGGGCGAGACACCTTGCTCAGCGGTAAGCAGTTCAACCTCGGCTGTGGTCGCGCTGAGGGGGCGCAGGATGGCATCACGCGGCGCGCGGGTGGATCTGACGCGGACCATGATCGGCCATTCCGTTTGGGACATCAGGGGCGCATCACCCAGCCAGTTAATCTCGCGCACGGGTACGGTACGCGTGGCGAGCATTTCTTTGGGGCCAACCACAACCTCTTTGCGATCAGCGTCCAGTTTTACGACATAAAGCGGGTCCGCTAGGCCACCGATGCCAAGGCCACGGCGTTGGCCAATGGTATAGTTGATCACGCCGTCATGAGCGGCCAAAATGTTGCCATCCACATCGACAATATTTCCGGGATCTGCGGCTTCGGGGCGTAACTTGCGGATCACGGATGCATAATCACCGTTGGGCACAAAGCAGATGTCCTGGCTGTCGGGTTTCATCGCCACGCTGAGTCCGTATTTTTCGGCCAATGCCCGGGTGTCGTCTTTGGACGGCAAGTGGCCCAGAGGAAAGCGCAAGTAATCAAGCTGTTCAGCAGTGGTAGAGAACAGGAAATAGCTTTGATCGCGGCTGCCATCAGCTGCGGCGTGCAGTTCTGGGCCCTCTGCGCCCATTTTGCGTTGGATATAGTGACCCGTGGCCATGCAATCGGCTTCAAGGTCTTTGGCCGTTTCCAAAAGGTCTTTGAATTTCACCCGCTCATTGCAACGGATGCAGGGTACGGGTGTTGCGCCCGCCAGATAGCTGTCGGCAAATTCGTCGATCACCGCGTCTTTGAACACGTTTTCATAGTCGAGGACATAGTGTGGAAACCCCATGTCCTCGGCCACTTTGCGTGCATCATGGATGTCGATGCCTGCACAACATGCGCCCTTTTTGGCCAGTGCAGCACCGTGGTCATATAGCTGCAAGGTGACACCAACCACATCATAGCCTTCCTCAGCCAGCATCGCGGCGACAACGGAACTGTCCACGCCACCTGACATTGCCACAACAACCCGCGTGTCGCTGGGCGATTTGGCAAAGCCCAATGAATTGAGCGGCGGGGTTTGATCGAGGGGCATGTTTGGTCTCCGGTGGGTATTAGGGTGGAATATAGGAAAATGCTAACTACTCACAAGGGCGCGCTTCACTTACCGTTAAGGCTGGTCGTGCAGGTTGGGCGAAACAACGCCGGAAAAGCTCATGTATCTTAAAAAAGTTGATGGACCACGTTCTGTGACACTTGCGGACGGGACTGTGATGTCGCGCAGTGATTTGCCGGATGCAAAGACTCGACGCTGGGTCGCCTCGCGCAAGGCGGCAGTGGTACGCGGCGTTGTTTATGGGCTCATTACCCAAGGGGAGGCGTTGGATCGCTATCAAATAAGTGAGGATGAGTTCCTAGAGTGGGTCCGTGCGGTCACAGAACACGGAGAAGCGGCATTAAAAGCGACAGCATTGCAAAAATATAGACAACTATAGGTTGTTAATGTGTTAATGTGATCCCTGTTAGCGAGTGGTTAACCTTTTTTGTTCACGATCCATTCCAAAGCAATGAAGCTGCCCGGAGAAAATGAATGCGCGTACTGCTAGTCGAAGACGATCCAACAACATCCCGTAGCATCGAATTGATGCTGACCCATGCCAATCTGAATGTATATGCCACCGATCTGGGCGAAGAAGGGATCGATCTGGCAAAACTTTATGATTATGATCTAATCCTTCTTGATCTGGACCTACCGGACATGAATGGTCATGAGGTTTTACGTCAATTGCGTCTTTCGCGGATTGAAACGCCTATTTTGATCCTGTCAGGTTCGGACGATACGGAAAACAAGATCAAGGGATTCGGGTTTGGCGCAGATGATTATTTGACCAAACCGTTCCACCGTGAAGAATTGGTTGCGCGCATTCATGCGATCATCCGACGTTCAAAAGGGCATTCGCAATCGGTCATTGAAACAGGCCATATTGCGGTCAACCTGGATGCTAAAACGGTGAGTGTTGATAACTCTACTGTGCATTTGACGGGCAAAGAATACCAAATGTTGGAGCTGCTTTCCCTGCGAAAGGGTACAACCTTGACCAAGGAAATGTTCCTGAACCATCTTTATGGTGGCATGGACGAACCGGAACTCAAAATTATCGATGTGTTTATCTGCAAATTGCGCAAAAAGCTGAGTGTTGCGACGGGCGGTGAAAACTATATCGAGACTGTCTGGGGTCGGGGATACGTGTTGCGTGATCCTGAACCAGCGGCGATGGGACTGGCGGCCAGCGCATAAGATCACGAAACTGCCAAGGACGACCCTCCAAAACACGCTAGACCTGCCTCGCGTCGCCGCCTATCTAAGAAAGCAAGCGACACTTCCCGGGGGCAGGTCTGGTGACATCAAAGATTGCAATTGAGGCGTTGAGCGAGGCAGAGGCCAAGCTTGAACTGGCGCGGCTGTCTAAAAGCCTGAATGCCGCAAATGCCGCCTATCATACCCAAGATGATCCAGACTTAACTGATGATGCATATGATGCATTAAAACGGCGCAATGGCGCGATCGAAAAACGGTTTCCCCACCTCAAACGCGACGATAGCCCAAGCGATCAAGTCGGTGCAGCGCCTGGCGAAGGGTTTTCAAAGATCACCCATGCAGTTGCGATGCTGTCTCTTTCCAATGCCTTTGATGCAGAAGATGTTGTGGATTTCGATGGGCGCATTCGAAAATATTTAGGCGTAAATCCTGATGATCCTTTGGCCTACACGGCTGAGCCAAAGATTGATGGTTTATCCTTGTCGTTGCGCTATGAAGATGGACATTTGGTGCATGCTGCCACACGCGGGGATGGCGCGGTGGGTGAAAATGTCACCAGCAATGCGCGCACAATTTCTGACATCCCTCAGTCCCTCAAAAACGCTCCGAAAGTGCTGGAGGTGCGTGGTGAAGTCTATATGAGCCATGCAGATTTTGCAGCACTGAACGAACGTCAAACGGAAAGAGGCGGCAAGGTTTTCGCCAATCCGCGAAACGCGGCTGCCGGATCTCTTCGACAATTGGATGCTGAGATCACAAAATCACGTCCCTTGCGTTTCTTTGCTTATGCCTGGGGCGCGTTGTCTGATCCTTTGGCACCAACACAAATGGGTGCCATCACCCGGCTGCAAGAATTGGGGTTTTCGACAAACCCGCTGACCGCATTGTGCGACGGACCAGACGCGATGCTATCGCATTATGCAAAAATCGAAGAACAACGTGCAACACTGGGCTACGACATCGACGGTGTTGTCTATAAAGTTGATGATTTGGCGCTGCAAGATCGGCTTGGCTTTCGTTCGACCACGCCGCGTTGGGCAATCGCGCATAAATTTCCCGCCGAATTGGCTTGGACACGGTTAGACGGGATCGACATTCAAGTCGGCCGCACTGGCGCGCTTTCACCTGTTGCGCGACTTCAGCCTGTGACGGTTGGCGGTGTGGTTGTGTCCAACGCGACCTTGCACAACGAGGATTACATCAAAGGTCTGGACAGCAAAGGCCAAGACATTCGCGGTGGTAAGGATATTCGTGTTGGCGATTGGGTGCAAATCTACCGTGCGGGTGATGTGATCCCAAAAATCGCGGATGTTGACCTGACAAAACGACCAGATGATGCAACGCCCTTTGAATTCCCAACAATCTGCCCTGAATGTAACAGCGAAGCGTTGCGCGAACCGGGGGATGCCGTGCGGCGCTGTTCTGGTGGGTTGATTTGCCCTGCCCAAGCCGTTGAGAAACTAAAGCACTTTGTCGCGCGGGGCGCATTTGACATCGAAGGTATGGGGGCCAAACAGGTTGAACAATTCTACTTGGATGGTTGGATCAAAGAACCTGCTGATATTTTTACCCTGCAAGACCGTTATGGGCAGGGCCTGCAACAATTGAAAAACCGCGAGGGATGGGGTGAAAAATCTGCTGCTAACCTCTTTCAAGGTATTGATGAAAAAAGAAATATTCCACTGGGGCGGGTGATCTTTGCGCTGGGTATCCGACATGTTGGCGATGCGGCCTCAAATCTATTGGCGCTGCAATATGGCACATGGGATGCGTTTGAGGCGGCAATGGTTGAGGCGCAAAATCACGAAGGTGCCGCATGGGACGATTTGATAGATGTGGACGGCGTCGGCGCGGTGATGGCGGGTTCGGTTGTGAACGCTTTTGCACAATCGGGTGAACGGGCATCGATTGACCGTCTGGTCGCGCAACTCAATATCATACCTGCCGAACGCGCAGACACTTCGGGCAGTCCCGTGGCCGGAAAAACCGTGGTTTTCACAGGAACGTTGGAAAAAATGACCCGCGCCGAGGCCAAGGCGCGCGCCGAAAGGTTGGGTGCCAAGGTATCAGGGTCTGTCAGTGCCAAAACTGATATTTTGATTGCTGGCCCGGGTGCTGGCTCCAAGGCAAAGAAAGCGGCGGATCTGGGTGTGCAAACAATGGATGAAGACGGCTGGTTGGCCCTGATCAGCACCGTATGAGCGGGCGGCCTGAACCCCTATTTCCGTTGTTTTCAGGATTGGAAACGCTGGATGGCGTCGGGCCAAAAACCGCGCAATTGTTCTTGCAACTTGGCATTCAGGCCCCGCGTGATTTGTTGTTCACATTGCCATATTCTGGGATTGATCGCGCTTTATGTAACACGGTTACAGATGCGATTTTACCCGCCACACTGACGGTTGCGGTGACCATCGGTGCCCACCGCGCGCCATCAAATCGCGGGGGCGCATATCGTATTCATGTCGAAGACGCTGAGACCAGTTTTCAGTTGGTGTATTTCCACGCCCGTGGGGATTATTGGAAAAAGCAGCTTCCTGAAGGGTCACGGCGGATCGTATCGGGCCGGGTCGAATTGTTTGATGGGATCGCCCAAATGGTGCACCCCGATTTCGCGGTCGCTGAGGATGATGCAGATCACATTCCTGCCTTTGAACCGGTTTATCCGCTGACGTCGGGCATTACTCAAAAACTGATGTACAAGGCGACGCGCGGTGCCCTTGGTCTGATCCCCGACATGCCAGAATGGATTGACCCGGGGCAAGCGGCACAGTCAAAATGGCCGGATTTTTTGACGTCGGTTACCGCGGCGCATGATCCAAAGTCGTTATCAGATTTGTCACCGACGGCCGTGGCCCGGGAACGTCTGGCCTATGATGAATTGTTCGCCCATCAGGTGACTTTAGCGTTGGCCCGTCAAAAGGAACGTCGCAAAAAGGGACGTGCAAGCACAGGTAACGGCCAGTTGCAGGCCCGTGTGATCGCAGCGTTACCTTATAAACCTACGGGGGCGCAGACCCGCGCAATTGCAGAAATTACCTCTGATATGGCGGCTGAGATGCGGATGAACCGCCTGTTGCAAGGTGATGTGGGCGCAGGCAAAACGCTGGTTGCTTTCATGGCATTGCTGCGCGCGGTTGAGGCGGGCGGGCAAGGCGTGCTGATGGCACCTACGGAAATTCTGGCCCGTCAACATTTGCAAAGCTTACGCCCCTTGGCTGAAAAGGCAGGAGTGGTGTTGGAAATCTTAACGGGTCGTGACAAGAGCGGCGAAAGGCGCGCCAAGCTTGCAGCATTAGAGCAAGGCAAAATTCAGATTCTTGTGGGCACACATGCTGTGTTTCAGGCAGATGTTGAATTCTGTGATTTACGCCTTGCCGTGGTTGACGAACAACACAGATTTGGCGTGCGCCAGCGGTTGGAATTGGGCAAAAAAGGCCGACAGGCCGATGTATTGGTGATGACGGCCACCCCCATTCCGCGCTCGCTTGCCTTGGCGCAATACGGTGACATGGATGTGTCGGTGCTGGATGAAAAACCACCTGGGCGCCAACCGATTAAGACAGCTCTGGTGAGTACGGAACGTATTGACGAAGTTGTTGGACGCCTCCGGGCGGCCATTTCTGAGGGACGGCAGTGTTATTGGGTCTGTCCACTGGTTGAGGAAAGCGAAGTCAGCGATCTGATTGCGGCTGAAGAGCGGTTCAAACGTCTGCGCGCGGCATTGGGTGAAGGTGTTGTTGGGCTGGTGCATGGGCAGATGCCGCCCGCAGAAAAAGACGCGGCGATGCGGGCCTTTCAAGACGGAGAAACCCAAGTTTTGGTGGCCACCACTGTGATTGAAGTCGGTGTTGATGTGCCAAATGCCACGATTATGGTGGTGGAGCGCGCTGAAACATTTGGTTTGGCGCAGCTGCATCAACTGCGAGGGCGGGTCGGGCGCGGGCAGGGGGCATCGACGTGTTTGTTGATGTTTAAATCCCCGTTAAGTGAAACCGGCAGACAGCGTTTGGAGGTCTTGCGCGAAACCGAAGATGGCTTTGTCATTGCTGAAACGGATCTGAAAATGCGCGGCACAGGTGATCTGATCGGTACAGCGCAATCCGGTGTCCCACGTTTTCGTGTCGCTGATTTGGAACGCCAGGCCGGATTGATGGCGGTTGCGCAATCAGACGCGCGTAAATTGCTGCATGACGATCCTGATTTAACGTCGCCACGCGGGCAGGCGACCCGGCTGTTGTTGTGGTTGATGCGCCAAGACGAAGCGATCCGTTTGATTTCAGTCGGTTAGGCCGAAAAATTCACTTTGTTCGCAAATGTTCTTAAAAAGTTCTTTACAGGGCGTTAATAAAGTGAGAACAAAGGGGCAACAAAGACGGAGAGACAGAATGACAACGCTCAAGACACTCAAAACCATCGCAACACGGTCTCAAGATACATTGTTGCAAGATGCCGTTGGTGCGGCTGCTTTGATCGTCATGCTCGTTGTTGGACTGCATCTGCCTGCTTTTGTTTGATTTCTGCCTGCGCTCTCATGCCGCTTACCTGATGCATCCGTCCCAAATTGATGCAACCGACTCACACTGCCTGTCCTATGTCGGTTCGGGGTTTTCCCCCCAGATAATGTCGGGTCCCACATGAGCAACGCTTTTCCTGCGCCGCCATCCCAAATTGGGATGTGCGGCGTTTTTTTTAGATACGATAGGCCAATCGCAATCCACCCCAGTGATGACCACCTGCGCGAATGGGGGCTGACAGATCTTTCATCACACGGAAATCACCGCCCCCCATGTCACGCCGATACACTTGTAACAAGAACGGTGCAGTACTGCGCCCGGCCTTTAACCCTACGCGATCATCAAAGATACGGCGATTGCGGCAATTGGCGGTATTCCAAATCACATCCTCAGATGGGACCTGAGAAAACTTGTGATTATGTGTGGGTAAATAACCGTTGATATCCACAGCGGCGCAAAAGATCACCTTGGGATCAAACTCTAACGCAGGTTCCTGAAAGGATGGCAGCAGTTGATCCAAAAAACGGGTTGCTTTGGTCATGACCTGTGGCGGGTTGGTATGTGGAATAGGCGTATAGTTTCGATCAAAAAGCTGCGCCATACTAATGTGGCCTTTGTCGATTGCCCGGTCCAATGCTTTGGAAATATTCTCTGCGATCAGACGCACTTCAGTCACAAAAGGTGCATCCCCCGACACCCCACCAAGGCCCGCAACCGATTGTACAATTCCCTCAGATGCGTCGATCAATGTGAACATGCGGGCATGAGTGGCCTCGATCCCGCCAGAGGTTTCGCGCACCGCGCCATCAATTGCCTGCACAGCAGGGTGCAAGCGCCGCATTGCACTGCGAGAGCGATTGATCTGAGTCTCAATTTGTTTGGCCTGCTGGTGCTCAGTTTGGATCGTACTTTCCATCTGCGTCAGTGCGGTATCGGTTTCACTGGATTGATCCAGCACGATCAACGCGTCTTTGGCGATGGTTTCGGCCTCTGTACCCAAATCATCCACCCAATTGGTTAACGCCTCAATGTTTTGTGATATCTGTTTGGCCGCCGTACTGGTTTTTTGGGACAATTCGTTGATTGCATTGGCAACCACGGCAAATCCACGCCCTGCATCACCTGCGCGCGCCGCTTCAATCTTGGCGTTGATGGCAAGGGTGTTTACCTGCATCGCAATCGCGGCGATCTGGCCATTGTTTTCTTTGACCGCGCGCAGTGTGCCGCTGACTGTGGCTGTACGTTGGCTAAGGGATGTCACCCAGCCTGCCACATCGCGCGTCTTATCCCCTGCGCTGCGAACAAGTGTTACGGATGATTTAACGTCCCTTAGCGCCTGATCTGAGGTTGCGGCCAATGCATCAACCAGTGCTGCAACATCCTCGTTTGCATCCGCCATTTCAGCCGCGCTTTCGCCAAGCGCGCCAAGTGCCCGGCGTTGACCTTTTGAATGGCCTTCAACCAGATCAAGGAAACCAGAAATATCAACAATTTCAAACCCAAGGGCAGAGGCCGCTTTTGCAAGCTTGTCCAATTGGGCCGTTGTATCAATAGGCGTATGCAGCGTCATTTTCTTACCTCGGAACCACAATCGGACCCCGCAGGCATGTCATGAATTGGCTTACAATTCGCTAATGTCATTCGTTGCTAGGGTGCTTTGCATGGCTTCTGCGATTGCTTCGATGCTCAGCATGATCGACGCATGACGGTTTTTATAGTCTACCGCCGGGGTCAAAACCTCAAACCCGTCAAATGGCGCATCTGGCACCGGTCCGTTTTCCTTTAGCATTGCGCGCAACTGATCACGGGCTTTGTTGACCTGTGCAATTGTTGTGCCCGGCGCAGCAGCGCCAGCCACTGCCGCCGCAGCCTGGCCCAAAGCGCAGGCTTTGACGTCTTGGCCCAATGCAACCAACTGGCCGTCGCGCACCACCACATCAACCGTCACTGTAGATCCGCACAAAGGTGAGCGGCGTTTAACTGTCGCATCTGGCGCGTCCAGGCGTCCCAAATGCGGAATATCCGCCGCCAACGCCAAAATTCGCGCTGAATAAAGTTTGATCAGATCAGTGTCGCCAGACATGGCTGTTCCTTTTGTCTTTCATTGCCTACATAAGCCCCCAGACCAAAGATGCAAAAAACTTTTCAGCGAGGTGCCCGGCCATGGCATTTGACCCATCAAGTTTAACCTATAATGACGCAGGTTTGATCCCTGCAATCGCGCAAGATGTCGACACCAACGAGGTGCTGATGATGGCGTGGATGAACGCACAAAGCATCATGCAGACCCTAGAAACCCGTCGTGTCACCTATTGGAGCCGCTCACGACAGGAATTCTGGATGAAAGGCGCGACAAGCGGTCATGTGCAGGAATTGGTGGATTTCCGCTTTGATTGTGACCGAGATTGTCTGCTGGTGATGGTGCGCCAAACCGGACCTGCCTGTCACACCGGGCGGCGCAGTTGTTTTTACACCAGCGTCATAGAGGGTGATGAGGTCGAATTGTCAAAACCAATGTGATGTTTTGCCAAACCGTGATCCTTGCGCTAGCCTTTTGAGGAACGTGGGCTGGGGATGAGGAATGACCGTATGAATAAGGTAACTGCAACGCTTGGTGCACTTTTCTGCGCTGCTGGGCTTGGCCAGATGGCACAGGCGCAAACTGCGGGCTTTGATCCAAATGGCAATTGTACAACCCTTTTGGGCAGTGCAAGTGAAGCGGATCGGGTGATGATCGCGGCTTGGACGTTCGGATTTATCGCGGCAAGCAGTGATGCTGTGCGCCCTGTTGATGCCAACAACAACGCGGTTTTGATTGGCAACCTCGCGCGGGTCTGTCAGGCCAATCCAGACGCCAGCCTATTGGCCTTGGTTGAGGCCAGCAGCCGACCTGCCGCCACGACGACAACGCCCGCACCACAAGCCGCAGCACCGGGCAGTGAAGCTGAGGTGCGCGCGCTTTTGATGGAATTTTTACAGCCCGGTGCGGATCTGCGTGCGTTAACCCAAGCGATCTTGCCGACTGAGGATGAGGTCAAGGCCGTCTACGGCGAACCCTTGGCCTCCGCGTTGTGGGCCAGTTACAAAGAGCAAATGGGACCGGGAACCGCCTTTGGACCCAAGGCAGATCACAATGATATTTTGGTTGTCTACACAACCACCCGCGCGTTGTTTGAGCAAAAACCAGTTTTGGATGAATTCCCGGGTGGGTACAAAGACGTCCTGCAATATTTCAAGATCGATGTGCCGATTGTACGGTTCAAATTCATCGAGGCAGGCGAGACTTTGGGATTGGCCTTTGACGGGTTGATGTACCTCAATGGTCGTTGGGTAATCATGCCCAAGCCTTGGCGCAGTTTGCCGAATTAAGAACGCACGCTAAAGCCCTATCATTGAACGAATATCATCGGGCGTAGCGCCTTCGCTGCGGTAAAGGGATACCGCGCGCGCATCATCACGTTTGGCCAGCCGTTTACCCGCCTCATCACGGATAAGTTTGTGGTGGTGATAGATCGGCGTTGGCAGACCCAGAAGGCGTTGTAGGAGGACATGGATTTTGGTGGCCTCAAACAGGTCCTGACCACGCACAACATGGGTGATGCCCTGTGCTGCATCATCCAAAACGACAGACAGGTGATAAGACGTGCCCATATCACGCCGGGCAAGGACGATGTCACCCACGCATTGTTCTATATCGTAGGGGGTGAACTCAATCAGGCCAGATTGGCCATTTGGCAATTGACCTGTTTCTAAAAAACTTGTGAACGATTGCCAAGCGGTGCCGCCTGTAAGACGCGGTTGAAAGTTGGCTTGTCTACACGCCGCGGCCATATCTAACCGTAAAACAGCATTTGTTGGTCTAGGGCGCAAATCCGAGAACGCTTGATCCTCGTTGCCACGACACGTACCTGGATAGATCAACCCATCAGGCCCATGCGTTTGCACCCCTTCTTGAGGGGCAGAGAGTGCTGATTTGATGTCCGCACGTGAACACGTACATTCAAAAAGCAACCCGCGCTGCCAAAGCTGATCAAGCGCGGCACTATAGGTTGTCTGTCTATCAGACTGCCGCATCACTGGTTCAGGCCACCACAGGCCCAACCAAGCCAAATCATCATAAATTTGCGCCTCCCATTCAGGACGGGCGCGTGATTGATCAATATCTTCGATCCGCAGCAGAAACTCACCGTTTTCAGCAAAGGCCATATCCTGCGCCAATAGCGCCGAATAAGCATGCCCCAGATGCAGCGGCCCTGTCGGCGAAGGCGCAAAACGCGTGCGAAAGGTCAATTCTTTTCAATCACATATACGTTAGACTTCAAGTTAATGCCGGGCAGGTGGGGACCGTGTTCGCGAAACAGCAACGTCGCCGCACCGCAGTCCAACCATTCATTCACCACCGCCTCGTTTGCCTTGTCTTTTAACGCATGATCGTTGAGCGAAAACACCAGATGGCCGCCCTTACCAAGGCCATTCATCAAAGTGTTGAACACCGAAATTGGCGCGGCACCGATAACACCAATTGCTGCAATCGCAGCGTACTCACCAGGGCGATGGGCCAGTGACGCATCGGCCTCTATATGACGCAATGTCCGATAAACCCCTTTGTCGTTGGCCTGCGCCAGCATGTCAGCGGATAAATCCACCCCATCAATTGTGCTAAATCCGGCCAGTTTAAGGGCAAGGCCCGACAAGCCAGTGCCACAACCAAAGTCCAAGATTGGCTGCCCTAGATCGGCACTGTATTTTTTCAGCGCTTCCGCACATCGCCTTGGCGTGGCATAGCCATTTTCGCTGATTTCAGCTTCGTAGCTGGCGGCCCAATCATCATATAATTTGCGGGTCGAGGCGGCATCATGTGCGCCGTAAGCCTTGTCGAGAAATTTTCCACTCATATGGAAAAGTTACGAAGGATCGCGCCCAGCGTCCAGTATTAACTTTTGAGCCAGTTTTCCCAATCCACCTTGGCGCGGTCTGTGTAGGCTTTGTAGCGGTCCTTGCGACCCCGGCGGCCAGATTTTAGACCTTCAACCGGGGGGAACAGGCCAAAGTTGACGTTCATCGGCTGAAAGGTCTTGGCCTCAGCACCACCTGTGATGTGGGTAATCAACGCGCCCATCGCCGTTGTGTTGGGCGGCGTGCTGATATCTTCGCCTTTGATTTCAGCCACTGCCATACGGCCCGCCAGCAGACCCATCGCGGCACTTTCAACGTATCCCTCAACACCGGTGATCTGCCCGGCAAATCGGATATTGGGCCGCTTGCG
>JBARCK010000012.1:0-12104 GCA_049794015.1 Sulfitobacter sp. | reverse complement strand
CGCTTTGAAGTCACCAAAATACTTGGTGATCGCCGCTGTCAATGTCGTCTTGCCGTGGTCAACGTGGCCAATCGTACCAATGTTAACGTGCGGTTTATTACGTTCAAACTTTGCCTTTGCCATGGTGGCCGCCCTTTATATTGAGGGGCCCTTTCGCAGGACCCGAACCCATCTGGCGCGCGATGTATTGGGTCTGGAACGTAAAATCAAGCAAGACTTGCCATCAAAGGCGCGTTGATATGCTATTCAGCAGCAACAGCAGCTGTGGTTTTTGGTTCTGGGCTGCCCTTAAACCAACCTTCGGCCCGGTTCTGCTTGACCAGATATGTCTCAATCGCTTTTGCCGCATTTTGGCTCAAGTTCTTAAGCTGCTCTTCGGCAGTCTTGGTATAACCGGACCCGACAACCGGACCTTGATCAAAAGATTCAAAAACTGTGATCTGAAAAGGCTTCGCATTCAGCTTTTTATTCTTTGCGTCATCCCAAACGGTTAATTTAACAACCAAAATCGACTTGGGGGCAAATACCAACGGGATACCTGGCTGGGCCAATGCATACCCTTCAATGCTCATTCCGAAATGATAGTTGCGCGCGCCATTATAGCGGCCAAAACGTTCTTCGGTGGCGTCGGTCAACGCTTTGGTCAATTCTTCAACAGAGGCTTCCCGGCTTAGCGGCGCTTTCTGAACTTTTGGCGCAACCGCGATATTGTGTTGTAGGTTGAAATCACCCAACGGCACAGCAGACTTGTTCAGGTCAGCAGCCCCATTACAGGCGGCCAGCATGACAACAGACATCAAAACGGCAAAAACACGGATCATTAAAAGCCCCCCAAAGGCATCGCTATCCAAAATGCGATAGCGCAAGCACGGCTAGGGTGCAATCAATTGCCGCGTTTGCAGTATATGCGGGCGGACCTATGTTGTGATCAAAGGAGATCATAAAATGATCAAAAATGCCGCCAATCCTGTTCGCGTTCCCCTCGTCACCGAACCTTGGGGCATCTTGAAAAGCCTGCAAATGGCCCGGCGCAACGTGTTGAGCATCATACCTGACATCGCCACCAAACAGCCGATGGTGTCAGGCAAGACTGGCAAACGCTGGCATATGGTCATGGACCCCGGTGCGATTCGGCACATGTTGCTGGATGGATTGGAGGACTATCCAAAATCCGTGGTCACCAAGAACCTGTTAAAGCCTGCCATTGGCGAATCGCTGTTCATTGCAGAGGGGGCGCATTGGCGCTGGCAGCGGCGCGCGGCCGCCCCGGTGTTTTCGCACCGCAATGTGATGAACCTTGCCCCGATCATGACAGATGCCGCTGAACGCGCATGCGAGAGGATTACAGCAGCAGGACCAAAGGCGGTGAACCTTTTGGACGAAATGGTCACAACGACATTTGATGTGATTGGTGATGTTACCTTTTCCGGCGGCGACACCTTTGATCGCGATAAGGTACATGGTGCAATTGACGACTACATCGCAGAGGCGGGCAAAATCAGCCTCTTTGACATCTTGGGCTTTCCAGATTGGGTGCCCCGCCCCGGTCGATTGATGTCAGGCAAAGCCCTTAAGGAAATGAAGGCCATGGCAGACGGCGCAATCGAAGCGCGCGTTAAACGGGGTCATGAAGGCGTGCCAGACCTGCTGGATCTGCTACTGGAAGGGGTCGACCCCAAAACAGAGCGCAAGATGAATACGGCTGAACTGCGTGATAACCTATTGACCTTCATCGTCGCCGGGCATGAGACAACCGCCCTAACGTTGGCATGGTCAATGTATCTGATGGGCTTTGATCAAGACGCCCAAACCCGTGCGCGCAAAGAAGCGCAATCAGTCCTGCAAGGTCGCGCTGCGACAGGCGATGATGTTGAAAACCTGCCCTTCATTCGCATGATCATTGACGAGGCTTTGCGCCTGTATCCGGCTGCTGGCGTCATATCACGTACTGCCCAAAAGAAAGACACCCTATGTGACCGCGAGGTTTTGCCCGGTGATACCGTAATGATCCCAATCTATGCACTGGGGCGCAATGAATTGCTGTGGGATGACCCGGATGCGTTCCGCCCTGAACGGTTCAAGGACCGCAAGGCGATTGACCGTTATGCATACCTGCCCTTTGGCGATGGGCCTCGCATTTGCATTGGCGCAAGCTTTGCCCTGCAAGAAGCCGTGATCATTCTAGCAACGCTGCTGTCACGTTTCAAATTCACACCTGTTGCGGGCAAGAACCCTGAACCGGTGATGATCCTGACGTTGCGACCAGAAGGCGGCGTCTGGCTCACAGCCGAACCCGTTTAGCCGCAAATGCTTTGCAGCGCGGTCCAGTCTTCATCAGACATGGACGGTGCATAATCTGCATCGGGATCAATCACAGCACGGGCAGCAGTGATGCGTTCGCTTAGGGTTGGGTGGCTCAGAAAATGCGCCGTCACGCCATCACTATCACCATGTTTGTCACGCATGCTTTCAAACATATCACCCAATGCACCCGGGTTGATCCCTGCCTGTGACAGAACGCCATAGGCAAATTCATCCGCGCCACTTTCTGCGTCTTGTGAATATTGCGCGCTGATCAATCGTTCCGTCAAAAGCAAGACGGCAGCACCCCCCGCAAAATCACCGAACAACAATCCCAGCACGCCAATGGATCCAGCTGAGCGTAGCGCATGACGTGTTGGATCACGGCTGATCACGTGGCCAATTTCATGTGCCAGAACAGCGGCGACCTCATCAGGTCCATCCGCAGCGTCAATCAAGCCGCGAAAGATCACCACAAACCCGCCGGGCAAAGCAAAGGCATTAACCATTTCATGGTCCAAAACCGAAACTGTCACGTCCTGCCTAAAATCACGTTTTCCACTTAGCTTGGCGACCAAACGATCCAATGCGGCACTGCCGTTGGGCGTTTCGCAAACCTCTAGCGGGTTCAATCCTGTCTCATCCAGTGCGTCACGAATATGGCCCAGCGTTGCTTCGCCAAGGACGCGCTCTCCTTCTGCGGGGATCAAGACCGCTAAATTGTCAGCAAGCAAAGGAATCAGAATGCCAATCTGAAGCGCCACAGCAGCGACAGCCGCCAACGCCCAAGCGACCAGCCGACCGCGCCCTTTGGGCGGGCTACGCCGCCGCAAGTTTGGCATATCGCGCAGAAATTTCGGATCCTTCAGCACCAACCGCGCCAATGGATCGTTTATCCAGCGCAGCATTGGATTGGTTTTGGCGGCGCTGTCAGATACCTGACGTATCTCTGACAATGGCCAATGAAGTATCGTGCCATCCTCTAAGCGCAACTCAAGCGTATCGCCTGATATCTGCGGCTGCACGGGCTGACCCACCGGCGCGTCACCGTCAAAATAGTGGGCGCGCGCAGGCATGAGACCGTTCATATCGCCGCCCCCAGATCAAGCGCTTCGGCAAACCCTTCGGCCTCGGCAAATTCATCGCGGGCACGTTGGCTGATAGATGAAATACCAATGGTTGTGGGCAGCGTCGTGGTCAGCGCCATGTGTCGTATAATGGGAAAGGTCACAAAGGTATTGTGCAACACGCCCCACATCAAAAACACGCCAAGGTATACCGCGCCCAGCAGAATAAGAGATGCCCAGCGCGGCCAATGCGACAATGCGCCAAGTTCAGCGCCTTGTTCTGCTAAAACAAAGTCAAACCCATACAGTGCTGCCGACAGCAGCAGCAACAACAGCATTCCAAGAACAAGAACCATATAGGCAATGAAGTTGCCCAACACATAGATCATCGTGATGCGCGGTCCATTGAGGCTTGAGGCAAAGGTCACACCATCCGCGCTTTTGTGATTGGCCATTATGCGTTTGGCGACCCAGCGATAATGGATCGCACCAAACAACAACCCAAACAGACAGACCGGAACAAGCCAAAGCCGCGCTGGATTCTCTAGACCAAGGGAACCTGACGTCCCCTCAAAAATCATATCAATTTGTTGAACAAAGTCATCAAAGGATGTCGGCACATTCTCAGCGATAGGCGTGATGACAATCAGCCACACCATCGTCGCGCCCAGTAAAATAAGAAAACTCAGAAACGGCATCGCGGCATGATACAGCATCTGCCAACGCCCACCCTGCTCCATCTTGGCAGACCCAAAATAGGTGCGGTCCGTTTTGTATTTTTCCAACAAAAATGTCATGCGCGGCCACAGGATACCAAGACTGACAATGGTCAGCGTCCAATACAGCAACGCCCGACCTGCATACCCCCAAGCGCCCTTTTCCAACCCAAAACGCACGCCGCGCCAACGGGTGCGCGCCAAAACATAGCGCCGTGCACGATAGCGCGCATAAAACCAGATCGGGATCACCCCGGCGAAACTGGCCAGATATCCAATCCACGATGAATTAAAGACTGAAAAACTGACGAACATCAGCAACAGGTTCACGATGCCGATGTAAAATGTCAGGATAACCACCGCGATAAAAAACCCTAGCAGCTTTTCAATCGGGTCACCCACATATTCCAAGGGATGCCCGCCGGGACGCATTGCAGACCAATACCAACGACGCAGGCGCGTTTTCATCCAGAAACGATAAAAGCCCAGTGTCAGAATTGTGAAAAACCCAGTTTTCAGCGCCAACCAAAATAACGCGCCGCGCTTGCCTACAAAATCCACCGTCATCACGCCGTCTGTGGGTGCTTCTAAATCGGTATTTGCTACGGGTATTTGTGGCGGCGCGCCCCATGGGCTGCTCGGGGTGTTCGCGTTCGTCATGCCACCTACCCTGAATTAGGTAAATTTATTGTCGCGCGGAAAGCCACGGGGGGCCATGCGGCCCGCACTTGCACGTTTGCTTGCCCAATCAGTCAGCTCCGTTTCGGTGCGCGTACGTCCCGCAGGGTCCTGCCAGCTAAGCCCCAAAGCAAGCTCAAAGGTTGTCGCGTCAGACAGCCCGCCGTCCTTGTACTTCTGCAACCGCACGCCCTTGCCGCGACCCATTTCAGGAAGTTCTGCCAATGGGAATACCAACACCTTGCGGTTCTCACCAACCGTCGCAACCATGTCGCCATTGATCGGCTGACACACCAGCGCTTTCACGTCGCCGCGCACGTTCAGTACCTGTTTACCACTACGGGTCTGTGCGATCACATCGTCTTCTGGCACGACAAACCCATCACCTGCCGATGAAGCGACCAATAGTTTGCGACCGGGTTGATGGATGAACAGATCAACGATCTGAACTTCATTTGGCAAATCAACCATCAACCGCAACGGTTCACCCATGCCACGCCCACCGGGCAAGGTGGACGCAGACAACGTATAAAAGCGACCGTTTGAGCCAAACACAAGCAAACGGTCCGTGGTTTCCGCATGGAAGATATAGCTTGGCCCATCGCCGTCTTTGAATTTCATTTCGCGGCCAAGATCAATGTGTCCGGTCATCGCCCTGATCCAGCCCATCTGGCTACAGACCACTGTGATCGGCTCACGGTCGATCATTGCCTCAATCGGCACATCCTCGACTTCGCCCGCCTCGGCAAACGTGGTCAAACGGCCACCGCGATTGACACCATCAATCACCCAATCTTTGCCAAACTGCTTTTTGGTTTCGCGCAATTGATCTGCAATAGTGGACCACTGCAAATCATCACTTTCCAGCAAGTCCTCAAGCCCAGCACGTTCTTCCATTAAGGCAGATTGTTCGCGCAGCAGTTCTAATTCTTCCAAGCGCCGCAATGAGCGCAACCGCATGTTCAGGATCGCATCTACCTGCACTTCACTCAGCGAATTTTCCGTTGAGGGCGGCGGCGTGACGTAATCCGCCTCATCCATTGCACGCACATGTTCGCGCCCCCAATCTTCACGCATCAATGCGGCTTTGGGTTCATCGTCATAACGGATAATATCGATCACACGGTCGAGGTTTAGGAAGGCAACTATGAACCCTTCCAACACCTCAAGGCGATGGTCGATCTTTTCCATCCGGTGCACAGATCGGCGTTGCAATACCTCACGACGGTGATCCAAAAACGCGCGCAGCACTTCCTTCATGCTGCACACTTTGGGCGTCAGCCCGTCGATCAACACATTCATGTTCAGTGAAAACCGAACCTCAAGGTCCGACGTGCGAAACAACATGCCCATCAACACATCCGGGTCCACATTCTTGGAGCGTGGTTCGATGATCATCCGCACGTCTTCAGCGGATTCGTCGCGCACATCACCAAGAATCGGTATCTTCTTGGTGTGAATCAAATCCGCAATCTTTTCGATCAGCTTGGATTTCTGCACCTGATAGGGAATTTCGGTGATGACGATCTGCCAAACACCACGCCCAAGGTCCTCAACCTCCCAACGACAGCGCAGTCGGAAACCGCCCTTGCCGGTGCGATAGGCCGTCGCGATGTTTTCAGGGCTTTCGACAATCACGCCACCGGTCGGGAAATCCGGGCCTGGCACATAATTCAGTAAGGTATCGTCGCGCGCATCCGGCGTTTTGATCAGATGGATACAGGCGTCACACAGTTCAGCAATATTATGCGGTGGAATGTTGGTCGCCATACCAACCGCAATGCCGGACGATCCATTCGCCAACAGGTTCGGAAATTGCGCAGGCAACACGACAGGTTCGGTCAGCGTGCCATCATAGTTCTCACGAAAATCAACGGCGTTCTCGGTCAGGCCTTCTAGCATCGCCTCAGCGACGGCGGTCATGCGCGCTTCGGTGTATCGGCTTGCGGCGGGGTTATCACCGTCGATGTTGCCAAAGTTACCCTGACCATCAACCAGCGGATATCGGACGTTAAAATCCTGCGCCAAACGCGCCATGGCATCATAAATCGCGCCATCACCGTGCGGATGATAGTTGCCCATCACATCGCCACTGATCTTGGCTGATTTACGGAATCCCCCGTCAGAGGAAAGACGCAACTCACGCATCGCATAGAGGATTCGGCGGTGAACGGGCTTCAAGCCATCACGCGCATCAGGCAGCGCGCGGTGCATAATTGTCGACAAAGCATAGGTCAGATAGCGGTCGCCCAACGCACGGCGCAGCGGTTCGGACACCTCATGCGGGTCCATGTTGGGGGGATCGGTAACGTCTGACATAGATGCTGTGTAGCCAAGGGTGCGACATGCAGCAAGCCGATGATTGCACCAGCAGCACAATAGGGCACACGAACTGCGGCACTCTCGCCACGGGGAGAGGTTTTTACGTTTTCCCCTGCCCAAATTATTAATTATTTGCTATTGAGTGCTTGGGGGGAGTTTTCACGCGAAACTCCTAAAGGTGTGAAATTTGGGGTTTTTGTGATGAAGCGGTTTATTCTGTTGTCTTTTGGTTTTCTGGGCTGGGCCTTTTACGAAATGAGCGGCGGCGCTGATTTTGAACCCGCCAGTGTGCGCATGGCGCATCTGATTCCAGTCACAGAAACCGAACTGGTTGCGGCGGATGATTCTGCGACAGAGACCCCGCAAGAGGTAGTAGTTGCAGCGGCCACCCCAACTTTCGTCGACACGGACCCACCACTTAACAACGACGTGACGCGTGTGTCTTTGAACCTGACGACCCTTGAGGATGTCTTGGCCGAGGCTGATCCAACAGACACCGTTGCCGAAGAAATCGGCACTGGTGTGCCGGTAAATGTCGGCGTGACGCTTGCTTCGGTTGACACACCTGCGATCATCCCCAGCCTGATTGCACCCAACGATACTGGGGTCGCAGATCAAGGAGCGTCCCTGATTACGTCAGCCATCAGCGATTTGCGCACTGTGTCAGCAAACCGTGTGAATGTGCGCGGTGGTCCCGGCACTGATTTTGGTGTTGTCACCAAATTAGTGCGCGGCAGCGAAGTCGAAGTGATCCAAGACAACGGCGACGGATGGGTCAAAATGCGCCCGGTTGATGGCGGACCCGAAGGATGGATGGCCGATTTTCTTTTGGCAGGCGGTTAAGCCTCATTGCCTTCATATCCGCGACACGCGATGAAAGGTCTCCAACGCGGGGGCCTTTTTTATGTCTACTAAATCCATTCTGATCACAGGCTGTTCCAGCGGCATAGGATACGCCGCCGCACATGGCATGCGCGCGCGTGGCTGGCAGGTCTTTGCAGCCTGCAAACAGCAAGCCGATTGCGACCGCCTTATTGGTGAAGGGTTCGACGCCCCCCTACTTGATTACACAGACGAAGACAGCATTCACGCAGCCCTGGCACATGTCCTAAAACAAACAGGCGGTACATTGGACGTGTTGTTTAACAATGGCGCGCACGGCCTGCCCGGCGTAGTCGAAGACCTGCCAACCCAAGCCTTGCGTGAGATATTCGAAAGCAACTTTTTCGGCTGGCACACCCTGACCCGCGCAGTGATTCCACTCATGCGCCAACAAGGACATGGACGGATCATCCAATGTTCCTCTGTACTGGGTTTTGTCACGATGCCGTGGCGCGGGGCCTATAATGCAACAAAATTCGCCCTCGAAGGGCTAAGTGACACCCTGCGTATCGAGATGCGCGGCACAGGTGTTGAGGTGGTGCTGATTGAACCCGGCCCCATTACCTCGAAAATTCGCGTGAATTCGATTCCCCACTTTGAACGCTGGATCGACTGGAAATCATCTGCCCGCGCTGCGGACTATAAAACTAAACTAAACAAGCGCCTCTACGAATCCTCTGGCCCTGATCGGTTCGAACTGCCTGCCGATGCGGTGCTAAAAAAGCTGATCCATGCCTCAGAAGCGCAACGCCCAAAGGCGCGATATTACGTCACAACCCCCACCTACATAGCAGGTATTTTACGCCGTATTCTGCCAACGCGCGCATTGGACTGGGTTCTTGGGCGCTAAAAAGGGTTGCGCAACGCGACTTGCCCGCTACATCTGAGGCTAACCAAAGGATGTGTTATGCCCTCTGATCCGCTATTCATTATCGTTGTTCTGTCCGTTCTGGTCGTCGTTGTCGTGCTGATGTTTGGCCTCGGCGGTTTTGCTGGCGGTGGTGCCTTTAACAAGCGAAACGCCAACAAAATCATGCGCTGGCGCATTATCACTCAATTCATCGCGGTGATCCTAATCGTCGTATATGTCTATTTTCGCAAGGATGCCGGTTAATGGTTGTATTGAATAAAATTTACACGCGCACGGGCGACGCTGGCACTACCGCACTTGGGAACGGTGACAGGGTTGCCAAACACAACGCACGCGTCGAAGCCTATGGGACATCGGATGAATTGAACTGCTTTGTAGGTGTGGCCCGGCTGGAAGCAACAGGCGAAACCGACACCGCATTGTCGCGCATCCAAAATGACCTGTTTGATTTGGGTGCCGACCTGTGCCGCCCTGACATGGAAGCAGACGAAGACGCTGAATACCCGCCCTTGCGCATGGAACCTGAACAGGTGGACAGGTTAGAACGTGAAATTGACGTGATGAATGCCGATTTGGACCCCCTGCGCAGCTTTATCCTGCCCGGCGGCAAGGCGCTGGCAGCACACCTACATGTGTGTCGCACGGTTGCACGTCGCGCCGAGCGATTGGCCGTTTTGCTGGCCGAGAATGAACCAATCAACCCGGCGGCGGTGAAATACCTTAACCGCCTCAGCGACTGGTTTTTTGTAGCCGCGCGTATGGCAAACAACGGCGGTAAGGATGATGTGCTGTGGGTTCCGGGTGCGAACCGCTAACACCGTAACGACTTAAATTGCTTATTCTGGTTGCCATAACTCAATGGCATTGCCCTCTGGATCATTCAGATGGGCAAACTTTCCAATGCCCGGCATATCGTCTTGGCGCTTCACGCTTATGCCTGCCTTCGTAAGTTGATCTACCATTGCCTCCAAATTCGAGACCCGAAAGTTCAACATAAACGATTTTTCCGCCGCGAAATAATCCGTATCAGCAGCAAAGGGTGCAAACACTGTTGGGCCACCGTCAGCCATCCATGGCGGACTGTCAGCATCAGTAGGAACAGGGTTGATGCCAAGATGGGTATCATACCAATCTGCCAGTGATTGCGGATCTTTCGCCCGAAAGAAAAACCCTCCGAATCCTAAAACCCTTTGCATAATTTTCTCCCTATTGCTTATGCCGCGACGAAGTATGGCGCTAACATTTCTCTGGACGTAACGTTCGTGGCGCTATGTCGCGCGAAAATGACGATTTTACCCTGTTTCAACGCTACCGAACGTTATATCACCGCACAAGACTGTCGGATTGCCGGATTTGCGGCACCAATAATTTAGGAGAAAGACGCCCATGAAGGTATTGGTACCTGTCAAACGCGTGATCGACTACAACGTGAAAGTACGTGTAAAAGCGGACGGTTCCGGTGTTGATCTTGCCAATGTGAAAATGTCGATGAACCCGTTTGACGAGATTTCCGTCGAACAGGCGATCCGCCTCAAAGAAGCAGGTCAGGCCGATGAGGTCGTTGTTGTTTCCATTGGCGTAAAGCAAAGCCAAGAAACCCTGCGCACGGCATTGGCCATGGGCGCGGATCGCGCGATTTTGGTTGTGGCAACAGATGACGTTCACAATGACATCGAACCTCTGGCGGTTGCCAAAATCCTCAAGGCGATTGTGGACGAAGAAAAGCCGGGCCTCGTACTGACAGGCAAGCAAGCCATCGACAACGACATGAACGCCACTGGTCAAATGCTGTCGGCGTTGCTTGGTTGGTCACAGGCTGCATTCGCGTCTGAGGTTAACATCGAGGGTGATCATGCTGTGGTCACACGTGAAGTTGACGGCGGTTTGCAAACCATCAAAGTGACCATGCCAACGGTTGTCACCGTTGATCTGCGCCTCAATGAGCCGCGTTATGCGTCATTGCCAAACATCATGAAGGCCAAGAAAAAGCCAATGGATGAAAAGACACCTGCCGACTATGGCGTGGACGCATCCAACCGTCTGGAAATCATCAAAACCGTTGAACCCGAAGCCCGCGCTGCTGGCATCAAGGTTGCATCCGTTGATGAACTGGTCGCGAAACTCAAAGAAGTGGGAGCTGTATAATGGCTGTTTTACTCCTTGCAGAAGTAACTGACGGCGAATTGTCGATGGATGCCACAGCAAAAGCTGTGACCGCCGCGACCCAATTGGGCGATGTGACTGTCCTGTGCTGTGGTGGTTCTGCTGCCGCCGCTGGTGATGCTGCTGCCAAGATTACTGGTGTCGCCAAGGTACTGGTTGCTGAAGACGCATCATTGGGCCACCGCTTGGCCGAAGCTACGGCCGCTTTGATCGTGTCTCTTGCTGGTGACTACGATCACATCGTTGCGCCTGCTACAACTGACGCCAAAAACGTAATGCCCCGCGTGGCGGCATTGCTGGATGTGCAAATCATCTCTGACGCCTCTGGCGTTGTCGATGCAGACACGTTTGAGCGTCCGATCTATGCAGGTAACGCCGTGCAGACGGTAAAATCAAAAGACGCCAAGAAGGTAATCACCTTCCGCGGTGCGTCATTTGATGCGGCTGAGACAGGTGGATCTGCCTCTGTTGAAACGATCTCTGCTGTTGCAAACCCCGGCCTGTCCGAATGGGTCGAAGACAAGGTTGCCGCATCTGACCGCCCAGAACTGACATCAGCTGGTGTCGTTGTGTCCGGTGGTCGCGGTGTTGGGTCTGAAGACGACTTCGCGCTGATCGAAAAATTGGCTGATAAACTGGGTGCAGCTGTTGGCGCATCTCGCGCAGCGGTCGATTCAGGTTATGCCCCGAACGACTGGCAGGTTGGCCAAACGGGCAAAGTCGTTGCCCCTGATCTTTATGTCGCCGTTGGTATTTCAGGTGCTATCCAGCACCTTGCGGGCATGAAAGACAGCAAGATCATCGTCGCCATCAACAAAGACGAAGAAGCCCCTATTTTCCAAGTTGCTGACTTTGGATTGGTTGCGGATTTGTTCGACGCTGTGCCTGCGCTGATCGAAAAGCTGTAAACACTTTTTGGGCTAATCCCAAATCTGAAATTTAGCCAAAGGTCCGCCAGAAATGGCGGGCCTTTTTTACTTAAAGCTTCGCGCCTTTAACCTGATCCATAGCCAGCCTCGCAAAAGTAGTTCCAGCATTCTTGCGGTGAGAACAGGTCGCACACTTCGGCCAGTGCATCGAACATCTGATCGAAGGTCCTAGCAC
>JBARCK010000011.1:0-18740 GCA_049794015.1 Sulfitobacter sp. | reverse complement strand
GTGCTAGGACCTTCGATCAGATGTTCGATGCACTGGCCGAAGTGTGCGACCTGTTCTCACCGCAAGAATGCTGGAACTACTTTTGCGAGGCTGGCTATGGATCAGGTTAAAGGCGCGAAGCTTTAATCGGTCAGAGAAAGACCAAAACCTGAACAGAGCTAACCTAGATTAACGGACTCAAAGGGGAGCAGGTCAGTGCGAGTTGGTAAGCTATTAATTTTATCAATCTGAAAACAGTAATATATGACACAAGTCGAAAAACTCATTTTCGTATGTCGCGGGTGCCTGATATTGGAGCGCCCAGTTATCAATCTTGTCGTCAGCCTTGATGGGGGCAATAGCTCTGACGATGAACCTATTCAGAACAACCAGAGCGACCAGCGATATACATGGCATGTAAATAGAGCGTAGCCAGCAAACACTGTAGTTAACCTCCGCCAAAGATTCCAAGGCGAAGGTTTTTTGTTTGAGTTAGCATTTGAGCGTATGTTCACAGGTTGGGTAGCTATCTAAAAAGAAACCTGACATTGGCTAAGTCCTTGCCATCGTTGCTTTGCGAATTGTTCAACCGCGCGTGATCTGCCAGTTCTTGTTGCGCGCGTTTTTTATGTTTGATGATATCGGTTGCTATTTGTTTAAGGCCGTGTAGCGCAGCATAAGTCTCCAGATCTTCAAAGACATCAAGTATCCAGTCGTGTTTCGTCATTGTAGCATTCCATTCTTCCACGCCCTTGCTCAGAGTTCTTGAAATTGGTTAATCAGTTGTTAATGCAACTCGCAGTCGGTGCCGATTTCTCTTGGATTTCAGCTAATAATTCACATAGTTTACGTTAGGTTATCTTCATCGCTAACACGAAATCTAGCCTAGTGCATAATTTTTTAGCAACGGAGATCCAATACGAAAGGGGTTTTCGTTGCGCGTGGCATTGGTGGCTACAAGTGTAAGCTTGATCGAACCACATTCTTTATCTCAAGACTATTTAATATTGGCTTTTCCAAAAGATGAATGAGGTAGTACAAAGAAGTCACAAATGTCGTTAACCGGAACCTTTGCACGTACCACGGAAAGTAAGTCTCAACAACGAAATACAAAATTACAGATTGAATATACACGTGATACTGGCATGATATAACGCGCAAAAGATTCCTTCGATACTGTTGGATACTAACAGGATGAATATGAGCCACCGCAGCTATAGGTTAGAATACGAAGTCACTTGCATCCAGATCGGAAATGTTAACACCTATCAATCGAATTGATGAGTGCTCCCCAGTAGAAATTAGAACATCTGAACCCGACTGTGATGCATGCAATACAATATCGTCCCAGCTGTCGATTGATCCAAGGTTGCTGAAGTCAATCCGTTCAAAAGCACTCACTGCATCAAAATCACCTATCGTATCATTGCCATGGTTTTCAGAGAAAACAAAGGTATCGGCATTAAAGTTACCGTACAAAATGTCGTCGCCTTCCCCGCCATCTATTGTATCAAAGCCGGAGCCTGCATAGATGGAATCCTGGCCAGTTCCACCATTCACTTCATCATTACCTGAGCCACCAAAAAATCTATCGTCGCCTTCCCCCCCTAGTAGTGTATCATTACCTTCCCCACCAAAATGCCCATCGCATCCGTCACCACCAGACAAAAAATCATCGCCAGTGCCACCAAATAGGCGATCAAGACCTTGGCCACCAAATAGGCGATCATCCCCAGCGTCTCCAAACAAATTGTCGGCTTGGTTCCCGCCATCCAAGATGTCATTACCATCGCCTCCACTTAAATGGTCGAAGCCAGCGTCACCATAGATCGTATCGTTCCCGGCTTCACCAAAAATACCGTCAACTGTATTACCATAGTTGCTGCCGGCATGAATTTCATCGTCACCTTCACCTCCATACACACGGTCCGCAGTAGCCCCCGCCCTGATGGTATCGTTTCCTCCGTCTCCGAAAATCCAATCATATCCGTTGCCACCTATGATAAGATCGTCTCCATCACCGCCCAACAGAGAATCTGCATAGTCACCGCCATCAATCGTATCGTTGCCGCTGCCACCAAAGATTGTGTCATTCCCTGATTCCCCCTCGAGGAAATCATCGCCATTTCCTCCATCCAGCACATCATTTCCCTGCCACCCGTGCAAGAAGTCGTGCCCATCGCCGCCCAAAAGAGTGTCAGAGCCCCCCCAACCTCTGATAGTATCACTCCCTTGACCACCTTCTACTAGATCTCCACCCGACCCGCTATTTATGTAATCGTCGCCGTCGCCACCATCTATTGTGTCGCTGCCCCTACCTCCGGTGATTACGTCTGAGCCAGCTAACCCAAAAATGAGATCATTTTCATCTTCGCCTGTTATCCTATCATCGTTGGATGATCCGACAACGACATGACCGTCAGGTAAGTCATAAGTCAGCTCAATGATTTCAAATGGCAATAGCTCAAACTCATAGACCCCTCGAATGTCTGACGGTTCTAGCTCATGCAGTGTTACCTGAGCGTTTACGTCGTGCTCATTCAGATAGTACGCCTCGCCATTTATCAAAACTGAATCCGCAGTAGCCCATTCTCTTTCAGCATAGTCATAAAATTGGCCATCAGAACTGTCTCGATCATATCCGACCTGAATTGCGGAGATCAAAGATGCCCCCGGAAAAAAGTCCCCCAAACTGAAACTGACGTGCTCAATGCCATTCGAGCGAGAGGAAATGTAGACCACGACTTGATCTTCACCAGCATACACATGACTCATCAGATAGGAGCTTGCGTCCTCAGTCGCAGATGCGACGTATTCCAACCCAACAAGGCTGCTCGACATCATATCAAACACAGCACCGCCAACCGAATTAACCACAATCCCAGTCGCCACATCATAGATAACTCCATCCCCTCCAGCGAGGTCGCTAGAAGTATTGTGTTGCGGTGGCCAAATGTACGCTTCGTCTACCTCCATCTCGATTAAAAACTGAAATTGGGCTATCATTGTCGAGGCTGCGCGCATTCCGAGTTGGAAAAGGTTTGTAGTTCTAATATTCCACTCGGTGATGTTTAAGCTAAGATCCTGATCAAACTGGCTTTGCCAAACTGAGTAATCAAGCCCGATCAGTTGATCTGCGTCGGAAATCTGACCGATGTATTGGCCATTGTCTCGGAAATAGAAGTGCTCGACCACGCCATCGATGATAGCTCGGGCTTCATCACTGAGTTGATCAATTATTGCTTGATTTGCTTCCATATTCCGTTGAATCCATGTGTTCGACGGCCCATTAAAGTCACTCATACGGCCTCCAGCGTCACCCATTTGCACCCAAATCGGAACATCTAATCCGTTCGCGGAAAGGGCTTCATCAATAGCAATGACCGACTCGTTAGCCGTCTGACCATATTCAGCTTCACCCTCAAAATTCCAATATTCATTGCCGATTTCAAATGCGTGTACTTGATCTGGATATCGCGCCATAAGTAATTCAACGAACTGCCTTAGTTCCTCTGGGCCTCCATAACCTTCAATCGTGGGGGTCACGATTAGTACTTGAAGATTATTCTCGACAGCAGCATCCATGAAATTGACTAAATGATCCGGAAGTTCTCCATCGACCAGAAGACCATCGGCATAGGCAACATCGGATTGACCTGCAGGATATCTAAGTGTCTGCATGTCTAACTCTTGGGCCGCCTCAATAAAATCCGGATCAGGTGTTCCGTTGATCATATTTCTCGTAAATACAATATTTCCACCGAAGTGTTGGCTATTGACCGTCTGGCCGGTATGGACCGTTTGAGTGAGTACAAGATTCGGCATTCTGGAAACCCTTTGTTGGCGTTTCCAGTAACGATGAGAGAGTACAGGTATAATTTCATCTGTTTGATACCTTGGATTTCTCTATTATTTGGCAGTAAAAAACTTGGGAAACATCGCTTTTCCCATCTTTTGCCAATGTTTTGACACGTTGATAGTAACTCGCTTTCGCTAGCATAGATGGCTTTTCGATGCGCCTTCCTATCAACTATTGCTATTATTTGAAAAAATTAGGAATTGGATTTGGATCACAGCTAAATGAGTTCAATTTTGCAGGTTATGGAAGTCGATTTAATTAACTAAGTTTTAGCTTTGGCGTCAGCTTTAGGGCAGATATATATAATGATACTAAAAGTTGCCTGATATTTTTGAAGCCAATTACTTCAATGGCTTCCAAGAATACTACAGAAACCACGAACACTTAGAAACTATAGTGCGATTCGAGGTCAAGTTTCTATCAAAACATCCATAATGCATGATCGAAAGGCGCTTCGGTGATTGGATATTTTTCTATTTTGCAAACGCTCACTCAGCCTGATTTTATCGAACTGGCCTGTTTTCCCCCAGTTCCATTTCGGATTGAATAGGGGAGGAAAGGCAGCAGTGAGATTTGATTGTTCAAACAACTTAAGCCGATTTACTGGACTCCCAAATAATACGTTCTTTAGCTATCCAAAGCCGCTCTGGTTCTTGTTTGATCACTGCGTTAGTGTAACCAGAAAGAGACTGCGCTTCTTGAGTTGTCTCAGCCAATACCCATCCACTCAGTTTTGCTGTTTGTCCACTGTCCGCAGGGACCGTTATTTTCCACACTTGCAACATAAGTAATTCATGCCGCATGTTGGTTGATGAAATGTTAATCTCTCAAAAAATGTTCGCAATAACGTTAGACGGTAACTGTAAAGGTGATATGCCGACCTTAGCAATGTGGACATTGCGGCACAGGCTTCCTACGGCCTCACTATTAATGTTGGCGATGATGCAACGTTTCTAATACTTAAAACAGGCACTGGTAGTGACAGCGTGACCTTTGGAGATCACGCAACCTTTAATGAGATCGATACAGGAGAAGGCAGCGACTCGATTTCATTAAGCGACGATGTGAGCGGCAACAAGATTAAGGCTGGAAGTGGTGATGACACTGTTGATACCGGGAATCGTGAAGAGATCACGACAGTTGACGGTGCGGAGGGTAACGATAGCTACACAACTCAGACCAGTGGCACTAATTCATCCAACATGGAGACCACGTGAGCAGCCCCACTTGAGTGGTCCAAATTGAAAGTTAGTGCATGATTGGCCTTTGGTCCATCGGTACGATGGCCTCTGGCGCAGGTGGGCGATAGCCCAATGCACTATGGGGTCGTTTGGTGTTATAGTGGTTCCTCCATCTTTCGATAATAATTTGGGCTTCCCGCAGCGAGTAGAAGATTTCGCCGTTCAACAATTCATCACGCATTCTTCCGTTGAAGCTTTCGCAGTATCCGTTTTCCCAGGGTGACCCAGGCTCAATGTAAGCCGTCTTGGCTCCCACGGCTTTGATCCAATCCCTGACAGCTTCGGCGATGAACTCCGGGCCGTTGTCTGACCTGATGTAAGCAGGTACACCGCGCAAAATGAACAAGTCCGTGAGGGCGTCGATGACCTCAGTCGAGTTCAGCTTTCGCTTCACACGGATCGCCAGACATTCTCGGCTGTGCTCATCCAAGATGTTGAGCGTCCTGAAGGCCCTACCGTCCTCAGTCCGGTGATGAACAAAGTCGTAAGACCAAACATGGTTGCGATACTCGGGTCGCAGACGGACGCACGACCCATCATTGAGCCAAAGCCGCCCTTTCTTTGGTTGTTTCATTTGCACTTTAAGCCCCTCACGTCGCCATAAGCGTTCCACACGTTTGTCATTCACTTGCCAGCCTGCGTCTCTCAACAGGGCAGCAACTCGACGGTAGCCATATCGACCAAACTGGCGCGTCAGCTCGATCATATCCTCGACCAAGCGTTCTTCGTCAGCACGCCCACGTGGTAATCGACGTTGTGTGGATCGGTGCTGACCCAGAATGCGACAAACCCGTCGCTCTGAAGCTTTGAAATGACTACGTACATGATCAATGCAGGCCCGCCGACGCGAGGGGCTCAGAAGTTTCCCGATGCGGCTTCCTTCAGGATCAGTTTATCCAGTGTCAGATCCGACACCGCACGACGCAACCGCTCGTTCTCTTTCTGAAGACGCTTTAGCTCCTTGAGTTGTTCCGTGCCCATTCCACCGTACTTCTTCTTCCAGCGATAATAGGTTTGTTCAGTCACATTGATCTGTCTGATCGCATCGATGCGAGGCATGCCTTGCCCCATCAGAACTTCAACCTGCCGCAACTTCACGACAATCTCTTCGGGCTTGGGTCTCTTAATCGCCATTCTTGGTCCTCCGCTTTCCTAACTATAGGGGCGGACCACTGCAAAGGGGGAGGCTCAAGATGTTGGGCCACGACCCACACTCCGCATACCATCGATGTGTCATCCCCGCTTTGGAAGCTTTCACCGGTGGCGCGGGCAATCCTTACCATGGACACAGAGGCCACGCTGCCAACGCTTTTGGACAACGCGTCGCAGCAGATTTGCAAGGCGTGGGCTGACTTGTAAGGTCAGCTTTCCCAGCACTCGCGCGACATCAACCAATCCCAAAATGGATCGCAAAGGGATCATTGCCCGGATCGCGCTGGCGTTCATATTCTGAATGGGTTGCGGCATGATCTGCCCTTTCTGCGCCAACAAGATGTTCGATAACCGCAAGACTCATGTCCATACCTGCCGTCACACCCGATGACGTGAAATAGCAACCATCCGCAACCCAGCGTGCACGCCCTTGCCAATCGACCTTTGGCCCAAACTGCGCGACCCAATCAAAGTTCAATTTGTTCGTCGTCGCTTGTCGTCCGTCAAGTAAACCAGCCTTCGCCAGAAAGGCCGCACCTGTGCAAACCGACATGACAAGTTCTGACTTGGGCGCAGCGCGCTGCAACCATTTTAAAAAGCCCGGATTATCGATTTGATCCCATGTGCCCGGACCGCCGGGAACCAACAAAAGGTCATAGGCATGGTGATCTGAAAACGCATGATCAACCGCAATTTTTTGACCATGCCTGCTGGTCACTTGCCCCGCGTTCTCAGCCACTATGGAAATGCTGAAATGATCCGCCAAGGTGCCGAACATTTGCAGCGGGCCGAAGAGGTCGAGGGTCTCAAATCCGTTGAACACAACTGCGCCCAGTGATCTTACAGGTTCATTCTGCATGCTGCACCCTCGCGGCAACACAGTCGGGTCGCTTGCCGAATATCCGTGTTTCAGACGCAGGGCTTGTCACCAGATTGGCGGCAGACCGGATCGGGCGGGGCACGAAATTACCACCACAATTCGGACATGCGTTGCCCAAGCGCCCTTCGACACACTCCGCACAAAACGTACATTCATATGAGCAAATTCGAGCGTCCGTCGCGAACGGTGGCAGGTCTTTGTCGCAACATTCGCAGTTGGGTTTGAGCAGTAACATTCGCAGATCTCCTTTTATTATCCCTAGATTAACAGAATTCAGTATGGCATAAATGACATCATGACCTCAATTCATGCCAAAACCGTACTTTTCATCGTTTTTCCAAACGTCAAACTCTTGGATTTGGCCGGACCGATGCAGGTGTTCGCGGACGTAAAAGACGTTTGTGATCAGAGTTATAACTTGATCGTTGCGTCGTTGAATGGCGGGCCAGTTTCATCTGACGCGCTATTGCCAGTCGATAGTGTTAAATTGTCCACCCTGCATGAGATCGAAATTGATACGCTGATCGTTGCAGGTGGTTCTGGCGCGATACCTGCGTCCAAGGACCCCGATTTTCTGACAGAGGTACAGTATTTTGCATCGAAAAGCAGACGCATTGGATCAGTCTGCACAGGGGCATTCATACTGGCCAGTACCGGGCTTTTGGCAGGACGACGCGCCGTCACGCACTGGGAATCTTGTGGGTATTTTCAAGATACTTTTCCAGATATCACCGTTGAAAGTGATGCAATTTTTGTTACGGACGATCACGTGTGGACATCTGCCGGCGTCACGGCTGGTATTGATATGAGCCTCGCGATGGTTGCCCAAGATATTGGGCGAAAATCAGCACTGGCTTTGGCACATAAGTTGGTGTGCTACATGGTGCGCCCCGGCGGGCAGTCACAATTCGGCACATCATTGCAAATGCAAAGCCAAACCTCCTCTGCTCGATTTGAGGACCTGAATGCCTGGATGGCGCAAAACCTGACGGCGGATCTATCTGTTGAAGGGCTAGCGCATCAAGCAGCGATGAGCCCACGCAATTTTTCCCGCCTATACAAAGAACACACAGGTGTCTCGCCCGCAAAAGCCGTCGAAGCCATCCGTTTGGATACAGCCTGCCGATTGTTGGAGGAAACGGACCTGCCGCTTGGTTTGATTGCCCTGAAAAGCGGGTTTGTTGATGACGAAAGGCTGCGCCGCGCCATGATGCGATCCTTCAAGGTTGCACCCGGAGAGTATCGACAACGCTTCAATGACCAGTTGGCCCTGTCAGATCACTGAGTAGAAAACACATCCAAAGGGTGATCTAAGCAGTACGAAAGCATCGCCTATAAAACAAAGGATCGAACATGAGCGCATTTGACGAAGACCTCTTTCTTAAGGGGCTGGAACAACGCAAGGCCACACTTGGGGCTGAGTATGTTGAAAAGAATTTAGCCGCCGCTGACGATTTCACCCGTCCGTTTCAAGAAGCGATGACCGCATGGTGTTGGGGGTTTGGCTGGGGCGATGATGTGATCGACGCAAAGACACGGTCGATGATGAACCTGTCGATGATCGGCGCCTTGGGCAAAATGACCGAATGGGAAATTCATTGTCGCGGTGCGATCAGTAATGGTGTCACGACTGACGAAATTCGTGCAATTATCCATGTCATTGGCATCTATTGCGGTGTGCCACAGGCGCTAGAGTGTTTTCGCGTCGCCCGGAAGGTCATCGAAGAAACGTAAGCTGACAAGACATCCCTATTTCGCAGAATTCAATATCTGCACCAGCTCCGCTTGAGAGAGCGCAAAGGGGTTGCCCTTCATGGATGAGGTATTTGCGGACTCGGCTGCGATTTTGGGAAAATCTGCGGGGGCGAGGCCCAGTTCAACAAGGCCGCGCAGGCCCATTTGGGCAGACCACTGACGCAATGCGCCAATGCCAGCGCCGTTTTCACCGTGCGCAAAAAGTGCATCAATTTGCTGAACGATCCATGACAATCGCGCATAGATATCTGAATGTTCCTGTGCGTTGCGCAGATGGGATTCCAAAACGGCAGGCAGCAGCAGACCACAGATTTCGCCGTGTGGTGCGTTGGTTTTGCCACCAATCACACCCGCGAACCCATGCACAGCGCCCAACCCCGCATTCGCCAAGGCCAGACCACCACATGTGCTGACCCAAGCCATATCATCCCACGCACGCGACGCGTCCTGTTCGACCAAATCTCTGATCGCCTTGAGGCCGATTGGGATCGCAGCGCGACACAAAGCATCCGACATTGGGTTCGCCTTACACGATACATAGGGTTCGATGACTTGCGTTATGGCATCCAATCCAGCCGTAAGCGCAACATGTTTGGGCGCGCCTTGCATCAAGTCAGGGTCTACGATTGCGATGTTCGGGATCATCCGTGCATCACGCAGGCTGACTTTTACAGCATATTCCGGCACGCTGATCACTGCATTTTTTGTCACCTCAGCGCCTGTACCCGCTGTCGTTGGCAGCGCGATCATCGGAATTGGTGCTTGATCCAATGCACGACCGCCACCGACGCCTTCAAGGTATTCAATTGGCTTGTCGGCACAAGGGATCAGGGCCGCAAGCGCCTTGGCAAAATCGATCACAGAACCACCGCCCAACCCAATTACGACATCAGGTTGGCTGCCTTTCAAACCCGCCAACGCGCATTCGATATCAGGCAAAGATGGTTCGTTTTTACATGTAAGTGAACGCAGTGTTAAACCAGCAGACGCGCAGTGATCAATAAGCCACTGCGCCCGCGCGGCAGTGGAACCATGGACCAAAACAACGTTTTTACCAAAGGTCGCGGCCAGCGCAGCCGCTTGTTGGCTTTGCCCACGTCCAAAGTGGATTGCCTGCGGGCTAAAGAAAGAGAACATCGCTTTAACCGCCCCCTTTATGCATCCGTATGATAAGCAATCAAACGGTCAACCTCGGCGTTTGACCCAAGAATAACCGGTACGCGTTGATGTGGGCCCGTGGGTTTTATGTCTAGAATTGGGTCATACCCTGTCGACGCGCCGCCGCCTGCGCGTTCAATGATCATTGCCATTGGGTTTGCTTCGTACATCAGACGCAGTTTGCCGCCCGCAGCGCGGTTGTTGCTATCTGCGGGATAAAGAAACACGCCACCGCGGGTCAGGATACGGTGGATTTCAGCGACCATTGATGCCGTCCAGCGCATGTTAAACGACCGTCCACGCACGCCTTCTTTGCCCGCGACACATTCATCCACGTAGCGGCGCACAGGTTCGTCCCAGTAGCGATAGCGTGACGTGTTGATTGCAAATTCTGATGTCTCGCTTGGGACTTTCATGTTTGGATGCGTCACACGAAAGTCGCCCGTGCCGTTATGGCAGGTAAATCCAGTGACCTCGTCCCCATCCGTCAGCACGAACATTGTTGATGGACCATATAGAGCATAGCCCGCACACAACTGCTTGCGCCCTTCAAGCTGAACGCTGCGGTCCCCATCTGCCTGCACTTGCATGATCGCAAAAATTGACCCGACCGACAGGTTCACGTCCAAATTTGACGACCCATCAAGCGGGTCAAAATACAACAAATAATCCCCGGCTTCCGGTTCTTTAAGCCATGTCACTTCTTCGACTTCTTCAGATACAAGTGCGGCAAGGCGTGGACTGTTGGCGCAGGTGCGTTCAAATTGATCATTCGCCATGATGTCGAGGGTCTTTTGTGTCTCACCCTGAACATTGGTCTCGCTCGTCGCACCCAAATGACCATTAAACGCGCCGTTGCGCACAAGATGCGCAATGGAACGACAGGCGCTTGAGATGTCCTCAATCAGGAAAATCAGATTGGGATCCAGTCCGCTAGACGTCAGATGGCGGCGCAGCGTTGTTTGTTTCATTGCAGTTCCTTAAAAACTTAGACCTAAAAGCTCAGGGTTGCCTGAACAGCCTTTTTCCAAGACGTGTATTTCGCATCACGCAAGGTATTGTCCATGCTTGGGGTGAATTGGGTTTCACGCGCCCATGACGCGGCAAAGGTTTCTTGGTCGGGATAAATACCCGCGCGCATCCCGGCCAACCACGCCACACCTAACGCCGTTGTTTCGTGGTTCACGGGACGGTCGACTGGCGCGTCGATGATGTCGGATAGAAACTGCATTGCCCAATCGCTGGCAGACATGCCGCCATCAACCCGCAGCGTGGGTTGTACCCCGGTTGCTTTCCAGTCTGCTGACATTGCTTCGAGCAGATCGCGGGTTTGATAGCCCACACTCTCAAGGGCCGCCTTGGCCATTTCTGCCGGACCTGTGCCGCGCGTCAGCCCAAACACAGCGCCGCGACATTCGGCGTTCCAATACGGCGCGCCAAGGCCAACAAAGGCCGGCACCAGAACGATGTTTTGATGTTGGTCCGCCTGTGCGGCCAGCCCCTGTGTTTCAGCCGCGTCTTTGATCAGACCCAAACCATCACGCAACCATTGCACAACCGCCCCTGCGACAAAGATCGACCCTTCCAACGCATATGTTGGCTTGCCGTCCAGCTGATAGGCAATTGTCGTCAACAATCGGTTCTTGGACATCACCGGCGTGTCACCGGTGTTAAGCAGCGCAAAACATCCGGTACCGTATGTTGATTTCAACATGCCCGGTTCAAAGCATGCCTGCCCCACCGTCGCGGCCTGCTGGTCGCCTGCCACGCCATAGATCGGGATTTCCGTACCGAATAGATCGGCCTGCGTCACGCCAAAGTCAGCCGCGCAATCCTTGACCTCTGGCAGCATCTGCATCGGGATATCAAGGAGTTCACAGATTGAACTGCTCCAGCGTCCTTTGCGGATATCGTAGAGCATCGTGCGCGCAGCATTGGTGGCATCGGTCACATGGGCCGCACCGCCTGTCAGCTTCCACATGATAAAGCAATCAACCGTTCCAAACAACAACTCACCATTCTTGGCACGTTCTCGTGATCCTTCAACTTTGTCCAAAATCCATTTCAGCTTAGTGCTTGAAAAATAAGGATCAATCAAAAGCCCGGTGCGTTCAGTGATCATCGCCTCATGGCCTGCATCGCGTAGAGCGCGGCACTGATCCGCGGTGCGGCGGTCTTGCCACACGATGGCATTGTGGATCGGCTCGCCTGTTTCCTTATCCCAGACGACAACTGTCTCTCGCTGATTGGTGATCCCAATCGCCGCAATCTGCGATGATGAAATATCTGATTTTTCTATTGCTGAACGGACTGTTGAAACGGTCGTGTTCCACAGATCATGGGGGTCATGTTCGACCCAACCGGATTGCGGGAAATGCTGTGTGAATTCTTCTTGGGCCTGCGCTACGGGTGACATTTTGTCGTCAAACAAGATCGCACGGGTTGATGTCGTGCCTTGATCAATTGCGAGGATATAGGTCATGCGGGGCCCCAGTATTTTCGTTTACCGTTTTCGTTCGGTAGGGTTCAACCGATACCGTAAATTCTGTGCTGTGCAAAGTAACCGGGGCCACATAAATGGCCCCGGTTGATTAGCTTACTGCCAAGATTTGATCAGCTCATCATAAGCAATCGTCACTGGCTCTTCGTCTTCATTGGCCAGTTTCGCTTTTGGCGAACCGGGCTGAGACAACCAGAACTCTGGGTCCATTTCTTCGTTCATCTTTGGACCAATGTCGCCTTGGACACCTGCACGTTCCAGACGGATCAGTACTTTTTCCTGATCTTCGCACAGGGCATCCAACGCTTCTTGAGGTGTCTTCGCGCCGGACATTGCGTCACCGATGTTCTGCCACCACAGCTGTGCCAGCTTTGGATAATCCGGCACGTTTGTACCCGTTGGCGACCACTGAACGCGAGCTGGTGAACGATAGAATTCAACCAGACCACCCAGTTTCGGTGCACGCTCGGTAAAGCTTTCGTGCTGGATCGTTGATTCACGAATGAATGTCAGACCAACATGGCTTTTCTTCACGTCTACCGTCTTGGATGTCACGAACTGCGCGTACAACCACGCGGCCTGTGCACGGTCCACTGGTGTGGATTCCATCAGCGTCCAGGAACCGGCATCTTGATAGCCGATTTTGGTACCTTCAGTCCAATATGCGCCGTGCGGTGAAGGGGCCATGCGCCACTTTGGCGTGCCGTCTTCGTTCATCACGGGCAGATCAGGTTCTACTGACGCCGCTGTAAAGGCGGTGTACCAGAACATCTGCTGCGCAACATTACCCTGCGCCGGGATTGGACCCGCTTCAGAGAACGTCATGCCTGCGGCCGCTGGTGGAGAGTACTTTTCCAACCATTCGATTGCCTTGGTCACAGCATAAACAGCAGCAGGACCATTGGTCGCGCCACCACGTGCCACACAAGAACCGACGGGCTGTGAATTTTCATTCACGCGGATGCCCCATTCGTCCACAGGCAGACCGTTCGGCTCACCCACGTCCCCTGCACCCGCCATGGACAGCCACGCGTCAGTATAGCGCCAACCCAAAGATGGGTCTTTCTTGCCGTAGTCCATGTTGCCGAACACTTCGCCTTCGACACCTAGACGTGACAAGTCACGACCGGTGAAGAATTCAGCGATATCTTCGTAGGCTGACCAGTTCACCGGAACGCCCAGATCGTAACCAAACTTCGCTTTAAAGTCCGCCTTGTTCTGTTCGTCGTTGAACCAATCGTAGCGGAACCAATAGAGGTTCGCGAACTGCTGGTCTGGTAGCTGGTAAACTTTGCCATCTGGACCAGTGGTGAAGGACAGACCGATGAAATCCTCAAGATCGAGGTTCGGGTTTGTCACCGCAGCACCTTCGCCCGCCATCCAGTCGGTCAGGTTACGCGCCTGCTGATAGCGCCAGTGCGTACCGATGAGATCAGAGTCATTGATGTAGGCGTCATAGATGTTTTCGCCCGACTGCATTTGTGTTTGCAGCTTTTCAACAACGTCACCTTCACCGATCAAATCATGTGTGACCTTGATCCCAGTGATGGCTTCAAACGCTGGGGCCAACACGGTGGATTCGTAGGTGTGCGTGCCGATTGTCTCGGACACAACGTTGATGGACATGCCTTTGTAAGGCTCTGCCGCGTCGACAAAAAACTGAAGCTCAGATTCCTGTTCTGCACGTGACAGCACCGACATATCGCCGATTTCACTGTCCAAGAACGCCTTGGCGGCGTCCATGTCTGCGAACGCAGGCGCGGCAAGCATGCTGAACGCAAGCCCGATCGCCGTGGTTCCTTTAAGTCGCAAGTTCATGTGTGTTCCTCCCAAGTTGTGAACATTATAGACGGCCCGGTCTTGCACCCCGGACGGTCCTTTTGCCTATCTTTAAACCCAGCGGAAAACCGCGATGGCATAAAACAGGCAGACGATCAGCGCGCCCCATTGTGGTGCGCTGAGCAGTCCAAGCCATGCCAAATTGATAAAGGCAGAGCCCAGCAGCGTGATGAACAAACGATCACCACGGGTTGTTTCGATCCTCAAGATACCGTTGCGCGGTGCCTCGGGGTATTTGATTGCCAGCACCGTAAAGGTGATGAGCGTCGCGGCGATCACGCCAAAGAAAGCAGCCGTTGGCCATGTCCATGCCATCCATTCCATGTCTGGTTTCCTTTCTTAAACGCGGCCTAGGGCAAAACCCTTGGCGATGTAGTTGCGGACAAAATAGATCACGAGCGCACCGGGCAGGATTGTCAGAACACCCGCAGCGGCAAGGACACCCCAATCGATGCCCGCGGCCCCAACCGTACGGGTCATTGTGGCGGCGATGGGTTTTGCGTTGACGGATGTGAGTGTCCGGCTCAGCAGCAGTTCGACCCAGCTAAACATGAACAGGAAGAACGCGGTGACACCGATCCCCGACGCCACAAGCGGCGTGAAGATGCGGATGAAAAAGCGCGGGAACGAATAGCCGTCGATATAGGCGGTCTCGTCGATTTCCTTTGGCACGCCGCGCATGAACCCTTCAAGGATCCAAACCGCGAGGGGCACGTTGAACAGACAATGCGCGAGGGCCACAGCGATATGCGTGTCGAACAACCCAACTGAACTGTAGAGTTGAAAGAACGGCAGCGCGAAAACCGCAGGTGGGGCCATCCGGTTGGTCAGCAGCCAGAAGAACAGATGCTTGTCACCCATGAAGGTGTAGCGGCTGAACGCGTAAGCCGCAGGCAGTGCAACCAATAGCGAAATGACCATGTTCATCACCACATAGGCCATCGAATTGAGGTAGCCCGTGTACCATGACGCATCCGTCAGAATGGTGAGGTAATTGTCAAACGTCAGATCACGCGGCCACAGGGTAAAGCTGTTCAAAATCTCTGAATTGGTTTTCAGGCTCATGTTCAGCAGCCAATAGATCGGCAGCAGAAGGAACAGCAGATATAGACCCATGACGACGGCATTGCCTTTGATCTTGGGCAGGGCAAAGCCACGCTTTGGGGCGGTGTGTGAAATGTCAGACATCAGTGGCCATCCCTTTTGTCGAGGTTCGTCATCACGGTGTAGAACACGTATGAAATCAACAGGATGACGAGATAATACATGATCGAGAACGCCGCCGCCGGGCCAAGGTCAAACTGTCCGAGCGCCATCTTGACCAAGTCAATTGACAGAAAGGTTGTCGAGTTACCGGGGCCGCCACCCGTGACCACAAATGGCTCTGTGTAGATCATAAAGCTGTCCATGAACCGCAGCAGGATCGCGATCATCAGCACGCCCATGATCTTGGGCAACTCAATGAAACGGAACACTTTCCAACGGTTGGCTTGGTCGATTTTCGCCGCCTGATAATAGGCATCAGGAATGGATTGCAGACCTGCATAAGCGAGCAGCGCGACCAATGACGTCCAGTGCCAGACGTCCATCACAATGACGGTGGCCCAAGCGGCGTAGAAGTCCTGCGTATAGTTATAATCAATGCCCAGTGCGGCCAGTGTATAGCCGAGCAGGCCAATATCGACGCGACCAAAAATCTGCCAAATGGTGCCAACCACATTCCATGGAATCAGCAGCGGTAGCGACATGAGGATCAGACAAGTCGAGGCCCAGAAGCCTTTTTTTGGCATGTTCAAAGCCACAAAAATACCAAGCGGAATTTCGATGGCTAGAATAATCACCGAGAACGCAATCTGACGCCCCAGCGCATCCCACATGCGTTCGGATTCCATCATCTCGCGAAACCAATCAAGGCCCGCCCAGAAGAATTTGTTATTCCCAAACGTGTCTTGCACCGAATAGTTCACAACTGTCATCAATGGGATGACAGCCGAGAAGGCGACGAGCAAAAGCACAGGCAGAATAAGGAACCATGCCTTTTGATTGACGGTCTTATTCATGGCGGGTTCCTTTGAAAATAGCAGTCATATCAAGCCGCATTTGGCGCGACGCGCCAGCTGTTGGAATAGACGTTAACGCCTGCGGTATCGAACACAACACGGTTCATTTCGGGCGAAATGCTGGCGCCCTCGGGTGCAATCACGTTGATCTCTGTGCCGTGGAAATCGGCCCGCACAATCTTGTGGCGGCCCACGTCTTCGACCCGTTTGATCGTGACAGGCAGACCGACATCACCTGTGGCCAGCGATGTAAATTCAGGACGCACGCCCAGCTCAACCTTGCCATCCGGCGTGCCAAACCCTTTGCCCAGCGCAATCTCAGTGCCTGCAACAACGGCCTTGTCGCCTTTCACCTTCGCGTCCAAAACATTCATACCGGGTGAGCCAATGAAATAGCCGACAAATGTATGTTCCGGCGTTTCAAACAATTCTTGCGGCGTGCCCATCTGCACAACGCGACCATCATACATCACCACAACCTTGTCCGCGAACGTCAGCGCCTCGGTTTGGTCATGCGTCACATAGATCATCGTATGACCAAATTCGTGGTGCAGCGATTTGAGTTGCGTGCGCAATTCCCACTTCATATGCGGGTCAATCACCGTCAGCGGTTCATCAAACAACAGCGCATTCACGTCTTCGCGCACCATGCCCCGGCCCAGCGAAATCTTTTGCTTTGCATCCGCCGTCAGCCCCCGCGCCTTGCGGTTCAGCGTGTCTTCCATCCCGATCATCGCAGCGATCTGTTGTACGCGGTCGCGGATATACCCTGCATCAGCCCCGCGATTGCGCAGAGGGAACGCCAGATTATCGCGCACGGTCATGGTGTCATAAACCACAGGAAACTGGAAAACCTGCGCAATGTTGCGTTGCGTAGTTGGTTCCATCGTCACGTCGCGGTCATTGAACAGGATGCGTCCTTGGCTGGGATGTAGCAGACCGGAAATGATATTGAGCAATGTGGATTTACCGCAACCGGACGACCCCAGCAGCGCATAGGCCTCGCCGTCGACCCAATCGTGGTTCAACTCTTTGAGCGCGTAATCGTCTTCCTTTGCCGGGTTCGGCAAGTAGGAATGTGCGAGATTTTGGAGGGTGATTTTTGCCATATCTAAATTCCCTCAAGCCGCTGTTGCATATGAAGCAGGGGCAACCGATGTGCCGTCCTGCGCAAAAATATAAACGTGGCTGGGGTCCAGATAGACATTTAATGCCGCCCCAATTTTCAAATTCTTGACACCGTGCACCAAACCAACCCAATTTTCACCGTGATGGTTGAGGTGGATAAAGGTCTCTGATCCAGTGATCTCAGTCACACTTAGTTTTCCGGTGAATTCTAACGCTTCCGCGCTTTGTTTGCTGAGTTCCAGATGGTTAGGCCGGAACCCGGCAAGGTAGTCACCATCTGGCAGATCGGTGAAAGCCCCCGAAACGGCAGCCGCCTGCCCGTCACCGAATAACAACTTTCCACCCGATTTCTTGATGTTAAGAAAGTTCATCGGCGGGTCGGAAAACACCCGCGCCGTAGTCGCATTCACTGGCTGGCGGTACACAATAGGTGTCAGACCAAATTGTGTGATCCGGCCTTCCCACATGGTCGCAGTATTCCCACCCAGTAACAGCGCCTCTTCGGGTTCTGTCGTAGCATAGACAAAGATTGATCCGGCTTCCTCAAATATCTTCGGAATCTCGGCGCGCAATTCTTCGCGCAATTTGTAATCAAGGTTCGCCAATGGTTCGTCCAACAAGACCAACCCCGCATCCTTGACCAAGGCCCGCGCCAGGGCGCAGCGTTGTTGCTGGCCACCAGATAGTTCCAACGGTTTGCGATCCAAAAAGGGTGACAGCTTCATCAGGTCAGCGGCTTTTTTGACGGCTGCATCAATCTGGTCCGCAGACTGCCCCAACAGACGCATGGGGCTGGCGATATTGTCGTATACACTCATCGAGGGGTAGTTGATGAATTGCTGGTACACCATCGCGACACCGCGGTCCTGCACACGCATGCCAGTGACGTCTTTACCGTTCCAAATCACCTTGCCTTTGTTGGGCACATCAAGGCCTGCCATCAGCCGCATGAGGGATGTTTTGCCACAGGACGTGGGGCCCAACAGAACGTTCATCGTTCCGGTCTGAAGCTCCAGATCGGTTGGGTAAATATGCGTCTGGCCGTTCACAGCCTTGGACACCCCTTCCAGAACGAGTGACATGTTTCTCTCCCCTTTCGCAGTTTAAACTGCAGCTTGCTGTGAGGGTGCGCGGGCATTAACCAACCACTTCTCCAGCAACGTAATTTCTTGATTTGTCATGCGCAGCC
>JBARCK010000010.1:0-148933 GCA_049794015.1 Sulfitobacter sp. | reverse complement strand
CCTTTGCGCACCCCGTAAGGTGGGCGCATCGCCCACCCCCGTTGTTGCGGATCACTGCAAAGACTTAGGCAATACCCGCGTTATCATCCCAACCAGATATGCAGTGCTGACGCCAAACGTCAGCATGCCGCAGACCGATGCAAAAGCGCCAAAGATGCGCATGGGCTTGTCCAGAATGATGTCGCCGTAGCCCAGCGTTGTATACGATGTGAGCGCGAAATAGACGGCGGTGTCGACGTCTTGCAATGCGCCGTGCCACAAGAACGCTCCGGCCCATATCCATACCTGTAGAGTGTGCCCAAAGACGATCAGGGCAAAGGCAAGGCTGACCAAAATACTCGCGCGGCGCACGTGAAGCTGATCCTTCATGGATTCTGCGATTTTGGTGAGCCACGGCAGACTCAAGACGATCAATGCCAAATGCAGACCCGAGGAAATGCTGAGGAACAATGTGCCAAGCGCGATTTGAGTCCACAGTTCCATAATCAGAGCGGCCAAAACACCAGAATAGCCGGGATGGATACAGCGACGACGATAATCTCAAGCGGCAGACCCATGCGCCAATAATCGCCAAAGGAATAGCCGCCCGGGCCTAGAATTAAGGTATTGTTCTTGTGCCCAATCGGGGTAAGGAAGGCGCTGGATGCAGCAACCGCAACGGCCATCAGGAAAGGGTCGGGGGACACGTTCAAGGTCTGCGCCATTTGGATGCCGACCGGGGCCGCGACAATCGTGGTTGCCGTGTTGTTCAGCACATCTGACAGGGTCATCGTGACCACCATCAATACGGTTAGGACGATCCACGGGGCCATGCCTTGGGTCAGGCCCAGCAATGCACCGGAAATCAATTCTGTACCGCCCGAGGTCTCAAGGGCGGCCCCCAGCGGGATCATCGACCCAAGCAGGACAACAACGGGCCATTCGATGTGGGTGTAGAGTTCGGACAAGGGGACAATCTTGGTCAAGACATAGGCGATGACGACCAACCCCAGCGCGATGGGCAGATAGATCAACCCAACCGAGGCCGCCGCAACAGCGGCACCAAACAAGCCGATTGCAAGCCAGACTTTGGAATTTTCAGTGACCGCCAAACCGCGATCTGCCAAGGGCAACACGCCCAACCAGTCCACGACATGGGCCGTGGTGTCGCGCGGCACCAGCAATAACAGGATATCACCCGCTTTTAATTCCGTGTCGCGCAGATGCGAGGTGATTTTGCGCCCTTGACGCGAAATACCCAGCAGGACAGTGCGTTGCCGCCACGCCAAGCCGACTGCCTTGACCGTGCGCCCAACTAGGCGGGAACTTTCAGGCACGACAACTTCAATAATCTCAACACCTTCGCCGCCCGCTTTCAGGTGTTCTTCGCGGTTGCTGTCCGCCAAAGATAAACCGAGTGTTGAGCGAAATTCGTCCAACGCGTCGGGGCCTGCTTCAAGCACCAAAGCATCGCCCGCGCGTAAGAGTTCGTTGCTGGCTTGACCATACTTACGCTTTCCATCACGGGTCAGACCAAGGATCATCACATCGGCTTTGTCGCCCTCTGGGTAAAGTTCGTACAGGCGTTTGCCAATCAGCTTGCTGTCTTTTGGCACTGTCAGTTCAGCGATGTATTGCGAAATGTCTTCAAGGGCGAGGGCCGCATCCTGGCGCGCTGGGATCAACCGCCAGCCAACCAATGCGACAAATGCCAGACCCGCAATCGCAACCACGCCGCCCACCGGGGCAAAGTCGAACATCTTGAACGGTTCGCCCAGGGATTCCTGCCGGATTGAGGCAATGATGATGTTGGGCGGTGTGCCGATCAATGTGACCATGCCCCCCAAAATGGTGGCAAAGCTGAGGGCCATTAGCGACAGACCCGGCTGCCGCCCTGCCTTGCGTGCGGTTTGAATGTCGACTGGCATCAACAGGGCCAAGGCGGCGACGTTGTTCATAAATGCAGAGAGAATACCACCAACGGCACCCATCAGCGTGATATGCGCCCCCAAACTGCGGGACGCATCGACCAATGTGCGCGTGATCAGCAGCACCGCGCCAGAGCGCACCAAACCTGCCGAGACAACCAATACCAAGGCCACGACCAAGGTTGCTGGGTGTCCAAAGCCACTAAAAGCGTCTTTGGTGGGGACCACGCCCAACACAACGCCGAACATCAGGGCCGTAAAAGCGACGATATCATAGCGAAAACGCCCCCACAGGAGCAGTCCAAAGACGGACCCAAAAAGCGAAAAGAGAATGATTTGATCTGTTGTCATGGCTAAGGTTTAACGTGGATGCGTGACACGTTAAAGCGTGCATTCAACACGGCACGTTGGCGGGGATTGCCCTTGGACGCGCTGACAATTAAGACAGGCGCAGTAATGACAGCGCGTGACGCACGGAGAATACCATGGCAGGCCACTCAAAATGGGCAAATATCCAACACCGCAAGGGACGCGCGGATGCGCAACGTTCCAAGTTGTTTTCGAAACTGTCCAAGGAAATCACAGTTGCGGCGCGCATGGGCGAACCGGACGTCGATAAAAACCCACGTCTTCGATTGGCCGTGAAAGAAGCAAAATCGCAATCTGTGCCAAAGGATGTGATCGATCGCGCGATCAAAAAGTCGACTGCGGGCGAGGGCGATGATTACGAAGAAATCCGCTATGAGGGCTATGGCCCGAATGGTGTGGCCGTGATCGTCGAAGCGATGACCGACAACCGCAACCGTACCGCATCCACAGTGCGTTCAACTTTTACCAAAAATGGTGGGAACTTGGGTGAAACGGGCAGCGTTGGTTTCATGTTCGACCGCAAAGGCGAAGTGACCTATCCGCTTGAGGTGGGTGACGCTGACACGGTGATGATGGCCGCCATCGAAGCGGGTGCTGAGGACGTTGAAACCACCGAAGAAGGTCACACGGTCTGGTGCGCAGACACGGACCTGAACGAGGTTGCCACTGGGTTGGAAGCTGAACTAGGTGAGTCTGACACCACCAAACTGACATGGCGTCCGACAATCACCACAGAGATGGATCTTGAAAGCATGCAAAAGCTGATGAAGCTGGTGGATGCGTTGGAAGATGATGATGATGTGCAGCGCGTCACCACGAACTTTGAAGCGTCCGACGAGGTGATGGAGCAGCTTTGATAGATACAAAGCTCGCTTTAGGCGCGCTGGTATCCACCAAATCGGAATGAACAAGTGCAGCGCGATACTATGAGGTTTGCCCAATAAAAAACCGCCCCAAAAGGGCGGCGGGCCCTCGTAATGGTCGTACTCTTACGCAGAGATACGCGTTTTTCCAAACCAGCTGAACAATGAACGGCCGCAGGGTCTGCCTTCGATTTTCTTTTGCTGTGTGATACGCGCCAAGACACGCTTTACGTCATTCAGACGCAAACGTGCTTCACTGCCACCCGCGCGGGCTTGCACGGTTAAGATCTTTGATTGCGTATGCAACGCGGCCTCGATCACCTCTAGCTCAGCGCAGCTGATATCCAGCGATTGTTGTGTGTCAAACATGACGTTTTCCTTTACTACTGGGATAGCACATAGGGTCTCATGTAAGGTTACGCTAGGGGTGGCTGTTCGGATCACTCAAAAGTGTCAGTTTTGTTACAGAATGGTTTGTGGTTAATGACTTACACGGTTTTGTGAAACCGGGCTGCGGTGTCGATCTGGGGCTAGCAGCGTTTTTGATTGAGAAATTGTGAGCCAAGGCTTAACCACGTTGAGATCATTCAAGTCTGACCTCTCTCAAAAAGTCTGACCTCACTCAAAGGCCCATCCTATGTCTGCTTCTTTCCTGCCGGGGTTTGCCCTAAGTCTGACGTTAATCTTGGCGATTGGTGCACAGAACGCATTTGTTCTGCGCCAAGGCTTGCGGCGTGAATATGTGTTTTGGGTCTGTCTGACCTGCGCGGTGTCTGACGCCATCTTAATCGCCGCAGGTGTCGCCGGATTTGGCGCGTTGTCCGAAGCGGTGCCATGGTTCGAAACTGTGATGCGTTACGGCGGGGCCGGATTTTTGATCTGGTACGGGTTTCAAAACGCGAGGTCGGCGTGGCGTGGCGGTGAGGCGCTGGAGGTTGATGGCACAAGCACCCAAAGCCTGCGTCGTGCGATCCTGACCTTACTGGCGCTGACGTGGCTGAACCCGCATGTGTATCTAGATACAGTTGTTTTGCTGGGGTCTATTTCTGCGCAATATCCTGATCGATTGTCCTTTGGCACAGGTGCGGTCATCGCGAGTTTTGTGTTCTTCTTTTCCTTGGGATACGGCGCACGCCTGCTTAGCCCATTGTTTGCAAAACCACGCAGTTGGCAAATCCTTGATGGCCTGATCGCGCTGACAATGTGGGCGATTGCTGCCAAGCTTTTGTTCATGTGACCTTGCTCTTGTTGCGTTGGTGCGAAACAACACGGATATGACAACTGCCCTTCCTCATCGCCCTGTGACTGGTATCTTCTGGATGCTGGTGACGGGATTGTGTTTTATCATCGTGACCGCATTGGTGAAATATATGGGGCCACGCTTGCCCTCAGCCGAGGCCGCATTTCTGCGCTACGCCATGGGGCTGATATTCTTGTTTCCCGCACTTGGCGCGCTCAAGGCGGCCCACCTTACACGACGCCAATTGTCGCTGTTTGGTCTGCGTGGCATAAGCCATGCGATGGCCGTGATCCTGTGGTTCTTTGCCATGACGCGCATTCCCATCGCTGAAGTCACGGCGATGAATTATTTGGCCCCCATTTATGTGACGATAGGGGCGGCGGTGTTCTTAGGCGAACGGCTTGCGACCCGCAGAATTGTAGCGGTGTGTCTGGGCTTGCTGGGTGCGGTGATCATCCTGCGCCCCGGGTTTCGCGAAGTCAGCAGCGGCCATCTGGCAATGCTGGTGGCTGCCGTACTTTTTGCAGGGTCCTATCTGACGGCCAAAATCCTCGCTGACGAAGCAAAACCATCGGTTGTTGTCGCGATGCTGTCGATCTTTGTCACGCTTGGCTTGGCCCCCTTTGCGATACCGGTCTGGATCACACCAACACTTCATGAAATCATCATCCTTGCAGGCGTGGCGCTGTTTGCGACGGCGGGGCATTACACAATGACGATGGCTTTTGCGGCGGCTCCGGTCACAGTGACGCAGCCGGTGACGTTTTTGCAATTGGTCTGGGCCACGGCGCTGGGCGCAATCGTGTTCAACGAAGCGATTGATATCTGGGTGGTAATTGGTGGTTTTGTGATCCTTGCATCAGTCACCTTTATCACGTGGCGCGAGGCGATGCTAAAGCGCCATGTCACCCCTGTGAGCCTTGCCACGAAGGTCTAACATTCTTTCTTGATTGACGGGTCAATAAATCTCGCATTATCCTTGGATGAAACCGCGCCCAAGGACACGAATCTGTTATGCCCAAAGTTGGAATGGAACCGATACGCCGCTCGGCGCTGGTCAAAGCGACCATTGCAGAAATTGGTGCGGCCCATTCGCTGGATGTGACCGTGGGCCAAATCGCTAAACGTGCGGGCATGTCGACCGCCTTGGCGCATCATTATTTTGGCGGCAAAGATCAGATTTTTCTTGCCGCGATGCGCCATATCTTGACGGAATACGGGATAGAAGTGCGCGCCCGATTGGCGCAGGCGCGGGGCCAGCGCGCCCGTGCCCAAGCCATTATCATCGCCAGCTTTGATGAGACATGTTTCGCGCCTGACACGGTGAATGCATGGATGACGCTTTATGCTGCGTCACGTACCAACAGTGGTACGAAACGATTGCTGCGTCTGTATCAACGGCGATTGCGTTCGAACCTGACCCACGCCTTGCGCGGCCTCAGCGCGCACCCGGTCGCAGATGCGGACACACTGGCGGCCCTCATCGACGGGCTGTATCTGCGCGCGGCCCTGTCTGAGAACGGCACAGCCAATGCGGCCCGGGCCAGCGCCCTATCGACACTTGATCTATTGTTGAAAGACCCAAAATGACCAAACCAAATATCCTGATCCTGATGGTGGATCAGTTGAACGGCACACTGTTTCCCGATGGTCCGGCTGATTGGCTGCACGCGCCGAACCTCAAGAAACTGGCAGCGCGTTCGACCCGGTTCAAGAATGCCTATACTGCATCGCCACTTTGCGCGCCGGGGCGGGCGGCGTTTATGTCAGGGCAACTCCCGTCAGCTACGGGCGTTTATGACAACGCGGCAGAGTTTTGTTCATCGATCCCCACGTATGCCCACCACTTGCGCCGGGCGGGCTATCACACGTGTCTGTCAGGCAAGATGCATTTTGTCGGGCCAGACCAGTTGCATGGGTTCGAAGAACGCCTGACCACAGATATTTATCCAGCTGATTTTGGCTGGACGCCCGATTACCGCAAACCCGGTGAGCGTATTGATTGGTGGTATCACAACATGGGTTCCGTGACGGGCGCAGGCGTGGCCGAGATTTCCAATCAGATGGAATACGACGATGCCGTCGCCTATGAGGCAACGCGCAAAATCTATGATCTGTCACGGGGGTTGGACGATCGCCCATGGTGCCTGACCGTCAGCTTTACCCACCCGCATGACCCCTATGTGGCGCGCAAGAAATATTGGGATTTGTACAGGGATTGCGAGCACTTACAGCCAGATATTGCTGCGATGGATTATGAGGATCACGATGCCCATTCCAAGCGCATCTTTGATGCCAACGATTGGCGCAACTTTGACATCACCAAAGACAATATCGAAAAATCCCGGCGCGCCTATTTTGCCAACATAAGCTACCTTGACGACAAGGTGGGTGAGATTTTGCAGACGCTTGAGGACACCCGCCAAGAGGCAATTATCGTCTTTGTCTCGGATCATGGTGACATGCTGGGCGAACGTGGTCTGTGGTTCAAAATGTCATTCTTCGAAGGGTCCTCTCGTGTTCCGATGATGATTTGCGCCCCACAGATGGAACCGGGGCTACAGACCACGCCTGTCAGCAACATCGACGTCTGCCCAACGCTGTGTGACCTCGCTGGTGTCAGCATGGATGAGGTGATGGAATGGACCACCGGGCAATCGCTTGTGCCGATGGGGCAGGGCGTTGAACGCAGCGAACCCGTGGCGATGGAATATGCGGCTGAGGCATCTTATGCCCCCATGGTGTCGCTGCGCTATGGAAAATGGAAGTTCAACCGCTGTGCGCTGGACCCTGATCAACTGTTTGATCTGGACACAGATCCCCACGAATTAACCAATCTTGCGGAACACCCCGACCATCAAGGCACCCGCCAAACTCTGCGTGCCAAATCCGAAGATCGCTGGGACCTCGACGCCTATGACGCTGATGTGCGCAAATCCCAAGCTCGCCGTTGGGTGGTCTATGAGGCTTTGCGTGAGGGCGGCTATTACCCATGGGACTATCAGCCCCTCAAAAAAGCCTCCGAGGCGTATATGCGCAATCACATGGACCTCAACGTGCTTGAAGAAAACAAGCGCTTCCCACGCGGCGAATAATTCCTCTTTTTGGCTCTAAATATCCTCGCCGAAGGCAAGAAAGTTCTTATACATGACCTATGCTACACAGCCCACAGCCAGCCATTTCATCAACGGCCAATATGTGGAAGACACGACAGGCACGCCCATTGACGTGATCTACCCTGCGACGGGCGAAAAAATCGCCACCGTCTATGCTGCAACACCTGCGATCATTGAACAGGCGATCACGTCTGCAAAGGCCGCTCAAAAGGCGTGGGCGGCCATGACAGGCACCGAACGGGGCCGTATTTTGCGGCGTGCGGCGGACATCATGCGTGAGCGTAATCACGACCTCAGCGTTTTGGAGACCTATGACACTGGTAAACCCTATCAGGAAACCAGCGTTGTGGATGCGACCAGCGGCGCGGATGCGCTGGAATATTTCGGCGGCATGGCCGCGACCCTGACGGGTGAGCATATCCAGTTGGGCGAAAACTGGGTCTATACCCGCCGCGAGGCATTGGGCCTGTGCGTTGGCATTGGTGCATGGAACTACCCCACGCAAATCGCCTGTTGGAAAGGTGCGCCTGCGCTGGCCTGTGGTAATGCGATGATCTTTAAACCTTCGGAAACCACACCGCTGTGCGCGCTCAAAGTCGCAGAGATTTTCATCGAAGCTGGCCTGCCCGCAGGCATCTACAACGTTGTGCAAGGCATGGGCGAAGTTGGCGGTGCCTTGGTCACCGACCCGCGTGTCGACAAGGTGTCGCTCACGGGATCGGTCCCAACGGGGCGCAAAGTCTATGCGGCTGCTGCGGCAGATATCAAACATGTCACCATGGAACTTGGCGGCAAATCCCCGATGATCGTGTTTGAAGACGCGAATATCGAAAACGCTGTGGGCGGCGCGATACTGGGCAATTTCTACAGCTCCGGTCAGGTCTGTTCGAACGGCACGCGGGTGTTTGTGCATAAGGACATCAAAGAACAATTCTTGAAACGACTGACCGAACGCCTTGGCAATGCCGTGATCGGCGATCCGATGGACCCGGACACCAGCTTTGGCCCGATGGTGTCAGAGCGCCAGATGAATATCGCGCTGGGTTATGTCGAAAAGGGTCAAGCCGAAGGCGCGCGTTTGGTGACGGGAGGAAAGCGTATGGATCGTGACGGGTTTTACATGCAGCCGACCGTTTTTGCTGATGTGACCGACGATATGGTGATTGCACGTGAAGAGATATTTGGCCCCGTCATGGCGGTGCTGGATTTTGAGGATGAAGACGATGTGATGATGCGCGCCAATGACACCGAATTTGGGCTGGCAGCGGGCGTGTTTACCAATGATCTAAGCCGTGCCCACCGCGTTGCGGCCCGTTTTGAGGCAGGCACTTGCTATATTAACACCTACAATGACGCGCCTGTTGAGGCCCCCTTTGGCGGCGTGAAAAACTCGGGCGTAGGGCGCGAAAACTCTAAGGCTGCAATCAACCATTACAGCCAAGTGAAATCCGTTTTTGTCCGTATGGATGATGTTGAGGCACCCTTCTAAATGCAGGCTGAATTTGTAATTGTTGGCGCGGGCAGCGCGGGCTGTGCGATGGCATATCGCTTGGCCATGGCGGGGCGCAAAGTCATCGTGATAGAACATGGTGGCACCGATGCGGGGCCGTTCATTCAGATGCCCGCCGCGCTGAGTTATCCGATGAACATGAAGCGCTATGATTGGGGCTACAAATCTGAACCTGAATCGCATCTGAACAACCGCCGCTTGGTCTGTCCGCGTGGCAAGGTCATTGGCGGGTCATCCTCGATCAATGGCATGGTCTATGTGCGCGGTCACGCGATGGATTTTGACCATTGGGAAGAGGCAGGTGCGCGCGGTTGGTCTTATGCGGACGTGCTGCCGTATTACAAACGCATGGAGACATGGCACGATGGTGGGCATGGTGGTGATGCCACGTGGCGCGGCACCGATGGACCGCTGCACGTCAGCCGTGGTCCGCGTGACAATCCGCTGTTTGATGCCTTTGTTCAGGCGGGCGCGCAGGCCGGGTATGAGGTCACCGACGATTATAATGGGCAAAAGCAAGAAGGCTTTGGCCCGATGGAGCAAACCGTTTGGAACGGGCGGCGTTGGTCGGCGGCAAATGCTTACCTGCGGCCTGCGCAGAAAACCGGGAATGTTGAAATTGTGCGTGCCTTGGCGCAGCGCGTGGTCATTGAGGACGGGCGTGCGACGGGTGTTGAGGTGTTGCGCGCTGGCAAAGTTGAGGTGATCAACGCGGAGCGCGAAGTTGTCTTGGCGGCGTCCTCGATCAACTCGCCTAAATTGCTGATGCTGTCGGGCATTGGCCCCGCTGCACATTTGGCCGAACACGGGATTGACGTGATCGCGGACCGTCCCGGCGTTGGCCAAAACCTGCAAGATCACCTTGAGATGTATATCCAGATGGCCGCCTCACAGCCCATCACGCTTTATAAGCATTGGAATTTGCTATCTAAAGCAGTGATCGGGGCACAATGGTTGTTCACCAAGACAGGTATGGGTGCCTCAAACCAATTTGAATCTGCGGCCTTTATTCGTTCTAAACCCGGTATTCCATATCCTGACATTCAGTATCATTTCTTGCCGATTGCCGTGCGCTATGACGGGCAAGCCGCCGCTGAAGGGCATGGGTTTCAGGCTCATACTGGACCGATGCGTTCGACTTCTCGCGGCAGTGTGTCGCTTGCCTCGTCAGATCCCAAAGCAGACCCGGTCATTCGCTTTAACTACATGTCTCACGAAAGTGATTGGGAGGATTTCCGCGCCTGTATCCGTCTGACCAGAGAGATTTTTGCGCAAGAGGCATTCACTCCCTACGTCAAACACGAGATTCAACCCGGCGCAGATGCGCAGAGTGATGCGGACCTTAACGCGATCATCGCTGAGCACGCTGAAAGCGCTTATCACCCCTGCGGCACCTGTCGGATGGGTCGTGCGGACGACAAACATGCGGTTGTGGATCCAGAGGCGCGGGTTATCGGGGTTGAGGGCCTGCGTGTCGCGGACAGTTCGATCTTTCCACGTATCACCAATGGTAACTTAAATGCGCCGTCGATTATGGTGGGTGAAAAGGTGTCGGACCAGTTGTTGGGGCTAGACCCGTTGCCGCGTGCAAATGATGAACCATGGATACATCCAAACTGGCAAGAGGTGCAGCGCTAATTTGGATTAACCTAGCTTAACGAATGGTGTTGATGGCGCAGGGTTGCTTCGCCATATTAACCAAATGTTAATGATTTTCTCACGACTTGCGTTGATTGCCCTGATTGTGGCGGGGGGCGTGCCTGCCATGGCCGAGATGACGGGCAAGGTGCGGGTGATCGACGGGGATACCCTTGATGTAGGCAAGGTGCGCGTGCGCCTTCACGGCATTGACGCGCCCGAAACGGATCAGCCTTGCACGACGCTTGACGGGCAAAATTGGGCCTGCGGTGATTGGATCACCAGACAGGTGCGCGACCGGTTTCAAGGGGCGATGGCACGCTGCGAACCGTTAGACAAAGACCGGTATGGCCGTATCGTTGCACGGTGTTATGTCGATGATGTGGACATCGCGAAAACACTGGTGAACGAAGGGTGGGCCTTTGCCTATCGCAAATATTCGATGGACTATGATCTGGATGAAAAGGCCGCCTATGTCGCAGATCGTGGTGTGCATGGTTTTGTTGTGCAATCACCCGCACGCTACAGATTAACGCGTATCAAAGGGCGCGTTGGGGATGATCCAAAGTGCCAGATCAAAGGCAATATAAGTGCGTCTGGTAAACGTATCTACCACATGCCGGGTCAGAAATTTTACGAACGCACAGGCATTCAAACCGCCAAGGGTGAACGTTGGTTTTGTTCAGAAGCACAGGCGCGCGCATCGGGCTGGCGGCGTGCTAAACGCTGATCATTCAACGCGGTAGGGCAATACATCACGCCGATTTTGATCGACAACGAGTTGGCGTTCGAGTGGCGGGACCGAACGTTGATGACAGGCTTTACGTTCGCAAATCCGGCATGAAATACCGATGGGCTCAAAAGCGCTGTCGCGGCTCACATCCATTCCATCTGCATAGACTATTGCCGAGGAATGACGCACCTCACATCCCAGCGCGATGGCGTAGCGGCGCACAGGCGCACCAAAGCGTCCAGCAGGTTTTGTAATATCCCTCGCTAGGCTGATATAGCGCACCCCATCGGGTGTTTCTGCCAGTTGTCGCAGAAAACGACCCGGCATTTCAAACGCGCTGTGCACATTCCACAACGGACAGGCCCCACCAAAACGCGCAAATTGCAGGCGCGTGGCGGAATGGCGTTTGGTGATGGTTCCCGCCTGATCGACGCGGACGAAAAAGAAGGGGATGCCCTTGCTGCCCGGTCTTTGCAACGTCGACAGACGGTGCGCCACCTGTTCTATCGATGCGCCAAAATGGCCCGCGAGTACTTCTAAATCGTGTCGACAGTTTTGGGCGCGCTCATGAAACGCGGCATAGGGCAATAACGCGGCACCTGCGAAATAATTGGCAAGGCCGATCTTGGCGATGTCGCGGGCCGCGGTGCTGTGGAAGCGGGCCAGATCAAGGGTTGCCTCTAACAAAGCATCTTGTCGCGTTAGGGCGACCTGTAACAGCAACTGAAATGTCTGCGTTTCCGGCGCGGCGCGGGCAGAGATATGCAGCGTATTGGTTGCGGTATCAAAGTCGCGCAGTGCATCCATTTCCGAGAATTCGACGCCGACACCTGCATTGGCCAATGCGGACACAGCTGCCACTCGCATGTTGTGATGCCCGCCTTCACGGCTGGCAAAATGTTCTGCTGCCCGGTCCACGGCATCAATGTAGTTGTCGCAATAATGAAAGAAATCCCGCACTTCTTCCCAGGGGCTAGGGCTGGCGCGTGCGTCTTCGCGGCCAAGTGCCTCGTCAAGCGAGGCAAGGCGTTCGTGGGTCTGCCGGTAACTTTGGTGCAGGGCCAGAAACGCCCGTGCCAAGCCGGGGGCGTTGGATGCGGCAAGCCGTAGGTCAGCAAGCGGGGGCATGTCACCACCAAAAACCGGATCCGCCAGTGCTTCGCGCATGTCACTGACCATGCGTTCACCGTCACCTGTGCTAAGTTCGGTGACGTCCATGCCAAATTCTGCCGCCAGGGCCAGGACAACCGTGGTGCTGACGGGGCGGTTGTTGTTTTCCATCTGGTTTAAATAGGGCAGGGACACGCCCAGCCGGGCGGCAAAATCCTTTTGTGTCAGGCCCACCTTTGTGCGGACTTCGCGCAGCTTGGCCCCGGCATATAGTTTTTGAATCGCCATCATACGCCCTTTGCAAGTTTGCAATTAGCTAAACGTAGCTTTGCAAATGGATTGCGGCAAGAGGTGGTGTTGCTGTCGATTAGGCCCAGTTAGCCAATACCTTTTCACGCCGCACCACTGTCCAGATGGAAATCACGCCAGCGATTGCAGTGATCAACATGAGCCACAACAAAGGATAGGCCCCGGTTTCCGGCGTCAACAAAGCACCTGCCAAAACCGCAAGGCCCGCGCCACCCCCAATCATGATTGCGCCGCCGAGGCCTGCGGCAGTACCTGCCAGATGCGGACGCACCGACAACATGCCTGCGGTTGCGTTGGGGATGCACAATCCATTGCCCAAGCCGACCAGCGTCATCATGCCAAAGAATGTGATTGCGGTGCCGTAGCCTGCAAGGAATATCAGCAGTGAGACCAAGCCGCCGACAGCGTTTGCAAGGCAGCCCCAGAGGACCAATTTATTCACGCCAAAACGCGTCGCATAGCGGCCTGTGAAAAAGTTGCCGACAAAGTAGCCAACCGCAGGGGCACCAAAATAAAGGCCCAGCCAAAAGGGGCTGAGGTTAAACACGACACTGCCCACAAAAGGCGCGCCGCCGAGATAGGCAAAGAACGCACCAGAGCAAAATCCAGAGGCAAGTGCATAACCCCAGAACCGCGGTGAGCGGAGCAATTCAGGGTATTCTGAGAATTGCGCCAACATCGATTTGCCTGATGCGCCTGCCGTTTCGCCCATATCGGCCCAGACCAACGCGATCACGCCTGCACCCAAGACAAACAGCGCCCAAAACGATGCTTTCCAGTTGAAAAACTCCTCCAACAGCCCACCCAATGCCGGGCTGATCATTGGCACAACTGCCATGCCCATGGTGACATAGCCGATGACGGACGCGGATTGATCTTGGGTATAGAGGTCGCGGATCACGGCGCGGCTCAGGACCATCGCGGTTGCGATCACGGCTTGGCCAACGCGAAACAACAAAAACACGGTGGCGTTGGGTGCAAAGATACAGCCCAGCGTGGCGACCATGAACAGGGCCAACCCCCAAAGCATCACGTTGCGCCGCCCCAGATTGTCAGAGATCGGGCCGATGAACAGCTGCATGATCGCACTACACAGCAAATACAGTGGCACAGACAACTGCATGACCGCGTAATCGGTGTTAAAATACACAGCCATCTGTGGCAGGCTGGGCAGAAACATATTCATCACAATGGCTGACATGCCGGACAGCAAAATCAGGGTTGTGATATGGGGTGGGGTGGTCCGATCCAGAAACCGGATCTGTGGTAAATCGCTCATGGGTTCAGGCGTATGCCTCGCGTCCGCCCTTGTCCATGGGGAATGAATTATTTGCTGATTTGCAATTAGCACTCAATGAACTGAATATACTTTGCAAATTTGCATAAAGGGGCTTTGGTTGCGCCGCCTATTTCGCTAGAGTGGCGCAAATCAAAGACAGGGGTCCATCATGAAAGATATTCTCGAACAGCTAGAGCAGCGGCGCGAAACGGCACGCATGGGAGGCGGGCAGAAACGCATCGACGCGCAACATGCGCGCGGCAAGCTGACGGCGCGCGAACGGGTTGATCTGTTGCTGGACGAGGGGTCTTTTGAAGAATTCGACATGTTTGTCACCCACCGCTGTACCGATTTTGGTATGGAGAAACAAAAGCCTGCGGGTGACGGCGTGGTCACCGGATGGGGCACGATCAACGGGCGGTTGGTCTATGTGTTTTCTCAGGATTTCACTGTGTTTGGTGGATCATTATCCGAAACCCATGCGCAGAAGATTTGCAAGATCATGGACATGGCGATCCAGAACGGCGCGCCAGTGATTGGCATTAACGATTCCGGTGGTGCACGTATTCAGGAAGGTGTGGCATCGCTTGCCGGATACGCCGAAGTGTTCCAGCGCAATATTGAGGCCAGCGGCGTGATCCCACAGATCAGCGTGATCATGGGGCCATGCGCGGGCGGAGCGGTGTATTCGCCTGCGATCACCGACTTTATCTTTATGGTCAAAGACAGCTCTTACATGTTTGTGACCGGGCCTGACGTGGTGAAGACCGTCACCAACGAAGTCGTCACCGCCGAAGAATTGGGTGGGGCGAGCACCCATACGCGCAAATCATCCGTGGCCGATGGCGCGTTTGAGAATGATGTGGAGGCCTTGGCCGAAGTGCGCCGTTTGGTCGATCTGCTGCCCTCCAACAATACCTCGAAACCACCTGTCCGTCCGTTCTTTGATGATCCGGGCCGGATTGAAGCCTCATTGGACACGTTGGTGCCTGCCAATGCCAACACGCCTTATGACATGAAGGAATTGATCCTGAAACTTGGCGATGAAGGCGATTTTTACGAAATTCAGGAAGACTACGCCAAGAACATCATCACCGGGTTCATCCGTATTGAGGGCCGCACCGTGGGCGTCGTGGCCAACCAACCAATGGTGCTGGCCGGGTGTCTGGACATCGACTCCTCCCGCAAAGCCGCGCGGTTTGTGCGGTTCTGCGATGCGTTTGAAATTCCAATCCTAACGCTGGTCGATGTCCCCGGCTTCCTGCCCGGCACGTCACAGGAATACGGCGGCGTGATCAAACACGGGGCCAAGCTGTTGTTTGCGTATGGCGAGGCGACTGTGCCGATGGTCACGGTGATCACCCGCAAGGCATACGGCGGGGCCTATGATGTGATGGCGTCCAAACACCTGCGCTCTGATTTCAACTATGCGTGGCCCACAGCGGAAGTCGCCGTGATGGGGGCCAAGGGTGCTACCGAGATTATCCACCGCGCTGATCTGGGGGACGCTGACAAGATCGCGCAACACGCCAAGGATTATGAGGATCGCTTTGCCAATCCGTTTGTCGCGGCAGAGCGTGGGTTCATCGACGAGGTGATCCAGCCGCGCATGACCCGCAAACGGGTGGCGCGGGCCTTTGCGTCGTTGCGGAATAAGAAGGTCGTGATGCCGTGGAAGAAGCACGACAATATTCCGTTGTGAGATATCAAATGATCATCTCAGCGAAACGTTGGATTTCGGTTGCGTTATTTGCCTTGATATCTGCTGTGTCGGCCTCTCAAGCCGACGCCATGTGCAAAGGAAAATCTCAAATCAAACTCAGTGATGGAAGCTTAGCGTGTGTGATGGCAAAACAAACCACGCGCATCACTGTGAGGAGGGGAGCGCGTAAGAATTCTGTAGTTGGTGGCCTCGTAGCTTTGAATTTCCCAAATGAAAATGACGCCTATGCGGTTAGTCTTTCAGGATTAGGGCTAAGAGCGCGCGAGATTTGCAAACAATATCGAGGTTATTTTTTCGAGCAGATTGCTGAGCCAGGAAATCCTTTCATGGTAGTGCTTTTTACGTGGGGGAATTTTGAAGATCCATCTCTTCGTGGGCGGACAAAATTTAACAGGAAACGGTATCTCACAAAAGGTTGCCTCTTGAGGAAGGCAGGTAGATGATGTCGTTGGTTTCTTTGGGAAATCGTTTTGGGACGAATTCGGTTCCAGTCGCAGAAAGATTTTGGGCGACTCGCGCTCCTTGGTTGGAGTATCTTAGATGACCTCCTCATTCAAAACCCAATCCTTCACCATTGCCCACGCGGATTCCGGCGCCTTCAAAGGTGCTGGCCTTCGCCTCAAACAGCGCTGCACCGACCTGCGCGCCGGGGTCTTGGTTGATTTGAGCGAGGCCCCGGATCAGGTCCGGGGCAGCGGAGGTAGCAGGCGGGACTGCTTTGCACTTCAAAGGACGGAGGCGCCGGCATGACCGTGTGGAAAAACCAATCCTTCACCATCACTCACGCCGACTCCGGCACCTTCAAAGGCGCGGGTCTGCGGCCGTTCTTCGAATACCGCGACCTTGGCATCAAATCCGCGACCAACGCCCAATACGGCGCGCATGTGATCCGCGCGGTGCCGGGCGAAGAATCCCCCGGCACGTGGCATTCGCATGATCTTGATTTCCAGATGGTCTATGTCACCCAAGGCTGGGTGGTCTTTGAATATGAGGGTGAGGGCGAACATACCTTGCGCGCCGGGTCCTGCGTCCTCCAGCCCCCCGGCATCAAACACCGTGAGGTGCGCCATTCCGATGATATGGAGTTGATCGAGATTATCTCGCCCGCTGACTTCCCCACGCAAGATGAAGACGCGCCATGAAACACCTGATCCTTGCCCTCAGCCTTGCCGCCACCCCTACGCTCGCGGTGACTGTGCCGTCCGAACAGCCCATCGATCTGCAAGAGGTGTTGGTGGATGATGTGAACGGTGATACATGGCTGCGGTTCCGCTTTGTCGCACCCGAAATCAACCGCGAGGGCGGCAGTATCGATTATGACGCCGCCGCTGCCGATATGTTCTTTTTATGTACCGACGTGGCATTGCCCTATATGGCGGCCTATGCGTTGGAAGGGCAGGTGATTGTGGTCTCATTGGCGGATCGCGTCACCGAATTTGGGGTGCCAGACCCCGACGCCACCCAGTTTTTCGAGGCATTTCGCACCGATGGCGACACCTGTATTTGGGAGGGGCTGTGATGTACCCACAATATATTGAGGGCAAACCCCTTAAAACCGGGTCAAATGAGGCTTTGGAGTCACATAGCCGCCGATTGAACCAAACCCGGTATCAATGGCAAATCACTTCTTGTAACGTGAGCGCAAGGAATACCCACGTATCCCTTACCTCAGAATCGGGGCGTGCGAGGCATCTAGCAGTGTCGCGCCTCATAAACAGTTACAGGAGACTTAAATGTCAAAGAGCATTAAACTGCTGGCAGCATTCAGCTTTGTTGCAGCCGTGTCGGCTTGCGCAAGCGGCCAAACAGACGAAGAATACGTTGTGGTTGCACCCGAGCCTATCTCGGTTGAGCCTACGTACACAGGCAAGTACAAGTAATACCACAACAGGGCAGGCGTCCGCGCCTGTCCTGACCCGCACCGCCCGGATGGGAGGTGCAGCATGCTAGACTATATGCTCAAGCATCGCGGGTTTCCCGGGCGGTTGCCGGGAACAGATTTCCAATTCACATTGCGGCGTGCGAACCCCAAGGGGCCAACACCCTTAACCGTGCGCGAACGGCGTTCTGACAGGCGGCCTGCTGATCGGCGCGCTGATCTTGGGTTTATGACAGCGCTTTGGGAAGCCTTTGGCGATCAGCCGTTTGAGCGCGGTAATCTGGACGCCGGGCGGTTGTCGTGGTTGTTTGGCCGTGAAGTGGTGGCGGCAACTGACCCGTTTGATCCCGCGCATTACGAAGCCATGCTGGTGATCAACGAGGCCGCAGCCCGTGCTGCCTTTCCTGATGCGTTTGAGGATTGATCGGCATGTTGTTTCCTGAACGCATTCCTTTTCAGCGATCCTTGGCCGATTTTCGCGCGGGCGGAACGTTGGGCTTGGCGCGCGGCTCAGATTGGGCCAGCATGACATGTGTACCGGGTAATCCCCCCAGGATTTCAACCGATGCACACCAAGACCATACCCCTTCCCTGTGCGGGCGGCGTGCCAACACATTGGTATCGCTGCCCGATTTTTTCGCAGGGCGGGATATGGGCCCGGACATCGGGCAAGTCGAGATAAACAATGCAGCCAGACCTGAACTGGGAAAAACCCAGCGGTATGGCCAAGCATATAAAAGCAGTGAAGGAACAGGTATATGTCAATTCGGAACATCATTTTGGGGCTCGCGACCTGCGCAAGCCTTGCAGCATGCGGCGACAACTTGGGTGAGCAAGCCCTTGGTGGCGGCGTTATTGGCGCGGGTGCCGCAGCGCTCACCAGTGGCAGCCTCGTTCAGGGCGCGGCCATCGGCGCAGCCGGCAACGTCGCTTATTGCCAGCTTAACCCCGGCAAGTGTCGCAGCTTCTGACACAGGGTTTTACCCTAACGAAAACACTAGTGACGCGCGTGATGGACCCAACCCATTCACGCGCGCGCACCATTATCACGGCAAACGACGCGCTCGCCGTGACAAACCTTATTCGATATCGTTAAAAGCTAAGCGTGATAGAGGCACCAACGCGGTCCGCGCTGAACGTTTGACCCGTCGAGGATTTCCGCTCGCCACGAATATATTCCAACCCAAGTGTCAGATTGTCTGTCGGGCTGTAGAACGCATTAACATGCAGCGATTCAAGTTCGACGTAATCGAGCGCGCCAACGATGGTAGGCACATCGTAGTCTTCGTTACCGTAAGTAAAGCCAACGTTCCATTTTTCACCAATGTCCTGACGGAGCTCAACGGTATAGCCTGTCACATCGTTGACAACACCACCGATAAAGTTATCAGCACCGCCGTTCATCAGGCTAGCGATCCCTTCACCAGTAACCGCGGTCATTGCGAGATAGCCACCGGTCCAAGGTTTGACAGAACCCGACAACGTAACCGCCGATTGATCAAAATTTGTCGTGTCTCCAGCAAGCACGGCACCTCGGATCGAATAGGTATCCGTAGAGTATTGCGCCGCAGCAGTGACTATTGGATCTTCAGAACTGGAAACGAAGTTTTCTTCGATCGAAAGGGAGTACTGGAACTGTTCTGTGGGGTGACCCGTATAACGAATTTGCGGCAAACGCGCAAAGGTGGTGCCGACAGGCCCGGCGAAGTCCGCAGAAGTCGGGGAATGACCAAGAGCCATAAAGTTGCTCCAGCTTTGACCAAAGAGCCAATTGTCCCCGATGGTGATATTGGCGTGACGCAGACGCAATTCTGGCTTGCCTGCGTTGCCGCCGAACAAGTCGACTTCGAACTGCGTACCGATATCACCGAAATCAGTTTGTGTTTTGCTGCGAACACCCAAGCGGGACGTGCGGACACTGGTGTTGAACGCGCCGCCAGTGGCAAGGGCAGGGTCACCAATCTTACTGAAACCAGCCGATTGGCCTTGATCAAAATCAAAGTCGTAAAAGGCCTCGGCCCGGACGAAACCGTAAATAGTAACCTCGGTGTTGCCGGTGCCGAAAGACAGGCCCGGCGAGTTAGCAGCATTTGCGGCTTCAAGCTGCGAAACGCGCGCTCGCAATTCGGCCACTTCTTCTTGAGTTGTTTGTTGCGCCAAAGCGCCAGTTGCACCCAACGCAGCCAAGCACACTGTGCTCAACCCGAGGGATATTGTTCTGCGATTCATTTTGGTACTTTCCATTGTGCGACACCTTCGGGGGTGCCCGCTTGGAGAATTTGCATGGCCCAAATCAAAGGGCGAGACACGTATTCACACTTAAATGTGTATCAATTGTGTTTAGGTGCTCAACCAACGTGTTCAGAAGAATCACTTGCGTTTTGCAAGTCATTTATTTCATTTGGAACAATGACCTCCGGTGCTCGATCAACTGTGGTCACACAATCGAGAACAGGCTTTTGCGCCAAAACCGACACTGTGATGTTTTTACCGCAACTTTCAGAGGTAGCTCACTTTTATCATCCTTCAATACCCGTCAAAAGGAATCTCCATGTTTAGTAAGATACTCATCGCCAACCGGGGCGAGATCGCCTGCCGCGTTATCAAAACTGCCCGCAAGATGGGCATTGGCACAGTGGCGATTTATTCGGATGCGGATGCGCAGGCTTTGCATGTGCAGATGGCGGATGAGGCGATACACATCGGCCCGCCCCCCGCGAACCAGTCGTATATCGTCATCGACAAGGTAATGGCAGCGGTCAAAGCATCAGGTGCCGAGGCGGTGCATCCGGGTTACGGTTTCTTGAGCGAGAACAGCAAGTTCGCCGAAGCCTTGGCCGCAGCAGGCGTGGCCTTTGTCGGCCCACCTGTTGGCGCAATTGAGAAGATGGGTGACAAGATTACCTCGAAAAAGATCGCACAGGAAGCGGGGGTTTCGACGGTTCCGGGTTATATGGGATTGATCGCTGACGCGGATGAGGCGGTGAAGATTTCCAATGAAGTTGGTTATCCGGTGATGCTCAAGGCCTCTGCGGGCGGCGGCGGCAAGGGTATGCGGATCGCGTGGAATGATGAGGAAGCCCGCGAGGGGTTCCAGTCGTCCAAAAACGAAGCCGCCAATAGCTTTGGCGATGATCGGATTTTCATTGAAAAGTTCGTAACGCAACCGCGCCACATCGAAATTCAGGTGCTTTGTGACAGCCACGGCAATGGCATCTATCTGAACGAGCGTGAATGTTCGATCCAACGCCGTCAGCAAAAAGTTGTCGAAGAGGCACCCAGCCCGTTTTTGGATGAAGCAACGCGTAAAGCGATGGGTGAACAGGCCGTCGCATTGGCATTGGCTGTGGGCTATACCAGTGCGGGCACGGTGGAATTTATCGTGGACGGGGACCGTAATTTCTATTTCCTAGAGATGAATACACGTCTTCAGGTCGAACATCCGATCACCGAACTGATTACGGACGTTGATCTGGTCGAACAGATGATCCGTGTCGCCAATGGTGAAAAGCTGAGCATCGCCCAAAAGGATGTCAAAATTAACGGTTGGGCGATTGAAAACCGTCTATATGCCGAGGATCCTTATCGTGGATTTTTGCCCTCCATTGGCCGTTTGACCCGGTATCGCCCGCCAGCCGAGGTGGTCGAGGACACACATATCGTGCGCAATGATACAGGCGTCTATGAGGGCGGCGAGATCAGCATGTATTACGATCCGATGATCGCAAAACTCTGCACATGGGCCCCCACCCGCGCCGAGGCGATTGAACGGATGCGCGTGGCGTTGGACAGTTTTGAGGTTGAGGGCATTGGCCACAACCTGCCGTTCCTGTCTGCTGTGATGGATCACCCGATCTTTGTCGCAGGTGACATGACAACAGCCTTTATCGAAGAACAATATCCCGATGGTTTTCAGGGCGTTGAATTGCCAGAAAGCGAACTGCGCCGGATTGCTGCGGCCACGGCTGCGATGCATCGCGTGGCCGAAATTCGTCGTGCCCGTGTGTCAGGCCGGATGGACAACCATGAACGTAAAGTTGGTGCAAGCTGGAATGTAGCAGTGCAGGGCCATAGCTTTGATGTGATGATCAAGGCCGATCAAGATGGGTCCAACGTGTTCTTTGACGATGGCACCGATCTGCGGGTCAGTGGCGATTGGACGCCGGGGGATCAATTGGCGGTGATGACGGTCGCGGATGCACCGTTGATCCTGAAGGTTGGCAAAATCTCGGGGGGGTTCCGTATCCGTACACGTGGCGCGGATGTCAAAGTGCATGTGCGCACGCCGCGACAGGCCGAATTGGCTCGTTTGATGCCTGAAAAGGTCGCGCCAGATACGTCTAAAATGCTGCTCTGCCCGATGCCGGGTCTGATCGTCAAACTGAACGTCGAAGTGGGCGACGAAGTCCAGGAAGGTCAGGCGTTGTGCACCATTGAGGCGATGAAGATGGAAAACATCCTGCGCGCTGAGAAACAGGGCGTGATCAGCAAAATCAACGCGGCTGCGGGTGATTCATTGGCGGTGGATGACGTGATCATGGAGTTTGAGTGAACGGTGACCCCAACACCCTTTCATATCAACTTGCTTCATCCATCTGAACCTTTGGGTTTGGATGGATGACACAGCCTGCATGTGCATATTTGGCGATCCCTTTTGTACAAAAGGACAGTTTCGCTGGGTGGGGTGTTGAATCAAATTGCACATCGTTCCCTTTTTGTTCTAATCTCACAAGTCTGAGCCAAAGGAGCCAGATTTGTGAGTCCGCCGTTTCGAACACTGTTTTTCGACATGAATTCCTACTTTGCCTCAGTCGTGCAGGCAGAGGAGCCAGCCTTGCGTGGAAAACCAGTGGGCGTGGTGACAACCTTGTCAGCGGGGGCGGCCTGTATCGCCGCCAGCATCGAGGCAAAGCGCTGTGGCGTGGGCATGGGCGTGCGTGTCAAAGAGGCACGCGCATTATGTCCCGACATCACCTTTCGCGCGGCACAGCACGATGTTTTTGTGGCCTATCATCATCGTATTCGTGCGGCGGTGGAACGTATCATTCCCATTCACATGGCCCATTCGGTGGACGAATTTTCCTGCCATCTGTTGGGCGCGCAACGCGATCTGAACACCGCATTGCAGCTTGGCCGCGACTTACAAAGCAGTATTCTGCAACAGGTCAGTCCGGCATTGCGCTGTTCGGTGGGGGTGGCCCCGAACAAATTACTGGCCAAAATTGCAGCCGAGTTGCAGAAACCCGCAGGGTTGAATTGGCTGAATACAGACGTGTTACCCGACAAGATTGGGCATCTGGCACTAAAAGACCTGCCGGGCATTTCAAAAGGGATTCACATGCGTCTGGGGCGGGCAGGGATACTGGATGTCGCCAGCTTATTCGCGATCACGCCCAAGCAAGCGCGCCAGATTTGGGGCAGCGTCGAAGGCGAGCGATTTTTAACCCAATTACATGGGGGGGTGGTGATCTATCCGGTCACAAAACGCAGTTCCTTGGGGCATGGGCAGATGTTGGTGCCTGCCAATCGATCACCGGATGCGGCGCGGTTGGTGGCGCGGCGGTTGTTGGTGAAAGCAGGGTCACGTCTGCGCCGCGAAGGCTATGTGGCACGATCCCTTCAGGTCAGCTTCAAATCAGTCGATCGCGGACGGCGCAGCCAACAAGGCGAGATCAAAGCAACGCAAGATACCTTTATGTTGTTGCAGGTGTTCGACAGGTATTGGCAGGCGCTGAATGTGCAAAACCCAATCTCTGTCAGCGTGATGTTGGGGGGGTTATGCCCCGTCGCCCAGCAAAGTGTCGATCTGTTCGACACTTTGGAGACCTCGGATGTGGATGTGGCCCAAGCCCGATTAAAGCTGTGCAATCTGATCGACACATTGAACCAACGATTTGGTCAAGACACTGTCAGGTTCGGCGAACTGCCGCCCTACAAAGTGCCATTCACGGGGGCCAAGATTGCTTTTGCACGGGTGCCGGACGTTCAGGAATTTTACGAATAACCTTAGCAGGTCAGCGTTCTTTTTCTTCTCTGATCTCACGCTGGCGCATGGGCATTTTATCGATGCTGCGGGTGATTTCACGCACATCCCATGGGAACGGCTTGCGCAGTTTCACACCCCCGTCCTTGCCCACCAGCACCAACATAAACCCACGCGGGCGCATTTTTAGCCGTATAGGGCTGCGCGCGGCAGGGTCGGTATCTGTCAACACAATCACATCGCGTTCCAACAATTCGTCTTGGCGTGCGTTCAAAAGTTCTAGCTGTTCGATGAACGCGGGGTCTTCGGCACTGTCTGCAAAAACGATTACGGGCCGTTTTCTCCACTGGAATTGGTTTAAATTTTCCATATCTGCGGTCACGAACAGTTCCGTTGTCGCGGGGGTTGCATCACTTTGGGCTTGGGCTGTCGCCGCGAATAACCCTGCGAAAACAAATAAGATAAATCGTTTCATGATGGCTCCTGTTCCCCTTCATATAGGGGGTCGTGGCGCGATTGCGATGCAAATCTTCGGTGATTTCTGCATTAAGCACAATGCAAGAGGTTTTGGCGCATGAACAGGGCAATCCCTGTAGTGTGGCCGGTTGGGGCGGTCAGTTTTACCAGAATGGGCCGCTATCTCATGGATATTATTTTACACGTCGGCGCGCACCGCAGTGGCACCACAACTTTTCAGCAGTATTTGCGAGATCACGCAGCAGAATTGGATACCCAATCGATAGGGTTTTGGGGGCCAGGGCGGACGCGAAAATCGATTTTTCCCGGCCTGTTTCGTCCGCGATCCAACGCCAAAGAAATACGCAGGTCTGAGGGGCGTGTGCAAATGCATCTGGCCCGCACGCGGCTGTCGGGGTTGAAACAACTGCTGGTCAGCGATGAAAATATGATTGGATCATCGCGCCACAACCTGCGCGCATCCACATTGTATCCGGCAATTGGTGAACGCATGGCACGTGTTTCAGCAGCATTTGGCGGGCAGATCACCCGTGTCGTGATGACAATACGCGCACAGGATTTGTGGTGGGCTTCTGCCGCTGCTTATACCGTGGCGCGAGGGCATCCTGCGCCATCCGCAGAACAAAAGGACCAAATTTCCCAAAGTGCGCGAACATGGCGTGATGTGATCACAGATTTGGCCTGTGCCGTGCCTGACGCAGAGGTGTTGATCATCCCGTTTGAGCAAACTGTGGGTCAACCCACCAAGGTGTTTTCTGCCGCAACTGGGGCGAAAGCGCCTTTGGATGTGCAGGCACGTTGGTTGAACCGATCCCCCCATGCACGTGATCTAAGGGGGCTTTTGGTGGAACAGGGCGCTGATATTTCGCACGTGCCCGACGCGGCCATCCGTTGGCAGCCCTTTAGCCCAGAACAAACCGCGCAACTGCGCGAAAATTACGCAGACGATCTGCATTGGCTGATGGCCGGTGGCGATGGTCTGGCCACCCTGACAGAGGATCCAACCCGTCAAAGAGCAGGCACAAGCCTGCCGGCGGGCCACATGACAAGAGGACACAACTATGACAACGGACAAGGACACATGGCGCGCTCTGGCTGAGGCCGAATTGCGGGGGCGTGACGTCGACGACCTGACATGGAAAACATTGGAAGGCATCGATGTTAAGCCGATCTATACGGCGGATGATTTGCAAGGTGTGGACCACCTTGGGTCGGTCGCGGGGGCAGCCCCGTTCACGCGCGGTGTTAAGGCGACGATGTACGCGGGGCGCCCTTGGACGATCCGCCAGTATGCAGGGTTTTCGACGGCTGAGGAATCTAATGCGTTTTACCGTCGCGGTTTGGCCGCAGGTCAGCAGGGCGTATCGGTTGCCTTTGATCTGGCCACGCACCGGGGTTACGACAGCGACCACCCGCGTGTAGAGGGCGATGTTGGCAAGGCTGGCGTGGCGATTGATTCCGTTGAGGATATGAAGATTCTCTTTGATGGTATTCCGCTGGATAAGGTCAGCGTGTCGATGACGATGAATGGCGCGGTCATTCCGATTTTGGCCAGCTTTATCGTCGCGGGTGAGGAACAGGGGCACGATAAATCGGTGCTCTCGGGCACCATTCAGAACGATGTTCTAAAAGAATTTATGGTGCGCAACACCTATATCTATCCGCCCGAACCCTCGATGCGGATCGTGTCGGACATCATTGAATTTACCGCCAATGAAATGCCGAAATTCAACTCCATCTCGATCTCTGGCTATCACATGCAAGAGGCAGGCGCGAACCTTGTGCAGGAACTTGCGTTCACTTTGGCGGATGGCCGCGAATACGTGCGCACGGCAATTGCGGCGGGTATGGATGTGGACAAATTCGCCCCCCGCCTATCGTTTTTCTTTGCCATCGGCATGAACTTTTTTATGGAGGCCGCAAAACTGCGTGCCGCGCGCCTACTTTGGCACAAAATCATGGCAGAGTTTGAACCAAAGAACGCCAAGTCGAGCATGCTGCGCACCCATTGCCAAACGTCTGGTGTATCCTTGCAAGAACAAGACCCCTACAACAACGTCGTGCGCACGGCCTATGAGGCGATGGCGGCGGCCCTTGGCGGCACGCAGTCTTTGCACACCAATGCGTTGGATGAGGCGATTGCGCTGCCGACAGATTTTAGTGCGCGGATTGCGCGCAATACCCAGCTGATCTTGCAAGAGGAAACTGGCATCACCAATGTCGTCGATCCACTTGCAGGCAGTTATTACGTTGAAAAGCTGACCCATGATCTTGCGACAGAAGCATGGACGTTGATCGAAGAAGTTGAGGAACTGGGCGGCATGACCAAGGCTGTGGCCTCTGGGATGCCTAAGCTGCGGATCGAAGAGGCGGCTGCAACCCGACAGGCGATGATTGATCGCGGCACCGAAGTGATCGTGGGTGTGAACAAATATCGCCGCGAAAGCGAAGACCCGATTGATATTCTGGACGTTGACAACGTTGCCGTGCGCCTCAGCCAGATCAAGCGTTTGGAAAGCATCCGTGCCAGCCGGGATGAGGCGGCCTGCACAGCCGCTTTGGCAGAAATATCCCGTCGCGCACGCGAGGGTGGTAATCTGTTGGAAGCAGCGGTTGAAGCGGCACGTTCACGTGCCACAGTCGGGGAAATCAGCATGGCGATGGAAGAAGAATTTGGCCGCCACCGGGCCGAGGTCAAAACATTGGCAGGGGTTTATGGCGCTGCCTATGAGGGTGATGAAGGCTTTGCCGCGATCCAGAAGTCGGTTGAGGATTTTGCCGAAGCTGAGGGGCGTCGCCCACGGATGCTGGTGGTTAAGATGGGGCAAGATGGCCATGATCGTGGTGCCAAGGTAATTGCGACCGCTTTTGCGGATATTGGCTTTGATGTGGATGTGGGGCCGTTGTTCCAGACCCCTGCGGAGGCGGCGCAGGACGCGGTCGACAATGACGTGCATGTTGTCGGTATCAGTTCGCAAGCGGCTGGCCACAAGACATTGGCACCGCAATTGATCAAGGCGCTGAAAGACGCAGGCGCAGAGGATATTCTGGTGATCTGTGGTGGGGTGATCCCGCAGCAGGATTACAAGTTCTTGCAGGATGCAGGGGTCAAAGCGATCTTTGGTCCGGGGACCAACATCCCGTCCGCCGCGCAGGATATCTTGAAACTCATACGCGCTGCGAAAGCATAAAAAAAGGCCGCCCCAAATATATTGGGGCGGCCTTTTTATCGGTGACCGAGTGGGTCAGTTGCGTGACGGGAAAATACCCTCCAACGCGACGCAATACCGTATCACAAGTGTTGGCGGGACGTTGTCATGCGACAGGTTTCCACCGTTATTGGTCATCGCATTTGGGTGCATGAAACGACCTGCTTCCGCCGTACTTGCGTATCTGGTGATGTCCGTCAGCGGATCACCAGGCGCATTTGCATGTGGCGTGGCGAGGAAGTCGTTGCCCGGACGCCCAGAATCACCTGTCGCGTTGTTCGCGGCAATCTGGTGGTTATGCGACGGTAATTGCTGCGCAAGGAGCGTTACAGATTCCACACCTAGTCTTGCACCACGTAAACGCGGGGTTAGACCGGGGCCGTTACCTTCATGCATGACCTCACGGCTGCGTAAATCAGGCAGACCAAAGGTCGTGCGGCCATCGCCGCCGAATGTCGTGCCATAAAGCGAAAACAGGGCAGTGTATTGGCTGATGGGCAAGAGCTGGCCATCCGCACCGGTCCATCCACGTGGGCAAAAATTGTTCCCATACGGCTGGATCTGTCCAATGAATGGCGTGACCTGTGCGGTGGCGGCAGCGGGTGCCACCAATCCAACGGCCAATGCCAGTGGTGCAGCAAGTGCTGCGATTTTTCCTAGGTTAAACATAGGTTCCCCTAACTTTGTTATCAGTGTGACGCTGCGGCTTTGTGGTGCCCCATGTGTCATTACAAATGAAAAGGCCGTCCGGTAGATACGGGCGACCCCAAGACAAGGTCAGTTCCGGGATGGATAGACGCCCTGAAGCGCGATGCAATACCGAACAACCTGAACAGGAGGCATGTTTTCATGCGACTGGCCGCCACCGGCGTTTGTCACAGCAGCAGAGTTCAGGAAACGCCCCGGCTCGGCTGCATTTGCATAGGTGCGGATGTCTGGATCAGGGTTGACTGGATCGTTTGCATGCGGCGTGGCAAGGAAATCATTGCCGGGACGTCCACTGTCACCGATTGCGTTGTTCACCGCAATCTGGTGGTTGTGCGATGGCATTTCAGGTGTCGTCAGAGTGACGCGTTCTTGGCCAAACTTCTGGCCTTCACGGCGGGGTGACAAACCTGGACCATTGCCCGCGTGCATCGGCACACGTCCGCGCAGATCAGGCAACCCAAAGGACGTACGCCCGTCACCGCCATAGATTGTACCATATAGCGAAAACAGTGCAGAGTACTGGTTGATCGCCAAAAGCTGGCCATCTGCGTTCGCCCATCCGCGTGGACAAAAGTTATATCCAACGATCATCAACTGACCCAAAAATGGGTCTTGGGCGCTTGCGGTTGTTGGTGCTGTGATGCCCATTGCCAGGGCGAGTGGCGCGGTCATTGCCGCAAATTTCTTTAAATTAAACATGTACTTCCCTCTATGCTTGTATTTTCGAAGTCGATTGAAAAGTGTCACTCTGTAATACTTTAACGACCACAGCTTGGGCGAAGGGTGGGGTGCATGTCAAATGCTAATAAATCTTTTGTGGCGCTGATCGTGGACTATTTTCCACCTATTTTTAGGCATTCGTTTCAGTTTCCTCAATCAGCGGATTCTGGGCCATTGGACCCTAGTCCAATGGCATGAACCGCACCCCAAGGTGAAACTACTGTCATCATAATTATACCCAAACTGCACAGGTGAAATAGCGCAATGTCGCTATGTCGTAAGACAGGTGATACGCATACAGCAGGGTGACTTAGTGCCAAATACTTGGGTATAATCGGGCAACGCGTGGGCAATCGAGGCTGTTCACGGCATAAGGGGCTCGCCCCACATATCTTTAACATGTCACAGGAGACTGTATGGAACTTGATCATATCGCGGTCGCAGCACTGACATTGGAACAGGCAACCGATCACGTCGCGCAAGCTTTGGGCGTGACCTTGCAGCCCGGCGGCGCACACGCGGTTTTCCATACCCATAACACATTGCTGGGCTTGGCGGACGGGCTGTACTTGGAAGCGATTGCCATCAACCCGGATGCGCCTGTGCCGGATCGCCCAAGGTGGTTTGATCTGGACCGCTTTCAAGGTGCACCGCAGTTCACCAATTGGATATGTCGTTGCGACGATCTGGATGCGACCTTGGCGGCACTGCCTCAAGGGTTTGGTACACCAGTCAGCTTGCAACGCGGTGATTTGCGCTGGCGCATGGCGGTGCCTGCATCTGGGATTTTACCATTTGATAATTGCGCGCCTGCATTGATCGAATGGGAAGGTGATGCACATCCTGCAACGCGGTTGACCGCGTCTGGCTGCCAATTGCAAGAACTGCGCGTTTCGCATCCTGACGCTGGCAAACTTAGGGAATTGTTGCTGCCCCATCTGGATGATGATCGCGTGACCTTTGCACAAGGACCCAAAGGGCTTTCTAGTGTTTTTGGCACACCAGACGGAACGCGGACATTGGCATGAAGATACGGGCAGCAAGATCAGCGGATGCAGCAGCGATCGCCGCCCTATGGAACGATATGATCCGAGATACGCTGGCCACATTTACCACCAAAGAGAAATCCACCGTCGAGATTTCTGCAATGATATCAGAGCGGCCCGCATCATGTTGGCTTGCAACAAAAGGGGATGCTGTGCTTGGGTTCGTGACCTATGGCCCTTTTCGCGGTGGGCCGGGGTATGCGGCAACGGTTGAGCATACAATTATCTTGGATATCGGTGCACAAGGGCAGGGAGCTGGGCGCAAACTGATGCAGCATGCAATTGAGGTCGCGCAGCAGCAAGGCCATCATGTCATGGTTGCGGCAATCAGTGGGGCCAATCCCGGTGCTGTGGCATTTCATCAACGTTTGGGTTTTGAACAGGTCGCACAGATGGCGCAGGTGGGGCGCAAAGGCGGGCAATGGCTTGACTTAATATTGATGCAGAAAATCGTTTCTGCACCCTGACTTCCCTACAACCCACAGCTATGATGTCCCCATGTCAGTCTGGACCCGCATCACCGAAGCGCTTTCTGCACTCGCCTCTGGCGAGGGGCTGTCTGCGGTTTTTGACCGTTTGCGCAGCCCGCCGGAACGGTCAGTTGCCTTTACAATCGCGGTGATCGCGTTGGGGGCCAAAATGGCCAAGGCGGATGGATTGGTGACGCGTGATGAAGTCACGGCCTTTCGTGAGGTGTTTCAGATTGCTGAGGCGGACACAGCAGGGGCCGCACGGGTGTTTGATCTTGCACGCAAAGACGTGGCCGGATTTGAAGAATACGCCCAGCGGATTGCCCGCATGTTTGAGGGCCAGCCAGAAATGTTTTGTGACCTTATGGAAGGGTTGTTTCACATCGCCATGGCGGACGGCACGTATCACCCGAACGAAGACGCATTTCTGGAAACGGTCGCTGATATCTTTGGCATGCCGCATGAACGATTTGCGTCCCTGCGTGCGCGGTTTGTGCCTGATAGCTCGCCCTTGCCACATAGCGTGTTGGGGATTGCGCCGGGGGCCAGTTTGGCCGAGGCGCGTGCTGCGTGGCGCACCTTGGTGCGTGCCAATCATCCGGATGTTTTAATCGCACGCGGATTACCAGAAGAAGCGGTCAAGATGGCGGAAAAACGTATGATCGACATCAACCGCGCGTGGGAAACCCTGTCTGGCAAGGCCGCTTGATGCGGATTGCCACTTATAACGTGGAATGGTTTTCGAGCCTCTTTGACGACAACAACCAGCTTTATAATAATGACGCGTGGTCGGCGCGCTATAATGTGACGCGGGCGGATCAAACTGCGGCATTGGGTGTCGTGTTTAAAGCACTGGATGCGGATGCAGTGATGATTGTTGAAGCCCCTGATCAGAGTAAAAAACAATCGACAATCAAAGCACTAGAAAATTTCGCGGCACATTTTGGTCTGCGCGCATGTGCGGCTGTGATGGGGTATTCCAACGATACACAGCAAGAGATTGCTTTGCTTTATGATCCTGACACGATCACCGCCACCCATGATCCGCAGGGCGATTTTTCAGGACCAACTGGGGCAATTGGTGCGCCGCGCTTTGATGGGGCGTTGCGTATTGATCTGGATATTGACGCCACAGAAGACTTGGTGGTGTTTTCGAAGCCGCCCTTGGAGCTGAGCGTTCAAACCAAAGGTGGATTTGCCTTTCGCATGATTGGGGCACATTTGAAATCTAAGGCACCGCATGGGGCCAAAACCCCGGCAGAAGTCATGAGTTTTGGCATTGCCAATCGACGCAAGCAATTGGCGCAAGCCATCTGGTTGCGCGCCCGCATTGAAGGGCATTTGGCCGATAACACCCCATTGATGGTGATGGGTGACATGAATGACGGGCCGGGCTTGGATGAATTCGAAAGCCTGTTTGGGCGATCTTCTGTTGAGATTGTATTGGGCCATGGCAGGCCAGATGCACTGTTTGATCCACACGCAAAACAAGCACTAAGCCGGAAGTTGAGCGCGATACCCACTTCAGCCCGGTTTTGGATTAGGCCGGAAAAACGATTTTTGCAGGCTTTGTTGGATTACATCATGGTGACGGATGATTTTCGCGCCAAAGGGGCGACATGGTGTATCTGGCATCCGATGGATGACCCCAAATGCTGGGATCAACCGGCATTGCGCGACGCGCTTGTGACGGCCTCGGATCATTTTCCGGTGACAATTGATTTTGATGACTAAGCTGGCGGTTGGTTTGAAAAAACCGCTTAAAGGCTTTATATACGCCTTATGAAACATGTATTGCCTTTTGCCGTCGTCTTATCACTGCTGCCCCTGGCATCCATCGCTGAGCAAGAGCGCGGCTTGTCCTTGATGGAGCGTGGTGCGCAATTGTTCATGGAAGGCATCCTAAAAGAAATGGAGCCTGCGATTGACGAATTCGAAGGGTTGGCGGATCAAATGGGTCCGGCGCTCAAGAATTTTGCGACCGAGATGGGGCCAAAACTGAACGAGCTTTTGGGTCAGGTCGAAGACTGGAGCGTGTATAGCGCACCTGAGATGTTGCCCAACGGCGATATCATCATTCGCCGCAAGCCTGACCATCCGCTGGTGCCACCGGAAACACCTACCGAACCTGCACCGCAGATTGAATTGTAGAGACAAGGTGATTGGGAATCCGACTTCGCCGTTTCATGCCATTCAAGCGATAGATTACACAGTGATCATCGTGCGTGACATGGCTGCGATGCGCCGTTTCTACGAGGATGTTCTGTGTTTCGCACTTGCCCGCGTGTTGTCTGAAAACTGGATCGAATACCAAATCGGCGCAACCATTTTGGCCCTGTCAAATCCGGGTCTGACGGCTAGCGATGCCCCAACCCCCAAAGCCAGCGCCGCGCTGCAACTGGCGTTTAAGGTGCCGCTAGACACGGTGGATGCCTGCGCCGCTGAGTTGTCAGATCAAGGCATTACTATTTTGTCGCCGCCTACCAACCGCGACTTTGGCCACAGGACGCTCTTTTTTCGTGACCCAGACGGGAACTTGATCGAAATATTTGCAGAGCTGTAAGGGCTAGGTTTCGGCGCGCTTTGCCTTGACTGTCTTGACCTGAACCTCAGCCCCCAATGACGACGCCAGTGAATTCAGCCGTGCCTCTGCGACTTCGCCAAAAAGCGGCATCATGTCGGGCGTCAACCAAAGCTCAAGCAGCTTCTTCTTTGGAAACCAGCGCATTTCACCGCGATCTTCGTCTTTGTTCATCCAGAGCATGGCACCAAACCGCATGGCTTTGCCAAGGATTTCAGCGTCGTTGCGCGTGTGTTCATCAACCATCTCATACAGGTCTGCAAAGCGCGTGTTTTCGCGTTTGTTCGAATAGCGATGTAGCAGGGCAAGGCCCATGTAGATGCGTTCAGAATGTTTTAACCCGCCCAAATTGGCGCGTGTTGCGTTGTCAAAACAGACCTCAGCGCGGTAATCAGGATGCGCGCGCCAACTGACGTCGTGCAACAGGCAGGCGGCCTTGACCAAACGTTTGCGCGGGGCCGGGCTGGATTTAAACAGGGGCGCGATGAAGTTATTAAGGATCTTGCCAAATCCGGGCATCCGCGCGTCTTTGTTTTCCGCAAACCGACAGGCTTCGATCAGTGGATCACGGTCCCGCAAGCGTTGCGGCATCTGTTCATAAAGCATGCCCTCGCGGATGCCATAGCTGCTGATGGCGATGTCTTTGGGTTTAAAGGTTTTCACCAGTCGCGACAGCACTTCGGCGGCATAAGGCACCAACGCCATACGCGTAGAGGACACACCGCAAGCCGAGCGAATTTCATTCAAGTCAGATTTTTGTATGAATTTGACGGTGGCACTGACCGAGCGCACTGTCATGCGGTATTCATGCAGCACATGCAGCGGATATCCACGCCGATACATGTCGATACGCGCAATGGCACGCCACGATCCGCCAACCAAAAACAGACGATCGCGCTGCGTGCCCATTTTAGCTTCAAGCGTGTCCATCACCTCTTTGACATGGGCGTTACGCGCCTTGGCACCGCCCTTGATGTCACGTAGCTTTAGCGGGCCCAGCTGCGATGTAACGCGGCGCCCTACGCGCCCGCCAGAAATTTCGGCCAGTTCCATGGATGAACCACCAATATCGCAGACCAATCCATAGGCACCGGGCCAGCCCAGCAATACGCCTTGGGCTGACAATCGCGCTTCTTCTTCGCCATCAATGACCCAGATGCGTAACCCGGTTTCGCGGTGCACCTCGTCGCAGAATTCTTTGCCGTCAGAGGCATCACGGACCGCCGCCGTGGCCACAACGCTGAGTTCGGACAGACCCATACCATCGGCAAGTTTCTTGAAGCGACGCATTGCAGACAGGGCGCGCACCCGGCCCGTGGGTGACAAATGGCCAGTTTCGGCCATGCCAGCGCCCAAAGCGCACATAATTTTTTCGTTATAAAAGTAGGCCGGGGATCGCGCGGCACCGTCAAAAACAACCAAACGGACAGAGTTTGATCCGACATCAACCACCCCGACACGGGCCAAGGCGCGCGCGCTGGGGTCTTGAAAAAGTGGCTTTTGCCACAGCCCCAGATCGGCGACGCCGGTTTCGGGGACAGGTGTGGAATGCGTTTCCGTTTGGTCTGCCATGAGGTCTCCTGAGCGCCTACCGGGTGTATTCTAGATGCGACAGCAGGACGGCGAGGTCAATCGTTTAGGAAACCCTAATCTTCTGTGTGGGTCAGTTGTGGCACGTCTGATGCGCCTGCGGAGCCGCGCCCTGACAGCGATGGGTTTTCCATAAAGAACCGGTGACAGTTGAATGCAAATTGGCCTTCTGGAACGGGTGGGCGTTCAAATGTACCATCTGGGGCCATCACCCAACTTTGCGCAACGTCAGCCAGATTTGCGGCCATGATTTGGCTGGTGATCTGTGCTTTGACGGTTGGGTTTTCAATCTCGATCAATGTTTCGACACGGCGGTTCAGGTTTCGGCCCATCCAATCGGCGGAGGACATGAACACGCGCGCCTTTTTGTGCGGCAATCCATAGCCATTTCCGAAACAAACGATGCGCGAATGTTCAAGAAAACGCCCCACAATGGATTTCACGCGGATATTTTCAGACAGCCCTTTGACGCCGGGACGCAGCCCACAGATGCCGCGCACGACCAGGCTTATTTTCACACCTGCCTGAGAGGCGGCATAAAGCGCGTCAATGACTTCATCATCAATGATGGAGTTCATCTTTGCCCAGATTTCGGCAGGCTTGCCAGCGGCGGCATGTTCCGCCTCGGCTTTGATCATCGCCAGCAGCCGCGGTTTCAGGGTTGTCGGTGAAATTGCCAGATTATCAAGGCTGTCTGGTTGGGCATATCCTGACAGATAGTTAAAGACTTTGGTGGCATCACGCCCCAGCCGTTGATCACATGTGAACAACGACAGGTCGGTGTAAATGCGTGCCGTGATGGGGTGATAGTTGCCTGTACCATAGTGTGTATAGGTCACCAGTTGCGTGCCTTCGCGGCGCACCACGGTGCTGATCTTGGCGTGGGTTTTCAGGTCGATAAACCCATAAACCACATGCGCGCCCGCGCGTTCCAGACGTCGCGATTGGCGAATGTTGGCGGCCTCATCAAAGCGGGCTTTGAGTTCGACAAGGGCCGTTACAGACTTGCCGTCTTCTGCGGCCTCACACAGCGCCTCAACAATCGGGCTGTCACGCGATGTGCGGTACAATGTCTGTTTGATCGCCACAACATTTGGGTCACGGGCGGCTTGGGCGAGGAACCGCACCACCATATCGAATGTCTCATAAGGATGATGCAGCAGCATGTCTTTTTGACGGATGGCAGCAAACATATCACCGTCATGATCTGTCACACGTTCGGGGATACGGGGCGTGAATTGTGGCCACAACAGATCGGGGCGTGCATCCGTCACCAATTCAGACAGGTCATCAATGCCAATCATGCCGTCAATTTCAATGACGTCCTGGGGGCGGACCCCCAATTCAGCCATCACAACTGATTTCAGTTTCTCAGGCGCGCCCGCTGAATGGGTCAAGCGCACAACTTCGCCGCGACGACGACGTTTCAGGGCAACTTCGAATTCGCGCACAAGGTCTTCGGCTTCGTCTTCGACTTCTAAATCGCTGTCACGCAGCACGCGGAATTCAAAATGCGATTTCAATTTGTAGCCGGGAAATAGGTCAGGGATGTGAATGACCAATAAATCCTCTAGCGGAAGGTAACGCAGACAGCCATCAGGTGCGGGCAAGGCAACAAAACGGTCGATCTGTGCGGGGATGGGCAGCAATGCTTGCAAGGGGCGTTTGTCGTTGCTGCGTTCAAGTTGCAGGGCCAGCGCATACCCGGTGTTTGGAATGAAGGGAAACGGATGTGCGGGGTCGATCGCCAGTGGTGACAAGACCGCGAACACTTGATTAAGGAAAACTTCCTTGAGGTGGGTCAGGTCACTTTTGGACAGGTCAGGAATACGCTCAAGCATGATGTTTTGCGCGTCCATCTCGGTCATAAGATCGACCAAGACACGTTGTTGGTTCATCATGAGGTCGCGCGCGTTTTCGTTGATCAGCACCAGTTGTTCAGCTGGTGACAGCCCATCTGCCGCAGGTGTCGTATTGCCCGCCTGTGCCAATTCACGCAGGCCCGCCACGCGGACAGTGTAAAATTCATCCAGATTATCCGCAGAGATCGACAGAAACCGCAGGCGTTCCAACAACGGCACGCGCGGGTTCTCGGCCTCTTCTAACACGCGCCAATTAAACGCGAGCCAACTGAGTTCACGGTTAAAGAAACGCCCCGTTCCAGCGATGTCCAGATCGGGCAGGTCAGTGGCAGGGGCAAAAGGTGCCTCAAGAAAATCAGCGTGGGTCATGGCGGCCTTATGGCGTTGGGATGTAACGGGTTTGCGACATATGGTGTATGTCAGAGTATCACGCCGTTGGTGGGTCATTGTCCAGCACTTGCGCGGCGAGTGCGCGCGTCACCGGGCGTTTGAGCGCGATACTGGCCGCGTCGAGGCGTTCGATCAGGTCAATCGCAGCGGCAAAGGATCGGTCCATCCGGGTCAACAGATAGGGGATCAGATCAGGCTTTGGTGTGAGTTGGCGATCTGCCAAAAGTTTCACCAAAAGCGCTGACAACAATGCGTCATCAGGCGCATCAAGGGCCACAGCCGTCGCACCTTGAATCCGGCTTTTTAGATCTGGCAAGGTGAGCGCCCATTGCGCAACGGGGGCTTCTCCGGTCAACAGCAGTGCATGCCCTTCGGCCAAAACAAGGTTGTGTAAATGGAACAGGGCAGTTTGCGCGGCGCTGTCTTGGGCAATCAGGGGGATATCTTCTACTGCGATGGGCCCGCCTGCAAGGTCAGGAATGTCGGCTTGGGACAGGGCGCTTGCCGTGATGATCTGTGCGCCTGCCATATCTGCCCAAACATGTGCCAGATGGGTCTTTCCAGATCCCGCAGGCCCGGTCAGCGCCAGCTTGCGACCCGCCCAGTTGTGCCAATTGTCGATCATCGCCAGCGCCATCGCATTTGAGGGTGCCACGAAAAACGCATCACGCCCCAGTGCCGGGCGACTGGGCAGGTCAAACCCAAGCTGTTGGGCCATCTTAGGTCTTGTCCGACAGAGTAGCGGCAACATCGTCGGTGCCTTTGTAAAGCAGGCTATGGCGATATTGCGACAGGGCAAAGCGCGCGATAACCCCAATCGCGGCGGCGACAGGCACGGCGATCAACATGCCGACAAACCCAAAGAGTGAGCCAAAGACAGATAGGGAAAGGATCAACCAAACGGGGTGCAAGCCGACGGAACTGCCGACAAGTTTTGGCGTCAAAACGTTGCCTTCGATCACTTGGCCCAATGCAAAGATGCCGGCAACGAGGCCAATCGACACCCAATCGCCCCAAAACTGAAACAGCGCCAGCCCAATGGCCAGTGCACCACCGATCAACGCACCAAGATAAGGAATGAACGTGATCAACCCAGCAATGAACCCAACGACAAGGCCAAATTGCAGACCAACAACCATTAATGCGATTGCATAATATGTACCAAGGATCAGACAGACCGTCCCCATGCCGCGCACAAAGGATGCCAGTGTTTTGTCAATTTCTAGTGCGAGGTGACGAATGGTGGGGGCATGATCACGCGGTAACATATCATCAATCGCGGCGACCATACGGTCCCAATCCATGAGCATGTACACAGCAACAACAGGCACGATCACGAACAAAACGATGATGTTGAGGATCGATGCGAACGACGCAAGCGCAGTGTTCAACAATTGCCCGCCACGTTCCTGAACCGCCGCGCCAAGTGACGTGATTGAGGCGCGCAGAGTTGACCCTTCATCCAGCAAAGACGGGAACCGCTCTGTCAGGAAATTGGTGAAGTCACGGGCCAGTTGCGGGGCGGTTTCAAACAACGAGATGGATTGATTGATTAACGTGGGCACCACCAACAGGGCCATCACCACAAAGATCATCAGGCCAATCACCGTGATCACTGCTGTTGCCATACGGCGGCTTAAGCCCATCGCTTCAAGGCGATCCGCGACCGGATCAAGGAAATAAGCAATGGCCCCGCCCAGCAGGAAAGGCAGTAGCACGTCACCCATGAACCAAAGCGCAACCATGAACACCACCGCAGCGACGCCCCAGTATTTCAATTGGTCTCTGATCGGTAACGCCATGGCAGGTATCCTTTGATGTCCTATGTCGCTTTCGCGGTGGTTCATTTCAACCCCTTTATCAAAGCGATTTGTGCGGATTCTTCCGTAAGCCGCCACGATGATGTCTGAAAACGGATTGAAAACCTGAAAACGGTGGCATTGCTGTGAAGAAGCAGATTATTCTGTCTTCAAAATTCAGATTGAGCCTACTTCATAGACCGAACCCAGTTAAGGACACCGAAACATGCCAACATTTGTGAATGATTACACAGCCCTTATTTCTGGCCGCAGCTGGTCCGGTTCAGATGGCGCGCCCACGGTGTTGACCTATTCCTTTTCTAACACAGCGCAGGACCATTTGGCAGACGTTGGATACTCGCAAGCCTACATCGACAGTTTTGTGGAATATACCGCGGCCCAAGAGGCGTTAACACGTCAAGCATTTGACGCTTGGGCTGCCGTGTCGGGCCTGACCTTTATTGAGGTCGATGCGGGTGAGGGCGACATGGAGTTTGGTAACTTTGATTTCAGTCAGGATCCGGGAAACACCTTTAGTGGCTTTGCCTATTATCCGGGCCGTGATGTGTATGATTACAGCAGCCGCGATTCTGAAATTGGCGGTGATGTGTTTATTAACACGACGCGCATGAACAGTATGAGCTATGGGTTGACCCTGCACGAGATTGGCCATGCAATTGGGCTTGAGCACCCGCATGACGGTGAGATTCAGTTGAATGCACCTTATGACAATGGCAATTATACGGTCATGTCTTACAACCGGGGCACCGTATATGGGTTGGGCACATTTGATGTGCAGGCGATCCAACACTTGTATGGCTCCGCAACATTTACGCCTTCGACGACAGGTGAATTGGTCAGCTATGTGATTGATGAGGCCGCGTTCACTGTAACGCAAACTTGGGGTGATGCTGATACGGAAATACGTGGCACAAGCCTGCATGATGATATCACAGCTGGTGCAGGTGATGACCGCGTGGGTGGTTTCGCTGGAGATGATGTTTTGCGCGGCGGCGATGGCGAGGATACTCTGATCGGTGGTGATGGCGTAGATACATTGATCGGCGGTTTCGGGGATGATCGGTTGATCGGTGGTTCATCGTATGACGACAATTCCGCAGCGGATTGGGTCAGCTATCAGGATCATTCCTCAGCTGTGAACATCGATCTTGATATCAATAACGGTGGTGTGTCCTACATACAGGGCAGTGCTTTTTCGCTGAATGTTGGTACGGACGAACTTTTTGGTTTCACAAACGTGCTGGGTGGCAGCGGATCTGATCGCATCGAAGGTAGTGAAGCGAACAATACCCTGCGGGGAGGCCTTGGCGGTGACACCATGTTCGGTGCGGGCGGCGAAGATTCGATCTTTGGGCAAGTCGGTAATGATTTGATCTTTGGCGACGAAGGCAATGACTTGCTGTTCGGTGAAGGCGGATTTGATACGATTTATGGGGATTTCGGGTCAGACACAATTCTGGGCGGCAACCATGCGGATAGCCTGTTTGGTGGCCTAGGAGATGACAGCCTCCTTGGTGAAGATGGCTATGACCAACTGTACGGCGACGAAGGGAATGACACCCTGTTTGGTGGTGGCGTTGCAGATCGGTTGTATGGCGGTGAGGGCAACGATGTCTTGCATGGCGGCACCAATATTGGTTTTACCGTTGATGGTTTATTCGGGGAAGCCGGCAATGACACGCTTTATGGCGATGCGGGCTTTGACCTGCTGGATGGTGGTGAAGGTGATGATCTGCTGGATGGCGGCAATCAGGCGGATAACCTATATGGGGGCGCGGGAAATGATACGCTGCTGGGCGGGCAAGGGTTGGATCGTCTGTTTGGGGGCGACGGAGAAGATCATGCCAGCGGTGGCACAGGCAATGACGGGCTGTTTGGGCAGCAAGGCAACGACACCCTTTATGGCAATGACGGCGGTGATCGGTTCTTTGGTGGCATCGGCAATGATGTGATCGACGGTGGGTCAGGTGATGATACGGTCTATGCTGGTGCTGGGTTTGATTTGATTGTTGGCGGTATCGGGGATGACCTGCTGTATGGCGGATACAATGCGGATATCTTTGTCTTTGCAGATGGTCATGGCGCAGATACGATTGCGGATTTTTCAGCGACAAATGGGTTAGAGCAGATTGATCTGACCGGTGTGTCATCGCTCTTGTCTTTGGGCGATGTGTTGAACCCCGGAGGTGCCGCCAGCCAAGTGGGATCAGATGTATTGATCAACACCGGGGGCGGCAATTCGATCTTGCTTCAGGGTGTGAACCTTGGGGACCTTGATGCCAGCGACTTTATCTTTTGAGGCAGGTACTTCGTTCGACATCACCAAGGCAATTGGGGCAAAAAATGCGCAGTGAATTTGACACGGAGCTTGAAGAACGCCTGCTGCGCTATGCCGCCATTGATAGCCAAAGTGATGCGACATCAACGACATCACCAAGCACAGACATTCAATTGAATATGTCGCGTTTGCTGGTCGACGAATTACACGCGATGGGCGCGCAAGATGTAACACTGACGGAGTATGGTGTGGTGCTGGCAACGGTGCCTGCGACGGTTGAAGATGCCCCGATTATGGGGTGGTGCGCACATGTAGATACCGCGCCGCAATTTAACGCGGCAGGTGTGAAACCGGTGGTGCATCGCGGTTATAATGGCGGTGACATCACCTTTGCGGATGCCCCTGATCTCAAGTTGTCTCCTCAGAATTCGCCGTACCTTGGTGAAAAGCAGGGCGAGGATATCATCACAGCCAGTGGTCTGACCTTGCTGGGGGGCGATGACAAGGCGGGGGTGGCCATCGCCATGACCGCCGCGCGGCATTTGCTTGAAAATCCCGAGATCGAACATGGTACGATCCGTCTGGCCTTTACCCCCGACGAAGAGATCGGGCGCGGTGTTCACGCCCAATTACCTGCCGATCTGGGGGTGGATTTTGCCTATACCTTTGATGGCGGGAAACCGGGCGAAATTGAGTTTGAAACATTTTCGGCAGACGGTGCCGTGATCAAGATCAAAGGCGTGTCCGCGCATCCGGGATTTGCCAAGGGCAAGATGGTGAATGCCCTGCATCTGGCCTCTAAAATCATCATGACCTTGCCGCAGGTGAGTATGACGCCGGACACCACCGAGGGGCTGGAGGGTTTTATTCACGTGGGTGAATTCAAAGGCACTTCAACTGAGGCGGAAATGACGCTGATCCTGCGTGATTTTGAACGGGAGGGGCTGACCGCGAAAGGCGATTTAGTGCGCCAGATTTGCGCGGTTGTCGCGGCCACAGAACCACGTGCGGAAATCACCTGCGAGATCACATCGCAATATCGCAATATGCGCTATTGGTTGGAACAGGATATGACACCTGTTGATCTGGTGCGCGCTGCCGTACGTGATGCGGGAATGGACCCTGTGTCGGTCCCAATTCGCGGTGGCACGGATGGATCGCGTTTGACCGAACTGGGTGTGCCGTGCCCGAATGTCTTTACCGGCATGCAGGAAATTCACGGGCCATTGGAGTGGATATCCGTACAAGATATGGCATTGGCGACCAAGGTTGCCATTGCGCTGGCGCAGCGCGCGGCGGGATGATCGGGCGGGGCGGCTGCGCCGCACGCGATCTTATATGTGAATGAGGGGCTTTGCCCCTCAAACTCCCCAAGAGTTTATTTGGCTAGATGAAGGAGACAAGGATGGTGATTGTGTCTTTGTGACCTTTGAATTAGGCAATGCAGAACCAATATTGAGCCAAGGAGCCACCTCATGCGCTTGTCCCGTTACTTTTTGCCCGTCCTCAAGGAAAACCCAAGCGAGGCGCAGATTGTCAGCCATCGTTTGATGTTGCGGGCTGGTATGATCAAGCAGGCAAGTGCCGGGATATATTCGTGGTTGCCGCTGGGGTTCAAGGTTTTGCGCAAGCTGGAAAACATTGTGCATCAAGAACAGGCGCGCGCTGGGCATATGGCGATGTTGATGCCCACGATCCAATCTGCTGACTTGTGGCGCGAAAGTGGGCGCTATGATGCGTTTGGCGATGAGATGCTGCGGATCAAGGACCGGGGCGGGCGCGATATGCTGTTTACGCCCACGGCTGAGGAATTGATCACCGATATCTTTCGCTCGCATGTGTCCAGCTACAAAGACCTGCCGCTGACGATGTATCAGATTCAATGGAAATTCCGCGACGAAGTACGCCCACGTTTTGGCGTGATGCGGGGGCGCGAGTTTTTGATGAAAGACGGGTATAACTTTGACCTAACCAAAGAAGACGCGTTGCATTCTTATAACCGCCATTTGGTCAGTTATTTGCGGACATATGAACGTATGGGATTGCAGGCAATTCCGATGCGGGCAGATTCAGGTGCGATGGGGGGGGATGACACCCATGAATTCTTGGTGCTTGCGGAAACTGGCGAGTCTGAGGTGTTTTATGACAGTGCTGTCACGGACCTAAGCTTTGGGGAGCGCGCGATTGATTATAATGATCACGCGCAATGCGCCGCTGTGATGGAAGAATTTACCACGAAATACGCGCGCACAGACGAAACCCACGATGAGGCGCTGTTTAACGAGGTGCCCGAAGAGCGCCGCCGCACTGCACGGGGCATCGAAGTGGGGCAGATCTTCTATTTTGGCACCAAATATTCTGATGCAATGGGGGCCACGGTTCAAGGTCCTGATGGGAAACCGACGGCCGTGCATATGGGCAGCCATGGTATTGGGGTCAGCCGTTTGTTGGGTGCGATCATTGAGGCCAATCATGATGACAAGGGCATTATCTGGCCCGAAGGTGTGACGCCGTTCCACGCGGGTATTGTGAACCTCAAGCAAGGTGACGAAGAAGCTGATGCAGCCTGTCAGGCGCTTTATGACAGTCTTACGGCGCTGGGCCTTGAGCCGCTTTATGATGATCGCAACGAACGTGCGGGTGGGAAATTCGCGACGATGGATTTGCTGGGCTTGCCATGGCGGATAACGGTAGGGCCGCGCGGGTTGAAAAACGGCGTTGTGGAGCTGACTTCGCGTCGCACGGGTGAGAGCGAAGAAATGCCACCCGAACAGGCGGTCGCGCGTTTGGCTGAGATTTACAAAGGTAAATAAGCGCCGTCGTGGGCAGAAAGCCAATTCAGAAGTGGCTACCTTTATGTCTTTCCCCTGTGCCTCCCCATGTATGGAGTTATCGCGCGATCTGATCAATCTTGACTGTTTCAAGAGCCTTTAGCGGGCCAAGAATGGAGACTTTATGAGCCACAAGACGCCCCCATTTGCGCCCTTTGAATGGATGATTGCCTGGCGTTATCTGCGCGCGCGCCGTGCTGAGGGCGGCGTAAGCGTTATGACGTGGATCAGCCTGATTGGGATCACGCTGGCGGTGTTTGCCTTGATTGCGACGCTTGCGGTGCGATCCGGATTTCGAGCGGAATTTGTGGACACCATTTTGGGCGCAAACGCGCATGTCACGGTTTACACGCTGGGTGAGGTGAACGCGGCTGGGATGATTGACCGCTCCATTTCGAACTACGCGGAAATGGCGGCGGAGGTTGCAAAAGTGCCCGGCGTGACGCGGGTTGCGCCCATTGTGCGCGCGCAGGTCATGGCAAATAAACGTCAGGCCAATGCGGGGGTCGAAGTCTATGGCATCGCGGCGGAGGATCTAAAAACCATCCCCCGTATTGCGCAGTCTGATCAAGCGACGGGCGACATCAATCGGTTTGAACAAGGGATTGCCATTGGCATCGGTGTGGCGGGCACCTTGGGGGTGCAAGTGGGTGATACGATCAAACTGATCTCACCCAATGGCGTCAAAACCGCCTTTGGCACCAGCCCGCGTGTGAACGCCTATGAGGTGGTGTATATCTTTGCGGCTGGCCGCTATGACATCGACAAAACCCGCGCCTATTTGCCTTTGGCAGAGGCGCAATCCTTCTTTAACCGTGAAGGGATGGTTGATGAGCTTGAAGTAATGGTTGAGGAGCCTGAAGCCGTTGATGCGCTGGCCCCCGCATTGTTGCAAGCTGCCGGGCCAATCAGCCAGGTTTGGACATGGCGGGATGCGTCGAGTTCGTTTTTAAATGCACTTGATATCGAAGATCGGGTGATGTTCGTAATCCTGAGTATCTTGGTCTTGATTGCGGCGATGAACATCGTTTCTGGCCTGATCATGCTGGTGAAAAACAAAGGCCGCGACATCGGTATTTTGCGCACTATGGGTCTGACCGAAGGATCAGTGTTGCGGGTGTTTTTCATCTGCGGTGCCTTCACTGGGATCATCGGCACAGCGATGGGTGTGGTGCTGGGGTGTCTTTTTGCACTCTATGTTGATCAGATATTTGGGTTTGTGAATTACCTCAGCGGTGGAACCGCATGGGATGCATCTGTCAGAGGCATTTATTTCCTTCCGGCCAAATTGCAATTGAATGATGTGCTGTCGGCGGTGGGGCTGTCGTTGGGCCTGTCCTTTATCGTGACCATTTTCCCAGCGCGTCGCGCGGCGCGGATGAATCCGGTTGAGGCGCTGCGTTATGAATGATCTGGTTTTAAATCTTGCAGGTATTTCCAAGGCTTACAACAAAGGTGCACCAAATGAGGTAACTGTCCTGCGCAGTATCGACCTAAGTGTGGCTAAGGGCGAAGTTGTGGCGCTGGTTGCCCCATCTGGGGCGGGTAAATCAACGCTTTTGCACATTGCTGGGTTGCTCGACACACCGGATGCGGGGACTGTCACAATTGGTGGCGAAGACATGACCGGGCAATCAGATCGCAAACGCACGCGGGTGCGTCGTGCTGATGTTGGGTTTATCTATCAATTTCATCACCTTCTGCCGGAATTCACGGCGTTGGAAAACATTGTGCTGCCACAGCTTGCTGACGGCGTGGCGCGATCTGTGGCTGAGGACCGCGCGGCTGAATTGCTGGCCCAAGTGGGCATTGCTGGGCGCGCAGATCATCGCCCCGCGGCACTTTCTGGTGGTGAACAGCAACGTGTTGCGTTTTGTCGTGCGCTGGCGAACCAACCAAGGCTTTTGTTGGCGGATGAGCCGACTGGCAACCTTGACCCCGCCACCTCGGATCAGGTGTTTGGGGCGTTGATGGACTTGGTGCGCGGCACCGGACTATCAGCGGTGATTGCCACCCATAATCTTGAGTTGGCCGCGCGCATGGATCGCCAGATCAGGTTGGACGCGGGCCAGTTGGTTCCGGTTTAATCTTGCCACTCGCGCCGCGAGATCACCACAGTCACGGCGCGGGATAACCACAAATTAACCTTGTTTTCGTCTATACTGGCCCTCTGGAATGAGGATGTAACGATGACCCCGCTTTTGATTATGTTGGCCGTGTCGCTTGGCCCTTTGTTGGTTGTTTACGAAAGCCTAACCCAAGACGATGAACCTGAGGGCGCGGGCGAGGGTGATGAAACGCCAGTTGAGCCGACAGTGGAAGAACGCGTGAGCGATGCGCGTGATGGTATCCCGGCGGGTGATCCATTTGAAATTACCCGTGGTACGGAAGCCGAAGAGATATTTGTCGGTGATGACGAGGTGCGCAATGTCCATGACGCGTCAGGTGGGGATGACACACTGACGGGTGGGATGTTGGATGATACGCTGATTGGCGGCGGTGAGGCCGACAGCATCACAGGTGGTGACGGCGATGATGCGTTGTTTGGTGGTTATCAACGCGCCACACGGACAGATGACATGGACGCGGACACGCTGGATGGTGGTGCGGGGGACGACATATTGTTCCTAGGCAATGGCGATAGTGCGATTGGCGGGCTTGGCACCGATGCTTTTGTGGTGTTGCAAGAGGTGACGGACAACGTCACGGTTCAAGACTTTGACCCAGAGGAAGACGCAATTGTCGTAGAAAGTACAACGCCGGATGATTTGGAGGTGACGGATCAGACTGTTGGGGATAATGGGCTGATCATCACGCTGAATACAGGTGCGACAATCACGTTAAGTAGTTTGGAAAACCCGCTTGACGCGGATGCGATATTGTTTTCTGCCATTGACCCGATCATCGCTTGACGCCTGCACCAACCTTTGGTCACACTGGTGTGCGGTCACATGCCGCCCGCAACACAGGAATGGCAGATGGTACAGGTATCCCTCAAAGACATTGAAAGCACCGTCCAGACGGCCTTGATCGCGCATGGTGCTGGTGCCTTTGCTGCCGCTGAGGTGGCACGCGCTGTGGCCGCAGCGGAATCTGTGGGCAACAAAATTTGCGGCCTGTATTACGTCGAAAGCTATTGTCAGCAGTTGAAAACAGGCCGCGTCAAAGGTGATGTCGTACCACATGTCAGCGCGCCGCGCCGCGCAGTTGTGCATGTGGATGCGATGTTTGGTTTTGCGCAGCCCGCGTTTGCTTATGGATTGCCTGTTGCACTTGACGCCGCCCGTCAGGCCGGGATCGCAACCTTGGCTGTGGGTCATGCCCACACCTGTACATCGCTGGGTTATTTCACCGAACAGATCGCGCGTTCAGGGTTGATTGGCATCGGCTTTACCAACGCATCACCCATCGTTGCAGCGCCGGGTGGCAAGACCCGTGTGATTGGCACCAACCCAATTTCATTTGCCGTGCCAGACGGGCAGGGCGGTGTTGCGATGCTGTTTGATCAATCCACGACCACGGTGGCATTGGGCAAGATCACAATGGCAAAGGCGGCGGGTGAAAGCATCCCCGAAGGCTGGGCTGTTGACGCCGATGGCAATCCAACCACAGACCCGGACGCCGCACTCAAAGGATCGCTGGTGTCGATGGGCGGCTACAAAGGCTGGGGTTTTGGGTTGATGGCCGAATTGCTGGCCGCAGGCATGACAGGGGGCATTTTGTCAAAAGACGTCAAGCCGCTAAAGGCCCCCGAGGGCGCGCCGCATGATCTGGGGCAATACTACATTATCATCGATCCATCAGCATCTAACGATTTTGCAGACCGACTGACGGAGTTATCCAAGGCGGCGGGCGCAGATGAAGGTGCGCGCATGCCGGGGCAGGGCAAACAGCCTGTTGACCCGGTTGAGGTCGCGGATGCGGTTTGGGATCAAATCAAAGGGTTCGCAGGTTAAACCTGCTGCGTTAGCCAAACACCGGCGGCCATAAGCGCAATGCCACCAGTGCGGGCCAATCCCAAAGGGGATACTTGCGCGCCAAACAAGCCAAAGTGATCAATTGCGGCGGCTGAGATCAACTGGCCGAGCAAAACAAAGAAAACCGCATTGCCGACGCCAAAATGGGGGGCAATAAAGGTGATCGACAGGACATAAAATGCAATCAATGCGCCAGCCAAGAACAAATGTTTCGGCGCGCCAGCAAAGCGGGTGAACGCCTGCGGGCCGGTTATCATGGCAACGCACAGACTGACTGCAAATGCGATAACAAAGAGAACCGTTGCAGCAGCAGCCGGTGATCCGATGCGGGTGCCAAGTGCGGCGTTCAATGCAGCAAGGATCGGGATCCCGACCCCGGCAATCAGCATGATAAACGCATATTGGGCCATCTGTAATATTCCTGATTGGTTATTTGATCTGGATCATGGTCGCAGGCGCGCGGATGGGCAAGCATGGATCAACAGCAACCCCAAGCGAGGAATGATCCATGCGCCGCGCCTTTTTGATTTCGATACCTGCAATTGGCCTGCCACTGCTGATTGCTTGCACGCCACCCACGATGCCCGAAGCCCCAGAGGGACGGGTATTTTTTGCAGAAAACTGTGTGTCGTGCCATGGCACATTGGGGCGCGGTGATGGACCTTTGGCAGAGGGGTTGGGCATGCGGCCTGCTGACCTGACTGGATTGGCACGTGGTAACGGCGGCACCTTCCCGACCGCCGTTGCGTTAAGCTACATCTATGGTGGGCCTGAACAGAACCATCTGGATCGTGTGATGCCAGAGTTTGGCGGGGCGATGGCCGATGATCTGGTCCCGGTTGAGGTTGACGGGGTGTTAACACCAACACCGCGCGTCTTGGCGGGGCTATTGGTTTATCTGGAGAGTATTCAGCGCTAAAAGAAAAGCACACCGCGTTAACCGCAGATGCCCTTTACCTCGACACCATCCCAAGGCAGGCGGACATCAAACTCACGGCTTTGGGGCAGGGGGTCAACTGGCATAACGCTTGAAATTAAGGCGTGCAGGCGCTTGGTGCGGGGCGCTTGTGGGGCCAAGGCACGGCAACAGACGAATTCCTCAACAATCGATCCTTGTTGTTCAAAACCAAAATCCCCAAACTTGGTATCGTTTGCAATATCAAATAGATAGGGATCAGCCCCGCCGCCGTGTTCAGATGCAGCGCGCAGCGGGGAATACCCCGTCGTCTTTCGGTTCTGCCACTGCCAAATATGGGTTAATTCATGCGCCAAAAGCATCGCTGCGATCAGGCCAATCTTGTCCGGGTAGTCCGGTAAATAGTCGTCCAAATACCAATCTTTGTCGAAAAGGATTGTGTTATACACCGCCACAGCCGCGGGTTTTGTTGTCACAATCGCTTCTTCGGCGGGGGGCAGTATCAACTCACGACAGGTGGTGCGGGGGCGTGGTTTACGCCGGAACGTCACCGCGCGGGTTGGTGCCCCATCATGCAAACGCACACGGTCCATATTCAAGGTTTCCCCATGTATCGTGCCCAGAAACGCACGTTCATTATCCGTTAAGGGACGACCACAAGAGGCCAGAAGAAGGATCAATAGGAATACACGCAACATAGGCGCAGTAAGGCGCGGGATTGACCGGGGGTTCAAGGGAAAAATTGTGTGGCTCGCAGCATGGATTGCACAGCGGCGCGTGAATATCGCAGGTGTTCTTTTGCAAACGGTTACTATGAAGCCTTCGTAACCCATCCTTTTCAGGCCGGGCTACGCGTTCTTGTCGTTAATAAATTTATAAAGCGATAATAAAGGTTGAGACCTTAATCGTCTTTATCATCATCTTTCTTTGGCGGAATTTCTGGAAAAATGGGAGGTATGGGTGTCGGCGTTGGTGCCGGATCAGGGTTATCTGACATGAAATATACTCCTTAATTGTGAATTGTAATTTATTCAGGGTAATCCCAGTGATCAATTCGGTCAATATGCATGGAAATAACATCTGTATTCCCAGAATAGGAAATTGGACGCGCATGATTTGGTTTAAGATCAGCTATTAAATGAAATGATGTACCGCTGGGGCAGGCCTTGCCGTAATTGTATCTATGTCAGCTTTGAACCTTTCGCTATTGATCCTTAACTGTAGCGAATTGTGGGGGGCTGCCACAATGCGGTAAACGTTTTGGAATAATCACATTTTCGCAAAGGAACATGCAGCATGATTGCATATGTCACTGTCGGCGCTGATGACATCGCGCTTGCGAAACAGTTTTATGGCGCGTTTCTGCCCGCCCTTGAGTATGGATTGAAAGAGGGCCCAGAGGGGTTGAGCTATGCGCTGCCTGTGGCACCGGGCCAATCCCCGCTATTTCCTGATTTTTATGTTAAGCCGACCTTCAATGGGCGTCCGGCGTCGGCTGGAAATGGTGCCATGATCGCCTTTGAGGCACGTAGTCAAAGCCAGGTGCGCGCCCTTCACGCCGCCGCACTGGCCGCTGGGGGTTTGGATGAAGGTCAGCCGGGTTTTCGCGCTTCGTATGGCCCGAATTTTTATGTGGGCTACCTTCGTGACCCTCAAGGCAACAAGATCGCATTGTTTTCCAGCGATCCGAATGAGCCGGGGCGCGAGGGCTAGCACGGGCAACGTCACGCGTTCAGCATCTTAATTCATCTCAACCTGCCCATGCGTCACCGTCCAGATCTAAGTCGGTGACGCATCCGTGACGTTTGCGTGCGCGCCCCGGTGCACGATCTGATTCGACAAGAAGTTGGAGTTGGATCACGCATGGCGTTGGTGGGGGCAGTACATTCGGTTGGCGATTCAATTGCCCGGCATCTGACCGGAACCCATGCTATTCAGCGCGCTGCACAAGCCGCACAGCCAAATCCCGATCTGGAATTGCCTGAATGCGTTTTTGAACAAGTTTCGGGCGCGCAGTTGAATACAAACTTTGATGCGGGTGAGAACAAGATCACCCTGCATCTGTTTCGCATGAGCCAAGACAAGAACATGCGCACGGCCTCTGATCCGCGTTTTCCCGGTGATCCAAAAGCGCGGCCTTTGAGCGTTGAGTTGTATTACCTCGTGACCATTTGGGCCGCAGACAGCCGCGATGAACAGACCCTGATGGCATGGACGATGTTGGAATTGGAAAAGGCGGCACTGCTGGATCAGGCGATCTTGCAACCGCGCGCGCATTGGATGCCGGATGAAACGGTCCAGTTGCAGCTGACCGAAATGGGTCACGAAGACATGATGCGCATTTGGGATGCCTTGCAGCCTGATTATCGCCTGTCCTCTACCTATGTTGCGCGCCCGGTGCGCATTGAAACGGGCCGTCACCGCGATGCCGGTCCCGTTATCGCCACACGCTTGGATTTGGACGAATTGCGCGGGGAGGATGTGGATGCTTGACCGTTTTGATCAACGCATCCTTGGCGGATTTCGCGTGGTGGATCATCTGACAGGGGCGACTGTGCGTCGGGGATTGCGGATCACGGCACCGGGGTTGAAGATTGTGCAAACCGGGTCAGGCGTTTGGGCGGTTCTTGAGACAACGGGCATGCGCGCTTACACGCGCGCCTTTGATCCCGTTCCAGCACAGGCCCCGCAAGTTTTTGCCATCCAAGTGCATGATGATACCAAACGCTTTGATCCAATTGCCGTCACCCTGAGTTTGCCGCGCGATGCTGACAGCGGTGCTGTGGATGATCGTGTTGATACGCCTGTTGAATTCATCCTTCCATCTGCACCGGGACGTGGTGCCCAAGCCGGGTGGAGCATGGTGACAGTTGAGGTGCTGACCCCTCAAGGTGCGCCCGTGCGCGGGGCTTTGGTCACAATCTTGGATCAAGGCACTGAAAACGAACGGGGCTGGGCGCTGACGGGTCAGCGCGGGCAGGCGGTTGTGCCGCTTACCGGGCTTGCACACATGCAAGATGCCCCACCTCCTGTTGATCCAGATGATGACGACCTATCCCCAACCGTGACCGCAAACACGAAACTTGATGTGCGCGTGGCGGTTGATCCGACACAACCGTGGCCCGCCAATCCGGCCATTCTACGTGCAGGGGGCGGCACTTTGAAAACCGCCGCTTCTGCAAATCCAATCACCCTAAAGGCCGGAGGTGAAGCCCACCTCGGTTTCACCCTTTCGCTTAGCTGATGCGCCGACGTGCGCGATACAGGAGGACACAATGGTAGAGCTACTGGCACCAGGCGTTTACACGATCGAAACCAGTTTTCGTGCGCGTTCAATTCAAGGGGTCGGTACATCGACCACCGGTTTTATTGGGATGGCCCGGTCTGGCCCGGTGGGGGGGCCGCCGCAACTGATCACCTCGTTTGCTGAATTCGAACGCATTTATGGCGGTTTGAGCGATCTGGATGCCACGGGTCTTGGCAGTGCGCCAAAAACCAATTTTGCCGCCCATGCGGTACGTGCGTTCTTTAACGAAATGGGCGCGCGGCTTTATTTCAGCCGGGCATTTTCGCCTGTTGCCGACAACCGAGGTGGCAAAGCCAAGGTGATCTTGAAAGACGCTGGCGTTGAAAGCTTTGTAATCAAAGCGCGGTTCCCTGGTGCTGCGGGCAATGGCCGTTTGGATGTTTCAGAGGCCGTGACCCCTGTTACGGATGAAGTTCTGAAAAACGCCCCCGTCGGCGCGATGGTGCGTTCACGCGGTAAGTCTGAGAGTGCAGCAAGCCTGCAAGCGACGGCACGCCCTGCGGTGATTGAACCGGGTGCGGAATTGAAGGTTGAAGTGGACAGCGGGCCAGAAGGCACCGCCACGTTAAACGCCGCACCCGCGATCATTTCATGGGATTTGCCAGCGGCCACAATCGCCATTCCTGCGGGGGCATCGCTGATCATCACTGTAGATGGGTTGCGCCAAATCATCACGTTGGGCGGGGACGGTTCTGATCAATCTTCCAATGACATCGTCAATTCGATCCGGGCCGGGCTGCAACGCGCATCCATTTCGCGCGCTGGTCAAACAGTGACGATCACCAGTGCCGTTTCGGGCAGCGGTGTGTCAATGACGCTTGAGGCAAACGCGGTGTTGGCAGCGCCTGCCGTCACCCAAGCGGGCAGCGGTATTTCAAGAATGGATGCGGTGACCGCCAGTGATTTGAACGCGGCTTTGGTGGCCGGTGGCGTTGCCGGTGTGCGTGCATCTAGTTCTGGCACAGATGGCCGTTTGATCCTGACCAGCGACACGGCGGGTGTGAATTCGAAAGTAGATATTTCAAACACCGATGCTGGTGTGCTGACGGCCTTGGGCTTTCAACAAGACAGTGCGGATGGTGCTGCCGGGGCAGATCAAGTGTTCTTTATCCGCGATAGTGGCGCACAGGTTGGTTGGAAAAAATATACTTTCAACGGCGGTACAACACTGTGGGAGACCGACAATACGCTTCAGGACCCAAAGGCCGAGCTTGGCAATGATGGCTATATGGTTGCGGTCAATTTCATCTATGTGAATGCCGATGGCGTGTTGGTCAGCTACGAAACGATGAGTCTTGTTGACGGGCATCCGCGGTATTTTCTGAACCGGATGAAAACCCTAAGCGATCAGGATATCGCCAACGGCGCGCAGGAACCTGTCGCTGATCCGCTGATGACAGAAATTCCTGCTGCGATGAATGCAGTCGATGTGCACGCGGCACTGTTTAAGGATGCGCCGGAAACTGGCAATGGCGTGAAATCGACATCGCATGTGATGGAAAAAGGCAGCGACGGGGCGCTGCCAGCGCTTGCTGATTGGGACAGTGCGCTGGATGAATTGGAACGCTACGACGACATTTCGATTGTCGCGGCACCGGGCAGTTCTGCTTATTCGCTGGTGGGCGCACCTGTGCGTGGATCGCTGCGCACACATGCGGCCAACAACGGCTTTCGTATTGCGGTGCTGGACCCCCCGTTGGGCGAAACATTGGACAGTTTGCGCAACACGCGCGGCGAAATCGACAGCAGCTATACCGCGTTTTATGCGCCATGGATACGTATCGCCAACCCGCTTGCGCGGCCCGGCAATGAATCGATCCCGCGTGAATTGCTTGTGCCACCATCGGGTGCGGTCTGTGGCATCTATGCGCGCAATGACCAGTTGCGCGGTGTTCACAAGACCCCCGCGAACGAGGTGATCCGCAGCGCGATTGGCTTTGAAACGGATTATAACCAAGCCCAGCAAGGTGTGCTGAACCCGCTTGGTATCAATTGTCTGCGCACCCTCAAAGGGCGTGGTCATCGGATCTATGGCGGGCGTCTGGCGACCTCGGATCGTGAGGTGCTCTATGTCAGTGACCGCCGCTATCTGAACTTTATCAAACGCTCACTTTACGAGAGCATGCAATGGGCGGTGTTTGAACCAAACGGGCCAGACCTGTGGACCAACGTGCGCGAAGCTGTTGCATCGTTCCTTTATAATCAATGGTTCAACGGCGCGCTGTTTGGCGCGACCCCGGGCGAAGCGTTCTTTGTCATTTGTGATCGTTCTGTGATGACCCAAGCCGACCTCGATAACGGGCGGATGGTCTGTCAGGTGGGGTTGGCCCTGCTGAAACCTGCCGAATTCGTCATTTTCAACATCGGTCAAAAAACCGCCGATATGGGTATTTAAGGAGGAATAACGATGGCTCGCTCACTGCCGTATGGCAATTTCAATTTCCGCGTCCTCATCGACAACGACGAGGTACTTGGCGGCTTCTCAGATGTCTCTGGCCTGAGTGCCGAGGTCAATATCGCTGAATACCGCGCTGGCAATGCGCCGGAAAATCACGTTGAGAAAATCCCCGGTGTGCACAAGTTCGAAAACGTCACTCTGAAACGTGGCGTCGTCGACACCCAAGCGTTCTGGGACTGGATGAAGGACACCTGGACGCTTGGGCCCGCTGCCAAACGCGATGTGCGTATTGAGATGATGGATGAGGCGCATAACCCCGTTCAACATTGGGTGCTGCATGGTGCTGTGCCCTCCAAATACACTGGGCCAACGCTGGCCGGGGCAGGGGGCAATGAATCTGCGATGGAAGAATTCCAGATTGCCTTCGACATGCTGGAATTCAAGCAACTCGTGGCGTCCTCGGCGTAATTTCCCAAAGCATGGCGCGGAATGTGCCATGCTCGTTTTCCATCCTTTTCCTTTGATCGGAGTGCGCTCAAAATGCTGCAACGCCATGTCCAATTTGACGGGACGTCCCCAACCCTGCCGGATGAAGCAGTGCGTTTGGATGTTGCCTGTTTTCTGGGCTATCTTGCGCTGCGCAAAGATGCAGTGGCGGATGATGCCTTGGTGCATTGGCTTGATCGGCAAGGGTATCTAAGCCGCGCTGAGAAGGATGGCGTGACACCTGTTGGTTTGATCGACAGGCCAATCCCTATCCGGTCCTTGGCGGATGCAGAGGCGTGGTTTGACCTTGATCTGCGGCTGGACCGTGTCGCTGTGTTAGAAGGTGGTGCGATCCCCCAGGACCTAGGTGAGGCCACGCTTGCACCCTTTGCCGTGACAATCGATGGCGGGCTGCATGAAGTTGATTTGAGCGGACTGCCATCCGATGTTAACGCGATTGCGCAGCATTTGGATCAGCAGTTTCCTGACTTAGATATTTGGGTACAGCAGCGCGATGGTGAAAACCGCCTGCGTCTGCGCCGTACCCAACGTGCAGGTCCGGGCACTTTGTCGGTGCTTGCACATCCCGTTTTGGGGTTTCACACCTCCCAACACACTGCCGCGCGCCGGGTTGGCACGGCCATGGGCGCGGCACTGCGTCAGTTTTTTGCGATGGGTGGGCAGCAGGCCTATGTGGTTAGCTTTGGTGTACCCGCACCAGTCCTAAGCCCTGCCGATGCGCGCGCCGATAAATTGGCGGCATTGCTCGACCTGCAAAGCCATACAGGCACAATCGACAACAACAGTTTCCAAAGTGAATTTCCTGCGGCTCATATTGATGCGGCTGAGCGCAGCGGGTTGACGCATTTGTTCGGCTTAGAAGACCTTGGCGCGTTGGTCATGCCCGATCTGCCTGACCTCGTTGGCAGTGATGACGTGATCTTGGGCACACCAGATACGGGTCTGCGGCCATTGGCGGGATTTGCAGAATGTCTGCCGCCGCCGCCTGCCGCTACGAATGCCTTTGCCTCGGTCCTACCTTTGCCGATGTGCGCGCCGGATGGTGCGGCGATTTGGGGGGCTGCGTTGTCGCGTGTGACGCGCTTCCTTGAGGGTTTTCGTCGCGATGTGATGATGATGGCAGCAGTCCCTGAAACCCAAAGCGGGCTTGATATAGCGCCGTTGATACCGCGTTCAGAACTCTTGATGATTGCGGCACCCTTTGTTGTCACACCAGCCTCAAACGGATTACCCGGTGGTGCAATGGGCGGTGATGCGGTGCTGTTGGGGCACGTGGCACGTCTGCTGTTAAGCGATGCCCCACATGGCAGCATGGCCGCGGCACCTTTGGCACAGGTCAATGCCTTGTCAGGAAACGCACGCGCGCATTTGGATATGATTTGCCGCCTTGAAAAAGGACCGCGCGACATTCGCTATACTGCCGATCTGACAACGGACGGCGACCAGCTTTGGCGTGCAGCCCCGGCGCGTCGGATGATGCAACGGCTGTTGAAGCACGCTGCGCGCATGGGCAATGGTATTGTCTTTGAACCCATTTCAGATGGATTAATGCGCCAGATTGCAATGTCGTTTGAAACCGTTTTGCAAGACATTCAGCAAAGCGGAGGTTTGCGCCCGGGACGCGATGATCCGGGGTTCAGCGTGATTTGCAACCGCACCAACAACCCCGAACGCGAACGGGATCAAGGCCGCATCAGGGCTGACATCAGTTTTCGCGCTGCCGTCCCAATCGAGATGATCCGCGTGAGCCTGCCAATTTCAGGCGGATTTCGCAGCGACGGGAGCCAACCATGAGCGCGCCGTTGATCCCAAACCGATTTGAGGTGAAATTCTACACCGATGAGGGCGACGTCAAACTGTGCGGCGGCGCATTTTCCGAGGTCTCGGGCCTTGAGGCGACGATGGAACCGCGTGTGATCCGCGAAGGCGGGCATTATCGCGGCGAATATCAACGCGCGGGCCAGGTCACCTATGCCACCGTGATCCTAAAGCGCGGGATCACCTCTGCAAGTGATCTGTGGACATGGTTCGATTTGGTGGCTGGCAACAAAACGGGTCTGCGCTTGCGGGCTGAATTGTCCCATTTTGAACACCAGCGCGAAAGTGCCGAAAGCATCAAGAAAGTGTCTCGTTTTCAGTGGGTCATGCAGAATGCACTGCCCGTAAAATTCAAGGCCGCGACCTATACTGGCACCAGCGCCGAAGTGGGCGTCGAAGAATTGCATTTTGTGCATGAGGGGCTGTCCTTTGCCGCAGGAGAAGCCGCATGAATGCCGTGATCAAACATGCGACCCTGACGCCGTTGACGGACGAAAGCGGTAAAAAGGACCCGAATGCCAAAGCGTTGACTGTGCAGTTCAACCCAGAAACGCTTGAAGTGACTGCGCGGTCAAAACTGCAAGAAGAAACGGGTGAGAAACAAGATCAAACCCCGGTTCAGGTGGTTGCGGGCACAGAACGATCCCTGGCGCTGCAACTGATTTTTGATGAAACGCTGACCGGGGAGGACGTACGCAACAAGACATCTTTGCTCATTGCGATGATGCAGGCAGGTGATGCGGTTCTCAAGGAATACGACAAAGGTAAGAAAGACAAGAAAGTCAAAGTCCCCAAACTGGTGATCTTTGAATGGGGTAATTTTGCCTTCAAGGGCGTGATTTCTGAATGTAATGAAACGCTGGATTATTTTTCACCTGATGGCGTGCCGCTGCGGTCCTCAATCAGTTGCACCTTGCAGGAACGCGAGTCTGTTTTCACCGCCGTTGAAGGCGCGAATGCCGCTGGTGGTGTGGACGGCGGTATGCCGGTGCCCCCTGATACGCCGCTGCCTTCGGGCCCAGATGTACAATCCTCGCTCAAGCAAAACGGCGGCGAAAGTCTGCGCGACAGCAGCACCGATGAGGTCTTTACCGAACCGACGCCTGACACCGAAGAGGGCGGCAGTGTACGCGGTGCATTGGGTGGGTTTTCTGAGAGTGCATCGTGGTCCTCAAAGAATGGCGCGGTCAATGCGGCCGCCAGTGTGAGTGGCGGCATGGACGCGGTGAATGGTCTGGGCGGCGGTTTAGGCGGTGGCGCAGGTGCGGGCATCAAATTCGGTCTGCCCGCTACAGCAATCGCTTCTGGTAAAATTGGATTGGGCGCAGGGTTTGATCTTGGGATCAGCGCGGGCGTTGGCTTTGATGCTGGCATCGGCGGATCCCTGCGCGGGGGCATTGATCTTGGTGCGGGCCTTGATCTGTCAGGGGGTGACAGTCTGGGTCTTGATGCCTTTGCCGGGCTGAACCCACCCAAGATTGATCTGGGCGGCAAACTTGCTTCGGGCATGTCGGCTTTGGAAGATTTAGGTGCAAGTTTCAGTGGTGGTGCATCAGCGGGCAGCCAAGGTGCTGCATTATTTTCAGCCAAGGCGGACGTCGGGGCCAAGGTCGATTTGGGCGCGCTCTTGTTCGGGGAGAATGAACCATGAACGTCGATATTCAAGAGCTTAGCGCCGAAGTTGAAGACGTCGTGACCCGCGAAAAGCGTAAGCCTAACGCACAAGGGCAAGGCGCAAGTGCAGAACGGATGACCCAAATGATGCGCCGTTTGAATGAGCGCGATCAGTGGATGCGCGAAAGGGTGCAAGCATGAGCGGTTCTGTCACCAACACCCGTCCGACCATTGATGTCGCCGATGAACAGCCGGAAATGCTGAACGCGCTGATCCGCGAAGTCACTGTTTGTGAGGGGCAGGGTGGTCTGGCGCGTGTCGAGATGCGTTTTGATAATACAGCGGAACATGACGGCGTTGGCATCGATTTTGCCTTTGAATATTCCGATACGGACATTTTGCGCCTGGGCACAGAGTTGCGCGTGCTGTTCCCCGCCCGTGATCCAGAAACGGACGAAGACACCCCGCGCGAGGTTTTTGCAGGTCGGGTCAGCGCAATTGAATTTGTGGGCACCGCCAATGGAAACGCTGAAATGGTCGTCATGGCCGAAGATCATTTGATGCCTTGGCGGATGCGCCGTCGTACCCGCGCACTCGAAGGCAAACCACTGAAAGATGTGATCAAGGATTTGGCCAAAGATGCCAAAATGCCTGATCCGGTATTGGATTTCCTCTCGAATGAAATTGTTACCCGCCATCAGGTGGATGAAACCGATTTGTCATTCCTGCGCCGTTTGCTTTCGGATTGGGACGCCGATGTGCAGGTTGGGGATGGCAAGCTGACCATTGCGCCGCGCGCCGATATCGAACGCGGCGTTGTGCCATTGTCGTATGGCACCACGTTGGAACAGGTGCGCATCGTGGCCGACATCGCGCATCAACGTGGGCGGTTTTCTTTGTCCGCCTATGACCACATCCAAGGCACCCCGATTTTGGCCGAAATGGCGACGTCCGCGCTGGGCCCCGGTGAAGGGCGCAAGGGACCAGAGTATTTAGAGGGGTTTGGTGCGACGATGTTTCACCAATCTGCGGCCCCCGTCACAACAGAAGATGAGGCGCAGGCGCTGATCGATGCTTATGGCGCGCGCCAATCGCGCCGCTTTGTCACGGCGCGCGGTGTCGCGCGCGGCAATCCCGAAATCCGGGTCGGCACGCATTTGGAAATCGACGGCGTCGGAGGGCGGTTTTCCAACACTTATTATGCCACTTCTACGCGCCATCACTATGGCCGTTCCACAGGCTATGTCACTGAATTTGAGGCTGAATGTGCCTTTTTCAAAGGGGAGATCGCAGCATGATCCAACACGCATCAACAGCATTTGGCGGCGCGCCAGTCTTGGGCAAAGTGATCGGTGTGAAAGACCCCGAAGGCATCGCGCGTGTGCAGGTTACATATCCACTCAACGCTGAGGCGGATGATATCAAAACCGAAGCTTGGGCAGCCGTCGCAACACCTTTTGCAGGCAAAGAACATGGGGCTTACATGCTGCCCGGTGTTGATGATGTTGTGGTGCTGACGTTCCTCAACAATGACCCACGCAGCCCCGTTGTGTTGGGCTCTGTCTGGACCGGGCAGGCCAAACCACCAGAAGAAGGCAAGGTAGAGCAAACAGATCGTTGGGTGATGAAGGGCCGCAAAGGCACAAAGATCGCAATGGTCGAAGAGGCAAGTGGCGCGCCGATGATTGAGATCGTCACGCCGGGTGGTAATTCAATCACGATGGCGGACGACGGCACCAAGATTACCATTTCTGCATCAAAAGGCACCTCAAAGATCGAGATGGACAGCAGCGGCATCACTTTGACCTCTGCCAAAGTGTCAATCAAAGCGCCCGAAGTCGAGATCAACTCTGGAAAAGTGGCTGTGCAGGCGGCACTCAGCGATTTTTCGGGTGTGCTTAAGGGCAGTGTGGGGCAAATGACAACTGTGGTGGCCTCAACCTATACGCCGGGCGCGGGGAACATGTTGTGAAGCATGACACCATGATAACGGGTCTGTCGCTGGAAGGTGGCATCAAGGTAAAGCCGCCGACAATTTTGGCTTATCCCGAAGATGATTTCATCGCCGCGTTTTTAGACGACATGCGGGCACCTGATTGGTCTACGCGTTTGGAAACGCGGTCGGTGTTTAAAGACGAGGGCACAGCCCCTGAACTTGGCCAACCAGTGCACCGCGTTTTTCACATCGTTGTGGTGGATGCGCGGTGTATTACGGCGGGGGTGCCGCGATTGGATCCTGCAAAAATCGCCAGTTCTGGTTTGGTTGTGCGCCGGGTGCGTACGGGCGGTGAAGACGCCTGGATGCGGCGCAATGATTTGCCGATAGGGTGGCAAGGGCCGCCCTCGGGCAGCTTGGATGCCGGCACCGATTATGACCCCAACGCGGGACTGCGCCGTAAGCGGCTGGAAGGCAAAAACGCTAAACTACTCGCGCGGTTGGACAGCCTGCCCGGACAGAGTGAAATGGCGTCCGAGGCAGAGATTTCACTGTTCCCGGTGCCACCTGATGTGATGACGAACACTGGCATGACGCTGCTGTATGGGTTCCTTCCGCTCAGCAGTTCAGAGACTGAGCCAGAACCAGACACCACGCCGCCCTTTGCCATTGACGATGTACGCGACCGAGTGCCTGTTTTGCTGCGCAATAATCGCGCGGGCACGACATTGCCACCCATCAACCGTACGGTAACGCGCGCCGAAATGCTGCGGCCCGAAGAGATAAGTGATGCAAATTTGGGTGCGGGCCTGCGCACGTTGAAATCTGCGCTCACATGGCTCAGCCAAGAAACAGCAGCGTTTAACGACGGTGCCGCGCCGGGCATCGGCAATGCATTGGGCGACGTGACTTTGGTGGGTGCGGCCAACAGCAACTTCTTTGAATTCCTGCGCCTGTGTTACCGCGCCTTCATCTTGCAAGAACCGGGCGCGCCAACCTCTGTGCACATGCCTGATTACTGGCCCACGATCAGCACATGGACAGAAAGCCAATTGGTCACATCGGCCTTTGCGGCTATGTCAGCGCGCTGGGCAACGGTATCCCCGATGACACCACAATTCCCAGCCATCGGATTGACCTACCGCGTGCGGTGTTTCCTGCGCATCGATGATTGCCCCGGTTGCCCGCCGCGCATCATTTGGTCATTGCCCAGTGCCGATTGGAAAATCCGCCCGTGGTTCTTTGGCGGCGATGGTCCACCGCGCCAGATCGAAATGCCTGCGCTTAGTTTGGATTCCCTCAAGGCGTTGAAACCCAATGTCGCGGTCAAGGTGCCGCCGGAATTGCAGCAGCACTTGGATCGTATCAATTTGGGTGATTTGATGGACGGCAAGCACACAAAAACCTCGCTTAGCTTTGGCATGATTTGCGGATTTTCGATCCCGATCATCACGATTTGCGCCTTCATCATTTTGCAAATATTCCTGCAATTGCTGAACATCATCTTTTTCTGGCTGCCCTACGTGCGCATCTGCATCCCGTTCCCGCAGGTTTCTAGCGAAGAGGAGGGCAACTGATGGCACAGGACCTTCGCAACCCTGCACGGCCAAATCTGCCGATTGGCTGGCCGTTGATGCCAACGCCGGACGCCACGGGCAGCCTACAATGGCCTGATCTGGATCAGTCGATCCGCGAAACGATCCGATCCTTGCTGGTCACGCGTCCGGGTGAACGTTTGTTGAACCGTAATCTGGGTGCCGCGTTGCAGGAATTTGTGCACCAGCCCAACACGCTGGTCACGCGCCGCCGGATGCATGACCGGATCGCGGAAACACTGGTCAAATGGGAACCGCGCATCGCGATTGATGCCATCGAACTTGAGCCCGAGGGCGATCACGAAGAGCGGGTGCGCGTCACCTTGCGCTATCGCATTCGCCGCACAGGTCAGACCGTCGCGCTTGGTCTGTCGCTCGGAATGGGAGGATAATATGCTGCCACGTGTCAATCTATCGGATATGAGCGCGCAAGAGCTGGCCGATGAAATGGTGCGCCGCATTCCCGCGCATACGCCCGAATGGCGCAATGCACAGCCCGGTGATCCGGGGCGCACGCTGATTGATCTGTTTGCATGGATGGGTGAAACGCTGCTGTACCGCGCCAACCTGACGCCGCGTCGAATGCGGCTGGAATTCTTGAACCTTCTGAATTTAAAGCAAAACGCGGCGCGCGCGGCGACGGGGTTGCTTGCTTTGAAATATAAGACCCCGCAGGCAGCCAAACCGATTTTAGCGGTTGCCGGAACGCGTGTGTCAGGTCCAGTGCCCTTTGAACTGACATCCTCTGCAACGGTGCAGCCCTTTGAAGGGCACGTGTATATAAAGCGTAAGTTGAGCGAAGATGAGGCCGAAGAGCTTTCGTCTGTTCTGGCCTCATTGTCTGAGATTTATGGCCTGCCAGTTGTGGACCCCTATGAGACCGAGCGCGTGTTTGGCCCCGGTGATGCCGCCGACCCTGACGGCCGTGATGTTTTTGGCGAAAGTGTTGACAGTACGGCATGGATTGCACTGTTGGCCCCGGATGACACACCAGCAACGCGCGCGGCGGCTTTGGCGGCTCTTGATGCGCAACCGGCGCTGTTGAACATCGGTGTGTACCCTCGGATTGCGCGCGAAGATGCGTTGGAATTGCCACCTGCGCCGCTTGATAACTTGGATTGGTCGATCACCTCACCGCCCCGGTCTGCGCGTGACCCTGGCGTGTTCTATCGCGATTTGCCGCGCGAAGATGACCGTACCGAAGGGTTAAGTCGTGAGGGGACGCTGCGGTTGATCTTGCCTACATCTGATCAGGTCATGGCCCCCAGCAATGATCTAGGTGATGAAGTTGATGCAGGTGTTGGTGATCGCCCGCCTCGTCTTGATGATCCAAAAATCGCGGCCCGGTTGATAGGTTGGATCCGTCTGCGTCCCAGTGATCCGGCGGCGCGTTTGCCGCTGTCATGGATGGGCATCAATGCGGTATCCGTCGATCAACGCGAAAGCTTTTCAAACGTCACTTTGGGTGTTGCAACAGGTGTTGCGGGAATGCGTTTTGGCCTGCCCGCGGGCAGTGCCGACCCCGATACTTTGGCACTGTCCGTGTTTGAGGATGGCCGTGGATTTGTGCGCTGGGAGCGCGTGCAAGATATTGGCGGCTGTGGCCGTGACGATCGGTGTTATGAATTGGATGCAGAATCTGGTGAGGTTTTGTTTGGTGATGGACTAACGGGAAAATCCTTGCCCAAAGGCGCGCGTGTACGTCTTGATTTGATGCGCGCAGGCGGTGGGTTGGCTGGAAATATCGCGGCCAAGACGCTTTCAACCGTAGCACTTGCCGGGCTTGAGGCGCATCAACCTGCGGCCATGACCGGCGGCGCAGAGGCCGAAACACTGGCGGCGGCAGAAAAGCGTGTGGGCGCATGGCTGCATCATCGTAATCGCTGCGTGACCGAAGAGGATTACCGCGCCATCGGTGCTGAACTCGGGTTGGCGCGGGTTGAAGTAATCCCCGGGTTTCGCCCGCATCAACGACGCTCGGGACAGACGGGCGTGATCAGCATCATGGCGATCCCGGATCAGCCTGTGACCCGTCCGGCAAACCCCCGTGCGGATCGGCAATTGCTGGAACAGGTGCACGCACATTTCGACCCACGCCGCCCCTTGGGAACAGAGCTGTATGTGATCTCGCCAGAATATATCTCGCTTGGTCTCACATCTGCGATTTCCCTGCGTGAAGGGTTCATGCGTGAAGAGGTCGTGAAAGCGATCAAGAACCGACTTTATGCCTACCTGTGGCCGTTGGGACCGGGTGGTCAAGACGCCCAAGGGTGGACCTTGGGTCGCGCAGTGAGTGCACGTGAGATTGAAGTTGAAATTGCACGCATTCCGGGCGTGCGCACGGTGCAGGGTGTAAACCTGTTTACACCCGATGAGGCCGGATATGCGCGTCTGCCTGACAATGGTCCGTTTGGCGGTCAGGTCCAATCCTTGGAAGATTGGCAATTGCCGGAACTGTTAGATGTCGTTGTCGCGGTTGATGCGGTAAACGCGCCAGAAACGCTTGACCCCTCTGGCTTGAACGGCGCTGGCGGCACCGATGGACGCTTATCAGGGGTTGCGATCCCTGTCGTGCCAGAGGTCTGCTGATGCGCGATGTGAACAATCAAAGCCATTGGGCAATGAACAAGCCTGCCGATTTTGACGTTGGCCTTAGCCCCACTTTGGTCTGGAATGACGATTGTAATGGTCTGTCGCTTGCCCCGTCAGCCATGGTTGAACCCACATCTGCGACCAAGATAGAAATGCGCGCGCGTGCCAACCAATCTGCCATGGCGGTGGATACATTTGGCACATGGGCGCGGGTAGAAGACGGTGCGCCAAGCCAGATTGTGTCGGGTGGTGCTGGCCTTGCCACTGAAGTGATTTTTGAAGCAGGCGAAGGTGCGCAGATCATCGACTTTGAGTGGTCCGCGCGTGGTGATCTGCTGGTGATTTGGCGTGCGTCTGGGCGTAATCATGTGACTTGGGTGGATATGTTGGATCGCTTTGATCCGATTGAATTTGAGAATTTGCCGTTTGAACCTGACCGTGTGGTGGCAGCGCCTGATATGTCAGATCTGTGGCTGGTCCGGCGCAGCACGGCGCGTATTGCCTTGATCAAAGGCGATCCTGTGCCTGCCCCCATTGCGGCATTCATACGCCCCGATAGCGGGTTTGATCCTGATCCAATTGCACCAAATATGCCGCGTGTTGAAGCGCTTGAAACCGCCCTAAACGCAGCACCTGCAATCTTGGATGTAGCGGCTTTGACAGACGGCGCGTTGGCTATCCTGCGCGAAGGTGCCGGGGCTGCGGGTGAGAACCAGATCGACTGGTTGCATTCAGATGGCCGTTTCCAAAACACCCGCCTTGATGGTGTTCGCCGGGCGTTCAGCATGTGCACCCACAATGGCAATCGCGTGGCAATTACCACGCCCGATTGGACAGAGGCTCGGGTGTTTTCACCCCCCGTTGCAACGGCACCGGATGGCGTCATGATCCCGCCGGGCCGCGCGCGCATTCCGCTGCGTGGTTGGACGGGTGGACGCCTGTGCAATGGCGTGTCGCCTATGGGCTGTTATCCCAAGAACGCGCAGGGCGAAGAGACCCCTTGGGCCAATCTCGCAGCACTGTCTTTTGCGGCGTTCAAAGATCAGGGCGCTGTGACGCTCTCTGCTATCGATACGGGTTTGGACGGATTTGTTTGGCACCGCATCTATATCGAAGCGGATATTCCCAAAGGGACACAGATCAAGGTTTTTGCACAAAGCTGGGACCGTGATGAAGAAGATTTGAACGAGGAGGGACTTCCCCAACACCTGCACATCTTTGGCAGCGTTGAAGAGGCGGGCACAACGCCGCGGGGCGTCTGGGTCGATATGCCCAGCGAACATGCACATGGTAAAAATCATCTGCCCAATCCAGAGCGTCGCAAAGACCGTACCGGATTGTTCACCTGCCTCATGCAGTCGACACAGCGCGATCAGACCCGGATTGAGGGGCGTTTTCTGCGTCTGCGTGTTGAGTTGGTTGGCAATGGCGCTGCAACGCCGCGTCTTTACGCACTGCGGGTGTGGGGGCCACGGTTTTCATACCGCGATAAATACCTGCCTGAACTTTACACCATCACGAAAGGACCGGGCGCACTCGGCAGTGATTTTCTGGATCGTTTTCTGGGGATGTTTGAAAGCGTGTTGACGCCAATGGAGGGCGAAATTGCCCAAACCTGGCGCGGTGCCAGCGCACAAAGCGCACCTGCCGATGCGCTTGATTGGCTCGGCGGGTGGTTGGGTGTGACACCTGACAGCGCCTTGGGCGAGGCGGGCAAACGTCGCTTGATTGCGGGTGCAGCAGAGCAATCCAAATGGCACGGCACGTTGCGTGGTTTGGAAACGGCGCTGGACATCGCGACCGATGGCGGTGTGCGCTATGGCCGCGTTGTCGTGCTTGAGAACTTTGTGTTGCGCCGGACCTTTGCGACGATCTTGGGTGCTGATTTTGACGACCGGGATGACCCTTTGACACGGGGCACACGTGGCAATGCAAATTCGATGCTGGGGCCAGGTTTCTTTGTCGGACACGAGGACGAAAAGACCTTGTTTGCGCTATTGCGTCCCGAGGTGTTGGAGCACGATCTGACCGATCCCGGTGAACGGGCCGAAGCTGCGCGTCAGCTTGAAGAATTCGAAGATGATGCGGCGTTCAAGGTAACTGTGTTGGTCCACGATGGCACAGACGGGCGCGAACGGGGATTGATCAGTAATGTGATTGGCCGCGAAGTGCCTTCTCATGTGAGTGCTGAAATCTTTGATGCGCCGCAATCGCTGCTGTTGGGTCTCACTGCCTTGTTGGGTGTCGAAACCCGCCTTGGTCCGCCGATCACAGCACCAAATTTTACCCTTGATGGATCAGAACTGGGCCAAGCGCATCTGCGCGGTATTCCGGCCCTTGATCCCAGATTACAACCATAGGAGCCGTAATAATGACTGGTTTCACCCCTTTCGAGTTGGCCGACCCGCTGGCGGATCAAGACGGACCTGATGGCGGCAATATGGGTGCTGAACGGCTTAGGCTTGTTGAAGGTTTGATGCTGAGTGCGGGGCATTTTGAAACCGAGCAATTGTATCACCGCTCGCGCCGTTCGCGGATGTTGATGTTTTTACATGGGCAGGGGACGGTTGCCGGATTGGATGTGACCTATCGCGAGATTGAAACTGACGAAGGTGGTGTTGAAGTCGTCGTGTCACCGGGTCTGGCGATTGATGGACGCGGTCGGTTGATCGAATTGCGTTTTGAATCTTGCGTGCATTTGGCTGATTGGATGGCGCAAACCGCTGGTGATGAAGATGGCCAACCTGCGTTGCAACAAGCGGCGCGCGCGGGGGGGGGCGGATTGCCGGATCACATCGCGCTGGATGTCACTGCACGCTTTGCCACCTTTGCGCACCGTCCAGAACCTGCTTTTGCCACTGGCAACGCGGACCGTATAGATTCAGTTGAGCCATCGCTAAGCGTCGATAGCTGCAAGCTGTCGCTGGATGTACGCCCGGCTGATCATGAATTGGCCGCAGAGACCGAAATATCCATCGCCCATGACGGCGCAGCAGCAGACGAAAGCACATTGCACCGCCTTAAACGCGAGGCGATGTGGCCAAGTTTGTCGCAGGTTCCTGATGTGGGTCTGCACCTTGCACGCTTGCGTATCCCCATCACCACGTCAGGCGGGGGGCAGGTATCTTTTGATGCCAGCTTCGACATGGATACCGCCGCCATCGCCCCCGATTTCTCCAGCCGTCGCTATAGTTATTCCGCCGCCGAATTGGCGCTTTTATCCGGATTGAGGAGGTAGGTCATGTACCAGAAATCCAATTTCTCTCGTAACGATCGGGTCAAAGGCCCGACACAGGAACCCGGCGTCATTTTTGATGGCCGCCGCAGCCGCACGGCATGGTTTGAAGGCCAACATGTGACAGCGGATCACTTTAACCGCGATCAATCTTATCATCTGACCCGTCAGGCGGATCTGGGTCGCGCAATTGGCCAAGGGGTGGCTGAAGGGCTAGAGGTCAGTAGTAATGCGGCCACCGCGTTGACCATCACAGCGGGATTGGGCTTGGCCCCGAGTGGTGAGGTTATTCAGCTAGGTCAGGACCTGACACTTGATCTGGCCGACATTCCCACACAACGGCGTTTGAACGCGGCGTTGAAATCACGCAAGGCGATCACGCCCGCGCCTGAAACACGCAGCGGCTTGTATATTTTATCTGCCTCTGTGGTTGAATATTCCTCAAACCCGACGGCCAGCTATCCGGTGTCGGCCACATCCACACGCAGCCTGCATGACAGTCTGATCACCGAAGGCATGTTGTTCAGCCTGACACCTGAGCCGATGAGCAGCAGTAATGCCGATAGCCTTGAATGGCGTTCTGACGCGGCATGGCGCATCTTTGCCGAAGGGCGCACGCCAGAGGTACCAACACAGGCATTGCCTTTGGCGATGGTCGCGTTGGAAGGCAACAAGGTGCTGTGGGTCGATGGCCCGATGGTGCGACGTTCCTTGCAGGCCTTTAGCACCGGACATGCAGGTGTGTCGGCGGAAACCATGGCGCGCAGATGGGCGCACTTCTTGCAATTTGACGGGGTGGTTGAGGATGAATTGGACGGCTCTGGCCCCGATACATTCACCGCCAGCCAGATCGCGCGCAGCATTCCCGCGATGGGCCGTTTGCCGCGCGCCACCGTGGCACGTCGCGCTGAACCGGGCGGCCCCATGCGTTTATCGCAGTCGTGGCTGCCTGCGGATGTGCCTGTTGAATTGGTGGCTTTGCCATTGGATGAGATCGACGCGCTGATGGATGATGCGGTCATGTTACCGCCCATTGATCTAAGTGCGGACAAAGATGTTCTTGCCAATACGCCAATTACCATCATCGTTCCGGTTGCGCGCAGCAATTGGATGAACACCCCCGCTGAGGTGATTGAAACGGCGCTCCCCCTTAAGGCTCCTCCGGCGGTGGGCGGGCGTGCAACGGACCCAGAAGATTTACTTAGGGCGTTGATGGACGGCACGGGTATCGGGGCGAGCACGGCGGAAACTGCGCCAGATGCTTGGGCAGAGCTGTTGGCCGGGGTGGATGAACTTTGGTACATGCGCCGCACCCAAAACCAGCGCGCAGATGTCGCCATTGATGGGATCAGACGACATTCTGGTGATGGTGAAATTGTACTACCGCCGTCAACAGGTGCCGATCTTGAACCCTTTATCCAGACTGCGTTTGATCATGTGCGGGCCTTGCATTCGGACAACAATGGCGATGCATTTGTTGAGGGTCTGTTTTCGCTTGAGGGCGAAGTGGCGTTGGCGTTCTTTCAGCACCTGACCTTCATTCACGCGCGCGGATCATTGACGGGTGTTTTTGCGCTCAGCGAAGCTTTGCAAAGCGGGCGGGCTGAGGCAAAAGAACTGATTGAGAAATTCCCGGTTCAAACCTTTAGCACATTAACGCCATTGGAATATGGCATATTTGGTGCCGGGCCGCTGCGGTTCTCTGCGTCCGAGAACGATACGCAACGTGAATTCGTGCGCTCAACATTTGAAAAAGTCTATGAGGCTGATGGCAATACTGCGGCTCAATTTGCCGAAACCAATGTTGCCTTGATTGTGCCGCGCAAGGCGCTTTTGGATGATGATTTTATGGTTGAACTGCTTGAGAGGGCCGTCGAGGCGAACTTTTCAATCACGGCAATTCCTGAAACCCGCAAGGATGAGGCAGGCATGAGTGCACGCGCGCGCTTTGTCAGCACGGGTGTTGCGGCATCCTTTGCGCAAGACCTCAATCAGATGGCACTGTCACGGCTGCCAGAAGCTGTCGTCACGTTGCGCAAAACCTTCCTTGACGCCAGCCTTTCGGGGGAACAGCTGGGCGATAAATTGATGGATGTGCTTGGAGGGTTTGTCTAATGACCTTCCGATCCGCCAGCCCGTTTGATGCGCGCACAACCATGTTGGCTGTGGTGCCAGAAGACCGCCGCCGCGTTGATGGTGCGGCGGCTTTTCAGCGGCCCTTGTTTCGATCAGGGCAGACGCTGACCAAAGACCTATTGACGTTGGATGCTGACAACGCAGAGGCGCGATTGGGGCGGTTGGGTTGGTTTCTGGCGGATGGTGTGATTGATGGTTTTCGCATCACTTTGAAAGATCAGGACAGCGCAAAAGGGCAGTTCACCTTTGGTCCCGGCAGTGCAATGGGGGCAAACGGCCAAGACCTATCGATGAGCCGTGGCCAGACGCTTGATCTGGCGAAATTGCCGCGACGCCAATCTGATGGAACGCCCGATGGGGATTTGCGCGGTGTCTGTGTGATCATGCTGACCCCGGTTGAGGGGTATGAAGCACGGCCTGAGCAAATGCTGGGTGATGCGGCAGGTTTTGCGTGGGATCAACAGCGTGATGCAAGTGCGGCACCTTATGTGGACGCCCGGATTGTTGATGGATTCGAAATGTCCGTGGTGCGTATCCAGTCAACCTTTGGATTGGTTGAGGCGGCGAACGGGATTAACCGTGCAGCGCGCATATTGATTGATGCACGTGAAGGCAATCATGCGTTTGCTGATATTTTGCGCCGAAACATCGCGGTTGCGATGATGGGTGTTGATGTTGATGGGGCCATTCAATGGGTCGCCCGTCACGGTGCCGCAGAACGCGGCGGCGGATTGGCGCGCCGCACTACACATGCACGTTTGGGCATCGGTAAAACGCCACGCCAGTTCCGCGCAGGCGTCGACAGCCTGATGGAACAGATGGTGAATTGGCAGTCCGAAAACCCCGGGATACCCTTTCCGGCCAACAAACTCCAAACTCTACCTGCGGCAGGGATTGTGCCTGCCAAGGGCGGCGAATTCCCTGCTATTTTCCCAGATACATACGATCATGTGGTTGCGCCGCTTCCACAAAGCGAAATTGCAACTGTGTTGCGCCGCGCCGAGGCACTGGCCCCCTATGATCTGGACGATAGCCGCGATGAGGTGACATGGCATTTGCCTGTGCCAGATGCGCTTTATGATCCATTATTGCTTGTGGTGCCGACTTTGCCGCCGATTTTCAACGAAGCGGTTACATTCTTTCAAGGAAAGGTTGCCGCCGAACGGGCGCGTCGCGAGGCATTGCGGGCGCAGGTGCAACGCGTGCAGGCGCGGATCGACACCGACAATGTGATTGATTTTGGGTCCGACGATGATGCGCTTGACGGCGAAAGCGGCTTTCCTTTGGTCGAGGCCATTGATGTGCCGCGCTATGACCTCAAAAGTGATGACCTCTTTGACACATGGGGCGCAACACTAACCGATGATCTGGTAACGGCCGCGCAGCGCGCGCAATTGCCCCCTGATCTGTCCGGTATTCGGCGCGGAGTGGTGCCGTTTCAGGCAGCGCTGGTAGATTCTTTGAAACCGGCAAATGACTTTGTTGATTTTGGCTTTACGCGGGTTCAGGCGGATATTTACCGTTTGCGCCAATCGATGTTGGAAAACGAAGAAAGCACCAAACTTGCTACTTTTCCTATCCTTGCAGGGATCGCAAAAGGCAGCAACGCTTTGGCCAACAGTCGCAGCCTCAGAGATTACTTTCTGGCCTCAACGAGTGCACGCGCACAACTGTCGCTTAACTTGGTTGATGGCAGCCCTGACAGCACCGCACGCAGCTTTGCCGCTGGCGGTCTTAACGCAGGTCCTGTTGCAGATTTTGCAAGCGCGAGGGCGGGGGCGGCGTCACGTACAGATCGTTTGTTTGGCACTGATTTTGCAAGCAGCCCGGCTGGGTTTGGCGTTGAGACCGCAAGCCCGCAAGGGTTTGGCGTTGCTGAATCCGGTGGGGGGGCAGGCGCTGGGCTGATGCAATCGGCATCCTTTGGCGCGATGGCCGCTGCGGCCTCCATTCCGCTTGGGGGGGGCGCTGTGGTTGGCGTGACGCAATCCTCTTATGCGGGCGCAAGTGTCGTTGTAACCGGTGCCAAGGCCACGACGCCGGGCTATTTCAGCACGCAATTTTTGGCGGATGCCTATCAAGAAGATAACGTCTACGGCAAAGTTTTTGAAGACAGCCGCAAAATCTCGACAGAAGAATACGCCTTGCAAACGCTGTCTGACAAACAGGCAGGCATCAAATACGCAAACGCTTTGCCCGGCAGCTTTGAAGACCTGCGCACGATCACCATCGCGGACCGCTTGGCCAGTTCGACCGCACTTGCGGCGCGGACATCTGCATTGCGGATCAAGGCGGATGCATTTTCTCAAATCCAATCCTTAGCAATCAGCTTGGTTAACCTGCGTGCGCCGGTGATCAGTTTAGATGCCCAAATTGTCGTTGTATCAGAGGCGCAATTGACACCGCTCAAGACTGAGATTGCGGCAACACAGGTGCTTTTAGATGCCTTGGACAAGGGCATAACCGAAGTAAAAGCAGGTGGCACAGAAACCTTGTACCTGATTGATTTCAAGGTCGTTTTTGAAGCTGTGGGTGGCACAGCCGACACCTCGGCTTTCAGCAAATTCCTTGACAGTGCCGTGCTAGAGCAAACCCCGCTCGGGATCAAAGAGTTGGCGATTTATACGTTGCGTGGGGCGCTTGATCCAAAGCCGTCGGATTTGTCTGATGAAAGTGTTTACATGGCTTCTGCTGTGTCGATTTTGGAAAGTGTCGTTGCGGCGTACCGCGCCACGGAAGGGCGGGTTGCTGCCATTCAGGGTCTGGTTGAGAACACGCGTATCTTGCTGGAAGCTTTGCGTGAGATTGAGGCCGCTTGGAAACGCGATTTAGGCGTTGTTGAACGTGATCTGGCCGAAGCACGTCATGATTTGCGCGTCGCCTTGGCGCTGCGTGCAGAAGAAGTTGAACGCGTCGAAGCCTTGGCATTGCACCGTCGCAAGGTCATCGAAAACCACGTGAGCATTGCAGTTTATGCGCGTCCCCGCCGGTTGCGTCCGCATTCTGCTGGATTGACCTCTACGCATCTGGTGCCGGGGGTCTATGATGATCCACTGCCTGCGGTGTTGCGCAGCACGGCTGAACTGCCGCCGGAATTGCAAAAGATGATGCAGGTCTTGGCAGATGTGCCTGTGGGTTGGTTTGCCAGCCTCAAGCGCTTTAAACCATTCTTGGCAAAACCGCTTATACTGGATCAGGCGTTCCATCATGCGGCCAATGCAGCAAGTGTGACGCTGAACATTCAGCAGACGCAGGTTTTGACCTCTTATGTCGCCACGTCTGCGGCCCAAAGCGTTGCAGCGCGCCCACAAGCGGGCCGCCGCACAGGATTGGTGCGCACGCTGGCACAGATGGATCGGTTCTATGGTGGTCTGCAAAATCGGATGCACAATGACCGTCGCCAGATCAATCTGGCACAGCTCAAATCGATGACCTGGGTGGAAAAGGAACGTACAGCGCTGTCGCGGCTGTCGTTGTCCAACCTATCTGGCACAGGGCAAAATACTGCGCTGACAAAGGCAACGGTGATCTTACTAGAGCAGATCGAATCCGTTGTTGGGGCGCTGCTTGCGACGTTACGACAGGCCCCTGCTGCGGTGCGATTGCTTTGGGCTGAAAAGCTGTCTGGCTTTGACGGCACGGTTCGGATCAAAGACGCCACACGATTGCCCGGCTGGAGCGCGCTAAGCGTCGACATGCGCCGCGATATTCTGCGCTATGTTGATTGGCTGAACCGCCAAATGTCGGGGTCTATTTCCGAGGCGCAGACGTTGATGGCTGACATCATTCAGGTTGCAGTATTGGTGTCAGCCTTTTCTGATGTTTCAGAGATTGTCAGTGCCCGCCTTAGCACCGCACAGGATGTCGCGGGTGGTGATATCGTCGATGTTGAGATTGATCGTGGGTCTCCTGCAATTGGATCACGCGTCGATTTTGGCCTTGGCAAGTTGGAAAAGCCAATCTGGGGCAGAATTTCTGATCTAAAAGACGGACGCGCCAAGGTTCAAGTTGATGCGCGCTTTAAGGAGCGTATTTCACTGCCGCGCACCACATCTGTGTTCTTTAGTGCGCTCGCTGTGCGTCAGGATACCCGCTATGTCCGCTGAGCGGGCATATGTTGAACGGCTGTCGTTGAAATCGCGTTCACGCGCGGCACTGAAAGGTGTGGTGCCGGAATTGGAAGACGCTTTGCGGACTGCCAGTTGGCCAAGCGCAGGCGGGCGAAAAGGCGCGGTGTTGCTGATCCGCAAACTTGATTTGGGACGTATCAGACCGGGCAGCACGCGCCATCACATTGGCCGTTTGATGTCCCTAAAGCTAAGTAGCATGTCGTTGGTTTGGACAGTCCCGGGCGCGGAACCTGCGGATGCAGACGCGATGTTGTGGGTGTCTGACACGGCTTTGTTGGCAAGCTGTGCAATTGCGGTGCTGGGTGCACGTGTTGGCGGCGCTCAGCCGTGGTGGGTGGCTTCGGGGGTTAAGGCGAGCCCGCAGTCCCCGTCGTATTCGTTAGCATTGCATCAGCGGGTTGAGGACGTGTTGCATGCAGCCGGGCCCGTGGTGTTTGTCGAGGTTTTCCAGCATTTGATTGCCGCGAACCGTGCGGATGTTGCGGTGACAATGTTACAAGAATTCTCAAAACCGCTTGTGGGTTTTGGCGATGACATCTTGAGGGCGATCCCAACTGGTGCAGTTGGCGCATTGGATGAGGCGGTCATAGATCATGATGCGGTTTCTATTGATCCAGAGGACGTCGTCACCGCCCTACAAAGTACTTGTGTTGATCTGCTGCCAACCCGCGCGCGCAAAATATGGGACGCGGTTGTTCTATCGCACATGCACAAATCCATCGACCCGCGCACTCAGATCTCGCTGTTCGCGGTTTTGCTACGCGGCAGCAGCGCGCCTGTCAGTTGGCCAGATGTCAAACGTCTGCTGGTTCAAAGACTGGCAGTTTTGCGGACACGAAAATTGGGACAGGCGGATAAACTACAGTCCTTGAAACAGACGGCTATGACGCGGCCAATTGATGCAAAATCGAAACGTAAGGCGCGCCAGACTGAGGCACCTATTCATCCGAGAACGCCACCCAAAACCCAAGATCAGCCTGCGCCAGTAAAACCCGAGCCTGACCCGTTTGATGCGCTGCCAACGCGGGCAGGGGGTATGGTGATGGTGCTTAATTTGATCAGCATGGTGGGGCTGCCCGATATCGACACAGAGGCTGGAACCGATGTTTCGCTGAGGGTGTTGCACCGATTTATCGCCCGTCTTCCTGACAGTGAGGCGATGCAAGCCGCGCTACCAGACCTGCCGGATCAGCCTCCTTTGTGGGCCTTGCAGGACGTCCCAAACTGGATGCCACCATTGGATATGCTGGCGCCCTTTTCCAAACGGTTGATGCGCATCAAAAATCCATTTGCCCCCGGTCTTTACGGGATTGGGTTACGTGGCACGGACGTGTTGCTTGGCCTTGCTAAGTCGGATGATTTAGCGGCACTTGACGCATTGTATGGCCCATTTGGCGTGTCCAATGAGCCCTCCAAAACCAACATCGCAACAGCCCTTGTTTCCGGCGTCACCCTGATCTTGCAGCGCCATCTGTTCGCCCTCACAGGCGCTGGTTGGCGACATACAGCTCTGCGGCCGGGATATGTGTCCGCCACGCTCACGCATATTGATGTCACGCTTGATCTTGAGGATGTGCACATCACAGAACGTATGGCGGGGTTGGATATGACCCCGGGTTGGGTGGCGTGGCTGGGACGCGTTGTGACTTTGCATTTTGAGGCATTTACCAAACCGGGGCGGGTGCAATGAATGATCTGTCCCCATCGCCGTTGCGCTTGACGCTATCGACAATTGTGCAGCGCGCACTTAGCGTGATGGAACAGGCTGATGACACAGAGGCGGCCCATGCCGCATTGTCTGGTTTGCTTGATACCGTGTGCACAGCACCCCTAGCAGAAGATCGCCATTTTGTGCAGGCATCAGCCGCGCTGGGTTTGGCACCGTGGGATCAGGTGATTTTGTGGTTGATGATCGAACTTGAAGTTTCGGGTGACCTTGCGACGCGCATGGCATCTTTTGCCACGGGTGAAGACCCGACGCGGCCGCGTCTTGATTTTTTGGTGCGTCTATCGCGCCTATTGGGTGGTTCTGGCGACGCGCGCGCAATGTTGCGCGGAGCATTGTTTGAGAATGGTCTGATCCGTCCCATTCCCGGCCGTTTGCCGCTGGTTTTAGCACCGCTTGCGATCTGTGATTGTGTGCTGGCCGCGTTGAACTTGCCCTCAAGTGTGCGTTTTGATCCCGTTGGGACGGGCCACCTGAGATGCCCAGAAAGCTATACACAAGCTGCGGCTGAAATGGTGCATACTTTGGCTGCGCGGCAGGTTTGTGTTGCCCTGCGTGGGGGGGCAAAAGGCGATCAAGGCATGATGGCGCAGGCGCTTGGCGGCGCGCTGGGTCTAGAGGCGGTGCTGATCCCCGAAGGGCTGCGCGATGATCCTGCACTGGGCGCGGCGCTGACTTTGGGGCGCAAATTGGCGGTCGAGGACATCAGCGGTGCACCCGGCAGTCGCACAAAATTAGCGCATCTTGCACAGTACAAGGGGCCGCGTGTGGTGCTGTCGGGCGCTGATGGTGGCTTGGACGTTTCGGGGTACGATGTGATCGACACCCAATTGCCCGATATTTCGAACGCCGAAGGTCGCGCGATCTGGCAGGATGTCTTGGCGGGTGCTGATACCGATTGCACATGCCCGCCGGGCCTTGGCCCTTCAACCCTGAACGCAATTGGCGCGCGCATGGCGATGTCAGCCCCTGAACATCGCAGGTATCGCGTGGCCGCGGGTGCGGAAAGCCGCAGCACAATTGAACCGCATGGGCAATTGGTTGCGGCGCATGTGACAGATGATGCGCTGGTTGTGTCAGACAGGCTTCGTGGTGAATTTGCGCTGTTGCTTGAAAGGTGCCGCCAACGTCGCGACATCCGCCAAGACCTTGGCCCGGCCTTTCATGCGCGCGGCACGGATGCGGGTGTGCGCGCACTGCTGTGTGGCACGTCGGGGGGCGGTAAAACTCTGGCGTGCTCGTGGCTTGCGACGCAATTGGACATGCCGTTGTTCAAGGTCGATCTGGCCTCTGTTGTCAGCAAATATATCGGTGAAACCGAAGAGAACCTTGCACGGGTGTTGGACCGGGCAGAGGCCGCAGACGTGATGTTGTTGTTTGATGAGGCAGACGCGTTGTTCGGATCACGTACCGAGACAAAGGACAGTTCGGATCGCTTTGCCAACAACCAAACCAACTACCTTTTGACACGCATTGAAAACCATAACGGTATCGTTTTGTTAACGACGAATGCGCGGCAACGGATTGATGGGGCTTTTGCGCGCCGGATTGATCAAGTGATCGATATGCCATCCCCGGATGCCCGTCAAAGGCGGACGTTGTGGCAGGCGCATCTGGGTCGTGCTGCGCAGATCACTCCGGCTGAATTGATGCGACTGGCCAATGCTGCGGATGTTTCGGGCGGACATATCCGCGCGATTGTGAGCACCGCTGCCGTGTTGGCGCGCAGTGATCACCGCCAGATCAACTTTAGCGATCTGTGTCGCGCATTAGAGGCGCATTTCAAAGGTATCGGACGCACGCCGCCATCCGGGTTGGGGACAGGAATGTGAAAATGGATGATGTTGGTGCGCGGTTCCGCGAATTCAAAGACCCAGAGCTGGGTCAGGTTTTGGTCCTTGATCCTGCGCTGGAATTTGACGCGATTGTGGATGCGTTGACCCAGATCGGCCTGTCGCGTGATCCGATTGACCGGACGATATCAACCTTGCCCGGTGGCGGACCTGCGGTCGCAACTTTTTCGATAGATGGCGCAGCGCCTCGTATCACCTATAGCTGCAATCCGGTTGTCAATTTGAAGGTGCTCGAAGTGGGTACGGCCTCGCCCTTTTTACGCGGCAAGATTGCGGATGTTTTGGCGCTGGTCCCGCAAGCAGGTGTTGAGGCATGGATTTCCAGCGGTGAAGAACGTCAAATGCTGCGGGGGTTTTGGGCGGCTGTCGAAACAGAGCGGATCGACTTGATGCAAATCATTGCGCGGATTGGGTTGGACAAAAAGTCGCTGATTACCAGTGAGGCCAATCGCGCCAAGGATCGACTGGTCGATATCGACAGTGCGCGGATGTCTGTCCTTGGGTCGATGGGAATGGTGTGTGAAGTTGGTCAACAGGTTACACAATCGCTGTGTGATCCTGCCGCCTTGGACGCGATGCTGGCAACGCCGGATGATATGGCGGATTTGTTCACGCCTGATATTTCCGGGGCTGCGGCGGATATCTGCGACAAACATATGCTCAAGATGCGCAAAGGGCCCATGCTTGCAGCGCAATCCGTAGAGGATATTGGCGCGGCACCCGCTGGCCTGTTGCGGGGCTATTCGATGTTGACGCGCCGGTTTCCGATTGGCCTGCGCGATGTCGCGGGCTGGATGGTCCCGAATGTGATCTGGCTGTGTTGGACGGGGCGTGATCCAAACCATGGCACCATGCAGTTTGATGGATTGGCGTTTACGGGTGAACGGTGGCTGTATTGTCCACGTCCGCACCGTATTTTGATGCAAGCGCTGCCGCAAAAGATCCGCCGTGTCGTTTTGGCCGGGGGGTGATGGGCCATGTATCGACCGCGCAGCAGCTCACCTCCGCCGCAACATCTCACGTCCAGTAGGACGGGTGCGCTCAACCGGCTTGATCTGGCAACCAGCACGCAGGTGTTTCCAGCTGCACCCGCAACAACAGATCAAGGACCAACGCCAGCAACGGCCAGCGGTGCGAGCACAAGCACATCACAAAGCGACACAACAGACGACACATTACAAAGCCTGCCGCAGTCGGATGTGGCGCTTGAGGATGGGGGCGGCGCGCAAACTGCGTCCGATGAAGGCGGGCCACAGGATGGTGGTGGCGCAACTGAACCGGGTGCGGCGATGCCTGCGGCGGTGTTTGTGGAAGAGAATGATACGGACGCCGAGGAAAAAGCCAGCACCCGTAAAAAGCTGATTTTTCCACCTGAGCCGCGTTTGCCGATGCCGAATTTTCCGGATATGAACGCCATCCGGTCCCCGATTGTGCGCGCGGCCCCTGCGGATGCCCAAACCCAAGCCAGCGATATTATCCGAGATACTGGTACGTCCCCATCCCAGCACCATGCGAATATCCAAAGTGCCGTCTTTCGGGTGAGCGAAGCCACGCGCAACGCCCAGCGTGATCTAGTGCAAAACGTGGATTCAATTGCCACCAACACCCGTTGGTCGATTGAGGAAATGGCAATCCAAGTTGACGGTATTGTTGAACGCTGTGCACAGGTGGTTGCGGGTGCTGCGCGCCGGGCCTTGGCAGAAATTGATCTGAATGTTGCGGGCCACGAGGCGGTTATGCGTTCGACCGCAATTGACGCTGACCTTGATATGGAACAGCGCCGCAACGACACCAGCCAAGAAATTGTTAACCAGCTCAACACCAATGGATCTGCTGAACTGTTGGCCGTTCATGAACGCATGGGCACGGCCTATGATGCCACAGCGACACAATTTGCGACCGCTGCGCGCACGGTTTCAACGGGTGTCGCGCCAACGGCAATTCCCGGCCCACCCGGCACCAACGCAAAATTCACCTCGCCACAAAAGGTGGATGAGAACCAAGCCGCGAGTTTTAACGCCGAGGCAACCCGGCTGGCGGGCCTGTTGCCGACGAGCCCTGCGGGTGGCTCTGGCAAAGGTGGCACAACCGATCCGTATTACCTTGGCTACATCGCGTTCAGGCAAGCGGGCGCTATGGCGGACCTTGGACGTCAAGCAACTGCTGATTGGGACAGAAACCTAGAGACACGCATCACCAGCCAGACCTCTGTTGCGGCGAAAAATCAGTTCTTGTTGTCCATGCTGGGCATTGTTGCGCCTACCGCAGGTGCAATGAAGGCCGACGAAGAAGATTTTAAAGATACGTTGGACGCAAACGTGATTGGCAATCAGCGCAACATGTCGGATGCCAAAGTAACGGCGCTAAAGAACCTCAAAAAGTCACACTTTGGGGTGCAGAATTTCTTTGACCCGAGCAATCCCAAATCGATGCCTGCCAAGGTGATCGGTGGGTTGCGTGACAATGGGGCGTTAATCAAGCACGGGCTGATGTCGCAGGCCAAATCCTATGAGGCCAATATCACTGCGTCGGTTGAAAGTCTGGCGGCGGCATATCCCGATCTGATTGATCGCTTAGAGGCGATGTTGACGGGTGATGACCTTATGCATGGCGACATCATGCTGCCCCGCATTGAAGGTATCTCTGCGACAGTGCGCACGCTTTTGCTGGGGCATTTGGAAATGCTGCGTGGACAATCGCGTGATGCGTTGGATCAGGCGCGCACTGGGCTTAATGCGCAAACCCGCGCGATGTGGAAAACCGTCGACAAGACCTTGGGGAATATCACCGAACATAAGCTGAAGTCGAATTTTCACTTTGCCATGGAAGAGGCGATGTTCACCGGTAATTTCACCGATGCGCATATTGTTGCGCTGGAGCATATACGCGGTTACGCCGAAAAATCTGCAACGCGCCTGATGGCCCCCATCAGCGCAGGACGTGAGGCTGGTGAAAGGGTGGACCGCGCGGTTGTTGATCAGTTCAACAGGTCGCTTCATTCTGAATACAGCTCGCACGTGCAAGGGGTGGGGCAATTCCAAGAACAAATCGGCTTTGAAAATCCACCAGATTACGAAAAGGCCAGCGCGACGGATGGCAAGCCGTTGCATAAAATTCACGCCGACGAACACGCCCGCCTGATTGGTGTCCAAGAGATCGTTGACGTGAATTTGCCACAACCCAAAACCGCAGAGCTGTTGGCCTGTGGCCTCTTGGCGATTGGCGGGGCGCTGTTCACGGGCGGGGCATCGCTGGTTGTGGGCGCTGCGGCGATTGGCGGGGCTTACTTTGTCTATGCGTCATTGCCCAAGAAAAGCGCCGTTGCAGGGGCGCTGGGTGGCATTGATTGGCCCGGTGCAATGGCGATGAACGCGATCTGGACGAAAAGCGGGCGGCGGACACCAGATGGGTATGACCGCGTTGAGGACATGAAGAACGATGACAGCGATTGGGAAAATGTCTTTGATTTCTTTTCCTCAAGCAAACAGACAGCTGTGGATGCAAAGGCAGAAATTGTTGGTGACGCAGGGTGGCTATCTGGGATTGATGGCGATGCAATAGAGAGCATTACCCGGTCGTTGAATGACGGTGAACGCGCGCTGTTGGATGATGATCAGATCAAGGCGATGGATGCATCAATCCGTCACAATCTGTTTGGCCTGCAAGAGGAACGCGCGCTTGCCTATCTCAAAGGCGACCGGGCGCTGGTCCTTGCGATCCGCTTCAAAGAAGCCATTGCAACGGCACGGGCCCAAGGGGACGACAATGTCGATGCTTTGGGTCAGGAACTTGCCAGTCTTGTAAGCGCAGAAATGAACGCGCCGGGGTATGTTGGGTTTGCCAGTCCACAGTCGATGCAAACCCTTGAAAACCAAATGTACGTGTCACTGGCAGCGCAAATTCCGGGCCCGGGGAACGAAGCGCGCTCTGTGCCTTATGCGGAACCGGCGGGGGCGGATGATCTGCGCGCAGCGACGCCACAGACGTCAACTGACCGGACCCCAAATGCCAGCGGCGCACCTGTTGAGGCTGAGGTTTTGCGCGAACAGCAACTGTTAGTTTCGGGTCTGAATGCGGGATATCGCCCGCCAGATGAGGCAGCGGTTCAGGATGCAAAGGCCAAGGTTCAGACCTATATCACGCGCGATTATGCCCAATACGATTCCACCTATGGGCAGATATTTTCAAGCGGCCATGACCATGTCTTTGCCCAAGATATTGCGGCCATTGAAGGGTTCGATGATCTGCCAAGTTCGCAGACATGGGATGGGCGCACGATCCGGGGTGGATTGATCATCGATCCTGTGCGGGAACAAACGCGCCAGAACGTTGCCAACTTCATCACCCATGGTGCGTCTTCGCCTGAATATCGCCGGGGGTTAGGCAGCAGTATTTTACAGACCGCCGGGCGGGGGATGACGGGCACCACGCAGGTTGAGATGGTCAATCTGTTGAACCGTGTCGAAGATCCGCAATTCAATCTGGCCAAGCTGCGTTACGAGGAATTGCGCGATAACCCAGATGCTGACCCTGCGAAACTGGTTGCGGCGTTGCGCACCTTCCAGACGGCCAAGTCGGCGCGTGATCAAGATATCCTCGTCATGGCGCGCGAAATCAGCGGCAATGAAAACGGTGAAATGTCGCTGGATCAAGCACGCGGCATTGTGATTGGCCGGATCGATACCATTGCCGACAGCTTTGATTCTGACCTGATGGATGGATCACGCTCACCGGGTCGCGACATTGTCGAAAATGGGCGTATTGACCTGAGTACAACTGTTGACGTCGCGGTTGACGGGGCGGGGACCTATGACGAGTTGCTGATGCAAACCACGGGCGGGCGGCATCAATCTGACGTTGCCAGTGCAAACTTGGATCGCGACAGCTTGGGGGTCACAGGGTCATGGTGGGGTGAAACCTCTGGGGATCAGGCGCAACAGCTTGAGATCAATCTAGAAGGCGTGCCCGAAAACGATATGGATCGCTTTAAGATCGCGTCGATGCGCACGCGCCATGATGCGATCAACGGCACGGGCTTTATTTCATCGATGACGATGAACGGCAGCTCTCAAGAAGAAGCGATGCACAGCCGCCACGCACGTTTGGGCGAACGGGCGCAGGCCGCAATCATTCAATACAATATTGACCATCCAGATGACCAACTGCCGGTTTTATCACCCAGCGAATTGGTGCCGCTGGTTGGTGATCCGCATCCCATGATTGGTGAAAAGCTGTTGGATGATCATGACAATTTGATTGGCGATGGGCCAACGGTTGACATGCTGACCACAGAATCTGCGCTGGCCAATAAATCTTATCGTGATGAAATCGGACGTCAGGAGAGTTTCTTTACCGGGGCAATTACTGCGATTGTTGTCGCAGTGTCTGTGCTTTTGTTGTTTGTGCCGGGGGTCAACGTGGGCGCGGCAGCGGTGTTGACGGCGCTGTTAGGGGGGGCGGCCACCATTGCCGTAAAGGCCGGCATGCGCGGCAATCGCTACGGGTGGGAAGAAGCCGCAGTTGATGTGGGGCGCACCGCGATTGAGGCCGCAACCGCAGGGGCCGGGGCGGCGATGGGCGGCGCTGTTAAGGCAGGCACGCCGGTCTTGGGCAGATTGGCAACGATTGGTACCAAGCTGGAAGGCGCGCTGGGCAAAATGGGTGCAGCGGCTGCGCGCGAAGGCATCACCAACGCAACCAGCGGTGTGGCAATGACTGCGATGGACGACGGTATCTGGTCCAAAGGTTTTGCCAACGGTATGGGCGAATTGGTGAAATCTGGGGCCAAGGGCGCTGTGACGGGTGCAATCAGCGGCTCTGTCAGTGAGGCCGTGACAAAGGGTTTGAACAACCGTCTAAGTTCGACGTTGGGCGAGGGTGTTGACACTGCTGTGGGCGTGTCTGCGCGTGCAGGCGGGGCCAATGTGGCGCGCCATGCGATGTTGCAAGAAGCGTTAAGTGGACTGACTGGCACAACACTGTCCGAAAGTGCGTCCATCGCGATGGATATTGCAGATGGCAAGATGCGGTTGAACTGGGCCGAGATTGGCAAACGCTTGGGCACTGCGGGTTTACGTGAAGTGCTGACCGGGGCGGCGCGTGGGCGTATCCAGCACAAACACCGTCAGACCTATAAATCGGAAATGTCTAAAATCATTCAGCGCGGCGGCGATATGACCCCGGCTGAGGCCAAGTTCATGCGTAAACTGGCGATTTCGGCAGGTCATGAACAATATGGCCGGGAAAAGGTGAACGAAAACGCAGGCGCGGGGTCTGCCCCCGGCAGTGATCCGGGGCGCGCGCGATATTTCTTTGACTCAGATCAGGCATTTGCGGACGGCGTAAAGGCGGCGGCAGAAAGCTGGGCTGCATTGCCGCCCTCAATTCGCGCACAGACCTCTGGGCTGACCCTTGGGCATATCAACCAGTTGCACGAGGTCTTTCAAAAAGGTGTGGGCGGTATCGAAGGTGGCGTTGGTGAATTGCGCGTTGCATTGGCCACGATGTACCCCGGCATTGATCCTGCGGCTTTGCTGAACGGCATTGAGGTGCACCGCAAGGCCCGCAAAACCGAAGCTCACGCCAGTAAGATGGCAACACAATCCCAGCAGGGCCAACAATCGCGTGCGCGCAACCGTGTTTTACAAGGTGTCGATCCCGAGACCCGCGCGGCGCTGAAAGACGCACCTGTGTCCGAGATCGCGGCATTGCCACCAATCTTGCAACGCGATCTTGCAAAGGTGTTGTCGCAGGGCGGTGATGTTGATGCAATTGTTGCCAAGGCACGTGCGGCTGGCGAGGATGTCGATGGCCCGCTGTTGGCGCGCCAGATCGAAGGATTGATGGCTGCCAAACTGGGCGCGGATCAAGATGTTGCAGATGCCCGCGCCATACGTCGCAAGGAAGTCACAGACATCTTACCCGACGGTGCGCGGGATCAGGCGTCAAACCTGTCTGACAAAGACATTGCGTTTTTACACCAATTGACCACGGCGGGTGACGTATCTGATAGCAAACGCAAAAACCTTGTACGGATGTTGGAGGCGCGTTTGAAAGGCATTGACGGGCGCGCCGTGCTTGACGCTGCAATTGACACCGCAACCACTGGGCGTGCGGCCAAAACAGCCAAAGCTGAGGCTGCCTTGCGTTCTGAGCGGCTAAAGGTGATGCAGCATGTTCCAAAGGATTTGCAGCCCTTGTTGTCACATCTGCCTCAAAGTGCCTTGTTGAAAATTGCGCTTGCGCAATCTGGGCAAACCAAAATGTCCAAGGCTGATATTGCTGCACTGGCGAAAACGGCGACCGGCGCAAAAGACATTGATATTGATGCGCTGACCCATGCGATCACCCAAGCCATTCGCGCACCTGTTGTTGCCAATCAGGGTGGATTTTTCGCACGGGTGTCACAGCGCCGGGCATTGTTGGAATTTGTGCCGCCACAGATGCGATCCATGGTCAAACGTACGCCAATATTGACCGTGCCTGATGATATGTTCTTTGCCTATGTTAAAGCCTTGGGGAATGGCGAGGAAAACGCCGTGACGCTGCGATTGGGTGGTGAGCCTGTGGTCTTGATCCGTGAGGGCGCACCGCGCCATGCGGTGGGCGAAGAGGGGCTGCACGTGCTGCAAATGCGCGATGGGCCGTGGTCCAACCGTTTAAGTGATTTGGATGAGGATCAGCTTGAGGCGTGGCCGGACATGCCGTCTGCTGAAAAGGCGCGCTTGGCGCATTTGATGATTGAGGCTGAGATTTCAGCGCATCTGTTTATGCAGAGTGATTTGGATATTCGATTGTTGCGGGTGCGTGATGAAGGGGCGCGGGCGCGCATGTCATCACGTCAGGATTTGGTAACTGCACGTATTGAAACCTTGCAGCGCCGCGCGATGGAACTGGCTTCCCTGCATCCAAGCGCGTTCAAGGCAATGGACAAGGGCCACCTTGCCACACCTGACTGGTTGGCCCGCCCTGCGCGTCTGTTCAACGAAGAAGCCGTGGTTCAGAAGGCCACTAATTATGAAGGAACCGCAGATCCTTCGAATGCCCCAATTGCCGCGCTGACACGTAAATCGGTTTCTGACAACGCGGACGCACTTAGTCTGACAAAGAGTGCAGGCGACATTGCTGGTTTCAAATCTGCGGTAAAGGCGGCGGCAGAAGGTGCCAATGCAGAGCGCCTGAAAACGCTCAACGATATTGTCACCTTGATGGGCAAAGTAACCGGCAGCCATGGGGATAATGCCGAATCTTATGCCAAAGGTTTGACGGGTTTGGTTGAAACGCTTGGCACAAAGCAGATGGATGGGGCGCAAGAGGCGCTGAAGGGGTTGCTTGCGCAATCTGATGACCATCCGACATTCTTGCTGAAAACCTTTGCGCAACTAAACGAAAAAGGTGTGTTTGGTTGGTTTGGCGATGCCGACAAATCGGCAAGCGGCGTCAGCGTCATTAAATATCTGAATGAATATGTCGACAAACAGGCAGGTGCGACCAAAGGAAATGTTCAATTCCCTAGCGCGCTTGAGGCGATGATATCGGGCTTGGCCCTTGCCAAGGGTGTTACACCTTTCAAAGGATTTTGGCCTGCATTTAAAGCGGTGTTGGATCACGCAGCACTTTCCCCTCAGCGTACCTTGAGAAACAATCCCAAAGACGGGGATATTTTGGGCCACTTTGTACAGGCGTCGCTTAACCCAGAACTTAAAAGCGCGCTTGCAGACACGATCCGTGACTTGCCTGCTGATGCATATGCGCAAAAGATCAAAGACGAATTTCAAAATGGATATGTTCCGCCTGTCAAACCGCGGATGAAGTATAGCGAAGTCAATAAACCGCTGCGCGTCTTGGCGAAATCAATTCTGGACGGGGGTGATGGTGGATTAACCAGTGATCAGTTGAAGGCCTTAAAACTTGATCCGTCAGATGCGACAGACTTGATCGCCTTGGCGCATTTCTTGAACCAAGTGCATTCCGCCCCGCCAACCGCCAAGAATGTTGAGCATGAAGTGGCGCTGTCCTTGGCCTATGCGCATGAGATGGTCCAGATGGATGCCTTTTCATGGGGTGCGCGTTTGGACGTTTCCAAGATCCGTCCACCGGACAAACTGACGTTTGAAGATATAAAGACCTTTCTCACAATCAGCAGTGGCGGGATTGGGGCGGATGAGAAACGATATGCCAGTGCCCTGCCATTGCTCCGCGATATGCTGGGTGCCCGTGACAAGGGGCTGTCGCCGCGCGTTTTCTGGATGATCAAGCAGTTTGCACATCCCAACGAGGGCCAGACGTTCAGAGTGTATGACAACGATGATGCGCCGCATTTAACGCCGGACATTCCCCAGCTTGTCAGCAGTGTGTCTGAGGGCAAAAAACAGGACTTTAATACGCTTTTGTCCGAAGGCCAAAGGATGAACGACGTTTGGGAAGCGCGCCGCGCTGTCAGAAACGAAGCCCTTGTCAAAGCGGACAAACCTATTGAATTACCGATCTTTGATGATGGCGTTGAAGTCACAGGCGTGAAACGCAAAGTCGAAGTGTTTGAAATACCAGAGACTGCAAGTTGGTCTGATTTCCGTGAGACCTTGCGACATCTCTATGACCATGTGCATGCATCTGGCCTAAGCGATAAAGATGCAAACGCCGCATTTGTATTCCTAAAAGAAACACCCAGCGGTACAGCGAGCAAACCCAAAGACGGCAAAGCCAAAGTTGTTGGCAACATTCAAGGCCTGCAATTGGTGATCCGACCCGATGGAACACGCTCAATCTATGTTGGCGAAAAGATGAAGGTCAAAGTCAAAGCTGACGATGCGACAGACAGCAGTGCCGATACCGATTCCGATACAGACACACCTAAGACGACGCCAGAAACCAAGGCTGCGTCAGGTGAATTGCCGCTAAAAATGGAGATTGCGGGCGGTGATAGCTATCCTGGCTTGGCCAACGACATCCTGCGCGACATTTTGAATAGCACCGGGGATAGCAAAGACAGTGCCATTGATCTGCTGGTCACGGCATTGACAAACGGAAGTGCCTTGGACGGCAAAGGTCATGACCCAGCCCTTGTCGCAAAGATCAAACTGCTCAAAACGATTGTCGCGGGTTCTGAGGTTCTGCGCGACGAGATGGCAGCACCCACTTTGCTGCTAGCGCTTTATGCCCTCAAAAAGATCAAGCCGACACAATCCACCGCCTATGAGAATGCGCTGATCTATCCTGCACAAATATTGTTTGGACATGCGTTTTTTAGACGCACACGCATCAACGCATTCTCGCAGCATTTGATGCGAGGGACGTATAAAGGGCAGATGAAAACCGCAGGCCTGTCGGCGCAAGATGTCAAACTGATGAACGGTATCTTCCGTACCAACCTGTTGCGTAATCAGATTCAGGGCGGCGGTTTGCTGGCCTTTACCTCACCGTTGTTTTTGCAACATCGCAAAGCAGCGCGGGATTTTGCTGCGGGCGATATCACCTATAAAGATCTTGGTAAGGACGCGGATATTGTCCTTGGCATCGTGAACCGCAACGCGGCATTGACGGACTTTGTCATCCAGCGGTATCTGATCAATCAGCAAGGCAGTGAAAGTTCAAATGTGCCAAACGTGCAAGCCTTGTCTCAAACGAAACGCGCGCGGATCATTCGCGAGATCATTGCGGAAATGACCGAATCTGTTTTGCCCGAATTGAACCCACCCAAGGAGACACCAGATGGCACCTGAAACCTTGCTGTTTCCCGTTGGACCAATGTCGTTTGATGATGTCGAACTGTTTGGTTTGATGATCTGCACACCGCGCGTGGATATTGAAACTGTCTGGGATGTCAGCTGGGACGCGGTCTTTGACACCGCGCTTGCCCAAAAGCCTGATGGGCCGTGGGCGACGGTGCACCGGATGGCAGACAGCGTTGAAATTGCTGCGGGCAAAGGGCGCGATCTGAGGCTTGACCATGTGATACGCTTATCGCGGCTGGTCGGGGGGCTTTATGACCCTGCTGGGTTTGGCGATCTGACGGATGACATGAATGCCTATGCTTTGATGCGCGCCATGGCTGAGTACCTGCCAAAGGTCACCCTGATGAAGGACGCGCGCAGCCAACCCGTTGCCATTGATATCAAGGATGGTGCGGATGGGGCCAAATTTGTTGGGGCGATTGGGCGGGACGGCGATGCAGGATACCTCTATGTCACGCATACGCCTGACATGCTGGTCAAACTGATTGAGACATCTTTTGGCCTGAACCTGCCGGATTGGGTGGGTTTTGTAATGGCCCAAGTCGCGCCGGGGCAGGGGTGGATCGGGCAGGCGATGCATGATCTGTTCGGTGTTTCATTTCAGCCGATGATCCGCTGGCGTACCACCGACGGTCTGACCTATCCAGTTCCCGAAGAACGGGTGCAGTCGTTGATTGTGGCACTGTACCGCGCCGCCGATATTGCTGGTGGTGCCGATTCTGCGGGGGGCGAGATTGCCTTGCACAATTGGGCACCCGTAGTGGAAATGTGGCGTTTCGACCTCTGATTCTACACTATACCCCCCTTTTCAAGTGGGTCAGGTAAGGAATACCCGAGGTTGAAACATCGCTAACCCATGGTAGAGTTCCCCTAGGTCAATTATTCAGTTTATCTCGTTTCACCGGGCTCGTTTTGGGCATTTTACCGGACGTTTATTCTATTGGGGGTGGTTTGATGTCGCGCATAGAAATCAATTTGATTGGGGGGCTGTCAGCCTCTGTCGGCGACGCGCCTGCACACCCTTTGAAATTGTCGCCCACGGGTTTGTCGCTGTTTGGACTGTTGGCGATGGGGGCGGGCAAACGCGCGCTACGTTGCGAGGCGGTCACGGAAACGCTGTGGCCTGAATGCGCGCCTGCTAAACAACGCGCGCGTCTGCGCACCGCCCTTTGGCGGCTGAAAAAGGGCTTGCCGGATTGGGCGCAGGGCATGGTCTGTCGCGAGGGCGACACCAGCGGGTTAAGCCTGCCTGATAATGTGCATTTGGTGCATGAAGGGTTTGAACGCTGCGTCGTCCGGCTTTGCGCGATCTCGGTTGATGTGATGACGGACGAGGATTTCACCGCCCTTGATGTCTGTCTGCGCCGCTACGGCGGCCCGCTGTTGGACGGTGTTCAGGGCGATTGGATCATGGCGGACCGCGAGAAGTTTGCCGAGATTTACTGCCAAGGGCTGGCGCATCAAATCAACTACCTACGCACCCACGGCCGCGACCACGAAACCATCCGCGCCGGACGGCGCTTGTTGCAGGTCGACCCCTACCGCGAGGATGTCCATGCGACGTTGATTGAGACCTACGCTGGGTCCGGTCGCCCCGAGCGGGCAAAGCGGCAGTTCCAAACCTGCGAGGATTTGTTTCAGGGTGAATTGGGGATTTCCCCGGTGGTTGCGAGGTTGTCATTGAGTAAAACGCAAGGCGCGGGGGAAGTGCCACGCGAAGATATTGTGCAGATGGTCGAGGATTTGCAGGGGAGCGTGGCGGCGATGGTCGTGCAGTTAGAGCGGATACAGGCGGTGTTGGGGGACGGGCGTGGTGGTGTGCAGCCAGTTAAACGCGATGTATCGATGAGTGCTTGAAAGCTGTTTCGCAACGAAGTTGCCGTCGCATAAGCGCAAGTTTCAGTCCCAAACTATCGCAATGTAGAAGCTCCTTACCAATGGGTGAGCGGCTTACCGCGAACGTGCGAATCACATGGGAAGAGATATGCGCCAATGACGCAAGTGGATACGATGTCGGCGGTGGCTGTCTATCATTTTTTTGGGCTTCTACTTCCTTGGCGTAAAGATCATTTTGGGGTTTGTCATAGCAAAGTTAGGACGATGTATCTTACCATCTGGACCAACACTAAGTGCAGTTTTACACCCCTTAATGTATACATTGCTAAGTGTCCCACCTCCAATGCGGTTCTGTGATTTTTTTAGATCTATGTCTTGTCCCAAAATTGATAAAAATCCATCAATTTCAACTTCGTCCTTGCGAAAGTCGATTGAAAGAAAAATATCACCTTTGGCTCTGCGGAATTTTACCCAATTGGTCTTAAACTCTATGTCCCAGAAATCGCTAGTGATCGCGGCAACATAGTTTCTTGAAATCTCAATTTCCGGCCAAAAATTCTGATCAGGGAGAAATGCGTCAAGCTGATATTCTTGATCGACAAGCTTGTATGAAAGGATTGAGTTTCCCCCAAAATCAATCGCGGACTTACAATCCTCAATCATCATAGCGCCAACTCTTAATTTTTTCTGATTTTTGTTTCCGCCAAGATATCCATAGATTCGACCTGATCTGATATTGTGTGGGTTCTCCTTCACTGCATATGCTTTGCCCTTAGCTAACTTACCAAACTCAGCATGGTGATTTGGGCATAAAGCAACCATGTGCTCTGGATCAAAATGTTTTAGCTCGTTCCACTCAATAATATGGTGATATTCGACAATAGGATTGCCGCATTCAGCGCAACCGAAGCCCGCTTCTTGCCGCAAACGTCTAGCTATAGGATCGGGTGGTTTTCTAGACTTAGACATCCAACTCCTCCACAAACCGCGCGTTCTCTTGAATATACGCATAGCGCAGTTCCGGTTTCTTTCCCATCAACCGCTCGACCAGATCGCCGGTTTGCCCCGGTTCGTCCTCGTCAATCGACACGCGGATCAGTTTGCGGGTTGTTGGGTCCATTGTGGTTTCTTTGAGGTCCTTAGCGTCCATCTCGCCCAGACCTTTGAAGCGTGACACGTCAATCTTGCCACGCCCGCCGAGACCCTTTTCCAGCCACTCATTTTTCTCGGCCTCATCCAGACAATAGACCCGCTTGGGTCCTTGGGTCAGACGGAACAGGGGCGGGCAGGCAAGGTATAGATGCCCGGCGTCAATCATCGGGCGCATTTGGGTGAAGAAAAACGTCATCAGCAGCGATGCAATATGCGCGCCGTCGACATCCGCGTCGGTCATGATGATGATTTTGTCATAGCGCAGATCGTCGAGCACAAATTTGGACCCCATGCCGACGCCCAGCGCCTCACACAGGTCGGAAATCTCAGCGTTGGTGGTGATCTTGTTGGACGCCGCCCCCAGCACGTTCAAAATCTTGCCCTTGAGCGGCAGTAACGCTTGATTAACTCGATTGCGCGCGCCTTTGCCAGACCCGCCCGCGCTGTCGCCTTCGACGATGAACAATTCGGTGCCTTCGCGCGATTTAGACGTACAATCGGTCAGCTTGCCGGGCAGGCGCAGTTTCTTGGTCGCGGTCTTGCGGGCGGTTTCTTTTTCCTGACGGCGGCGCAGGCGTTCTTCGGCGCGCAACACCAGAAAATCAAGGATCGCGCCCGCAGATTTTGTATCCGCTGCCAGCCAGTTGTCAAAGTGGTCGCGCACGGCGTTTTCGACCATGCGCTGTGCATCCACTGTGGCCAATCTGTCCTTGGTCTGGCCGACAAATTCCGGTTCGCGGATGAAGCATGAGACCAATGCGCAACCACCCGTGATCAGGTCCTCGCGGGTGATCGTCGCAGCCTTGCGATTGCCGACCAATTCGCCGTACGCCTTGATGCCCTTGAGGGTTGCAGCCCAGAATCCGGCCTCATGCGTGCCGCCTTCTGGGGTGGGGATGGTGTTACAATAAGACTGGATGAAACCGTCACGTGAGGGTGTCCAGTTGATGGCCCACTCGACCTTGCCGGGCTGTCCAAATTTCTCTTTGAAATCCACGGTTCCGCCAAAAGGCGCATCGGCGTAAGTCGTTGACCCTGCTAACGTTTCATTCAAATAGTCGGACAGGCCGCCGGGGAAATGGAATGTCGCTTCTTGGGGTGTGTCGCCATCCGTTTGTGCCGTCTTCCAACGGATTTCAACACCGGAAAACAAGTAGGCCTTGGACCGCGCCATCGCGAACAGGCGCGCGGGCTTGAGTTTCAGCGATCCAAAAATATCCGCGTCTGGGTGAAAGGTCACCGCTGTGCCGCGCCGATTGGGGGCCGCGCCAATTTTCTCAAGCTTTCCTTGTGGAATACCGCGAGAGAACTCCATCGCAAAAAGTTCGCGGTTGCGCGCCACTTCAACCCGTAGGTGATCAGACAGGGCGTTGACCACAGAGGAGCCGACCCCGTGCAAGCCGCCAGAAGTTTCATAGCTATCGCCCGAGAATTTACCGCCCGCGTTCAGCGTGCAAAAGATAATCTCCAGCGCCGACTTGGACGGGTCCTTGGGATGTGGATCAGTTGGAATGCCGCGCCCGTTGTCGCGCACGGTGACATGGCCGTTCTCGTGCAGTTCCAATTCGATCCATGTGGCGTGGCCCGCGACAGCCTCGTCCATCGAGTTGTCGATGATCTCAGCCACCATATGGTGCAGCGCGCGATCATCCTTGCCGCCGATGTACATGCCGGGGCGTAGGCGGACGTGCTCCATATCCTCCAACACTTGGATGGAAGACGCATCGTATTCACTGGGTTTGGACCCGGAGAGTAGATCGGACATGGGCGCTGCTCTTTCTTATGATTGCGCGCATTTTGACAGGGCGCGCGGCGCGGGGCAATCGCCTTGATCGGTTAATCCACAGCTTTTCACATCTGTATTCGCGCCAAACGCGTCTTGTGGTCGTTGCACAATCTGCTCACACTCTCCCAAACCCTCAGGAGTCTCTCATGCCTTGGATCAAAACAATCCCCTTCGACGCCGCGACTGGTAAACTCAAGCAGCTATATGCCCGCGTCACCGGACCTAACAATAATGTCGATAACATCATGATGATGCATTCGCTGCGGCCCCACACCATGGAGGGGCATATGGCGATCTATAAATATGTGCTGCATCACCGCGACAACACGATTCCCAAGTGGTTCTTAGAGGTCTTGGGGGTTTGGGTGTCGGCGCTGAATGAGTGTAATTATTGTGTGGAACACCATTTTGCAGGGATGAAGCGGTTACTGGGCGATGATCCGCGCGCCGATGCAATACGGGTTGCGATTGAGGCAGGTGACCATACGGTAACCCCGCTGAATACAGCACAACAGGCGGCGATGATCTATGCGCAAAAGCTGACCAAATCGCCGGGTACCATGTGCGGCGACGATGTCCATAAGCTGCGCGAGGCAGGGTGGGAAGATGGCGAAATCCTAGAGATTAATCAGGTGGTTGCCTACTTCGCCTATGCAAACCGCACGGTGCTGGGGTTGGGCTGTTCCACAAAAGGTGACGTGATTGGCCTAAGCCCTGGCAATTCCGATGACCCGGACGATTGGGGCCACCGATAACGTTATTCAGGCGACCGTGACGTGCAACCAATCATGTTACTTCAAAATAAAGACATCTTTCATTTCACCCTTTCTTAAATACCGCTGCACAATCGCTGCCCCCAAGCGCGCCTTACATGTATTGCGCCAAGCCCTCTTTCCCTTCGCCAGAACCGGGCGTAAGGCTGATCTATGCAAAACCCAATGACATACGGTGGCCATGTCCGCGCGATCCTGACTTTGGGCTTGCCGCTGGTCGGTGGGCATCTGGCGCAGATGGCGATTGGTATCACGGATACGGTGATGCTGGGCTGGTACTCGGTTGAGGCCTTGGCGGCAGTCACGCTTGCCAGCACATATTTCTTTGTTTTGTTCATTTTTGGCTCTGGTTTTGCATGGGCCGTAATGCCGATGGTCGCATCCTTTCATGCAGAGGGTGACGAGGTGGGCATTCGCAGATCAACACGCATGGGACTGTGGCTGTCGCTTGCTTTTGGGATCACCGCTTTGCCTGCGATGATCTGGTCCGAACCGATCTTACGTCTGCTCGGGCAAAGTGATGCTGTGGCCGTGAGTGCGGGGCGTTATCTGTCGGTGGCCGGGTGGGGCATTGTGCCTGCGCTGTTGGTGATGGTGCTAAAATCATACCTAGCAGCGTTAGAGCGGACTCAAATCGTATTGTTGATTACATTGGTGGCTGCCGTGATCAATGGGTTTGCCAATTATGCGTTGATCTTTGGCAATTGGGGGGCACCTGAACTGGGCATTGTCGGCGCTGCTTGGGCATCTGTTGCAACTCAAATTGTGTCGCTGGTCGGGGTCGTTGTTTACGTACTTTGGGTGATGCCCGAGCACAGTTTGTTTGTGCGGCTGTGGCGCGCGGATAAACAAATGTTGGGGCAAGTGTTTCGGCTGGGGTGGCCAATTGGCATCACGGCCCTCAGCGAGGTTGGCTTGTTTGCGTCCTCCGCGATGATGATGGGCTGGCTTGGCACCATTCCATTGGCTGCACATGGCATCGCGGTGCAGCTCGCCTCGATCACATTTATGGTTCATTTGGGGATCAGCAATGTCGCCACGATCCGGGCGGGGAATGCCTATGGGCGGCGGGATCGGTTTCATATGGCACGCGGCGCAATTATTGCGATGGCGATGTCACTGGCATTTGCCTTGTTGACGATGATTGCCTTTGTTGGCTGGCCAGAACCCTTGATCTCAATTTTCATGCAACGCGGCGAACCTGCGCGCGTTGATATCTTGGCGATTGGCGTTGGGCTGCTGGTGATGGCGGCACTGTTTCAATTGGTTGATGGGGCGCAGGCGATTGCACTGGGATTGTTGCGCGGCGTGCAAGATACGCAGGTGCCTATGGTGCTGGCTGCAATCAGCTATTGGGTGATCGGCATTCCCTGTTCTTATCTGCTGGGCTTTACCTTTGGCTTTGAAGGTATTGGCGTCTGGGCTGGTTTGGTCATCGGTTTGGGTGTTGCGGCTGTGCTGTTAAACGCACGGTTCTGGGGCGTCACGATTAAGGCGTTGGGTCGTGGTGACCCTGATCAAAAGACCTGACAGCCGCCCTCGGTAATCGGGCCAGCCACCACGCGATATTTTGCCTTGGGGTTTACGATGGCGGGCTGAATTCCGGTGATATCGGCCATACATGCGTTGGCAATCTGATTGCCAGCCTCGCTGCCATCCACGTAGATATCCAGCCACGCATGGCCTTTATATCCGATATGACAGGGCCCGTTCTGCGGGGTGCGCCCATCACCACACAGGTCCTCAACAATCGCGTATTTGCGCAACCTCGGGAAATAAAACCGCGTGCCAGTCGGGAAGTCCATGAACGAGTGATTAAAGTAGATCGCATGTCCAACGGCCAGTGTCACAGGATCATCAAAGGTGCCCGTGCCAGCTGCTTGGGTGTGGACAACCGGGCGGGCAATCGCGGCAGAGGCACGCGGGGTGTTATCCCAATAGCTATAGCCCGTCAGGAACACATCGATCTGTTTTTCTTTTGGGGCCAGCACCAGATAGATCGCACCGATCAACAGGGCGGTATAGGGCAGGTTTCGCCTTGTCAGCAGCATCAGATGCCCCCTGTCCTTTCGCGGTCAGTCTTTGAGCAGGCGATCCGCCTTTTTGCGCACCAAGGTGCTGCGCAGATCGTGCATGGCCAACAGCAGTGTATCGGTGACCGCTTCCAGCTGTTCTTCGGTGGCTTTGGATTGCACCCATTGCGTGGTCAGGTTCATATGGTCCACCGCGCGGTAGATATCGTCGATATCGCGGTGGGCCAAGATTTGGCGGCGCTCTTGCATCCAAGCGTCAATGGTTTCGCGGTCTTCGTCCGACAGCACCCGGTCGCCCTGCGGCTTGATCTCACCATTGCGGATATTGAGCATGGCAATCTGGTCCATCTCGATCCGGCGTTGTCGGTTTTCGGTATCCACACGGAATACGGCGGCCCCATTTTCACGGACCCTGAAATAATACTCCGGCAACTCGCCCGACATATGGTAACCCTTACTTACGTCAACTGCGCGCAGAACTTTTGAATGCGCGTACAGGCCTCTTTCAAGGCCTCATCTGACGTAGCGTAGCTGACCCGGAAGTTTGGCGATAGTCCGAATGCCGCGCCAAAAACCACAGCGACGCCCGTTTCTTCAAGCAATGCTGTGGCAAAGACTTCGTCATCGGTGATTTTGGTGCCAGCGGCACTGGTCTTGCCAATGATACCCGCGATTGAAGGATACACATAAAATGCGCCCTCTGGTGTGGGGCAGGTAAAGCCGTCAATCTCATTCAGCATTTTCACGGCCATATTGCGGCGGCGCACGAATTTCTCGTTGTTGACAGGGATATAGTCTTGGGTCCCGTTCAATGCCTCAACCGCAGCCCACTGCGAAATGGTGCAGGGGTTAGAGGTGGATTGTGACTGGATCTTACGCATCGCTCCGATCAGTTTTTCAGGTCCCGCCGCATAGCCAATGCGCCAGCCTGTCATGGCATAGGCTTTGGACACGCCATTGGTGGTCAATGTGCGCTCATACAGGGCTGGTTCAACTTCGGCAGGGGTGCAGAATTCGAACCCGTCATAGCACAGGTGTTCGTACATATCGTCCGACATCACCCAAACATGCGGGTGGCGCATCAACACATCTGTCAGCGCCTTAAGTTCATTGCGGGTATAGCCAGCGCCAGTGGGGTTTGAGGGTGAGTTAAAGATGAACCATTTGGTCTTGGGCGTGATCGCGGCCTCAAGTGCTTCTGGTGTCAGTTTAAAATCGTTTTCCAGTGTGGCGGGCGCAATCACAGGTGTGCCGCCAGCCAGCAGAACCATGTCTGGGTAGCTGACCCAATAGGGGGCAGGGATCACAACTTCTTCGCCGGGGTTCATTGTGGCAACCAGCGCATTATAGAGGATCTGCTTGCCGCCTGTGCCAACGCTGACCTGAGAGGGCTTGTAGTCCAACCCGTTGTCACGCTTGAACTTCGCGCAAATCGCTTGCTTTAGCTCGGCAATACCATCCACGGCGGTGTATTTTGTCTTGCCTGCTGCAATCGCAGCAATCGCCGCGTCTTTGATGTTCTGGGGCGTGTCAAAATCCGGTTCCCCAGCGCCAAGGCCAATAACGTCAACGCCTGCGGCTTTGAGTTCGCCCGCCTTTGTGGTCACAGCGATTGTAGGGGACGGTTTGACGCGGGCGAGTGATGCAGACAGCAGTTCCATTGTAACCTCGGATTGTCTATGTGTTCCGACACACTCATAGGGGGACGCCCCGCGTCGATCAAGGACGTTCGGTAAACGTAGGAGATGATGAGATGACAGATGGCACAGACTGGTATGGTCCGGACGTGGCGACATTTGGTGATCGCGTTGCTGCGGCGCGTGAACAGACCGACATGACACAATCAATTTTGGCCCGGCGTATTGGCGTGCGAGTCTCAACCATTCGCGATTGGGAAAATGACCTGTCTGAACCTCGGGCAAATCGATTGTCGCAATTGGCGGGCCTGTTGAACGTTTCGATGATGTGGCTGATCAACGGTGAGGGCGACGGTATCGTCAGCCCGGAAGATGGTGACACCATGTCCACCGATCTACGTGATACGCTAAACGAAATGCGCATATTGCGTGCTGAAATGTTGAAGAATGCCCAAGCCGTGGGACGTTTGGAAAAGCGGATGCGCCGGATGTTGACGGAAACAGAAAATGACTGAGTTACATGAACATCGCGTGAAGCGGCTTTATATGCGCTCGATCCGGCGCGGCATCAAAGAGATGGATTTGATCCTGTCTGCCTATGCCTCTGCGCGGTTGGATCAGATGGATGATGCGTCACTGACCTTGTATGATGCGATGCTCAGTGAGAATGATCATGACCTCTATCAATGGATCACGCAGCAGGTGGAAACACCTGCGCCCTATGGCGATTTGATTGGTGATATCCAGACCCATTTGGCAGGCGCTGAGGGCTGATCTTTTCAGTTTAACGAAATATTCTATTTTAATCTTCATTTTCCGGCTCAGCAGATTGAGTCGGAGAGAGTAGACATGAGCATTCAAGAACCCCTTGTACCAACCCTAAGTGACAAGGGTTTTATGGTCGGATACCTAGAAGCATTATCGCTGGTAGAACGGTTGCACAGGCTGTTGCTGGACGTGATTAAGGATGAATTCGAACGCGTGAACGTGCTTGAGATCAACGCCGTTCAAGCGCTGTTGTTGTTCAACATTGGTGACAACGAAGTGACCGCAGGCGAATTGAAAAGCCGTGGATATTATCAAGGCAGCAACGTCAGCTATAACCTGAAAAAGCTGGTTGAAATGGGTTATATGCACCATCAGCGTTGCGAGATTGACCGCCGTTCGGTGCGGGTGCGCCTGACCGAAAAGGGGCGACATGTGCGTGATGTGGTGTCAGAACTGTTTGCCCGCCACGCAGATGGCTTGGAAAACAAGGGTGTGCTGGGTCACGAGGGCATCGCGGATATCACCACTTCCCTCAAACGGATGGAGCGGTATTGGACAGATCAGATCCGTTACATCTATTGAGGGTTCGGCGGGGCGGAAAGTTCTGAGAACACCAGGCTTTCGAGTTCCCGCAACAGCTTTTGTGTCATGGCGCGCGCGTAGTCATTAAATCCGATTGCGGTATGCACAAAGGCGTCTGGGCCTACGATCACTTCGGCCCGGAAGTAGGACGAGAGTTCGCCAATCTCGGCCTGTCTGATATCACCAATGTTTGGATCATCCACACCAATCACCAAGCCATTAATAGTGATGCCGCTGGCTTCAATCGCGTCGCGCACATCGCGAGGGCGCGGGCCTAGGTTGGATTTGCCGTCACCGGAAATATCAAGCGTGTGTTTCCAGCAGTCTGGTTGCTGGGCAAGGTAAATTTGCCCCAGCCGCATGGCGACCCCCAATGCCGTTCCCGGAGTCGCATCGCGCCGTGTGGTTTGGCGTAATGTGTCAATGATGGTTGTGATGTTGGCATCTGTTTCAACGCGCGTCCATGGTACAACGATGGCCTGATCGTTTGGGCCGCTCCATTCATACACCAAAATGGCAACTGGGGCTGTGGGCATTGCCAGCAGCTTTTCGCGCACCTCTGGGGTGTCTAGTGCCGTTGCAACGCCGCTCATTTGCAGGCGATATTCACGGGCATCTACCGATCCTGAGACATCCAAGCCCAAGGCAAGGGCTTGGCGACATTCCGCAGCCAGACTCGCAACCGGCATGGCCAGCCCAAAAATCATGACGCAGAGGCGTATCATCCCGCAGAATCAGGATGATGGGTCAGGGCACCAATGGCGACAGGGGAAAGTTCGCGCTCTAATTTGATGCGCATGGCGCGCTCATAATCTTCGAACCCGTCCGCGATCACCATAAAGGCCCCCGGCCCATATAGGACTTCACCCTGATAAAAGGCGATTAACCCAACCTCACCTTCATAGTCGGCTGCGTTTATGACCAAACCGTTAACGGTGACCTCACTGAAGGGGAATTCACGGTAGGCAACACTAGGTTCAAAACCTTCGTTATTCTGCCCGTCCCCCGCCATATCAATGGTTTTTCGTAAACAGGGTGGCGCGCGTTCAAGCAATTTTGCGCCATATCCCAAGGCATACCCCATGGCAGTGGGAAAATCGTTGTGACTGCGGGTGCTGTTTGCGATGGTTTCTGCGGCTTTCACCAATGCGGCGCGGCTGTCGATCAACGTCCAATCAAGCAGGATTTCCTGATTGTAACGGCCTGACCATTCGTAAACAGCCAGCGCCACAGGTTGATCCGCCGCGAAAAACGCCGCCTCAACATCCGGGGAAATCAGGGCGGCGACCACGCCACCCCGTTGCAATTGATCCTCGGCCGCATCAACAGAACTGGACACATCCAGCGCCAGTGCCAACGCCAATCTACATTCAGCTGCCCCCAAAGCGGACGCAAAACCAAAGGTCAGGGCGACGGCGGATGCGATATGTCTTACCAATGACCCGTATTCTCCATGCTGGCCCAGGGTTCTGCCGGGGCAAGGCTTTCACCTTCTTGGAGCAATTCTATGGAAATGTTGTCAGGTGAGCGGACAAAAGCCATGTGGCCATCGCGTGGTGGGCGGTTGATCACCACCCCGTTGTCCATCAACGTCTGGCACATCTCATATATGTTTTCGACCGTATAGGCGAGGTGTCCAAAATGGCGTCCATCGCTGGGCAATCCATCATCGCCGTCCCAATTATAGGTCAATTCCACATCTGCATGACCATCATCTTGGCCGGGGGGGCACAAAAACACCAGCGTGAAACGTCCCCCTTCGTGATCCATGCGACGGCGTTCTTTCAGCCCCAGCATCTCGTAAAATTTGATCGATTTTTCGAGATCCTTCACGCGCACCATGGTGTGCAGGTATTTGATCGGCATCTGTGTTTCCTTTTGCTCTATTCCTGTCGGGGTCAGAACAAAGATTGAAACCCTATGTTCAGCCCGAAATTCCGTGTTTCAAAGCGGGTGACGTTCGAATTTGTCTGGCTCGCCTCTAGGGTTAGTTTAGGGGCGAAACCGTAAGTGTCAAAATCAACAAACAGTAATGAGCCTGAAATCGACAGTTTGGCGTCTGAGCGTGGGTCCGGCCCATAGAGTGGATCATCGTATTTGCGATATTGGTTGCTGATGGCGACCTGCGCGCGCGCGCCCAGGATCGGTTCCCCAAATATGTATTGCGCCCCAAGGCTTAGGTTGGAATGCGTGATCGCTGCACTATCTGTATCCGAACGCCCGACAGCCGCATCCCAGCTAATTCTATCGCCGTTGGCCAAGGGGCGTGACCATTGGCCCCGAAGACTGCCCGTCACGCCAGATCGGATGTCGTTGTCTTTGCGGTCCGAGTAGCCAAGGTCAGCCGTCCAGGCAAAGCCGCGATTGCTGGGGCGTTTGTAAACTTGTTTCCAACTCAGACGTAGCTCATCTGCCAAGACATCGCCACCAGACCAGAGCCTGCCGTAACTGACGGATATGGTTTGACGTGGCTTGCCCGGCCCAGTGATGAAATCGCGCCCGACCTGTGCTTCAATACGGCGAAACGCAAAATCTGCTTCTTCGACGCCAGCAGGGGCGTTATCGTCTGTAAACACCACATGGTTTTCGCTCCAGTTCAGGGCGACGAAATTACGGCTTTTCTGCTCTTCGTTGAAATTATATCTCAAGGTTACGTTGTTCTGGATTTCGAACCCAGAAATCGGAACTGCAGTGGGGTTGGTAAAGACCAACCCGCCAAGAATTATGGTGTTGTCGCGTGGTGCGTTGTTCACATTGTTGCTGGGGTTAATCCCAAAGGACAGGTTCACCGACCACGGGTTTGTTTGCCGCACAAAGCTGTAATCACGCACGGCGCGGCGGCGCATTTGTTCGGAGGGTGCCACATGCGCGGCGCGGCGCAGCCAGAATTGCGCGCGTGTCTTGTGCCCATCACTGGACAATGCCTGCGCCATCGCTAGGGCCGCACCGTATTTTTCGATATCGCGGTCCGCAGATTTCCACGCTTGACGCGCTGACTTTTGTGCGGCGGGCAGGCGGCCCAAGTTGCGCGCTGCATGGGCGTGCAAAATCAGGCTTGTTGTATCACCCGGGTCACGCTGTACCAGAACTTCGGTGATCTCAGCCGCACCAGTATGCTGCCCTGCGGACAACAATCTGGCTGCGGCCAACCGCGCGTCTTCCGGGCTTAGAGTGGTTTGACCAAAAGCCGCAGTTGCACCCCAAAAGCAGAGGCAAAGTTTAAGGGCAGTTCGCACCGGTACACACTGTTACGATGCCACCAGCTTCGCGCACGCCGTTGCCTTCTACAAACAAGATGCCCGCAATCTCATTGCCACCGGGGCCAGCAAAAACGCCGCTCCAGTTGCCTGAATTTTGCTGCCCGTTAATCACCTCAACCGCCGTGGACGAATTGATTGTCCCATTGGTGCGGTCGATTGTGGCATTGGCCAATGAAATGAACCCGTCAAGCGTGCCAATCGGCGCACCTGTGGTATCATAAAGAAGGCGGTTGGTGATGGTGCCGCCAACGGCACCGACTTCGTCAAAATCGTCGAAATCAGCATTCAAACGCACGTCGCCGGTGACGTATTGTATAACGTTGTTTGGGTTGGCAAGCGTGGTGCGCACAGCTGCATATTCGCCGTTATATGAATAGATGCCAGAGGCGGGCAAATTTGGCGCTGCACCCAATCGTTGTGCGCCCGCGCCACCAAAACCAAAGCCAATGTATTCATCGGTTCCGGCCGCTGCGACCTGTGAGTTGCCAGAATCCGAACGCCGGAAAACCGCGAAGTACTGCAATTCGTTGCTGCCTGCGGCGGGGGCGCTTTGATACGCATCAAACCCGTTTGAAAACTTCTCGGTCGTGATCCGCTCATAGGCATTGTTTGGATCATCAAACGGAATGTTGTTGATGGTCAGCGTATCGCTGCCCGGATCATACGCGATGTTGTTGAGTGTCAGCGCGCTGTTATTGTCGATTAGGTACCTTGACCCGGCGTTGGTGTCCGCGTCGTCATCAACTGTGGTGCCAAAAGGTGCCGGACCACTGCCACAAGCGGCAAGGCCAAGCCCAAGCGCAAGTCCCATCCATGGATGTTTCACGATTATCTGCCCTCAATTTGTCATTTTTATTTTTTTCCACCCTCACAAAAGCAGGGCTGCCTTGTCAACGACGCAAGCCAAAGCCCTGAAAATAACTGCAAAGTGCATCCCAAACGCAATACCGCATATGGCGGTTCCGTGGGCCATTCTGCGCAGATATAGTGCAGAGCGAATCCCAAGCCAAAAAACACCTATCAAGGACGCAGCCCATGCCCCTCTCGCCCGACCAACAAGCCGAAATCGACGCACAACGCGCAAACCCGCAGCAAACCTTGCGCGCGGTCAGCGCGGGGATGGAGCAGCACCTGTACAAAGCACTGCCAGTGCTGGACCACGGATTTGTGCGTGTCATCGACTATATGGGCGATGATGCCGCGATCTGTCAGGCCGCGCGCGTGTCATATGGCAAAGGGACAAAGTCGGTGCAAAACGACGAAGGGCTGATCCGGTATTTGATGCGCCACTGGCATTCCACGCCGTTCGAGATGTGCGAGATCAAGCTGCACGTGAAGCTACCGGTGTTTGTCGCGCGCCAATGGATCCGCCACCGCACCGCAAACGTGAATGAATACTCGGCCCGCTATTCGATCCTGGACCGCGAATTTTACATCCCCGCGCCCGAACACGTGAACGCGCAATCGGTCGTGAACAATCAGGGCAGGGGTGGCGTTCTGGAAGGGGCAGAGGCCGCGCGGGTGCTGGAAATCCTGAAATCCGACAGCAACCGCGCCTATGACAACTACGAGGCGATGATCGGCACCGAAGGCCCGGATGGAGAGGCCCAAGACGGTTTGGCGCGCGAGCTGGCCCGTATGAACCTGCCCTCCAACATCTACACCCAATGGTATTGGAAGGTCGACCTGCACAACCTGTTCCACTTCTTGCGCCTACGCGCCGATGCCCACGCGCAATATGAAATCCGCGTGTATGCGGACGCGATTTGTCAGGTTGTCGCCGACTGGGTGCCAGCGGCCTACGGCGCGTTTGAGGATTATCGGTTGGGAGGCGCGACGATGTCTGGTCGGGCGCTGGATTGTGTGCGGCGGATGCTGAAGGGGGAGGAAGTGACGCAGGAGAATAGCGGGATGTCGAAGGGGGAATGGCGGGAGTTTGAGGGGGTTTTGAAGTGAGTGAGAAAAGGTATCAAGTTTTTATTAGTTCCACATTTGCTGACCTTGAACACGAAAGGGCCGCAGTTGTTCAAACATTAATGGAAATGGACTGTATTCCGGCCGGAATGGAAGCATTCACTGCGGTTGACGAAGATCAACTGGAATTTATCAAGACTGTCATTGATGACTGTGATTATTACGTTTTGATTATTGGTGGTCGGTATGGATCAGTCGATGGCGATGGCATAAGCTACACACAAAGGGAGTATGAATATGCACTTGAGAAAGGGCTTCCAGTCCTTGCCTTCGTAAAGAAGGACATTTCTAAGTTAGAGGTTGGGAAAACCGACGCAACCGACAAAAAGAAGATGGAAGCTCTGGAATCTTTCCGCGGTGAAGTGATGTTGGGTCGGCTAGTCAAGCTCTGGGACGCACCTTCAGAACTTCCAGGTTTGGTTGCACTTGGTCTCAGCAAAGCAATGAAATTAAAGCCAGGAATTGGCTGGGTAAGGGGAAATACAACATCATCAGAGAGCATTTTGGCCGAGATCAACGAACTGCGTAAAGAGAACGAGTCGTTGAAAAGCCGAGCTCCAAAGCGTCGTAACTATGAGGTGAAAGATTTATCTGGCATCGACACAATCGTTTCACTAACCGGAAAAATGAAAGTTCGGAGTGAAGGGGCCTATGGTGCAAGTAGTAAATATGTTTCTTGGGGCGCCGAGATTTCAATTGAAAAAGTATTCTCGTTTATTGCGCCGGTTTTACGTGGCAAAGCAAACTTTTCAGTTATCAACAATAAGATTGGGATAGCTGCGCAAGGCAAAAAGGAGTCTTCGCTATATAGCCCGTCGTCTGTTCATGTCGATGAAAGCATTTTTGACACGGTTATTATACAGCTCGAAGCCCTAGGGTTGATAGAAAGTGACCACCTCAATACCACGTCTGGTTCGAAGGCTTATTTCGCTTGGTTAACCGAGTTAGGGAAACAAAAAATGTTTGAACTACGAACTATCAGAGTTTGATTTAGTAAGATTGGCGGAAACACCCGGCACCGCCGGGCAGCGCCCGAACCGCCCCCACGGGGCGGGCGCCTTGCTTTCTGCCCCTCGGTTCGGGCGCCGCCCTTTATAGCCAGGTAGGAAATGGCCTTTAAAGTTGTAAAAACCACTGGACTTGCCCCCATGCCCCCGCCAAACTCTCCCCCAAATAAACGCGGTGAATTTAACAATAACGAGGGATAATATGCGTATCACAACATCCGTACTGGCCGGGGCCGGCCTGATGATGGCAACCATGATGCCGGGCCAAGCAGCAGCCGAAGGTAAGATTTATCCCTATCATGCCAGTGCAAATTATTGCCCTGCGGGCCTTCAACCGATCACCATTTCCGGGGTTATTTGTTGCGGTACGCCGAACCAACACATCAGCTACGCCCAAGCCAAAGCGCATCCGGTCAAGCGGCATCGCGCCAAGCGGCACTACACACGCTCTGCCAAGGCGCATTGCCCCGTAGGCACCAAGGGCTGTTCTTACGACTGATCCTTCCTGCCCATAGCGGCGAATGATCAAGTAGACAGATCAAACCCGGCGCTATCCCAGCGCCGGGTTATTGGTTTTCACAGCAGGGCGATGTTACCCGCCATCTGACGGCCATCACGGCCTTCTGACAATTCAAAGCTGACTTTTTGATCATCGGCCAGCCCGGTCAAACCCGATTGTTCAACGGCTGAGATATGTACAAACACATCCGTGCCGCCACCCTCTGGTGCGATAAATCCGTAACCCTTTGTGGTGTTAAACCATTTCACGGTGCCTGTTGGCATATGTTCCGTGCCTCCTTTGTCTTTGATGTTCCTGCCCTGTGCAGGTGATGTGTGGGGCGTTCATGGCCCGAACACATCACAGACAAAAAGGTTGTTCGGTTGCTTGAAAAATCAAGGAATTCGGTGAAAGTCTTTTTATGAGTCGTGCGTCATGAATGAGATAAGGGGCAGGTGCTATGCAGATATACGGGTTAAAAAATTGTGACACCTGCCGCAAGGCGCTTAAGGCGTTGCCGGGGTTTCAGCTGGTCGATGTACGGGCCGATGGCCTTCCCGAGGATGTGCTTGATGCAGCACTTGATCAGTTTGGCGCAGCATTGCTGAACACACGCTCAACCACATGGCGCGGCCTTGATGAAGCTCAAAGGCAGCGCGCGCCACGTGATTTGATTAAGGAACATCCCGCCTTGATGAAACGCCCCTTAATCGCTGTGGATAAAAATCTTTTTCTATCTTGGAACAGTGATATAGAGGCTAATATTAAAGCATTACTTTAATGCCAGATCGGGCCGTTCTACGCGCGGTTTTAACGCGCGATCAAAGGACAATGGGCCTGCGCCTTTGACAACCAAGACCAGCAGCAAGAACACCCAGAACGCCCTTTGATCAAGGATCGCGGCGTCAGGAAATCGGTCAAACCATGCACCCAATGCACTGTCTTGGCCGTGGCCAAAAATGTCAGTCAGCGATTGCACTACCACAAACCCGATCATCCCAAGCGCCGCCAAACGGGTGAGCAAACCCAGAACAATCAGCGCTGGCAAAATGAATTCTGCCCAGGTGCCCGCTACCACAACAAGGGTGTGGAACATCGATAGTGCATCGCTGTCATACCCGACAGCCTCAAACGCTTTTGGAAAAATTTGCGCATACGCACCCGTTGAAGGTGTCCAAAGCCCTGCAAAACCATCGCCAAGTTTGGTCATGCCTGAGTTGAGGAAATAGACCAACAACACGGCTGCAAAAACAAAACGCGCTAAGGTTGGAATGAGCCAATCAAGCTGCTCCAGCCGCTGGGTTATGGATGAGTAAAGCGAGGTAAGTGCAGTCATGTCGAGTCCTTCGGGGTAAGCGTGGTAAATGTGTCGGTGCTGAGGGCGAGCGTGAGGCAGGCACCCAGATCAAATGTGGGATGCGTTGCGATTGTTGCGTCATGTGCGGCACCAAACGTGAGCCCTTTGTCTAAATGTGCCAACCAACCCGCAGCACCGATGGGCAGCGGATGTGGGGCAGGGTCAAATTCGGGGCGCGTGATCAGCACATCTTGGGCAATGGCCTGTGGTTTCGGGGCGTTTTCCTGAAAGTTATAGCGCCAGATGTCAAACAATGGCCAAGGTGAGGTGATGATCTTTGTTGCCGCGCTCAGCGTGAAAGTGGCGTCCATCAACTGATCTGGGGAAATCTGTTGTAGCAGAGTAGGATCAAGCGGCGTTGTGTCTGCGGCATGATAAGATTGGCGCATCCCCATATCCAGACGCGCGGCATCTGCCAGATATCCGATGTGTGACAGGGGTTGGAAATCTGCAAGAAAGGCTGGAAATTCAGCACCATAGAACATCATCAGTGGTGATGTTGGGGGATGAGCACGGACAAACATCGCCGCAAGACTGTCAAAGTTCTGTCCGCCGATGAGTTTGCGCACCAATGGAAATGCGGTTTTCATCGCTTCGATCAGCGAAACCGTCACGTTGTTGCGATAAACCGCGTAACGGCGCCCCGCTGGTTCATTATGAGCGCCAAACAGCCCGTCAGGCACAGGACGGTTGGAATCAAGCAAGGCTGCACGGAATTCGGTTTGGCTGGTCATGGGGTCAGAGCTTTGGCAGCGCGCTCAGCCTCTGCACGTAAGATCGGCCAATCGGGTACATCGTTGTCCCATTCGACCAGCACTGGCTGTGGGCCGGTTTGGCCTAATGCATAGTCCAGTAATGCCCACACCGGTTCAACAACTGGTTTGCCATGGCTGTCGATCAGTAATGGCGCGCCCGTATCATCGCTGTCAGCGTCATGTCCACCTACGTGAACCTCACCAACATGCTCTGATGGATAGGCATCAATATAGGCTTGAGGGCTTAATTCTAGATTTGTGGATGAAATGAAGACATTGTTGACATCCAGCAAGAGACCGCAGCCTGTACGCTGAACAACTGCGCGTAAAAAATCAGTTTCAGACAAGTCAGACTCTTCGAAAACGAGGTAACTTGACGGATTTTCAAGCAGCATTTGACGGCCCAGCACCTGTTGGACTTGGTCGATGTGATCGCTGACACGCGTCACTGTTTGCTGGGTATAGGGCAGGGGCAAAAGGTCATTCAAAAATTCAGACCCATGGGTGGACCACGCCAGATGTTCGGAAAAACTGGCAGGTTCGATCCAATCACACAAGCGTTTCAGGCGGGCAAGGTGATCAACATCCAAGGGCGTTTCGCCACCAATCGATAGGCCGACGCCGTGAATGGAAATGGCAAAGCGTTCTGAGAGCGCGCGCAACTGCGCCAAGGGACGGCCACCGTCACCCATGTAATTCTCTGCATGTACTTCAATCCATGCAACAGAGCCGGGATTGTTCAGCAGGTCGTCAAAATGTTGGGGTTTGTATCCCACGCCGGGGGCGTTGGGGAGGTGTTCAAAGGGACGGGGAGTGTCGCGCATGTCTTACCCTCCAATCTTTGAAGTCAGATACGTTGGTTTCTCGGGCAAGACATGCCGCCCGAGAAACCTAATTTAATTATGCTGGCAGATCACGGTCCAGCGCTTCAAGAGAGCCGGTACGCTCTGTACCATCAGCCATTTCTGGCAAATCAATGCTTTCGCATGTGCCTGCGTCAACCAATGTCCAGGCGTTGCCCTGATAATCAGTCACCGATGTACCTGCACATGTTGTGCCGGGACCAGCTGCGCAATCATTTGCGCCAGCGAGGGATACGCCATAGCACTTTTCTTTTGATGCGGCTTCGGCCGTTGTTGTTGTTTGAGCAGTCAAAGCGGCTGCAACTGCACCAGCGATTGCGAAGGTTTTGATTGTAGTGGACATAGTATGTCTCCCTTTGGTTGGTCTGCGTTACGTCTGATGCAATATATAAAACACTAACAGAAGCGTTGCACCATTCACGAGCCAGTGTTTCACGATCCTGTCAGGTAATGCGCTTAATATCGCTGAAAATGCCTTGAATTTTGTAAGAAACCGCTAAGAAATTGTTACAACCTCATAAAAAGGGGCGGCACAGTGGCCGCCCTTGTGAGAATTGTTACAGTTTTGTGCTTTAACGCAGGTCAGGCGGTGTTGCTTCGCTTTTCAGGGCCGCTGCGACATCGACCAACGCTTGCACTGATGTTTGTTTTTCACCCAAGCGGCGCACAGACACGGTTTTTTCCTCTACCTCGCGCCCACCAACGGCCAAGATCACAGGAACCTTGCCAACTGAATGTTCGCGGACCTTATAGTTGATCTTTTCGTTACGCATGTCTGCCTCGGCCCGTACACCCGCCGCGCGCAGGGTCTCAACGACCTCGGCGACATAATCGTCAGCCTCAGACGTGATCGAGGCCACAACGACCTGACGCGGGGCCAGCCAGAATGGCAACTTGCCTGCGTGTTCTTCGATTAGGATACCGATAAAGCGTTCAAATGATCCCAAAGTCGCACGGTGCAGCATGACAGGGCGGTGTTTCGCACCGTCCGTCCCAACAAATGTCGCATCAAGCCGTTCGGGCAGTACAAAATCCACCTGATGGGTGCCACATTGCCAATCCCGGCCAATTGCGTCGGTCAGAACAAACTCCAGCTTTGGTCCGTAAAAGGCGCCCTCACCGGGGTTCAATTCTGGTTCGATCCCGGCCTTGCGGGTTGCAGCCAGAAGCGCAGTTTCGGCCTTGTCCCATACTTCGTCTGATCCAGATCGCATGTCTGGGCGGTCCGAGAATTTGACTTTGAAGTTTTCAAAGCCGAGGTCTTTGTAGATGCCGGACAGAAATTCGATGTAAGTGAGTGTCTCTGACTCAATCTGATCTTCGGTACAGAAAATATGCCCATCGTCTTGGGTAAATCCACGCACCCGCATGATGCCATGCAGCGCGCCAGAGGGTTCATAGCGGTTACATGACCCGAATTCGGCCATGCGCAACGGTAGGTCACGATAGGATTTCATACCCTGGTTGAAAATCTGCACGTGACAGGGACAGTTCATCGGTTTTAGGGCATTCACAGCCTTTTCGCGGGCATGTTCCTCGTCCACTTCGACGATAAACATATGCTCTTGGTACTTTTCCCAATGCCCTGATGCTTCCCACAGTTTGCGGTCCACGACCTGCGGTGTGTTCACTTCAACATAGCCGCCAGCGCGCTGTTTACGGCGCATGTAGTCTTGTAGCTGTGTGTAGATCATCCAGCCATTTGCGTGCCAGAACACCTGTCCGGGCGCTTCTTCTTGCATGTGGAACAGGTCCATCTCGCGGCCTAATTTGCGGTGGTCGCGTTTGGCAGCTTCTTCCAGCATGTTCAGATGCGCACGCAGCTTTTCTTTGCCAGTGAAGGCCACGCCGTAAATACGTTGCAACATCGCGCGATCTGAATCACCGCGCCAATAGGCACCTGCGATGGACATCAATTTGAACGCATCGCCCGGCACTTGGCCAGTGTGTTGCAAATGCGGGCCACGGCACAGGTCTTGCCAGTCGCCATGCCAATACATGCGCAGGGGTTCATCCCCGGGGATGGCATCAATCAACTCGACCTTATACGGTTCGCCATTGTCCTCATAATGCTTGATCGCGCGGGCGCGGTCCCAAACTTCGGTACGCACGGGATCACGCTTGTTGATGATTTCCTTCATCTTTTTCTCGATCAGCCCAAGGTCTTCTGGGGTAAAAGAGTCCTTGCGGTCAAAGTCATAGTACCAACCGTCTTTGATCACGGGACCAATGGTCACTTTGGTATCGGGCCAGATTTCTTGCACGGCGCGGGCCATGATGTGGGCCAGATCGTGGCGCACCAATTCGTTGGCCTGATCTTCATCTGCCATTGTGTGGATTGCGATGTCTGCGTCTGTGTCAATCGGCCAAGCCAGATCATAATGCGCGCCATTGATGGTCGCGCTGATCGCTTTTTTGCCAAGGGATTTGGAAATATCTGAGGCCACTTCACCAGCGGTGATGCCAGCCTCGTAGGACCGTGCATTGCCATCAGGAAGGGTGAGTGAAATCTGGGCCATCGTGGGCTCCTCGTCAGTTTGGCGCCTACGAGACGCCCGGTTGCGGGTTATGTGTGGCCGTTATTTGGCGGCGTGGGGCGATGTTGTCAATGGCGCGGCAAAGGTCTGCCGCGCCATGTGTCGTTTATGGGTGTTTTCAGGCTGACCAGACGGAAAAGGCCATCAAGAGGCAGCAGATCCAACCACCCGTGAACAATAGCGGGCGAATTGGCATTTTGGCCAGCCCGGAAATCATGCCTATTGCATGGGCGACGCGCAGCCAAAAGAACGCAATCGCTGTCCAAAATGTCAGCGCGGAATAGCCGCCAACCCGGTCCATAATAAGCACAAGTATGGCAAAAGGCAGCAATTGTTCCAATAGGTTAAGGTGCGCACGATGGGCGCGGTGTACCCAGGGCTGTAGCTTTGAAAGGTCAGCAGGGCGGGTAAAGTTGTCACTGCCAACAGGATCTTTCGAAATCCCAATAATGTAAGGCACCCAAAGCATTGCCGCGAGCACGCAGAGGCATGTCAGAATGCCGAGTTCGGTTGTGAGGTCTTGTGTCATGTGTTCATCCTTTCCCTGCACTTACATCGCGGCTTTCATGCCGGTGCCAGTTTCAAGCCATGATTTGAGCGAAGCCGCCAATCGTGCCCAACCCTCGGACACACCCTCTTGGCCGGGCGGCAGATCATAATGTTCGATGGTCAATTTGCAGTGCGGACCTTGGGGCTCAATAATGAATGCCATGCGCGATGCAGGTGCATCAGGGCCAAAGAAATGCGGCTCAAATGTTGCCTCAATCCGGGTTTTGGGCGTCACTTTGGTGGGTTTTTGCGACAACATCTTGTTGCCGTCGGGCAATATCCACGTCAGTTCACCACCTTCGCGCGCTTCACCTTCCACGCGTTCGCACGCGAAATGATAGGCAGCCATACTGTCAGGGTTGCTAAGCGCATCCCATAGCGCATCTTGGGTGCAGCGGATGAAGGTTTGCATCATAAAATCAGGTTTGGTCATATCGTTGGTCCTTTCGAGGGTTGCTTTAAGGGTTAACACCGCTCGTGCCGCTGGTTTGGCGAGCATCGGCTCAATCCAGCGATCAATCGTTTGTTGCAGGGGAACAGCGTTCAAATAGTGATATTTGAACCGTCCCTTTTTGGTCGAAACCACCAGCCCAGCGTCCTCAAGCACGCCAAGGTGCTTCATCACGCCAAAGCGGGTCATATCCAACAGTTCCGTCAGTTCTTGTAATGTCTGCCCGTCGCGTTGGCGCAAGGCGTCCAGCAGGGTGCGGCGGGCCGGATCGGCAAGTGCTTTGAAGATGCTGTCCATAGAATCACTTATAGGTGATTAAATAGTCACGTGACAAGTGAGTCACGTATAAATCTATCGGTTGCCCCTTGCACGGTGCGCGCGCATGATCTTGCGAGAACGCGAGGGACAGACATGAGTGACAGTGCATTTCTTGAGACACCACAGGGCAGGCGGCTGGCCTATCGTCGCACGCCGGGGCGCGGGCCTTGGATTGTATTCTTGGGCGGGCTGAAGTCGGACATGATGGGGACCAAAGCGGTTTTCCTGGAAGACTGGGCAAAGCGCGAAGGGCGTGCTTTTTTGCGGTTTGATTATTCCGGCCATGGGGAATCTTCGGGTAAGTTTACGCAAGGATGCATTGGCGACTGGGCAGAAGATACGGCAGCGGCGGTTGCGGCATTGACCGATGGGCCGATCATTGCTGTTGGGTCTTCAATGGGCGGCTGGCAAGCCTTATTGCTCGCCCGTGCGCAGCCCGAACGGGTGGCGGGATTGGTCACGATTGCTGCGGCCCCGGATTTTACCGAAGACGGATATTGGGCTAATTTCACGGATGCGCAAAAACAGATGTTGGATGAGGTGGGGCAAGTTGAATTGCCCTCGGACTACATGGAACCATACATCATCACACGACGTATGATCGAAGATGGCCGGATGCAGTTGGTTCTGCGTGATCCATTGCATTTACCGTTTCCTGTCAGGTTCTTACAAGGCACAGCTGACACAGCTGTAAGCGTTTCAACCGCGGTGCGGTTGTTGGAACATGCCACCGGGCCAGACATTCAGCTAAAGCTGGTTAAAGACGCGGATCACAGGTTTTCAGATGGGCCCTGTCTGGACCTTTTGCTTAATGCGATAGGCGAGGTTTTGCATTTAAGTGACTGAATAGGAGGTAAATAATGGAAAAACGAATTTCACTGATTACATTGGGTGCGCGGGATCAAACCGCATTGGGCGCGTTTTATGATGCCCTTGGTTGGACACGCGAAGAAAGTCCGGATGGGGTCATTGCTTATGACCTTCTGGGGCAGACTTTGGGCCTGTATCCGCTTGATAAGCTTGCCGAAGACATCGGTGTTGATATCGAAACACTGGGGCATGGTGCGTCGACGTTTGGGTATAACGTGCGAGAAAAGGATGAGGTCGCACCACTGTTGGCCAAGGCCGAGGCGGCGGGTGGCAAGATATTGCGGCCTGCGTCTGATGTATTTTGGGGCGGATATGTCGGATATTTCTCTGACCCAGAAGGCCATATCTGGGAAGTGTCGCACAACCCGTTTTCGCCACTTAGCCCCGAGGGTGCCTTTCGCTGGAACGGCTTTGGCTGATGCGTAAACCCGCCAGCATGTGGAGCCTTGAGACCTTTGGTCGGGTGCGGCTGTCAAAGTATTTTTACATGCGCGACTTTATGTATTCTGAGATATCCGGGTTCCATGGACGCGCGAACGTTCCTGAAAACCCAGACCTTGCGATTGAAAATGGCTGCGCATTTTGCGCGACATTGCTGGACCCGCTGGAAGAAACCTTTGGGCGTGTGGCGGTGCGTTCGGGGTATCGATCACCTGATCTCAACCGCTATGGCAATCAGAACAAGTTGAATTGCGCGCGCAATGATCATCCGTTTGAATGCCATATCTGGGATAGGGATAGTGGGGATAATGCCATTGCGGGCGCGTCGATTGTGATCCCTTGGTTTGCTGATCAATATGATCAGGGGCGCGATTGGCGGGATTTGGCATGGTGGTTGCATGATCATTTGCCCTATTCAGATATGTGGTTTTTCCCAAAATTAGCGGCCCTAAATCTGGTCTGGCGACAAAATCCGCATCGTACAATATCAAGTTACATTGCGCCGCGCGGTATGATGTTACGGGGTGGCGAAGCGCCGTCAGAATCCCTTGGGCAACGCCAAGCGCGCTACGCAGATTTCCCTGCGTTTCGCGGACTTGCACAATGGATGCCGCAACCGATATTGCGACCTGCCAAAGGCGTGATATAGAGATATTAATCCGGCGGCTGATCCAGCTTTCAAAACCCATTGAATTCAACAAAGTAGCACAACATGTCTGAACCTTTGGTCTTTTTGCCCGGCATGATGTGCGACGCGCGCCTGTTTGGGCCGCAGATCGCTGAGATGTCAGCGGACACCGCTGTGATGGTCGCCCCGATTACGCAAGGCGAACGGATCGAGGAAATTGCATCCGGGCTGTTGGATCAATTGCCAAAACGCTTTGCTTTGGCAGGGCTCAGCATGGGCGGCATTGTTGCGATGGAGATATTGCGCCGCGCGCCAGACCGGATCACCCGCATTGCTTTGATGGACACCAATCCATTGGCAGAAACCCCCGTGATTGCCGCAAACCGCGAGCCGCAGATTGTCAAAGTCCGATCCGGTCGGATGCTGGAAGTCATGCGTGATGAGATGAAGCCAAATTATCTGGCACCGGGGCCGCATCGTAGTGATGTGTTGGATTTGGTGATGGATATGGCCGAGGCGCTGGGTCCAGAGGTGTTTATCCGCCAATCTCGTGCATTGCAGCGGCGACGTGATCAGCAGGGGACGTTGCGACGGTGTCGTGTGCCGACGCTGGTGTTGTGCGGGGCACATGATGAATTATGCCCGGTGAAACGACACACCTTCATGGCTGAATTGATCCCATTTGCGGAACTCGTTGTGTTGGATCATGCAGGGCATTTGCCGACGTTGGAGCAACCCGGCGAAACAACCGCGGCCTTGCGCAATTGGATGCGCCAGCCTTTGGTTCTGCGTTAGCCGTATCCAAAAGGGGCGGGCAAGCCCGCATTTGATTGATTTTGTGAATGAGGGGCTTTGCCCCTCAAACTCCCCAGAGTTATCTGGCTAGATGAAGGGCAAAGAAATGTTGTGGCTGTTAAGCTGCTGCGTTTTTATTCGCTGTCTTGCTTGGCGCTGGCCCGTCATTTGCGTCAATAAACGCCAATACCAGCGGGCGGATGTTCTGACGCCAGCTTTTGCCAGCAAAGATGCCATAGTGTCCGGCACCTTCTTCTAGGTGGCTGGCTTTCTTGCTGTCAGGCAGACCTGTGCACAGATCAAGGGCCGCGATACACTGGCCGGGGGCCGAGATATCGTCTTTGGTGCCTTCGACAGTTTTCACAGCAACAGTTGTGATCTTGCCAATGTCGACCTTTTTACCGGCGACTGTAAATTCATTCTTGGCGATTTCGCCGTTTTTGAAGATACGATCAACCGTGGACAGATAGAATTCGGCAGGCATGTCCATGACGGCCAGATATTCATCATAGAACTTGTTGTGTTTGTCGTCTTCATGACCTTCACCGCGCGCCACGCGTTGGATTTGATCCACAAACGCCTTTTCGTGCGTGTCTTTGTTCATCGAGATGAACGAGGACAATTGCAGCAGGCCGGGGTACACTTTGCGCCCCACGCCCGCATATTTAAAGCCAACGCGTTGGATCATGGATTGTTCCAACTGGCCCATCGTCACGCGGCGGCCAAAGTCAGTCACATCTGTGGGCGTTGCATCCGGGTCAATTGGACCACCAATCAAGGTGAGGGAGCGCGGCTGGGCTGCGGGTTCTTCTTCGGCCAGATAGGCGGTTGCGGCCAAGGTTAAAGGCGCAGGCTGGCACACAGCGATCACATGGGTGTCGGGGCCAAGGTGGCGCATATAATCGACCAGATAAAGTGTGTAATCTTCGACATCGAATTTGCCAGCGCTGACAGGGATGTCGCGGGCATTGTGCCAATCTGTAATATAGACGTCACAATCGGGCAGTAAGCTGATCACAGTTGAACGCAAGAGTGTTGCATAGTGACCGGACATCGGGGCAACCAACAGAACTTTACGTTTCTTGTTGGTGCGGCCTTGAACGCGGAAATGCAGTAAATCACCAAAGTCGCCGGCAATTTCTTTTTCAAGTTTGACAAGGCGGTCTTGGCCGTTGGCACCGACGAAAGGGGGGATTTTCCAATCTGGTTTGACAACCATACGGCCAAACGTGCGTTCGGTCACTTCGCCCCAGGCGCCAAGCCATTCTAATGCAGGATTTGGAAACACTGAAAAAGCGGGGTAGGATGCCATGGCAAGTGCCGAAGCGCCAAGCCACTGATTGGTGTTTCTCATGGTTTCCATAAGATCGTATGATGCCATATAACGCATGAAGGGTCTCCTTACTGATAGGCCCATGTTTGGGCACAATCGACGCTCTTCCTCCCCAAGGTGGGCGACGTTATGCTGCAAGTGCGAAGATAGGAGTAAAAAGTTAAGATGACAACTAAAACCACGGAAACAGACATCAATCCCGAGGCAGCGTTGTCGAGGATGACGGAAAACCTCAAGAAAGTTGAGGCGCTCAGCGACCGTTTGACGCAAGTTATGACCAATAGGCAGACGCACCAGCAGGCTCTGGATGGTCCGAATCAAGAGCTTTTTGCGAAAGCTGCCCAGTCTTATATGTCTGAGGCGATGCACAACCCCGCCAAATTGATGGAACATCAGATGGGGTATTGGACAAAGACGGTGACGCATTTCATGGAAGCGCAGCAGGCACTGTCCAAGGGCGATCTGGCGGCACCAGAAGATCGCACAGCGACAGACAAGCGGTTTGCCAACCCGTTGTGGCAGTCGCACCCCTATTTTAACTATGTAAAGCAACAATACCTGATCAATGCTGAGGCGCTGAAACAAGCGGTTGAGGATGTCACTGACATGGACCCGCGCGAGAAACAGCGCTTGGGGTATTTTAGCCAGCAGATTATCGACATGATGAGTCCAACCAATTTTCTGGCAACCAACCCGGATGCTTTGGAGCGTGCGGTGGCGACGGACGGTGAGAGCCTGATCAAAGGCCTTGAGAATCTGATTGATGATCTTGAGGCCAACAATGGTGAGCTGGTTGTAAAACTTGCGGATGAAAATGCATTTGAGTTGGGCCGTAATATCGCGACCTCACCGGGCAAGGTTGTGTACCGCAACCGGATGTTTGAACTGATCCAATACACGCCCTCAACAGAAAAAGTGCACGCAACGCCCGTGGTCTTGTTCCCGCCGTGGATCAACAAGTTCTATATTCTTGACCTCAAAGAACAGAACAGCCTGGTGAAATGGGTTGTTGATCAGGGTTACACTTTGTTCATGGTGTCTTGGGTCAACCCGGATGCGACCTACCGCGATGTCGGGTTAGAGGACTATATAGAAGACGGGTATCTGGCCGCCTTTCGCGAGGTCAAGGCGATCACGGGTGAAAAACAGGTCAATGCGGTGGGCTATTGCATCGCGGGAACCACGTTGTCGCTGACACTGTCCTTGTTGAAACAACGCGGCGATACATCGGTTAAATCCGCGACTTTCTTTACCGCGCTGACAGATTTTTCTGATCAAGGCGAATTCCGACCCTTTTTGACGGATGACTTTATCGACGGGATCGAGGCCGAAACCAAAGACAAAGGTGTGTTGCCCTCTATCGTCATGGCCCGCACGTTTTCGTTCTTGCGGGCAAATGACCTTGTCTATGGGCCTGCGGTCAAAAGTTACATGATGGGGGAAACACCGCCTGCCTTTGATTTGCTGTATTGGAACGGGGATGGTGCCAACCTGCCCGAGAAAATGGCGATGCAATATTTGCGCGGATTGTGTCAGCGCAATGAATTGGCCGATGGTGGTTTTGATCTGATGGGGCATCATCTGGAACTGGGTGATATTGATGTGCCGCTGTGTGCGATTGCCTGTGAAACGGATCACATCGCCGCGTGGAAAGACAGCTATCGCGGCATTCAGCAGATGGGGTCCAAGGACAAAACCTTTATCATGACGCAGTCGGGCCATATCGCGGGGATCGTAAATCCACCGAGCAAAAACAAATATGGTCACTATACCAATGACGATTTGGGGCTGGGCTATCAGGAGTGGCTGGAAGGTGCAGGTTTCACAGAAGGGTCATGGTGGCCACGTTGGGAAAAGTGGCTGAAAAAGAAGTCTGGCAAGCAGGTAGAGGCGCGCATTCCGGGTGCTGATGGGCGGGTGATTCTTTCTGATGCGCCGGGTGAATACGTCGCTAAAAAAGCAAAGCTTTGATTTTGTTCGCAATTTAGCCTCTAAAAATTTCTATGCTGCAGTGCAGAAAAAACTTGAAATGCCGCAGTGCAGCATGTATATCCTTTTGCAGACGCAGAACGGTGGGATGATCCACCAAGCATCAAAGGATTGATAAAATGACAAAGACACCAGATATGGCCGCAATGTTCAAAGACGTTATGGGTTCTTTCCCAGTAGACACTTCTGCAATGGAAGGTTCTATGAAATCAGCCGCCGCGCTGAACGAAAAACTGTCTGGCGTTGCTCTGACAGCTGCTGAAAAATCTGCTGAGCTTTCAAGCAAATGGACAAAAGACACATTGGCAAAATTGGCCGAGATGTCAAAAGCCAAAGCTGAGCCAGCTGACTATGCAAAAGCAATGACCGATTTCGCATCTGCTTCTTCTGAAGTTGCTGCTGAAAACATGGCCGCTTTCGCTGAAATCGCGAAAAAAGTTCAGATGGAAACAGTTGAATTGATGATGTCTGCCGGCAAAGACATGCAGGAAGACGCAACTGCTGCTGTTAAAAAAGCAACAAACGATGTTCAAGCTGCTGCGAAAAAAGCCACAGCTAAGTAAGAACGTATCTCTTACATCATTTCCTCCCTGATTGATGTGAGGGTAGGGCGAGTTCTTTGAACTCGCCCTTTCTTTTGTCGAAATGACAAAGCGTTCATCTGCTGCGCGTCATGTCCTTTAACGCATCCCTGATGAAATCATAGACACGGCGAATACGTGGTGAATGGTGTAATTCTGGATGGGCGGTCAGCCAAATTGGGATGTCCCCGATCGGTTCGGTCTCAAACACGCGCACAACTTTGGGGTCCTCGTCCCCGATAAACGTCTGGTTAAAGCCAATGCCAAAACCCGCGCGCACCATTTGCCAGCAGACCACCTGATCATCGCTGCGAAATTTAAAGAAATTGCGATCCACGTTCAGCCCGCGCTCGCCAATGCCATCAATGATCAGCGTACTGCGGTCAAACCCTATGACGCTGTGATCATGCAGGTCCGTGACCTCAGCTATCGCGCCGTGCCGATCCAGATAGTCAGGTGTGGCATAGGCAGCGAGGTCAAGGGTGCAGACGTGCTGCGTGATCACATCATTTTGGGTCGGGCGGTACATGCGCAAAGCAATGTCAGCTTCGCGTCGCAATAGGTTGTTTGTTTCGTCCGAGGCCACGAGTTCAAGTTCGATCAAGTGCCATTTTTGATGCAGGCGGGTTAGTATGTCTGGCAACAGATAAGTCGCGACAATTCTGCTGGCTGTCAGGCGCACGGTGCCCTCCATCGCAGGTGCCGTTCCAGCCTCAAGGCCCTGTTGTGCCATAGATACCCGCGCGGCGGCATCGGCCATATCAGCGGCATGGAGCATCAAATCAGTCCCTGCTTGCGTCAGTGTCACGCCGCTTTTGGTACGATCAAACAATCGAGTTCCCAACGCGCGTTCCAACAGGGCGATGTGGCGGGTCAACGTCGGTTGGCTGCTCTTTTGCACCCGCGCCGCAGCCGAAAGAGACCCTTGTTCCGCAACCGCGACAAAACTTTGCAGATGGGCCCAGTCTAACATCCATTATCCATTCATATATTGATGTTTAAATCCAAATTATGACGAATGATATTCTATTCTGGATGATCTATCGAGAGCGTAGGTCATAAATCAGGAGGAATACCATGGGCAAAGTCATCATCTTAGGTGCCAAAGGTCGGTTTGGACGCGCTGCATCCACAGCATTTCAGGCGGAAGGATGGGACGTTGTGGATTATGCGCGCAACTGGCAGGACGCAGGGGCAGGGAAAGCGGCCCGCATTACGGGTGATGTGATGGATTCGAAGGCATTGGGCGCGGCATGTCGTGGCTGTGATGTGATCGTCAACGCGATCAACGCCCCCTATCAAGATTGGAAAGCACGCTTACCGGGGATAACCGCGTCGGTGATTGATGCGGCCCGGACAAGCGGTGCAACTGTAATGATTCCTGGCAATGTCTATAATTATGGCGCTGATATGCCAGCGGTTCTAACGGAAAAAACGCCGTGGCGGGCGACCACTCGCAAGGGCAAGTTGCGGATTGAAATGGAACAGAGCTGCCGCGACGCTGGGGTGCCCACGATTGTCATACGCGGCGGCGATTTTATTGAGCGCAAAAAGTCCGGCAATTGGTTTGATTCCCAAATCGCAAAAAAAGCGCATGAGGGCAAAACGATCTATCCCGGTCCCCGCGATGTGCTTCATGCGTGGGCATACCTGCCGGATATGGCGCGGGTGACGGCCCTCGTCGCAGGGCAGCGTGACAGCTTTGATCCGTTTGAAGAGTTTGGGTTTTCCGGGTTTGGCATCACCGGTGATGCGCTGGTGGCAGCAATTGGCAGGGCGGTTGGGCAAAAGCAAAAGGTCAGCGGACTGCCTTGGCCGATCATTTGGATGATGGGCCTGTATTCCGCACCGATGCGGGAAATCCACGAGATGGCGTATCTGTGGCGCGCGCCGCACGTCATTGATGACAGCAAGCTCATGCAACTGTTGCCAGATTTTACGCCAACCTCACTAGAAGAAGCGATGGCAACCGTTCTGGGGTAGGCGTTGCCCGGTCCCTCCCGGTTTCTTTTTGCAATTGCAGCGATCCCGGCCTAAGCTGCAATGCAGCACGCACTTCTGGGAGGAACCCCGTGGCCGACACATCCAAGCCATTGCTTATCAAACGCTACGCATCGCGGCGGCTGTATAATACTGAAACCAGCGATTATGTGACGCTTGAGGATATTTCAGGATTTATCCGCGACGGCCGCGAAGTTCAGATTGTGGATTTGAAATCAGGTGATGACCTGACGCGCCAATATCTGTTGCAAATTATTGCTGAACACGAAAGCCGTGGTGAATCTGTTTTGCCGGTGTCTGTGCTCAATGATTTGGTGCGTAGCTATATGTCGGGTGACGTGTCCGTGGTGCCAAAGTTTCTGGAAACCTCGTTTGATATGCTGCGTGATGGTCAAACACGGGTGATGGAAAACATGTCCTCTATGAACCCGATGGCGAAAATGCCGGGTTTGGGCGTGATGCAAGCCCAACAAGAGGCATTTATGAAAGCCATGACAGGTGGTTGGGGCGCAGGCGGCAAAGGCACGGTGCCGGAGGCACCAAATGCCGAGCCTGATCAAAGCGAAGATCTGGACGCGATCAAAAAGCAATTGGCTGAATTGCAGGACAAACTTTCAAAGTTGAAGTGACCAAAGAGGCGCGGGGAGAAATACCCCGCGCGACATCTTTGTTTAACGCTTAAACACCGAACCGATCCCGCAGGGAATACCACGTCATCGCCAGAACCAGCAGTGGATTGCGCAACGCTGCCCCACCGGGGAACGGCAGTGTTGGGATGCTGGCCATCGTGTCAAACCCATCAGCATCACCTTGAATGGCCTTGGCCATCAATTGCCCCGCATGTGTCGCTGTGCCGACTCCATGGCCGGAATAGCCGGATGCGGACAACACATTAGGTGCAACGCGCGCAACATAGGGGAGGCGTTTCATCGTAATGCCCAAAGTGCCACCCCACGCATAATCGATTTTGACATTACGCAAGTGTGGAAAAATCACCGACATCGGTTTGCGCACCTTTGCCGCGATATCTGTGGGGAACTTATAGCCATAGCTTTCGCCACCCCCAAATAACAAGCGACCATCATGAGACAGGCGAAAGTAGTTCACCACAAACCGGCTGTCCGCCACGGCAACATCACGCGGCAATACATCCTTGATCCGCTCCCCCAAGGGTTCGGTTGCCGCAATAAAGTTATTAATTGGCATCACGCGCGCGGCGACTTTGCGATTCAACCCGCCCAGATACCCGTTGCAGGCAAGGATCACGTGATCCGCCTCAACCCGCCCCGCGTCCGTTTGGACGATGTTCTTGCGCCCTGTCTCAATATGGTGCGCGGGACTGGTTTCAAAGATCCGCACACCTGCCGCCACAGCAGCGCGCGCCAATCCCAATGCATAATTCAGCGGATGCAGATGCGCCGCCCCCATGTCGAGAACCCCGCCGACATAGTCAGGTGAGGGACACACTGATTGCAGCGCTGCGTGATTCAGTGTTTCAATCTGGTTATAGCCATAGCGGCTTTGCAGGTGGTCGGCATATTCATATAAATGTTTGAGGTCACCGGCATCTGATGCTGTCCATGCCACGCCAGGTTTCAAATGACAGTCGATGTTATGACTTATGATCAGTGACTTAACCAAATCCTTGGCTTCTTCGCCCATCTGCCAAAGGCGCTTGGCGTGGTCCAAGCCCAGCATTTTTTCCAAACCATCTTGCTCAACGCGCTGACCACTGCCCAACTGCCCGCCATTGCGCCCTGATGCCCCAAAGCCGACGCGTTGGGCATCAATCAGAACGACATCGCGGCCTGCCTCAGCCAAATACAGCGCTGCGGATAGGCCAGTGTACCCACCACCAACCACGCAGACATCTGCTTTCACGGCACCTTTTAGCGTTGGAAAACGCGCCGTCGGGGTCGCTGTGGCCACGTACCAACTGTCAGGATATTGCCCGCGACGGTCATTTGCATACAGCAGATTCACATCTTCACCCTTTTACAAATACCGCTGCACGGACCCGACAACAGGCTCAAACGTTCATCAAAAGGTGTTCACGTTCCCAAGGGGAAATGACCTGTAGGAACTCATCGTATTCTGCACGTTTCACGATGCCATAAACGCGCGCAAACTCTGGTCCCAATACGTCATGCAGGGATGTTGCTTCGTCAAAAAGATCAAGCGCTTGACCCAAAACGCGCGGGATATCACCGTCGCCGTCATAGGCATCACCTTTGAATTCAGGTTTGGGTTGCGTTGCTTCAACCAACCCCAAATAGCCACAGGCCAGTGAGGCGGCGATGGCCAGATAAGGGTTGCAATCCATGCCTGCCAAACGGTTTTCGACGCGACGTGCTTCTGCGCTCGACAGTGGCACACGGATGCCTGTGGTGCGATTGTCGCGGCCCCATTCAAGGTTAATGGGGGCGGCGTGGTCTTTCACATAGCGGCGATAGCTGTTCACGTAAGGTGCGATCACCGCCAAAGCATCGGGCATGTGGTTCTGCAAACCTGCGATGAAATGCATAAAGGCGTCGGTTTCTGTGCCATCGTCGTTTGAAAAGATATTCTTGCCCGTTGCCACATCAAGTACTGAATGGTGGATATGCATGGCTGAACCCGGCTCATCCTCAATCGGTTTGGCCATGAAGGTTGCATAACAATTATGGCGCAAGGCGGCTTCGCGGATCAGACGCTTAAAGTAGAAAACTTCGTCGGCCAATTTGACGGGATCGCCGTGGATCAGGTTAATTTCTAGCTGCCCTGCGCCACCTTCTTGGGTGATGCCATCAATCTCAAACCCCTGCGCTTCGGCAAAGTCATAGATGTCATCAATCACCGGGCCAAATTCATCGACAGCGGTCATGGAATAGGCTTGGCGCGCCGCGGCTGGGCGTCCAGAACGGCCAATCATCGGCTTGATTTCGTTTGCCGGATCAAGGTTTGGCGCAACGAGGAAGAATTCCATTTCAGGGGCCACAACTGGCAACCACCCTTTGGCGGTATACAGATCAACAACGCGTTTCAACACGTTGCGCGGTGAAAACGGGACGGGTTCGCCGTCGCGGCCATAGGCGTCATGGATGACTTGCAAGGTCCAATCGCCTGTCCAAGGGGCGGCGGTGGCGGTGGACATGTCGGGGCGCAAAACCATGTCGCGTTCGGTAAATCCGTCCTCACCAGCAGCCTCACCCCATTCACCGGTGATGGTCTGATAAAAGATGCTGTCTGGCAGAAAGAAATGTTCTTGGCGCGCAAACTTTGACGCAGGCACGGCCTTGCCGCGCGCAATACCCGGAAGGTCAGGAATGATACATTCGACCTCATCCAGCCGTTTGCCTTCTAGGTAATCACGTGCAGGGGCAGGTAAGCTTGCGATCCAGTCGGCCATCAGGCCCTCTCTTTCTGCTTTTTGAAAAACGCGGCCATCTCATTGGCGATGTCAGCATTGTTTAGCGATCCACCTAGGCTCTGTGATGCGGCCTCAAGTTGCGCGTCAGGTACGACGCCCTTACCACGGGTGTTGATCAATCCATCAATAAAGTCGTGGTCAAATTCGGGGTGGGGTTGGATGGTCCAGACACGATCACCATAGACCAGTGCCGCGTTTTCGCAAAACGGGGTTGAGGCCGTGACCGTTGCCCCCTCGGGGCGTGTCACCACTTGATCTTGATGCCAGGCATTCAACGCCATCTTTTTGCCGTTCATGTCGTATTCAGTGCGCCCTACAGACCAGCCGTCTTTGAATTTTTCTACCTTACCGCCAAGGGCTTGGGCGATGATCTGGTGTCCAAAGCAAACACCAATCATCGGGCGGCCATCTGCATAGGTTTTGCGGATGTGATCCTCAAGAGGTGGAATCCATTTATGATCTTCATAGGCACCATGTTTTGAACCGGTAATCAGCCAACCATCCGCTTCATTGATGTCATCTGGAAAGATATTGTCGACCACCGACCAAATTTGGAATTCAAAATCATGACCGTCCAGCAGCTTGGTGAACATCTCACCATAATCGCCCAAGTCGTCCTTGAATTCGTCGGGTGTGTGGCCTGTCTGTAAGATGCCGATTTTCATATGTTACACCGCGTCCAGATATATTTCGACTTGCTCTTGAGGGCTCAATTCTTGCATGTAATGCAGCTCTTGGCGCTTGGTCAGCACAAAATTGCGGACCAGTTCAGGCGCAAAAATACGCGCGATGTGCGGGTCTTTTTCAAACATATCAATCGCGCTGGCCCAATCAGTTGGGATTTGCGGCAGATCGGCGGCATAGGCGTTTCCAGTGATCGGGGCAGGTGGTTCAACACCATCTTCGATCCCGTTGATCGCAGCGCCCAAGACGGCGGCTAGCATCAAATAGGGGTTCACATCACCACCCGAAACCCGGTGTTCAATGCGGCGCGCCTTGTGGCTGCCCGACGGAATGCGGATCGACGACGTGCGGTTTTCATAGGCCCATGACACTCCTGTGGGCGCGTGTGCACCCGGCACCATGCGGTCAAAACTGTTGGCGTGGGGGCAAAATACCAGCGCTGATCCGGCCATGGCATCCAAGCACCCCGCAACCGCGTGGCGCATCATGTCAGTGCCATCTGGGCCGCCATCGTCAAAGACGTTGTTGCCATCTGTGTCCAGCACCGAGAAATGCGTGTGCAAACCTGATCCGGCGTAATCTTTGTAAGGTTTCGCCATAAAGGAGGCGGCAAATCCATGACGGCGTGCCAATCCTTTGACCAGCATTTTAAACAACCATGCGTCGTCAGCGGCGCGCAAAGCATCATCACAGTGCATCAAATTGATTTCGAATTGGCCCAATCCGGCCTCAGAAATTGCAGTATCAGCAGGAATGTCCATTTCTTCACAGGCGTCATAGAGGTCGGTGAAAAATTCATCGAACTGATCCAGCGCGCGGATCGATAGGGTTTCAGCGGCCTTGCGGCGCTTGCCAGATTCAGGACTGGCAGGCACCTGCAACTTACGCTCGGAATCGTCAATCAGGAAGAACTCAAGCTCAACAGCACAAACCGGGGTTAGTCCACGTGCCGTGAAACGCTCGAGTACCGCGCGCAGGGCATGGCGCGGATCACCGGCATAGGGGCGACCATCCTCGTGAAACATCCAGATCGGTAATAAGGCTGAGGGTGCCGCAAGCCACGGCATCGGCATAAAACCACGCTCTGTTGGCTTCAGGACGCCGTCCGCATCACCGCTTTCAAATACCAAAGGGCTGTCGTCGATGTCTTCGCCCCAGATGTCTAGGTTCAGAACCGATACTGGAAACCGTGTGCCTTCGGTCGCGACCTTGTCGGCAAAGCGTGTGGGAATGCGTTTGCCCCGCGCCTGACCATTTAGATCAGCAGCCGCCACACGAATTGTGCGGACTTGCGGGTTTTTACGTAGCCAATTGTTCATAACTCACCTGAATTGGCGGTGGGCATGTGACAGCCGATTGGCCCCGACGCGGGACCAAAGTGCACCCGTCGCCCACGCGCCGGATAATTTGATCAAATCTTGGATACTACCGTATCAGATTGGGACGCAAGCGAATTTTTCGACGTTGTGTCTGGGGCAGGTGGCGGTTCAATCGGGCGTTGATCAACCCAAAGATCGAGATCACGATGATTGTGAGAATGATAAAATAGCCAGCCAAGATTGGGTAGGGGATGAATGGGTTAAAGGTCTTATCGGCAAAGTAGCTTGCATAATACAGCGCATCACCACGTTGTTGCCACGCTGGAAAGCCGCTGAAGAACACCAATGTAGTCGCATGAAACAGGAAAATCGCTTCGTTTGTATAGGCAGGCCATGCAAGGCGCAGTGATGTGGGCCATATCACCCGTCGGAACCGTGACCAGCCGGACAGCCCGTAAGCGTCGGCAGCTTCGACATCGCCTTTGGGAATGGATTGCAAAGCACCATAGAAAATCTCGCCTGTGTAGGCGGCTGTGTTTAGGAACAATACTACCAAAGCGCCAAGCCACGCAGCGGTAAAGGCGTCAAAAAACGGATGCACAGATTTCAGGCTGAGGAATAAGAAATAACCAAAGAAGAACTGGATAAACAGTGGCGAGCCACGGAATAAAAAGATGAACATTGTTGCAGGCCATCGGGCCCATGGGTTTGTGCTGGCTTTGCCGACCCCTAGGGCCGTTGCGAAAAAGAACCCAAACAACAGCGCGACAATGCCGAAATAAACATTCCAGATCATGCCAGAGCCGATCAGGGTGAATTGTTCACAGAGCGTGAAATTATCACGCGGCAGCAGACGTTCACCGATGCCAATGGCGCGCAACCCGTAGTCCTGAATGGTCTGGATGCAGGCGTTCACGCCATCTTCCTTTGCGCTTCGCCGCCAGTGGTTGCTTGGCCGCGGGTCAGACGTTTCATCAAACGGCCCAAGGCAATTTCAGAGACACGGGTGAAGCATAGATAAAACACCAGCAGCACCAGAAAATACCACATGCGCCAATCACCGTGAGGATAGTCGGTAAAGCGCGGGGTTTTAGCACTGCCAAGTTCGCGCGCCCAATAGACGATGTCTTCAACGCCAAGCAGGAACAACAGCGGTGTTGCCTTAATCAGTACCATCCAAAGGTTGCTTAGCCCGGGCAGGGCAAAGACCCACATTTGCGGGACCAACACGCGCCAGAACGTCTGGCGCGGCGACATGCCATAGCTTTCTGCGGTTTCAAGCTGCGCACGTGGCACGGCGCGCATGGCCCCAAACAGCACGTTGGCCGCAAAAGCGCCAAAAACGATGGCAAAGGTCAGAATCGCCAGCGAAAACCCATAGGCTTCGTGTATCCACTGTGGGGAATTCCCAAGCGGCATTTTGGCCGCTTGGCAGACCAGAAAATCACTGCCTTGGCGGATTGGTTCATCCCAATCGGGGCATTTCACCTTATGACGCAGGTATTCGATGCCCTGATCCAAGGCGATGACGAAGAAAAGGAAAAATGCAATATCGGGCACGCCGCGCACGACGGCGATATAGCTTTTACCAAACCATCTGACCGGGGCCAGATTGGCCCGCGCAGCCATTGCGCCACCAAAGCCAAAGGCCAATGCAACAGGGGCGGTGATTGCCAGCAACAACAAGACGGTGCCGAATGCGCCATAAAACGCCATATGCTTGCCTGTGGTCAGGTAGCAGCTCAGCCATTTCAGACCGCTAAGGATGGACGGATCGGTGCAAATATCGAAGATGGGTCTGCTCGTTTCGGATTGATGCGAAAAGGCGGGTCAGAAATGAAAGAGGAGGGCTTTTGACCCTCCTCAATCTGATTTTTTAGAATGTTTTGGCGTCTTCACCAAACCATTTGATGATCAGCGTGTTCAGGCTGCCGTCTTCTTTCATTGACGTGATTGCCGCGTCAAACTTGGCTTTCAACTCTGTGTCGCTTTCGCGCAGACCAAGGCCGATGCCGCCGCCAAGTGGCACGTCATCACCGATAAACATCAAGCTGCCAGCAGATTCTTCAACCGTTGGGGCCAATGCGTCTTTGTCTGCAAAAACGGCATCCGCTTCACCGGAAACAACGGCTGCAACCGTTTCGTCATAGGTCGCGAATTCCAGCAGCGTCGCACCAGATTCTGCAACGTGACCAGCTTGGATTGTGCTGGTCTGTGCGGCAATAACGCCACCCGCAGTGTCCGCATCATCAGAGGCACCAACATAGGCAGAAGCCGCAGGTGGGAAATAGTTTTGCGTGAAATCAATGACTTCTTCGCGCTCATCCGTGATCGACATGCCAGCGATGATTGTATCGTAGTTGCCGGATGTCAGGTTCGGGATGATGCTGTCCCAGTCGTTTGTGACCCATTCGCAGGTCAGTTCAGCGCGCTTGCACAGCTCATCGCCCACTTCGCGCTCAAAGCCGTCAACTTCGCCTGCGTCATTGAGAAAGTTATAGGGGGGGTAAGCACCTTCGGTGCCCATACGGATGGTCTTGCCGTGGCCGTCTGCCATCGCAAATGTGGCTGTCATGGCCATCGCGGCAGAGGCGAGTAGGATCTTTTTCATGTGGTAGTCTCCCGTTTTTGGTTTTTATTTACGAGGGCAGGGTTGCCGATAGGAACCCTTGCAGTCGTTCGGATTTGGGCGCGCCGAATAGTGTTTCGGGCGGCCCTTGTTCTTCGATCAACCCTTGATGCAGGAACACAACATGGTCCGATACATCTGCGGCCAGTTTCATATCATGCGTTACAATCATCATGGTGCGCCCTTCGGCGGCGAGGTCTTTGATCACTTTGACGACTTCTTGTTCCAACTCGGGGTCAAGCGCCGATGTGGGTTCGTCAAACAACAGTGCTTCGGGTTCCATACACAATGCGCGCGCAATCGCGGCGCGTTGTTGTTGGCCGCCTGACAATTGCGCTGGATAAACGTCACATTTGTCCCCGATGCCGACTTTGTCGAGATATCCGCGCGCAGCGGCCTCAACTTCATCGCGATCACGGCGCAACACGGTGAGTGGTGCTTCCATGACGTTTTGCAGGATCGACATATGCGCCCAAAGGTTGAACTGCTGGAACACCATCGACAGATTGGTGCGAATGCGCAGAACCTGTTTGTTGTCGGCGGGGCGGCGGTTGTGCCCACTGCCTTTCCAAGAAACCGGTTCACCTTTGAAAATCAGATCGCCCTTTTGGCTGTCTTCCAAAAGGTTACAGCACCGCAGCAGCGTCGATTTACCAGATCCAGATGATCCAATGAGCGATATTACATGCCCACGCGGGGCTGTGACGCTTACGCCTTTCAGCACCTCCAAGGCACCGTAGGCCTTGTGAAGGTTATTGATTTGGATAACCGGAGTGTCTGTTGTCACGGGGGCAGCGTCACTTTTGTCGTTTCAATGCAGTATAAAGGGATAATTTCAATCCGATTGCAACGCTGACTTTTGAAGGAGAGGCCAGTCACGCGAATGACCTAAAGGCAACCTTGCCTTTAGGCTTGGCGTGAAACCCGTTGGCGCGCCATAGAACTGTCGATGTCTGTGATGCCAAGCAGGTTTGCAACAAGACGCAACATTGCGTCCTCTTCGTCGGCGCGGGTGCCATCGGCCAAGACAACCTGCCACAAGGCTTCGATCACGCCCAAGCGGTCTTCATAGGCCACAGCGTCTTTGATCGCGCGGGTGAAACGCACGGTATCGGGGGCTTCGGCCTCAAGGGCCTCAGCGTCTGTGCGCAATTTTTGGGCGCCCGCAGCATCCAACCCATAGCGTTGCTGGGCAATCTGGTCGATCAGATCGCGTTCACGTGGGGCATAGTCATTGTCAGAGCGGGCAATACGCACCAGCAATGCCGTCAATGCAAGGCGGGCATCGCCGTCATCCAGCGGATCGGGTTCAGGCTGTGTCAGCCGTTTTAGGAAATCACCAAACATACGATTGATATAGGTGGGTTAGATGCAAAGGCCAAGTCAGATTGATTTCATTGCGTTTTCACGCGCGGCGGCAATGTCGATATCCGTCAGCCCAAGGGCAACTTCGATCTCTTGAAGCAGCTTTTCTTCTTTTTCGTCACAATGCCCATCTGCCAAAGCAACCGACCACATCGCATCACCCAGCGCTTTGCGGTCTGCATAGTCGACTTCTTCGCGCAGGATTTCTGCAAATTCAGGCGTGCCCGGGGCATCCAGTTCTAGCGCTTCGCAGATGGCGCGTAATTTTGCGGCATCAATCGCGTTTATTTCGAAGGTACGCGCCAAAATCAGATCAATCTGACTGACTTCGTCAGCGTGATACAATTTATCTGCAAAAGCGACACGCACCAGCAATGCGCCAAGCGCCAGTTGCGGGTTGGGCTGCGGCAGCGGTTTCGGTTCAGGGGCGCGGCGGGGGAATAGACGTTCAAACATAGTGCAGCTTTAACTCACCTCGGGTGGATTTCCAAAGCGTAAAGTGTCAATCGCGAGGCCTTGAGGGTCAGTATTTGTCACAATGAAGCCTGCGATGTCTCTAATTCCCCTTTCACGTGCAAAGCCAATTGAAAATTCACCCGTTGGATCAATTGGAACAATGCCAATCATTTCCCCGTTGCGACGCATGAAACTGACGATCGCTACGCCTGCCTCGCCGCCACGCAGATCAAAGGCCAGTGCGGATTGGTCCTCGTCAAACAGCACGGCAATCGCCCCTTCGCCTTGTGCGTCGCGTTTCGGGAAACCAGCCGCACCATAGCCGTTTAACACGGTCGTCCCGCCGAATTTGACCACCGACAGATTTTGCCCCGCAGTTCCGGGCAACATCGTGAGCGGCGCATAGGCTGTACCTTCTATTCTATCGTGTGATCCATCACTTATGACCCACTGCCCGGCAAAGCGTTCACCAAAAGTCGCACCGGGCAGCGGCAAGACATCATCAACGTTAAACCCCGGGCCGCCGCCGCTTTGAATGTCGTCAAAGGTGATGATTTGGGGCAGAATGAGGTTGTCAGGATCGACCAAACAGACCGGTGCACCGCAGGCGAGTGCACTGGTGGGCAAGAGGGCCAAACAAAAGGCGCGCAAGATCAACATAGGTCGACCTTAGCACATTTTTCAGCCTGCGTATCCTTCAACGATGATCAAGGTGCCATCTGCTGCGTTCAATCGGATGTCTTTGGCGGCTTGATAGCTGTCACTTTCATAGCAAGCCAGCGCATCGGCATAGCTTGCAAATTCAACCACCACTGTGCGGTTGTGTGCGCCGCCCTCGCGATTATCTTGGGTGCCGCCGCGCACCAGAAATTTAGCACCGTACTCAGCAAAAGGTTTGGCATTAGCTGCGCGGTAGTTGTCATAAGCCTCTGCATCATGAACCGTCATGTTTGCAATCCAATATCCCTTTGGCATCTTGTTAATCCTTTTACCTCAAGCTGTTATAGCGTTTCGTCAGCTGCTTAGCTTCGTCCGCCATACCGTAAGGCGGATTGATCACGAACATGCCTGACCCCACCATGCCGTGACCGGGACGGGCAGGGGCAAAACGTACCTCATGGCGCAAGGCATCAGGATGTGTACCGCTGAGGGTGGCCAGCATCGGCTCATGTGCGCGGTTGGTCAGGATCGGATACCACAGGGCAATGATGCCCACATTCCACGCCTTGGCCAGCTTGCCGATGTGGCGGGGGATATCGTCGTAATCTGTTTTGATTTCATAGCTGGGATCAATCAACATCAGACCCCGGCGTGGTGTGGGCGGTGTCAGGGCAAACGCGGTTTCAAAGCCGTCACGTAGATGGCATTTTACCGGGTAGGGCGACATTGCGAAATCAAGGGCTGCATGTTCTTGAGGGTGTAATTCTGCCAGATGTATTTGATCTGTGGGGCGCAACAAGGTTGCCGCCAAAAGGGGCGATCCCGGATAGGCATTTGGCCCATGCGCGGCGCGGGTCTGGTCGAGAACGCGGGCGTAAGGGTGGGTAGGCGCAAACCAGTCGCCAACACGCGAAATGCCTTGCTTGGCCTCACCCGTTTTGATCGCCGCCACATCCGTCAGATCATACAGCGCACGACCGGCATGGGTTTCCATGTAGGTCAGTGGTTTGTCTTTACGCGTGAGATAATCAAGCATCCAAGACAGCAAAGAGTGCTTGTGCACATCCGCTAGGTTCCCGGCGTGATAAATATGTTGATAGCTGAGCATGGGATGGGTGTAGCGTGTTGCCCTGCGGACGCAATGGCGAATGCGCAGGGCGTGTAGCGCAATTGGTCCCGTACTTTTGCCATATTTAGACCGCAATGCTCAACCATAGGATGTATTGCAATGGAACCGGACTGCACTTTGTAATGAGTGGGGCCGCATCTTGAAAAATGACCAAGGACAATAAACGATGAATTTTAGTAAGAACTTTTTTGATCAAGAAGATGGCGCAGTCACTGTCGATTGGGTTGTTTTGACAGCCCTTATTGTAGGGTTGGTCGCAGCGGCCTTTTCCGGCGTTGAAGGCAGCGTGGAGGGTTTGACCGCCGCAATTCAAGCGTTTCTAGAAGGCATTTCCCTTGGTTAATGAATGGGAGATGGGGCTGAATTTTTGTTCAGCCCTTGCTTTATTTCCTAAACCAGACGCGAATTTTCCTTGGCCGCGCGCACAAAATCTTTGAACAAAGGATGTGGTGCAAACGGCTTGGATTTCAGTTCTGGATGGAACTGCACACCGATGAACCACGGATGATCTGACCATTCAACGATCTCGGGCAGTTTGCCATCAGGTGACATGCCAGAGAACGTGAGGCCCGATTTTTCGAGCTGTTCTTTGTATGCGATATCAACCTCATAGCGGTGGCGGTGGCGTTCATCGATTGTGGTCGTGCCATAGGCTTCGGCTACGCGTGACCCTTCTTTCAGGGTGGCGTCATAAGCCCCAAGCCGCATTGTGCCGCCCTTATCATCGCCCACTTTGCGCTCGACCTTGTGATTGCCCTGCACCCATTCTTTCAGATGGTACACGACGGGTTCAAAGCGCTTCTTGCCGGCCTCATGGTCAAATTCTTCTGATCCTGCTGTGCTCAAACCTGCAACATTGCGCGCAGCTTCAATCACGGCCATTTGCATGCCCAGACAGATGCCCAAGTAGGGTACTTTGTTTTCGCGGGCATATTGTGCGGCTTTGATTTTGCCTTCGGTGCCCCGTTCGCCAAATCCACCGGGGACAAGGATGGCGTGGAAGCCTTGCAAATGGCTGGCCACGTCTTCGCTTTTGTCAAAAACTTCGGCGTCGACCCATTCAACTTTGACTTTAACGCGGTTCGCCATGCCGCCATGGGTCAAGGCTTCGGCGATGGATTTATAAGCATCCTCAAGTTGGGTGTATTTGCCCACAATCGCGACACGCACGACGCCCTCGGGGTTGTTAATGCGGTCAAAAACGTCATGCCAAACGGCCAAATCGGGGCGCGGAGCAGGGGAAATATCAAAAGCGTCAAGTACGGCCTGATCAAGCCCTTGCGCGTGATAGGCCAGCGGGGCCTCATAGATTGATTTCAGATCATAAGCGGCAACGACCGATTCCTTGCGCACGTTACAGAACAGTGCGATTTTTTCACGCTCTTTTTCGGGAATTGGATGTTCTGAACGACAAACCAGAATGTCAGGGGCGATCCCGATCGATTGCAGTTCTTTAACGCTGTGTTGTGTGGGCTTGGTCTTTAACTCGCCGGATGCCGCAAGATAGGGCAGCAAGGTGAGATGCATGAAAATGCATTGGCCGCGCGGTTTATCATGGGAAAACTGGCGGATTGCTTCAAAGAATGGCAGCCCCTCAATATCGCCCACAGTGCCGCCAATCTCGCAGAGCATGAAATCAACTTCATCATCGCCAATGCCGATGAAATCTTTTATTTCGTTGGTCACATGCGGGATCACTTGGATGGTCTTGCCCAGGTAATCGCCACGCCGTTCTTTTTCCAAGACGGTCGAATAGACGCGACCCGATGAAATGGAATCGGTCTTGCGGGCAGCAACGCCGGTGAAACGTTCATAATGGCCCAAATCCAGATCGGTTTCGGCGCCATCATCGGTCACGAACACTTCGCCATGTTCAAAGGGTGACATCGTGCCCGGATCGACGTTGAGATAGGGGTCAAGTTTGCGCAGGCGCACCGAAAAGCCGCGTGCTTGCAGCAAGGCACCCAAAGCGGCGGATGCAAGGCCCTTGCCAAGTGAAGATACCACACCACCAGTGATGAAAATATAACGTGCCATGTGTGATGGACCCCCGTGGAATTATTTTTTGCGTGACAAAAACCTGCCAAATGCGCTGCGGAAAACCGCAGCACCACGGGATTTAAGCCTAACAGGATTCGGACGTGCAAGGCAAGGCCGTGCCGCAACATGATGTTGCGAAAATCGGCATTACCTCAAGTTATTGTGGTCGTTGTTTTAATCGGCTGCTGGAACCAATGGCGTTGCATCATCAGCTGTTGGTGGCAGTAGATCATCACCAGCAGGCAATGTAGGTGCCTCACTTGGAGACGCAGGAACAGCACCCAAACGGTCAATGACAGACGCGCCGGATGATTTTTCCGCGACAATAATGGTAAGCGTGATTGAGGTGACCAAAAAGCAAATACCGAACAGCCATGTCAGTTTGCCCAAGGCCGTCGCCGCAGAGCGCCCAGAGACTGCACCGCCGCCACCGCCACCCATGCCCAAACCGCCACCTTCGGAGCGTTGCAAAAGGACTACCGCAATCAGGCAAAGTGCCAGAATGAGGTGGATGATCAGAACAACGTTTTCCATGGGGTGCGTGCTTTCGAATTTGTTTGCGGGTATCTAGGCATCTTTGACTGTGGGGGCAAGGGAGGATTCCCGGCGCAATACGTGTATTTGCCAGACAAAGACCGCCGCATGGGGACGGCGGCCTTATTGAAACGGTGCTTCCACATCTTATAGAAGGGGTATCCTGGAATTGAGGTGGATCAGACTCGTTTCGTGTTCTGATTGTATCACATTTTGTGGTTCATTTCGCGCAAAAAGTTGTGGGTAAATTGAACCACTTGGCCGTAATCCCCATGGACAAGGGCATTTTGCTGGGGCAGCATCATGACATGCCTCATGACCATTCAGATCACGATCACGCCCATTCACTGCTGCCGCCAGACCCGGCGCTGCGGATCAAAGCCTTGGAAACACTGTTGACCCAAAAGGGGCTGATTGACCCTGCGGCGTTGGACGTGATCATCGACACTTATGAAAATAAAATTGGGCCGCGCAACGGTGCCCAGGTCGTGGCACGCGCCTGGGGCGATCCTGCGTTTAAGGCCGCATTGCTGAATGACGCGACATCTGTCGTTGCTGACATGGGCTTTTATGGCCGCCAAGGCGAACATATGGTTGCTGTCGAAAACACCGATGATTTGCACAATATTGTCGTGTGTACCTTGTGTTCCTGTTACCCATGGCCGCTGTTGGGCATTCCGCCGGGGTGGTATAAATCCGATGCCTATCGCGCCCGTGTCGTGCGAGAGCCGCGCAAGGTATTGGCTGATTTTGGTGTGACCCTGCCGGGTAATACTGCGGTCCGGGTCTGGGATTCGACAGCCGAAGTGCGCTATTTGGTGATCCCGCAACGCCCTGGCGGAACCGAAGGTTTGGATGAGGCTGCATTGATGGATTTGGTTACGCGTGACAGCATGATTGGCACTGGATTGGCAGTAACCCCATGAGCCGCGTACACGTTTATACTGGCGTATACGCATGAGCCGCGTACACGACATGGGGGGCAGATTTGGCGATGGCCCGGTTATTCCCGAAGCCGAAGACGTAAAATTTCACGCCGACTGGCACCAGCGTGCTTTGGCTGTGACCTTGGCGGCAGGTTCTTTGGGCAAATGGAACATCGATGTATCGCGCCATGCGCGCGAATGTCTTGCCCCGATGGATTACGCACGGTTTTCATATTATGAAAAATGGATGGCCGGATTGACGGACATGTTGGTCAACAAAGGTGTCGTAACCCGTGAAGAACTGGCAGGGCAGATAGCGCCATCGCCAAGCGATTTGACGGCCAAGACGTTAACGGCAGATAATGTACCAGCAGTACTGGCCAAAGGCGGCCCGGCGGATCGCCCCAGCAATATCTCGACGATTTTTGCTGTTGGCGATACTGTCGTCACCCGAAAAGTTGCTGAAAACACTCAGGTTTCCGGCGGGCATACACGTTTGCCCGTCTATGCTGCGGGTGCATGTGGTCGTGTATTACGCCTACATGGCACCCATGTTTTGCCCGACAGTAACGCACACGGCTTGGGCGAAGCACCCGAACCGCTTTATGCAGTGGCGTTTCCGGCATCTGAATTATGGGCACACCCCGAACATGCCAACGATGAAGTGGTGTTGGACCTTTGGCAGTCCTATTTGTCGGCGCCATGAGCGCACCAGAACCTGTTTTCGAAGCCCCTTGGCACGCGCAGGTTTTCGCGTTGACCGTGTATCTAAACGAGGCGGGGCATTTTGAATGGTCTGATTGGGCAACGCGTTTTGGTGCCACATTGGCGCGTCACGGGGTTGCTCGTGATCTGAACGGCGGCGATGATTATTTCGCCGCGTGGCTCGAAACGCTTGAGGCGTATCTGTCCGATTTGGGCATGGCCGCCCCTGAAATGGTCGAGGATTTGCGCGCAAAATGGGAAGCAGCTTATCTAAAGACACCTCACGGTGCCCCGGTTTCCTTGGGCTAAAGCCCCTTATAGGTTACTGATCCACATCATCCATATCGGCCTGACCAGACAGGGCACGGCGCACGTGGCTCCAGCTTAGCCCGATGCCCAGAACAAAACTCAACGCAAACAGGGCAAGCCAGACATTCATGCTGGAATTGTCCAGCCGCAGCACACCAAAGTCATAGAGCACCCAAAGCGACGCACCCACCACGGCCAAGACCAACAGCATGCCGAACCCACCAATAGATCGCAATGTTGCGCGCAAATAGATGATATAACCGATGATCAACAGCAGGCCCAAAAGCACGGCAATCGACATATTCATGCCACCAAACTCGCGCACCCAATTGATGTAATTGTACTCGGTTGGGTTAAACGTCGCTGCCAACAACACAAACGCGCAGACCCACCGCATCACAAAGCCCATGAAAAAATCCCTTGTCTCATTTGTGCGGAAAATATCCCCGCGCGAGGCATAATGTCTATGGGCATTGGCCCGCAAAATTCCCCAACGGTCGTTTTACAGTTTCGCCCGCGCCACGGCACCGCTATACGGGCGCGGGTTGTCTCGAAATAAGGAAGATCAGAATGGCCAATGTTGTTGTTGTCGGCGCTCAATGGGGTGACGAGGGAAAAGGCAAGATTGTCGATTGGCTGTCTGAGCGTGCGGATGTGATCGCGCGCTTCCAAGGCGGTCATAACGCGGGCCATACCCTGGTGATTGATGGCGAAGTTTTCAAACTCAGCCTGCTGCCTTCCGGCATCGTACGCGGTGGCAAACTGTCGGTCATCGGCAACGGTGTTGTGCTGGACCCATGGCACTTGGTCAGCGAAATCGAAGGTCTGCGTGGGCAGGGCGTGACGATCACGCCTGAAACCCTGATGATTGCCGAAAACACGCCGCTGATCCTGCCGATTCACGGCGAACTTGACCGCGCGCGCGAAGAACAGACCGCGGTGGCCAAGATTGGCACAACAGGTCGCGGTATTGGCCCGGCCTATGAGGATAAAGTTGGACGTCGTTCCGTGCGTGTGGCTGATCTGGCGGATGATGCGACGCTGGAATTGCGGGTTGATCGCGCGCTGGTTCATCATGATGCATTGCGCCGTGGCTTGGGTCTTGAGCCAGTGGACCGCGATGCCTTGCTGGCAAAGCTGCGCGAAATCGCGCCATCCGTGTTGGAATATGCAGCCCCGGTTTGGAAAATGCTGAACGAGCAACGCAAAGCGGGCAAGCGGATCTTGTTTGAAGGGGCGCAAGGCGCGCTCTTGGATATCGACTTTGGGACCTATCCGTTTGTGACGTCCTCAAACGTGATTGCAGGGCAGGCCGCAACAGGCACTGGCATTGGCCCCGGTTCCATCGATTTTGTGCTGGGTATCGTCAAAGCCTATACCACACGTGTTGGTGAAGGTCCGTTTCCTGCGGAACTTGACGATGCAGATGGTCAGCGCCTAGGCGAACGTGGCCACGAATTTGGGACTGTGACGGGGCGCAAACGTCGCTGCGGTTGGTTTGATGCGGTTTTGGTTCGCCAAACTTGCGCGACAAGTGGCGTCAACGGCATCGCATTTACCAAACTTGACGTGTTGGACGGTTTTGAAACACTGAAAATCTGTGTGGGTTACGAACTGGACGGCAACCGCCTTGAGTATCTGCCAACTGCCGCAGATCAACAGGCCCGCTGCACCCCGATTTATGAGGAAATGCCCGGCTGGTCAGAATCGACCGAAGGCGCGCGGTCTTGGGCGGACCTGCCTGCCGAAGCGATCAAATACGTACGCCGCGTTGAAGAATTGATTGGCTGTCCGGTTGCGCTACTTTCAACCTCACCGGAACGCGAAGACACCATTTTGGTCACTGACCCGTTCGCGGATTGAACAAGGGAAAGCACATGGCACTCAGCTATAAATCACGCAGGCGTTGGGCGCTGATCATCCTGTTGATCGGTTTGCCACTCTATATCGTGGTGGCGCTGAATGTGGTGGCCTTGTTTGAGCGGCCTTCCGTTTTGGTGGAACTGTTGATTTTTGTGGGCCTTGGGGTCGTATGGGCGATCCCGTTTCGGTTTATCTTTAAAGGGGTTGGGCAGGCTGACCCGGACGCAGATAAAGAATGAAAGCGCCGATTCCAATCTTGCGCAGCTTTGATGAGGCAACAACACGCGCTTTTTATGTTGATTTTTTAGGCTTTGAATTGGTGTTTGAGCACCGATTTGAACCTGATACCCCACTTTATATGGGTGTCAAAAAGGGTGATTGCGAGTTGCATCTGTCAGAGCATTTTGGCGATGCGTCACCGGGGGCATCCCTGCGCATTGAGGTGGCGGATGTGCATGGATATTCAAAAGAATTGAACGCCAAGAAATATCGCAACGCACGGCCAGGTGTGCAATGCCAACCTTGGGGCTGGGACGACATGTCGGTAAGTGATCCGAACGGCAATAAGTTAATTTTCTGCACACCAAATGATCTTTGACCTTGATATCTAACGAAAAAGGCGGCGCATGATGCGCCGCCTTTTTCGTCTTTAGTGAGTGCAGATCAACCGGCTGCGCGGTGATCTGGCTGGTATCCAATGTCTTCTGACACTGTGAAGCGGCCGCCTTTGATCTTTTCAATCTTGCCCGCGCGCAGCAATTGACCAAACGAGCGCAAGCCATCTTCGCGGCTAAACCCTTCTTCTGGGCCGACCTGACGTACTTTTGTCATCAGCTGCGGGCGGGAGAATTGTTCGCGACCTTCAACAAATGACATGTAGGACGCCGCTGCTTCGAGAAGTTGAGGCAGCTTTGTCGCGCCCATTTCAGCCGCGTAATCAGCAAAGCTTTCGCCTGCTGGCGCTGTTTGTACGGCCTCTGTCACTGCGGCAACACGGCGCGGGCGAACAGGGCCAGCGGGGCGTGCGCGTTCCACGTCAATGCGTTGTTCAGCAACCAATTTCAGCGGTGCAGGACGTGCATCACCGGGGCGTTCTGTGCGACCAGCGCCACTGACGGGGCGGCGTGGGCGCACAACATCAGCCAGATCATTGCGATAGGCGTTGTCATTTTCCTCGCCTTTTTCCGGCGCTCCCATGGCAACATCAGCCTTTTTCGCCGCAACAGCAGCACGCAGATGGGCAAAGGCATCACGACGGGTGGTGCTTTCAGGCTCATCCATCTGCTGATCTGTCTCAGCCATCAGGCGGGTCATATCGTCGCCTGCTGCATCGTCGATTTTTGGCAATGCGTTGCGCGTTACGGTATCACCTTTTTTGCGATCCTTAGTTTGGGGTGCGCTAACCTTAGATGCGTCGTCAATGTCGTCGTTGCCATCCAACGATGCCAGATCATCAAGATCGTCTTCATCGTCATGCTCCAAAGACATGTCTGCCTCAAGGTCTGCCAATTCGCGGGCCAATTCAGCCTCGTCTTCGGCAGACAAAGATGACGCGGCGCTTTTGGCCGGGGCCAGATCATCCAATGAAGGTACAGAAGCCTCTGCATCATCACCGTATTCTTCCAACTCACCGCGTTCGATGGCGGCCTCAAGATCAGCACGTTTCACCTTGATCACCCGCGCGCGCGGTGCGGCAGCTTCTGAAGAGGCAGGAACAGTTGTGTCTTGAACCGGCAATGACTCTGACGCTTTCACTGAAGGTGCCTTTTCAGCCATCTTCATCAGGCGCTCTGCTGAGATCTCAGCGCGGTCCTCGTCTTCATCATCGCCAAAAAGGTTATTCAGTGCATCATCAACCTGCGATGTTTCTGCTGTTTCTGGGATAATTGCGTCGGCATCAAGTGCTGCTTCGGCACCATCGGCAGTATCCAAACGGCTTAGGATCGCTGCGATGTCGTCCTCGTCGTCATCACCTTCGTCCTCTGCGATCAAGTCTACGGCTTCATCCGCATCCAACGCATCTTCGATGTCGCGGCGCGCGTCTTCTACCAAGGCACTTTTTTGCGCTTCGGGGGCATCTGTTGCATCAGCATGCTGATCTTCGGCATAATCATCGTCTTCGTCGGCATCATCTTGCTGCGCGACGACCGCACGAATGCGCTGTAGTTTCGCAGCAATGCTGTCTTCTTGTGGAACCGATTTGGCTTCTATCGCAACAGGGGCGTCCTGTTCGTCTTCTTCGCCAGCGACGTCAACATCCGTGCTTTTGGCAAAGAATGCTTCGACATCTGCATCGCGTTGGCCCGGCACAATATCGTTTTCGTCTTCAACGAATGTAGCTTCTGTTTCATCTTCCAAAACAGGCTCAGGCGCGGTGTCATCTTCGTGATCTGCGGCTTCAACTGCTTGAGGTGCTTCAGATGGTTCAGCTGCATCTTCGGATGCCGCATCCACTTCATCCGCGATTTCATCTGAAACGTCTGGTGCTACAAATTCAGCCGCCTGCTGAGCAGGCTGTGTTTGTGTTTCTTGTGCAGAGACAAGCGCCGCCGCAGCCAGTGCAGCGGGTTTCGCGACATCACCGGACAGTGCGCGTGGTGTTTGCGCTTCATCCGCTTTGGGGTCTTCTTTTGCACTCAGGTGAATTTTACCCTCATGCTCGCGCGCTTCGACGCGGCGCGAAATCTCTCTCTGGGCAATCCGTGCAAGCATGTCTGCATCGGGTTGTGGTGGCTCTGCGCCAAAGTAGGGGGCGTCAGAAGACAATCCGCGGAAGTATTCCGCTATGGCCTTCATTGTGCCAAATGAATCATCAAATCCTTCCAACGTGCACGAGAAGGTGCCGTAGGAAACCGTTAAAATTTTATTGTTACTCATCATCGGATGCTCGTCCTCTGCGGTTTTGCAGCCTATCGTTTACCATGTTGCCCAAGGCCAAAGCGGCTCGAATCTGTGCCCTTGAGCGTATCATTTCATGGCGACATTGTGATCTGTTTCCGAAAAGGGCAGTAATTGGCCATGATTAAACACATTGTTCACACATTTGATCCGATTGTCCAAAGTTCTGATCCAATCACCCTGATTGGTGGGGGGGACGCTACGCCAGCGGACCTGCAAGAAGCGTTAACATTCGCCCCGATTTGTGTGGCGGCAGATGGGGGGGCGGCCCTTGCCATCTCGACAGGCGTTGAATTGGCGGCTGTTGTTGGCGACTTTGATTCAATTTCGTCCGAGATTTTAGCCCAAATACCGATTGCGCGCCAACATCACATCGCAGAACAGGACAGCACCGATTTCCAGAAAGCACTGATGCGCATCAACGCGCCCTTGATTCTGGGGGTTGGGTTTTGTGGGGCCCGTGTCGACCATCAGCTTGCCGGATTTCACACTTTGTTGGCGTTTGCACATCAGCCTTGTGTGTTGATTGCCGGGAACGAGTTGATCTTTGTTGCCCCGCCCGAAATGACCTTGCCCTGTGTTGCTGGTGATGTGGTATCATTGTTTCCAATGGCACCTGTGACAGGGCGCAGCACAGGTTTGCAGTGGCCAATTGATGGGTTGCAGTTCGAACCGGGAGTCCAAAGCGGTACATCAAACCGGGCTGTAGGCCCGGTGCACATTCAGATGGATGGACCTAATATGTTAATGATCCTGCCGCGCCGCCTTATTCAGCCGGTAATCGCGCAACTTGCTGAGCGGCAGCGCGTGCAGTGGCCCGTTCGCGGTTGATCACATAAAGGCCCGCAGCGATGGTGATGATTATGCCAAGGCTGGCAAGCGGGTTGGGAAGGTCTTGAAAGATCGCGAACCCCAAGAGCGTGGCAAAGGGTATTTCAAGGTATTGCATCGGCGCAAGTGTCGTCGATGGCGCATAGCGGAGCGACCAGGTCATCAGCAGATGCGCGACCGTGCCCAATACCCCAATCGCAATCAGGAGTGACCATTCCATTGCATTTGGCGTGATGAACTTGAGCGCAGCAACATCAATGCGTGTTCCTAGCCAAATCAGCGGCAACATAACAACCACGGCCATAACGCCGCTGACTGCTTGTAAGCCAATCGGGTCGGTTTCTTTGGCAATCTGGCGGGTCACCAGCATAAACAAAGAGAAATTTGCAGCAACAAATATTGGTAAAAACGCAGGCCACCCCACGTCTAGAAAGCTGGGCTGAACCACCAGCAAGGTGCCGATAAAACCAACAACACAGGCGATCAAGCGGCGATGGCCTACTTCTTCTTTCAGCACATATTTGCCCAAGATCAGCATGAAGAAGGGCATCACAAAGGCAATTGCGACGGCATCAGCCAAAGGTAAAAATTTAAGCGCCGTGAACATCGCGGCGATCCCCAGAATATGTAGTAAGGTGCGAAAAAACGTGAGCGCAAGGATCCGCCCGCGCATACGCCACATACGTCCCGTGGCCCAAACCAGTGGGATCAATACAATGGCTTGCAAGGCAAAGCGTATCATCACAACCTCGCCCAAAGGCACCGACGCCCCCAGTATTTTTGCGACGGCATCCCCGATGGGTGCAACGATACAAAAGCCCAGCATCAGGGCGATTCCTAGAATGGGTTTATCTTGCGTCATCGGATCAAGCTAATTCGGCTTTTCACGCATTGCAACTATCGGTTGTCAAAGCTGTTTGTGGGTCGCCTGTATGGGCGCGGTGAGCTTACGATGTACCAAGGTAACCAGATATGTGCCGGACGGTATCACAGGTGTCACGATCTGGCTATAAACCTGTTTCCAGCGCTCTAAGGTGATGATTTGAAATTGACGCGATCAGGAAAATGATCAGCGATTATGCCGCTGGGCGGCTTAATGTGACTTGATTGCGGCCCCGCATTTTGGCGGAATAAAGTGCCTTGTCCGCATAATCCAATAGGGTTTCGCAATTTTCCTGACAGGGCAGGCTATCTGTCTTGGGCAAACCCCCAATCGCCATGCCGATGCTGATGGTCACTTGGATCGGATCTGCGCTACCGGGAATACGAAATGGCGTTTGACTGATGTCGTCGCAAATACGTGTTGCAGCAGTCCGCGCGTTGGTCAATGTTGTGCCGGGCATGACAATCATGAATTCTTCGCCACCGATGCGGGCAACCATATCCATCGCGCGCAAGGCACTGCGCAGACGTGCTGCAACTTCTACCAGCACCGCATCGCCAGAGGCATGACCGTAAATATCGTTGATCCGCTTGAAGTGATCCAAATCGGCAACCATCACTGCAAAAGGGCGTCCCGTATCGCGGGCATGATCGGTGATGCGGGCCAAATGCGGCATTGCATAGCGACGGTTGTGCAGTCCGGTTAACGGATCAACGATGGCTGCCTGCAATCCTGTGCGTACCGTGGCGCGCATTTGTTCCCCCATCCGCTTGCGCCGCAACAGCGCTTTAAGGCGCAGGGCTAGTTCGGGTGCATCAAACCCATCGGTCATCAGGTCGTCAGCCCCCAAATCCAACGCGTTGGTGGCAAGCGTGGTGTTTGGCGTGGTTTGTAGAACCAGAACGCCAGCGTGCCGGGTGCGTGCATTGGCGCGCAACGACGAAATGAGGTTCAGCGCGGCAATCGCTTCACTTGGGTCTTGGGGCAGGATCAGTACAAAGACGTCCGGCACCATTTCATCCTTAACATTGCGGATCGCGACATTTGCGGTGGCAAGGGTCAGTTTCGTACGCAGCAATGGCCGCAATTCCATCGCCCACTTTTGACTGCGCCCACAGTCAGAGCTGACCAATACACAATGTCCCATTGGACCAAATTCAACGCTAGGTTCGGCAAGGCCCAAGGCGCGGCTGGTATCATCACGCATTTGCCATTCTGCGGCTGCGTTATACGCACGGATCAAGCTGCGTACCCGGCCCAGCAGCAATGTATCGTCGATAGGTTTTAGCAAAACATCGTGTACACCAGCCTCTAACGTGGCCATGCGACAATCTGCATTTGGTCGGCAGCCAATCGCCATGATGGGGATGTGTTCCGTTTTCGGGGATGTGCGCAGCGCCTTACAAAGTGACGCCGCATTGCCATCGGGCAAAGTGAGAGCGCAAATAATCAGATCAGGGGTTTCCTGCTGTGCGATTTCAATCGCATCTGTGGTACTGGCCGCTTGAACCACATGATAAAAGGCAGCGGCAAGTTTGACCTTTAGGACAATCCGATTTGTTGCGATCGCATCCACGATTAGGATTTTGCCCTGCACGACCTCATCCTTCCAATGTAAAAACAAATTCCATGCCCCTGTATTTGCTTCTATTGGTTAATAAAGCGTTTCCAGCCCTCGTAAAAACGGACCAATTTGATGAATACTACGCGAGATTCCGCCGAAACCGTGGCGCTTCAGGCGCTTGCATGGTTGGTGGCCAACGACGATCTGATGCCGACCTTTCTGGGCAGCACTGGGGCGTCTGAAAGTGATCTTAAGACACGTGCAAGTGATCCGGTTTTTCTGGGGGCGGTCTTGGATTTTTTGATGATGGATGATGCCTGGGTAATAGCATTTTGTGATACCATCGCGCTGCCGTATGAGCGGATCATGCCCGCACGTGCAGCATTGCCCGGTGGTGAACAGGTGAATTGGACATGATCGGTAATGGACATAAAATCAAAGGCTTAATCTTTGACAAAGACGGAACTTTATTTGATTTTGCCGCCACATGGGAAGCATGGGCCGTCGCATTTTTACTGCGTGCCAGTAAAGGGGATCGTGCACGCGCTGCGCAGGTTGGGGCAGACATTGGGTTTGATTTCGAGGGTCAGAAATTTGAGCGCGACAGCATTGTGATTGCCGGAACGCCTGATGAAATTGCACGGGCGTTGTTGCCGCATTTTACGGATATGACCGCACCCGATTTGCTGAATATGCTCAACGAAGAAGCCGAAAAGGCCCCGCAACGCGAGGCCGTGCCACTGATGCCATTGTTAACAGAGTTTAGAAACCGTGGTCTTAAGATCGGTGTGGCGACAAATGATGCTCAAGCCCCCGCACTTGCGCATCTGACACAATCAGGTGTGACGCAGATGTTTGATTTCATCGCAGGGTTTGACAGCGGCTATGGCGGCAAACCTGGGCCTGGACAATTATTGGCATTTGCGGCTCAAATCGGTTTGGCACCTGATAGAATTGCAATGGTAGGCGATAGCACGCACGATTTACGCGCAGGGCGTGCGGCGGGCATGACCTGCGTTGCAGTCCTGACCGGCCTTGCAACCCAGGGTGAGCTGGCGCCGTTTGCCGATATCGTCCTGCCGGATATTGGCCATCTGCCAGCATGGTTGGACGGGCAGGGATCGTAACACAAATCGATCCAAATAAACGGCAATTGAGAGAGGAAAACGACACATCCCGTCGCGAATGGGTAGGCTGTGTCAGGGACGATCAGGCCTTCTGAGGCGAAGTTTCAGGAGAAGATCACATGGCAGATGCACCCAAACGCAGAACACGTCACGGCGGCCGCTCGGGGGCAAAAGATCGGCGTGGCAGTTCCGTGATCGAACAAATGCCGTGGAGCCCGCCAATCAACATTGACCGCCCCACAGAGCCGCTTGGTCCCGAAGGGGTTGAGGCGATCCATGACGGTGCCATGCGGATACTCGAAGAGATCGGAATTGAGTTCCTGAACCCCGAAGCACTAGGCATTCTGAAAAATGCAGGCTGTACCGTGAACGGTGAAAACGTCCGCATAGGGCGTGATTTTGTGATGGAATGGATCGCCAAAGCGCCGTCGGAATTTACGCTGACGCCGCGCAACAAGGACCGTAAGATCACCATCGGCGGTAAGAACCTTGTGTTTGGTAATGTATCATCACCGCCGAACTACTTTGACATGGCGATTGGTAAAAAGGTCCCCGGCACCCGCGAAATGTGCAAAGACCTGCTGCGCCTGACGCAGTATTTCAACTGTATCCACTTTGCGGGTGGCTATCCGGTTGAACCCGTCGATATCCATGCGTCAGTGCGGCATTTGGATGTGCTTTTCGACAAACTGACGCTGACTGACAAAGTCATGCATGCTTATTCTTTGGGCAAAGAACGTGTTGAAGATGTGATGGAGATGGTTCGCATCGCGAATGGCCTGACCGATGATGAATTTGACGCAACCCCGTCTATGTATACCAACATCAATTCCACCTCTCCGTTGAAACACGACTTTCCGATGATGGATGGCTGGATGCGCATGGCGCGGCGCGGGCAGGGGTTGATTGTAACGCCCTTTACGCTCGCGGGGGCGATGGCCCCGGTCACAATGTCAGGCGCTGTTGCACAATCGCTGGCCGAGGCATTGTGCGCTGTGGTGTTGGCCCAGATCATCCGGCCCGGATGCCCCTGTGCAATTGGTACGTTCACCTCAAACGTTGATATGAAATCCGGTGCGCCTGCCTTTGGCACACCAGAATACATGAGGGCGACCCAAATGACGGGGCAATTGGCGCGTTTCTATGACCTGCCGATGCGGTCTTCGGGGGTGTGTGCCGCGAATGTGCCGGACGGCCAAGCGATGTGGGAAACCTCAAACTCGCTTTGGGCTGCGGTACAATCCGGCACCAACATGGTCTATCACGCGGCAGGCTGGCTAGAGGGCGGGCTGATCGCATCGCCCGAAAAGTTCATCATGGATTGCGAAGTGTTGCAGCAAATCCAACGCTATATGCAGCCTGAAATCTGCGCGACAGGCCCGGATGAAATCGCCTTGGATGCAATCAAGTCAGTGGGCAGTCAGGGCCACTTTTTTGGCATTCAACACACGCAAGATCGCTACGAAAAGGCGTTCTATCAGCCTTTCCTCAGTGATTGGCGAAACTATGAGGGCTGGGAAGTCGCGGGCGGCATTTGGACAGCAGAACGCGCACATCACATGTTTAAAGAGATCGTCGCCAGTTTTGAAGAGCCACCGATGGACATCGCAATCCGTGACGAGTTGGCTGATTTTGTAGCGCGTCGGAAGGCTGAGGGGGGGGCACCTACGGATTTTTGAAGGGCTCAGATTGCCATGATTTTATAGATTTGATCCTAGTTTCTGTTTACATTCAGGATTCAAAAAGCGGTTAGTTTGTGATTTAAGCTGATTTCTGGATAGGAGGCCAGCATGATTGAGCAGACAGGAATTAAGCAATAGGGTATGGGCCAATATGGAATAGCATCTGCCCAGTAAGTTGAGTGATCCAGGCTGAACCGGGCAAGACAATCGAAAATTCATGGAAGCCATACTTTGGATTGCACGAGCCGATGCAAATTGGCGCGCGTTGCCAGATCACTTCGGCAAGTGGAATTCAGTCTACGTTCGCTTCAACCGATTGTGACGAGATGGCGTGTTTGGCCGTCTTTCCAATGCTATGGCAGATGACCCGGGCTTTGAATACATCCTTGCGGACAGCACCATAGTACGTGCGTATCAGCACAGCACAGGCGCTCAAAAAGTGGGGCTGAAGCTCAGCCGTTAGGGCATTCTCGCGGTGAGATCAGCAGCAAAATCCACCTCGCAACGGATGCGCATGGCAATCCAATCAGCTTGATCCTGACGGGTGGACAACGCAATGACATCACCCAGATCGAACCGCTCCTTGATGGTTTGAAAAGCGGGCGATGTTGTCGCAGACAAGGGCTATGACGGTGCACGAGCCATGAAAGCCATCGCTGCAACAGGCGCAGCCCCGGTCGTGTCACGGCGTTCGACGACAGCCTCGTGGCGCAAGTTTGATGCCTATCTGCACAAAGACAGGAATGCAGTCGAGCGGTTTTTCAGTAAGATCAAACACTTCCGTCGTATCGCCGCCCGCTACGATAAACTGGCACGCACCTATCTAGGCTTTACGAACCTTGTTCGTGCTCTCTATTGGTGCATCTGAATGCCAACACAACTTAGGGTGGGCGATGAGTTGAGGGCTAAAGCTTCGCGCCTTTAACCTGATCCATAGCCAGCCTCGCAAAAGTAGTTCCAGCATTCTTGCGGTGAGAACAGGTCGCACACTTCGGCCAGTGCATCGAACATCTGATCGAAGGTCCTAGCAC
>JBARCK010000009.1:0-9465 GCA_049794015.1 Sulfitobacter sp. | reverse complement strand
TATTCAGTTTGCAGCGATCCCTGAGTTTGCAGGCATTGCAACAGACGTAAGCCAAGAGTTCTCAGCAGCCTACGCAGGCCAGCAGACCGTCGAAGAAGCCCTGGCAAAAGCACAAGCCATCGCAACCTACGCAATGGAAGCCGCCGGCTACTAAGCTGACGGGTCTAACGCTGCAATTGCTGCGTAGATTTAAGAGTTCTGAAGGGCGACGCGCGACGCCGCCCTTCAATTTACAAACGTTTCATTCATAATCAAAAATCTCAGATGGCATGTCCCACCCCGAGAAAGGTGACCTCAAATGGCAACCAAAGCATCTAGATCCGCCGCAAGATTTATGATGGCACCCGCAGTGATCCTGCTTTTGGGCTGGATGCTGGTGCCGCTCACGATGACGCTGTGGTTCTCATTCCGAAATTATCTGCCGCTGCGAGGCGGTGACCTAGGTTGGGCCGGTTTCGACAACTACGTTCGTTTCGTCGGCTCAAGCTCATTCTGGCCCAGCGTTATCACAACGCTATTGATCGTTGGCTGTGTGCTGGTGATCACCGTATGTCTCGGTATCCTGCTCGCGATGTTGCTGGATCAACCGATGTGGGGGCAGGGGGTAGTACGCATCCTTGTGATTGCCCCGTTCTTTGTCATGCCAACCGTATCTGCGCTGGTTTGGAAGAACATCTTTATGGATCCAAACAACGGATTGTTTGCACATCTTTGGGATTTCTTCGGCGCGACACCGGTGTCGTGGATGAGTGAGGCGTCACTGCCTTCAATCATTTTGATCGTAAGCTGGCAGTGGCTGCCCTTTGCAACACTCATCTTGCTGACAGCGATCCAGTCGCTGGACAGTGAGCAGCTTGAAGCGGCTGAAATGGACGGTGCGCCCCACTTGAAGCGCTTTTGGTTTATCGTGCTGCCTCACTTGAGCCGCGCCATCACCATCGTCGTTCTCATTCAGACGATCTTTCTCTTGTCGATCTTTGCCGAGATATTCGTGACCACTGGCGGTGCCTTTGGGACCAAGACACTCACCTACCTGATCTTTCAGCGGGTACTCGAAAGCCAGAACGTTGGCCTTGGGTCTGCGGGCGGTGTCTATGCGATCATTCTCGCCAATATTGTCGCGATATTCCTAATGCGGATTGTGGGGAAGAACCTTGATGCTTGATCTCATGAAAACACCCACCCCGCACGTCGCGCAGCCTGTTTTGCAAATGTCTCGCGAAACTAAAATCGAGAGGACAGCATAATGGCACGTTCCGTCACATCAAAACGCAAAGCGATCAACACGACCTTTGCTTGGCTAATTGGCCTGATGATCTTCTTCCCGATCCTCTGGACCATCATCACCAGCTTCAAGACTGAGGCACAGGCGATTTCTGATCCTCCGGTGTTTATGTTCTTTGACTGGACACTTGAGAACTACGCGGTCGTCTTGGAGCGTTCTAACTATGGTCGCTTCTTGTGGAACTCGATTATCATTGCAGGTGGTTCAACCCTCCTTGGTGTGATCATCGCGGTTCCGGCGGCATGGTCCATGGCCTTTGTGCCGTCAAACCGCACCAAAGATATCTTGTTGTGGATGCTCTCTACTAAGATGTTGCCAGCCGTTGGCGTGCTTTACCCAATGTACCTGATCTTTATCAAACTGGGTCTTTTGGACAGCCGCACAGGATTGGTGATCGTTCTGATGTTGATCAACCTCCCGATCATCGTCTGGATGCTGTACACCTACTTCAAGGAAATCCCTGGTGAAATCCTCGAAGCTGCCCGGATGGATGGTGCCACGCTTAAGTCAGAGATCATCTATATCTTGACGCCCATGGCCATCCCCGGAATCGCGTCGACCATGCTGCTAAACTTTATCCTCGCATGGAACGAAGCCTTCTGGACGCTAAACCTGACTGCGGCCAAGGCGGCACCACTTACGGCATTCATCGCCAGCTACTCCAGCCCTGAAGGATTGTTTTACGCAAAACTCAGTGCGGCCTCTACCATGGCCATTGCGCCAATCCTCATCCTCGGCTGGTTCAGCCAGAAACAACTTGTACGCGGCCTGACGTTTGGCGCGGTGAAATAGGGACTAAAGATATGGGACAAATTACACTTGATAAGGTGACCAAATCGTTTGGCGACGTGCAGGTCATCCCACCACTGGACCTGACCATCGAAGACGGCGAATTTACCGTCTTTGTTGGCCCCTCTGGTTGCGGTAAATCCACATTGTTGCGCTTGATCGCGGGCCTAGAAGACACAACCAGCGGTCAGATCAACATCGACGGCAACGACGCCACAAAACTGCAACCCGCCAAACGCGGCCTTGCGATGGTGTTCCAATCCTATGCGCTTTATCCGCATATGTCGGTCCGCAAAAACATCTCTTTCCCATTGAAAATGGCAAAGATGGATCAGTCCGAAATCGACCGTCGTGTCGACAATGCGGCGTCCGTGTTGAACCTTGCAGACTATATTGATCGCAAGCCCGGTCAGCTTTCTGGTGGTCAACGCCAGCGTGTTGCCATTGGCCGAGCGATTGTTCGCGAACCTTCTGCGTTCTTGTTTGACGAACCACTGTCAAACCTTGATGCGGCCTTGCGTGTTGGTATGCGTATGGAAATCTCGGAGCTGCACAAAAAGCTCGCGACAACGATGATTTACGTAACCCACGACCAAGTCGAAGCGATGACGATGGCCGATAAAATCGTCGTTCTGCGCGCAGGCTATATTGAACAGGTCGGTTCGCCGCTGGAACTGTACAAAACGCCACGCAATCTGTTTGTTGCTGGATTTATTGGTTCACCAAAAATGAACCTGATTGAAGGTGCAGAAGCTGAAAAGCACGGCTGCCACACAATTGGCGTGCGCCCAGAGCATATCGAAATTTCTGCCGATACTGGTCCTTGGAAAGGTAAGGTTGGCGTTTCCGAACATCTTGGTTCTGACACGTTCTTCCATATCCACGACACCGGCTTGGGTGAGACAATCACAGTGCGGGCAGACGGTGAAGTCGGCTTTAAATACGGCGATACTGTGCACCTGACACCGCGCGCAGATGTCATTCATCGCTTTGGCGCTGACGGATTGCGCATCGCATAAATTAATCAAAGGGAGCAAAAGCTCCCTTTGATCTACCCTAGGCTGGTTGCTGCAACCGGACGGGTAAAATGTGTCCTGAAACATAGGATAAATCATGATCAAGCGCCTATCATCTTCAAATCTCGCTGGGTTTTCTGACGCAGTGTCAAAGCCCAGCTATGATCGTTCGGCTTTGAAACCGGGTGTGTTGCACATCGGGCTAGGCAATTTTCACCGCGCCCACCAGGCGGTGTATTTGAACGACGTGTTGAATGCGGGCGGTGATCCGGCATGGGGTATTTTGGGCGCGGGCGTGCGCGATGCTGACAGCGTTACACGTGCTGCCCTGCGTGATCAGGATTGTCTTTATACCGTTGTCGAAGTTGAATTTGATCAGCGAAAGCCGACGGTTGTCGGGGCATTGACGGATGTTGTCGAGGTTCAGCCAAATGGCAATGCCGCCTTGATCAAGGCGATGTCGAACCCTGAAACCAAAATCGTTTCATTGACAGTCACAGAGGGTGGTTATTTTCTGGATGGCGCAGGCGCGTTGAACCTTGATGATCCTGCTCTGAGACATGACATTCAAAATCCTGCGACACCAACCACTGCCTTTGGGGCGATGATCGCGGCACTTGCCAAACGCAAGGCCGAAGGCGCAAAACCATTTACCCTAATGTCCTGTGATAACCTGCCCGGCAATGGGGATATTGCGCGCAATGTTCTGGTTGGGCTTGCAAAGGCTATGGATCCTGAACTGGCGCGTTGGATCGAGGAAACAGTCACCTTTCCAAACGGGATGGTTGACCGGATCACACCCGCAACAAGCGCCAGTGAACGCGAGTTGCTCGCGCAGCGGTTCGGTATCCAAGACAAGAGTCCGGTCTTTTGCGAACCCTTCCGGCAATGGGTATTGGAAGATAAGTTTGTGGACGGACGTCCCGAACTTGAACGTGTTGGCGTCACCTTTACCAAAGACATTGAAAGCTTTGAAAAAATGAAGCTGCGGGTGTTGAATGGTGGGCATGCCATTCTGGCCTATGCCAGTGCCATGCTAGGCATAAAGTACGCCCATGAGGCCGTCGCCCACCCATTGATCAGCAGCTATCTGCGTCGGGTCTTGGAAAAAGATGCACTGCCTTTCGTCGAAGCGGTGCCGGGCTTTACGCCGCAGGAATACCTTGAATCTATCCTTGTTCGGTTTTCGAACCCTGGTGTGGCTGATACAATTTCGCGCCTGTGCTATGATGGCTCAAACCGCCAACCGAAATTCATTATCGGATCCATCAAAGATAATCTGAAAGCTGGAAAATCTCCAAATGGTCTGGCGCTTAGTTCCGCACTGTGGTGCCGCTATTGTCTTGGGCGTAATGATCGTGGCGAAGTGATCGAACCAAATGATCCAAACTGGGATCACCTGCACGCAACGGCGCAAAACGCGTCGGTGCATCCGGGTGTCTGGTTGGATCAAGACCCGATCTATGGGGCTGTTGATCGTGACCCGGAATTCAGAAATCTGTTTGAAAAATACCTGCGTTCGTTACAAACCAATGGCACGGAACAAACCATTTCCACCTATTTGGCAGATACTCAATGATCCTATGTTGCGGCGAAGCGTTGATTGATATGATCCCAGAGGCAAACCTCTCTGGGCGGTCTAACTTTGCGCCCCATGCTGGAGGTGCCATTTTCAACACCGCCATCGCGCTTGGACGCCTTGATGTGTCTTGCGGGTTTGTTTCCGGTATCTCTACGGATTTGTTCGGAAAAATTCTGCTTAGCGAATTGCAGGCCAGCAAGGTGAACACCGACAATGTGATTGCGTCCGACCGCCCAACGACACTGGCATTTGTAGAACTTACAGATGGTCATGCGACTTATGTTTTCTACGATGAAAACACCGCAGGCCGGATGCTGCAAACTGCTGATCTGCCTGACATCCCGTCGGGCACCTCTGCGATGTATTTTGGCGGGATCAGCCTGATCAGTGAGCCAGCGGCGGATTTTTATGTTGATCTTGCCCTGCGCCATGCCAACGATTGTGTGATCATTGCTGATCCAAATATCCGGTCTGGTTTTATCAAAGATGAAGCCGCGTATCGCGCAAGGCTTGATCGACTGATCGCCCACGTTGATATCATCAAAGTGTCAGACGAAGATTTGGACTGGATTGTTCCCGGACCGCTGACACATGTGGAAAAGGCAGAAATTTTGCGCGAAATGGGACCTGCCATTGTTGTCTTGACCAAAGGCAGCGCAGGGGCCAGTGCAATTTTTGGGGATGATGGCGTTGTCCAAGTTCCCGTACAAAAAGTTAAGGTCGCGGATACAGTTGGTGCCGGTGATACGTTCAACGCGGGCTTTCTGGCCTCTTTGTCTGAAAACGATCTGTTAAGCCGCGAAAACATCAACCGCATAGATGCGAATGATCTGAAAAATGCGCTTGAATATGGGGCCAAAGTGGCCGCAATCACAGTTTCCCGTCCCGGCGCTAATCCGCCTTGGGCGCACGAGCTTTTGTAGACCTGAGTGTCTGCAATCCTATTCTAGAACTCCAACCAGCCCACGGGGCTGGATGCCAAATGAAAAGTGAACATGTGAAGATGCCCAAAGATATAATGGCGAACGTAAACGCCGATACGATCCGTGAGGGTATTCGCCGTCACCTGAAAAACTCGCTTGGTAAAGACGCCTCGCATGCTTCGACGTATGATTGGCGCATGTCATTGTCACTGACCATGCGCGATATGGTTGTTGAACCTTGGTTCGCCTCGACGCGCGAAACATATGAGGCCAACGCCAAACGGGTTTATTATCTGTCCATGGAATTTCTGATCGGGCGTTTGATCGAAGATGTTGCGATCAACCTTGGCATTGAAGAAATCGCGCGTGAGGCCCTTGAAGGGTTGGGGCAGGATTATAACAATATCGTAGCTGACGAACCCGATGCTGCTTTGGGCAATGGCGGGCTTGGTCGATTGGCCGCCTGTTTCCTAGACAGCCTGTCCACACTGGCGATCCCTGCCTATGGCTATGGTATTCGCTACGAACACGGTCTGTTTGAGCAACGTTTTGAGAACGGTGTTCAGGTTGAGACCGCAGAAGGCTGGCTCATGCAGCGCCACGCATGGGAATTTGAACGCCCCGAAGTGTCATACGAAATCCACTTTGGTGGCTTTGTCAGCGAAAAAGCGGGCAAGACAATTTGGCACCCCAGCGAAACGGTCATCGCATCGGCCTATGATACCCCGGTTGTCGGCTGGAAAGGCAAATGGGCCAACACCCTGCGCCTTTGGGCTGCAAAACCACAAAAGCTCTTTGATTTGGAAAGCTTTAACAAGGGTGACTATTTGGCCGCTAACGCGCCGGAAAGCCTCGCACGCACGATCTCTCGTGTGCTTTACCCCGATGATACGACCGAAATTGGTAAAGAACTGCGGCTCAAGCAAGAGTATTTCTTTACCGCTGCTTCGCTTCAGGATGTGTTGCGCCGGTTGCAATCCGAAGGATACGCACTGGATGATCTGGATGATCTGGCTGATCATGTGGCGATTCAGCTTAATGACACACACCCGGCCATCGCTGGCCCTGAATTGGTGCGTTTGCTGGCAGACATTCACGGTATGCCGATGGACAAGGCGATCGAGACAGCACGTTCTTGCCTGAGCTTTACCAACCACACCCTGTTGCCCGAAGCGTTAGAGCGTTGGCCAGAGGGTCTGTTCGCGCGCATTTTGCCGCGCCATCACCGTATCATTGAGATGATCCAAGACACCCATACCTTTGCGTCGGGCAGTGATATTCAGATCATTGAAAACGGCGAAGTGAAGATGGGCGAGTTGGCCTTTGTGATGGCGCACTGCGTCAACGGCGTGTCTGCGTTGCACTCGGACCTTGTGAAAAAGACCGTCTTTGCCGACCTCAACGAGGCCTATCCAAATCGGATCATCAACCAGACCAATGGCATCACGCCGCGCCGCTGGCTGTATTCCTGCAACCCGCCGCTGCGCACTCTGATCAATGCGACAATTGGTGACGAATGGCCCGATGATCTTGAGCAATTGACCAAGCTGCGCAGCCATGTTGATGACGCGAGCTTTCGTGAAGACTTCCGTGCTGCAAAGGTTCAAAATAAACAACGTTTGGCGGCTTGGTTGAAAACACGTGACGGGGTGAGCATCGACCCCAACGCGATGTTCGACGTGCAGATCAAACGCATTCACGAATACAAACGCCAACTGCTGAACATTTTGGAAACCATCGCCCTGTGGAACGACATCCGCGATGATCCAAATGGCAATTGGACCCCTCGCGTTAAGCTGTTTGGCGGCAAGGCGGCACCGGGGTATGTCATGGCGAAATCAATTATTCGTCTGATCAATGATGCGGGCAAAACCATCAATGCTGACAAGAAAACCCGCGACCTTTTGCAAGTGGTTTATCCTGAAAACTACAATGTCTCTATGGCAGAATTGTTGATCCCAGCATCGGATCTGTCCGAACAAATCTCGACGGCAGGCAAAGAAGCGTCCGGTACTGGCAACATGAAACTGTCGCTTAACGGCAGCCCGACAATTGGCACGCTGGATGGCGCAAACGTCGAAATCCGCGAGCATGTCGGGGCTGAAAACTTCTTTCTCTTTGGTCTGACCACGGATGAAGTGGTGGAACGCCGCAAAACGCCTGATTTCGCGCGGGCAGCGATTGATGCCAGCCCACGTTTGACCCGTGTGTTGGGACAAATTGCGGATGGTGTATTTTCTGGCGGGGACAAAACCCGTTACGAAGGTTTGCTGCGTAACATGTACGAACATGACTACTTCCTCGTGACATGTGATTTTGACAGCTATTTTGACACGCAGCGCACGGTTGATGCCGCGTATCAAGACGTGGAAGGCTGGACGAAAATGGCCGCGCTGAACACTGCTGGCATGGGGTGGTTTTCGTCAGACCGTACAATCCAAGGATACGCCGACGACATCTGGAAGGTGAAATCCCTCAAGCAACGCTAAGCCTACATTCCGTCCCAAAAGGGGAATATCAAAATGATCAATCCAGACGACGCCAATAAGATCGCTAAGGGTGAACATGCCGATCCGTTCTCTGTTTTGGGACTGCATGAGGTTGATGGCAAACTGGTCGTGCGCGTCTTTATGCCCGGAGCCTCAGATATTGAGGTGCTGGACGTCAAGACCAAACGCCGGATTATTGCCCTGACGCCAAGTGCCGAAGCACCGGATGTTTTTGTTGGAACGGCAGCGCGGCGTAAAAAAGCATTTGCTTATGTGTTGCGTATCTCCAAAGACGGTTATCAGTGGATTGCTGATGATCCCTATCGTTATGGACCGGTTTTGGGCGAACTTGACGAACACCTGATTGGTGAAGGTGCGCACCTGAACCTTTGGACGGTTCTGGGTGCCCACATTAAGACCCATGAAGGTACGCAAGGCACGCATTTTGCGGTCTGGGCCCCCAACGCGCGCCGGGTTTCTGTCGTCGCTGACTTTAACGGCTGGGATGGTCGCAGACATCCGATGCGCAAACGCGGGCAGACCGGTGTCTGGGAAATCTTTGTGCCAGATATTGGCGAAGGTGAACCCTACAAATACGAGTTGCACGACGCAAACGGCCATCTGCTGCCACAAAAAGCCGACCCGTTCGGCTTTGGCTCAGAACACCCCCCAAAGACGGCGTCGGTTGTGCGCAAGATTGAGGGACATGCTTGGTCTGATACGCCGTGGATGAACAAGCGCGAGACAGTGCACCGGATTGATCAGCCGATCTCGGTTTATGAGGTGCATCTGGGGTCGTGGCGCCGCGTTCCAGAGGATGGCAACCGCCCGTTGTCTTACATTGAACACGCAGAACAATTGGTAGGTTACGCCAAGGACATGGGTTTTACCCACATCGAACTGATGCCTGTGTCAGAGTTCCCTTTTGATGGCTCTTGGGGCTATCAGCCCGTGGGTCTGTACGCGCCGACCATTCGCCATGGCACGCTGGCTGAATTCCGCGCCTTTGTTGAGGCGTGCCATGCGGCTGAAATAGGTCTTATCCTTGATTGGGTTCCAGGCCATTTCCCCGAAGACAAACATGGTCTTGGGCTGTTTGATGGCACACCGCTTTATGAACATGCGGACAGACGCGAAGGGTTCCACCCGGACTGGAACACCTTAGTTTATAACTTTGGCCGCAGTGAAGTATCCAATTACCTCGTGTCCAACGCGCTATACTGGCTTAAAGAACACCATGTTGACGGACTGCGCGTCGATGCCGTTGCCTCAATGCTGTACCGCGATTATTCACGCAAAGACGGTGAATGGGTGCCCAACAAAGACGGCGGACGCGAAAACCTTGAGGCCATTGCTTTCATGCAGCGCACCAATACGGTTG
>JBARCK010000008.1:0-32155 GCA_049794015.1 Sulfitobacter sp. | reverse complement strand
GTGCTAGGACCTTCGATCAGATGTTCGATGCACTGGCCGAAGTGTGCGACCTGTTCTCACCGCAAGAATGCTGGAACTACTTTTGCGAGGCTGGCTATGGATCAGGTTAAAGGCGCGAAGCTTTAGTCCAAATTCGGACGGCGATGCAGAACTTCGATCCAGCGAAAAACCCGTTGTGCTCACGTTATTAAACCGCCTTTGGACTGCCAAACGAGCGATTGCCCTTTACTCTGTTTTGCTTGCTGCAAGTTGGATTTGTGGGGAGTTCTTACTGGAAATATCCATCCCCGAGTTACGCCCAATGAATGAACCTTTGATCCATCGCCTTGTGATAGGCTCTTTGATAGTCTTCATTTTGGCCGCCGCGATACCCTTCGTACCGGGTGCCGAGATTGGGTTCGCCTTGCTACTAATATTCGGCGGTAAGGCGTCTCCGATAGTATATTTCGGCATGGTCGGAGCGCTTATTTTGTCGTTCACAGTCGCAAGTTTCGTGCCTCTTCCCATGCTATCAAAGTTTGCAAAATGGCTACGGCTTAAACGTATCGCTGAGTTCGTCGACGAATTGGCGAATGCTCCTCCACAAGACCGAGCCAGCGTTGTTTCAGGAAAGCTCGACAACCGGTTTGGCGATATGATGTTCAAAAATCGGTATGTAGTTCTTGCACTCTTGCTTAACTTGCCGGGTAACTCTGTGCTCGGTGGCGGAGGTGGGCTCGCTTTCATGGCGGGCATATCAGGTCTCTACAAGTTTTGGGCTTATCTGCTTAGCGTACTGATTGCGGTAGCGCCATTTCCTTTGATATTTTTGATCTTGGGTCGGTAGAACCAAATCAACTTGAAAGTCCCCTTTGTCCGGATACTGTTGAAGAAGTCAGTTGATTGGTTGCCGAAGCCTTGTTTCACTCGATTTGAGAGTTGAGGGCTTGACGATGATGGGACCGAGGCAGGTGGCGCAAGGCGCGCTGTTTTAGGAGTTCTCAATTGAAGCATTTGTGGCGCAGGATCATCCCATGCACGGGATTGATCGCTTCCTTGACCTGACTGAAGTGCGACCGCTGCTTGCGCCGTTTTACAGTTCGCATGGCCGTCCTTCGATTGATCCTGAACTGATGATCCGGATGCTTTTGCTTGGTTATTGCCAAGGCATCCGGTCCGAACGACGACTTTGTGAAGAGGTGCATGTCAATCTGAAGTCGATGCGCGATACCCTGCCGTGCAGTGCATCATCTGCTCGGCCAGGAGCTTCTTCAGCTTGGCCTTCTCAACCTCAAGCGCCTTCAGCTTTTTTGCATCCGAAACTTCCATCCCGCCATACTTGGATCGCCATTTGTAAAACGTCGCATAGCTGATCCCGTGCTTGCGGCACAGTTCCTTCGCTCCAGGCCCAGCCTGATGCTCTTTCAATATCCTCCCTTTCGGGACGTTGCTCCGCAATGCCCTGCCCGGCAGTGAATGATCTGTTCTTCGCTGAAACGGCTTCTCTTCAGCGTCTGTCTCCTCAGTTGGAGAACAGGCTAACAATAAACGCCGGTGATTTCAGGGGAGCAGGTCATTAGCCATATGGCCTCAACCTATTGATTCCCGTTCCTACCAAACAAGAAACAACAGGTAAAATTCAGGATCAATGGTTCAATATTTTTGAGAGGAAGTCTTTTGCACGTGGGCTCTCTGGGTTGTCAAAGAACTCAGCCGTTGGTCTATCCTCGATAATGGCACCTTGATCCATGAAGATGACTCTATCGGCGACCTTGCGTGCAAAGCCCATTTCATGTGTGACAACCATCATGGTCATCCCTTCCTGAGCAAGTTCGACCATTACGTCTAGGACTTCCTTGATCATTTCAGGATCCAGTGCCGAGGTTGGTTCGTCAAAGAGCATCGCGATTGGGTCCATAGCAAGTGATCTTGCAATCGCGATCCTTTGTTGCTGGCCACCGGAAAGTTGACTTGGATACTTATGTGCATGGTCCTCCATACCCACCCGCGCGAGCAATTTTTCGGATCGGTTCACGGCTTCACTTCTACTGCGTCCCAGTACTTTCTCCTGTGCAAGGCAGAGGTTTTCGAGAACGACCATGTGCGGGTAAAGCTCAAAGTGCTGGAACACCATTCCGATACGGGACCGCAGCGCTGTGAGGTTTGCACCCTTGGCCGTGACCTCGTCACCATCAACGTTGATCTTACCTTGCTGCACCGGCTCAAGCCCGTTTACGCATTTGATAAGCGTTGACTTGCCCGACCCTGACGGACCGCAGACCACAACAACTTCACCCTTCGTGACGCCCGTCGTGCAATCTGTCAGAACGCGGAAATCACCGTACCATTTGCTGATGTTATCAATGTTGATCATGTGCTCATCCGGGATTTGAGGCTTCTGACCAGCATTGAGCCGGAGAAGCAAATTACGAAATAGACGACGGCAGCAAAGAGATACATTTCAACAAGCCGCCCTTCTGTGCGCGCGACAATCGACGATGCGGTCATGAAATCGCGCAGCGACACAACAAAAACCAGTGACGTATCTTGAAACAGGATGATGCCTTGTGTGACGAGGATCGGGATCATGTTCCGAAACGCCTGTGGCAACACGACGTAGCGCTGTATCTGCCAATAATTCAGGCCTGTGGACTGGCCGGCATGAACTTGGCCCTGTTTGACGCTTTGAATGCCCGCCCGCATGATTTCGGAATAATAGGCTGCCTCAAAGAGAACAAAGGCAATGAGGGCCGAGTAAAAGCTGCCGATTGGGCGCCCGATGACCAGAGGCACAAGAAAGAAGAACCAGAATATAACAAGGATCAGCGGCACTGACCGGATCAGATTGACGTATGTCGCCGCGACGAAAGCCAGTGGCCTTATGCCGGACAAGCGCGCAAGCGCCAAAAGTGTGCCCAAAATGATACCACCAATAATGGACAGGAAGGTCAACCACAGGCTCAGTTGTAGGCCTTGCCATAGGAACGGCAGATTGGATGCGATGACGCTAAAATCAAAGTCTCCCATGGGTCAGCCCTCCTTTCCAACATAGCCCGGAATGCGGGTGTACTTTTCAAGGATCTGCATCAGCACCGTCGCGATCAGCGCAATAAAGACATAGATGACGGTCGCGGCAGTGAAGGCCTCAAAGCCCTGAAATGTGTATTCCGCGATCTGCTGGCTTTGGGCGGTCAGCTCCAAAAGCCCGATGGTCAGGGCCAACGACGAGTTCTTGAACACGGTGAGGAATTCTGAGGTGAGCGGCGGGACGATCATCCGAAAAGAGATCGGCAGCAGCACATAGCGGTACGTTTGAGCCACGCTTAAGCCGTGCGCGGTGGCTGCCGCCGTAAGTCCTGGCGGCACCGTTTCTATGCCCGCACGCACCTGTTCGGCAATGCGTGAGGCTGTATACAGCCCAAGAGCCAAGACAGCGGTGACGAATTCGGGGTTCGGCATGTCACGCTTCATCCATCTGCCCCAATCGTCGGGCAGCATTTCGGGCACGGCGAAATACCAGATGAACATTTGCACCAGCAGCGGCACGTTGCGGAATATTTCGACGTATGTGGCGGAAATCCCTTTGATCAGCCGGTTTGGCACGGTCTTTCCGACACCCACAAGAACACCGATCACGATCGCGATGCACCACGCGCTGAGGGCGACCGAAACCGTCCACCCGAAACCGCTGATGAGCCAGCTGAGGTATTGTTCCTCAAACAGGACGGTCCAGTTCCAATTGTAGTCCATGTGTCAAGCCCCGCGGGAAGAAAAGTACCGGCAGGAGAACCCCGCCGGTACGTCTTTGGCTTATTCTGGCAGAGCGCCCAGCCGGAATGCAGCAACCAGCAGCGGATCAGCCGGGACACCGAGTGGATCGAACCACTTGGCGTAGATCGCGTCGATCTCGCCCGAGCGGAACACCGCAGCTATGGCTTTTTTCCCGACAAGCTCAAACGCACTATCATCGCGGCGCACCATCAAGGCATAGGGATCAAACGACAGGAAGTCGCCAACAACGGCAAATTCATCCGGCGTCTTGGATTTTGAAATCAGGCCATGCAGCAGAATGTGGTCTGTGGCATAGGCATCGACACGGTCCGTCTCAAGCGACAGCATACCTTCGGCATGATCACGCACAGGCAGGATTTTGACATCTATGCCCAATTCTTCGACCGCAGCGATCACAGCACGTTCATTCGTCGTACCTTGTGCAAGTGCGACTGCCTTGCCATCTAGATCCGCGATTGAATTGATCCCTGAATCCTTGCGCGCCATGATCTTTGTGCCCGTCACGAATGTTACGGGCAGGTATTCGACTTGCTGCTGTCGTGTCAGATTGTTCGTCGTCGAGCCACACTCAAGGTCGATTGTGCCATTTGCCATCAATGCGATACGGGTCTTTGGATTGACGGGCACGTATTTGACTGTCAATTCCTGATCGAGCTCAGCGGCAACGGCCTCCACGATCTTCATGCACAGGTCGATGGAATACCCGACGGCTTGCTGGTTTCCATCGAGATACGAGAAAGGCACCGAACTTTCGCGGTGGCCGATAACGATTTCTCCGCTTGTGGCGATCTTGGCCAAAGTCCCGCCATGAGCATCGGCAATCGCGACAGGTGCGGACAGCCCCAGTGCGACAACTGCAGTCAAAACTGTGTTCTTGAATAGCATTCGAAGTCTCCTTGTTGGTTTAATGCGCCGGCCCACTTGCGTTTTTCACTACAGCCGCTCTCATCTTTGCATCGAAAAACTGTATCAAATGACAGTTCTTACTTTGCATGTTATGAATAGTAGCTACACATTTTCTGCGTGTCTAATGCAAATGAGCGCGGGTAATATGCGCAATGCGCAAGTTTTAGGCTCGTTTGAAACGCAAACAGCTGGCCTCTTGTCAAAGCCAATCGCAACGTTTCAAGCAACACAGGGATGGTGAAAAACCTCGGTAGATAGGGAAAATCTGAGTTCTGCTTGCAACGCAGTTAGAGAGCAATTTTCAATGCGGAAGGCAGCATTAAAAATTTGATCGCGCCAGCTTGCACTAAGAGAATTCAGATTTCTCACCACAAGAGCGTTAGCTATCACTGTGTCTGGATCATTGCCCCAAGCCTCCCGATTTCCCCTCCTACCCTTTGCCCTACTTCTCTGAAAGATGGTTCTCGTATTTGGAGATGGGGCAAAGTTCCGCCTCGAGGTGACGCCAGATGGCTTCGTTTCGCTCTGTTTGCACCGCGCGCAGGCGGACCATCCTAATGTCCAGAGCCTGCACAGGCAGGATATCATCGGTTCGGACCAGGTCGCCCCGCGAGAGAGACTTTGAGGCCAATGAAAAGGGCAACCATGCGATGCCAAGCTCGTTCAAGGCCAGTTGTAACATGGCAAGTGTGAGAGCGGTTTCCGCTATTGGGATCGTCGTGGCACCAACAGGCAGTCGGGGGCCAATCTTTTGGGTAAAAACCTGCCCAAGGAAGGCATCGGTGGGATAGGCGATGATCGGAATAGCAGCAAAAGAAGCTGTTTCGCGTAAGATCGGTGCACACACTGGAAGGAGACAATCTTGCCCAAGGGTGATTGCCTCGAAAGCTTTGCTCATGTCCGATTCAGATTCATCTGGAATTGCATACATAATTGCAAGATCAACCTCCCTCGACAGCAATTGCATCAGACACTTATCTTGATTGCCCGATCGAACGCGAACTGACGCTTCACCATATCGTGTCGCTGCGCGCACAATCTGGGGTGAGATGGTTGTTGTCAGGGCATGCTGGCAAACAAAGCTCAACGGCTTGCCTCTGCGGCTCTTTGTTGATTTCAACAGATGGTCAAGCCTGTGCAATCCCGCGCTCAACTCCCTCAGTTCGGCTTCTAGGGTTTGAACGCCGGGCATCAATGTGACTGGCTTGCGGCGGCGATCGAAGAGTGTCGTGCCGATGCTGTCCTCGATTGTACGTGCCCTGCGGGTGAAGGCGGATTGCGTAATTCCGCGCTTTTCCGCCGCTTGTGCAAGCGAGCCACAGTCAAGAACGGCCAAGATATCATCAATCCATTCAAGTCTCATTGGTCGGGTTCCTTGCTCATGATAATAAGTTGCGAAGCATGCAATTTAGAGGGCAACATTTGCATTAGATAAGCCGAACAGAAAGAGGTAAGTTGCGGAAAATACATATAGGAGCCTTCTCATGCATCTCGCCCGTTTTCCACGCGTTCACTTTGCACACCTGTCCACGCCCCTTGAACCCATGGAGCGCCTCTCAAAGGAATTGGGCGTCGAATTGTGGATCAAGCGCGATGATTGCACAGGCATGTCCACTGGCGGCAACAAAACACGCAAACTGGAATTCCTGATGGCCGAAGCGGTTGAGCAGGGTGCGGATATGGTCATGACGCAAGGTGCGACGCAGACAAACCATGGCCGCCAGACAGCCGCCTTTGCCGCCAAGATGGGTGTCAAGTGCCACATCCTGCTCGAAGATCGCACCGGATATCAGGACGGCAACTATAACACCAATGGTAACGTTTTGCTCGATCACCTGCATGGTGCTACGACCGAGAAATTTCCGGCAGGCCACGACATGCCCGGCGAGATGGAGAAGGCGGCAGAAAAGATGCGCGCAAAAGGTCACACCGTTTATGTGATCCCCGGTGGAGGCTCCAACCCCACGGGTGCATTGGGATATGTGAATGCAGCGTTTGAATTGGTCGAGCAGGCCAACAAAATGGGATTGAAGATTGACCGTCTGACCCACGCCACCGGTTCGTCGGGTACACAGGCTGGTCTGGTGACGGGCATGTGTGCGATGAATGCCCAGATCCCTATCCTTGGCATTGGCACCCGTGCGCCCCAGCCCAAGCAAGAGCAGATGGTCTATGACCTGGCCTGTAAAACAGCAGAGAAACTTGGCTGTCCCGGTGTGGTCAAGCGCGAGGATGTGATGGCGAACACAGACTATGTCGGTGAAGGCTACGGCATTCCGACCGAAAGCGGTATTGAGGCGATCAAAATGTTCGCCGAGCTTGAGGGTATCCTGCTTGACCCGTGCTACTCTGCCAAAGGGGCGGCGGGTATGATTGATCTAGCGCGCAAGGGCCATTTCAAGGACGAGCGTGTGGTCTTCTTGCACACTGGTGGTGCAGCGGCACTGGGCGGTTATGACTTTGCGTTCGATCACAGCGCCCTCTGGGTGAACATGTAATGACGCGTGGGCCCCGCACCATCGGTGTGATCGGCGGGATGGGGCCCGAAGCGACGATACTTTTGCAAAACAAGGTGTTGCATACGGTTTCGGCACAAGACGACAGCGACCATATCCCCCTGATTATCGACATGAACCCGCAGGTGCCGTCGCGTATCGCATATCTGGTTGATGGCAAGGGCGAAGACCCCGGCCCGACCCTTGTCGCGATGGCGCGGCGCTTGCAGGCTGCGGGCTGTGCCGCCCTCGCGATGCCGTGCAACACAGCACATTATTTCGCAGATGCGATCACGGAAGCTACGCACATTCCATTGCTCAACATGATTGATCTCGCCGCGAAATACGCAAGGCAACAAGTTGTAAAAGGCGGGTGCGTGGGCATCCTCGCATCGCCCGCCGTGCGGCAGGCCAGATTGTTCGAACGTGCACTTGAGGCCGACGGTATTTCCGTGATCTGGCCGGATCGTGATGCAGAAATGCTTGCAGCAATCCGCCGGATTAAGGCGGATGGACCTGTGCAAGAGGCGCGCTCTGCGTTGTTGCAAGCCTCCTCGGACTTGGTCGCAGCAGGTGCCGCGCTGCAATTCATCGCTTGTTCAGAATTTTCGCTAATTTCTCAGAGTGTTGCGCCAGATGCGCAGGCAGTGGACACAGTTGATCTGCTGGCCCAAGCAATTGTGGATTTCTCAAACTCAGGATAACGCCGCGTTCACAACCTATCCCAGACCACCCGCGCCACGGGGTCAAAGTTTTTGGGATTAGCAAGTGCCGCAATGGTGAGGCGCGTTGTCCATGTCTCGTCCCCGATCTGCACAAGACACCCCTTGGCCAGTTCTTCGGTCACAGCCGTTTGCGGCATCCAGGCAAAGCCGCTGCCGTTCAATACCCGCCGTTTGATTGTTTCGACCAAACCGTCAACATAGATCGTTTCTACATTCAGCACCTTTCCCTCCAGCGTGCTGTCAACAACCATGCCAAGGAACGTGGAGGGCTCGTATGCGAGATAAGGAATGCTAGGGCGGGAAGTATCCCCAAGAGCCCAGTTCTGGGCCAGAACCTGTTTGGTTGCTGCAACAGGGATCAGAACGTCCGTCAATAGATCCTTGCGCTCGAATGCGGCTTCATCAATGCGCGGCGACACCGACTTGTGATAGTAACACAGCATGATGTCTACAGCGCCCTCGACAAGCAACTCGCAACAGGTACTTAGAGAATCTGATACAACACGTGTGTGCAGATCAGGAATTTCCTTCTGCAGCCTGTCTATCCGAAGTGCTAAAAAATTAACCGATATAGTGTGAAGCGCCGAAAATCTGAGAAAGCGCCGCCCACCCCGGTCCGCATCCCGTATCATTTGGCGCTGTTCTGTCAATTGTGAAGCCGCCGCAAGCGCCACGGGTAAAAACTGGACACCTGCGTCAGTCAGTTGTACGGGATAATGCGCACGATTAATCAACGGCGCGCCAACCCAGCTCTCTAACGCTTTGATACGTCTACTAAAAGCTGATTGAGTGACGTTTCTCTCATTTGCAGCACGGGTAAAGTTCAGCGTGCGCGCGAGGCATTCAAAGTCACCCAGCCAGTTTAAATCCACAGTATTGCCCTCTTGCCAAAGCAGCTTTCACCGTGAGCCTATCTTAAACTATGCAAAAAACGAATAGTTTGATGAAATGTTAGAATTTGCCCTTTCGAATTCTCCTGTCCTAGGCTTGGACCATACGCTGCGGGTGCTTTGCTTTGGGCCCTCGGCGCAAGCCAAAGCACAAGCTGCGGCATACGATGGACAACGATCCAACCTTGCACACAACGCCATAAATCCGGCGCAAACCAACTGGGGAATACAAAATGAAAACCAAAATAAACACACTTGGCCTTGCAACAGCAATCAGCTTGTTCGCGCTGCCAGCCATTGCCGCAGAAGAAGTTAAAATCGGTCTACCATCTTGGACTGGCGCACAGGCCATCGGCCATGTGCTGGGTGAGATCATTACATCGCGCATTGGCGGTCAGGTCGAATATGTACCTGGCGACAACGCGGCGATTTTTCAGGCAATGGACCGGGGCAAGGGCGACATTGATGTGCACCCCGATGTCTGGCTCCCGAACCAGCAAAGCTTTACCGACAAATATGTCAAAGAGGCAGGCACAGTTACGCTGTCGTCGAACCCCTATGAGGGCAATCAGGGTTTTTGCGTCGGCAAGGATTTTGCGGCAGCCAATAGCATTACCGACATTGCCGATCTGGGCCGCCCAGATGTGGCCGCGTTGATGGACAGCGATGGCAACGGCAAGGGCGAGATGTGGATCGGCGCGCCCGGTTGGGCCTCCGCAAACGTGAATGAAGTGAAGGTCCGCGACTACGGTCTGCTTGATTTCATTGAGCCTATCCGCGCCGAAGAAGCTGTGAAGACAGCGCGGATCAAGGACAGCATCGCCAAAGGCGAAGGCTATGCGTTTTATTGCTACAAGCCGCACGCGGTCTGGTTCATGTTCGACGTAGAGATGCTGACGGAGCCGACATTCGATCCGGCAAAGTACACCATGATCCAGCCGTCCGACGATGCCGATTGGTACGAGAAGTCTTCTGTTGCAACCAAGGACGACTTGAAGGACGTCCAAATCGCATGGTCCAACTCACTCGAAGAGCGTTCCCCAGCGATTACGGAATTCTTTGCCAATTTCGCACTGACAGCGGATGATGTCTCGGCCCTTGCGTTTGAGATCAGCGCAAATGGCAAAGAGCCTGCGGAGGCGGCCAAAGAGTGGATCGCAGCAAACTCTGATCGCGTTGACGCGATGCTGGGCCTCTAAGCCAGACGCGCTTTCGCACTGTGCGGCACCGGTGTATTCCGGTGCCGCCCTCTGATCCCACCCGCCTTCTTCAACAAGTGAGGCCCCTCATGGCAAACGATACCGTCGTTGAAATCTCTAATGTCTGGAAGATATTTGGCAGCCGCAGCGCAGAAGCGCTTAAGGCTGTGCGCGAACGGGGACTGACAAAGGCCCAGGTGTTGTCGGAATTCAACGCCGTTGTGGGCGTGGCAGATGTCAGCCTATCGGTGAACAGAGGCGAGATTTTCTGCATCATGGGCCTGTCTGGCAGTGGGAAATCCACGCTGGTCCGTCACTTTAATCGTTTGTTGGAACCGACCGCCGGCACAATAGAGATCGAGGGTACAGACGTGATGGCTCTTGGCACGCGTGAGCTTCAGGAATTTCGAAACCGTAAGATCGGGATGGTGTTCCAGAACTTCGCTCTGATGCCGCACCGCTCCGTTCTTGATAATGTGGCGATGCCGTTGGAAATCCGCAAAGTGCCCAAGAACGAGCGAATGCGCCAAGCGGCGGCCATCCTGGATATCGTGGAGTTAGGCGCATGGGGGGCCAAATTCGCGCACGAGCTGTCGGGCGGGATGCAGCAACGTGTCGGCCTTGCGCGCGCCCTTGCCGCCAACCCAGATGTGCTCTTGATGGACGAGCCTTTCTCTGCATTGGACCCCCTTATCCGCCGTCAGTTACAGGATGAATTCATCAGGTTGAGCAAAATTCTGAAAAAGACCACGATCTTCATTACACATGATCTGGACGAGGCTGTGCGCATCGGTGACCGCATCGCAATCATGCGCGACGGCATGGTGGTGCAGATGGGCACCGCCGAAGAGATTGTGATGGCCCCCGCCGACGATTACGTCGCCGAATTCGTTGCAGGCATTTCCCGCCTGAAAGTCGTACACGCCCATGCTGTAATGCAGCCCATCGCAGACCACATAGAGGCGCATGGCCCCATTCCCGCAGCAGCCCCCCGTGTGGACGGCGCAGAGAATCTCAGCACGCTCATCACCATCGCAATTGATGAGCAAAACCCGATCATCGTTCAACAGGGTGGCAAAGATGCGGGCGTCATTACCCGTGCGGACCTGCTCCGCACAGTGATTGAAGGAACCGAAATGTCATGAATGACGCAGTTGAAAATCTCGGTGTGAACCCGCTTGAAGACACAACAAGCAAAGCGGCGCTGGCCTATGCCGAAGAGCGTCGCAAAAATATCCGCACCTTTGTGCGCACAAACCCCGAGTATTACGTCCGTATGTTCAACAAGATCGGGGCATCTTCTGTTTTTACCCCGACATTCAACATCATGGCTGGTATTTTTGGGCCCGTCTGGTTTGGCGCGCGGGGTCTTTGGAACTGGGCTTTGCCCTTTCTGATCATCGAGGTACTGGCCTTTGTGCAAATCGCGCGCGGCCTGTTCGGCGACCTCGGGGCCGAGGCTATGGCGCGTATCGCCTCTATCGAGGGTACGCTGGATCTGCGCCGCCAACAGCTTGCCGCCGCAATCGAAAGCGGCTCGGACCGCGTTGATGCCTTCCAGCGAACGGTAGAGAGCTTAGAGGCCAATATTGGCGGTATACGAGCCGAAGCAGATGCACTGGCCGCAACGGGCCCGACGGTGGCTCTGACAGGTGTGGCAATCCTAACCCTTGTGAAGATTGTCCAATCGGTCACGGCCAATACCGCTCTGGAGGCCCGTTTTTCCGACTGGCTCAGTGACCGGACAGTACGTTCCGGCCTGCCTGCAACCCATATCGTGCTGAGTGCGATTTTCATGGGGCTGATCGCCTGTGCTGCGATGTTACACTATTCGTTTCCGGGGCGCTTTGATCTGCTGTCAGACTTTCCCACCGATCCTGACATCCGCCTTGTAAGCATCGACCGCGTGGAAGCCTTCTTTAACTGGGCGGTCCTGAACGGCGAAGTCTTGTTTGACGCGATCACCTATGTGATCCGATTGGTCCTCGACGCGCTCGAGATCATCTTTGTCAGCACCCCTTGGATTGTCATCGCCTCATTGATTATCCTGCTCACATGGCTGACAGCAGGCGTGCGCATGGCAATCTATTCCAGCGGATTTCTCGCGTATATGGGCTTTCTAGGCTTCTGGGAAAAAGCGATGACAACGCTCGCCCTGCTCGGTACAGCCGCCTGTCTTTCGATCCTCATTGGCATACCACTAGGGATGTTCGCGGCCCGCCGCCCAAGGTTCTACAAAGCGATCCAACCGGTCATGGACTTCATGCAAACCATGCCCGCATTCGTGTTTATGATCCCTGTTATCGCCTTCTTTGGCACCGGCAAACCTGCCGCCGTTGTGACAACGATGATCTTTGGCGGCACTCCCGTGGTGCGTCTGACGGTTCTGGGGCTACGCGGTGTGCCAGAAAGCGTGCGCGAGGCTGCGATAAGCTTTGGTGCGAATAAATGGTATTTGCTCACCAAAGTTGATCTGCCTTTGGCAGGGCCGTCCATCAGAGCTGGGATAAACCAGACAATCATGTTATCTCTTGCGATGGTGGTTGTGGCATCCTTGATCGGTGCAAAAGGTCTTGGGGAAGATGTTCTGGAAGCGTTGCAATATGCCAACGTGGGGCAAGGTATTCTGGCAGGTTTCGCCATCCTCTTTTGTGCAATGATCCTTGATCGCATCGTACAAGGCGGACGCAAGTGACACCGCTGGTTTTTGTGCATGGCTTGATGGGGGGCAGTCAGCAATGGCAGCGGCAGCAAGAAGCGCTTTGCGACTTCGAGAGTGTCGCACTGGATCTTCCGGGATTTGGCAAGAACGCGCAGATGAAACCATTGACCAGCATTTGTGACTTTGCAGGCTGGGCCTTGGACGAGCTTAACGCACGCGGCGTCCAAGAATTTGATCTCGTTGGACATTCGATGGGGGGGATGGTCGCTCAAGAGATGGTTGCACATGCGCCTGATCGGGTGAACCGCCTTGTTCTTTACGGAACAGGGCCGACGGGTGTATTACCCGGGCGGTTCGAAACGATTGCCACCTCAAAAGAGCGAGCGCAAGCCGAAGGGGCAAGTGCCACCGCCAAACGCATCGCCGCAACTTGGTTTCTCGATACGGATCAGGCACCAGCCTATGAGAACTGCGCAGAAATTGCGCAGTTGAGCAGAATTGACGCCATTCTTGCCGGATTAGATGCTATGAATGGATGGAGCGGCGCCTCCTATCTCCCTCATATCAAGGCTCGTACTCTGGTGATGTGGGGCGACCACGATAGAACTTATCCTTGGAGCCAAACCGAAGAACTATGGAAATCCATTCGTGGGTCTTGTCTCGCGGTCCTTCCGGGATGCGCCCATGCATCGCATTTGGAAAAGCCTGCATTGTTCTCCGCAATACTGAAAAATTTCCTAACTGAATAAGAAATTTCATTTGTGAAATCATCAAATTTACAAAATAGGTATTACTGATTTACGATAAAATAATTCTGCTGAATTTTGCGAGCTTTAGGCCAGAGATTGCCCTTGTACTTGTATAGGTGAAGAACCTTTCACCTCAGGGTGTCATTTTCGTACCATTTGAAGCATACGATATGGCAAATACGATGCCTACGAATGACCGGACTGCGACATTTTCTGCAACGCTGTGTATCTCGTGCCGCAACTGCAAACAAATGCTGCGCCAGCAACATGGCCAAACGTGAATGTCGGGAAAGTCCCGCACTTTGATCCTTGGCTATCATTCCTTCGCTGCAAATTGTTCGAATGACTGGTTTTCACGCCGCGTTGCGACAACAAGATTTTGGCAGTTGCAGCAATTTCCACGCTGCGAGCGCACGCAGCACAAAATCAACAGGTCCGGTGTGGGCTCTTTTGAGACATTCGCTGCGGTCTACGTGAAGGTCCTTTTTTTATTCGGGATCAGTTTATCACGTTAAAGTCAAAGTCACCTGAAGTTCAGCACAGGCGTTGCATCAAGCGCCTGCGCCGGGCAAATGGTTAAATCTGATCTTTACCTAGCGACCGTTAGAATGGCTCGCTAGATACCGGAACCTAACGGTTTTGGCAGTTCCGACCTTAAAAGGGTCGGCCATTTCAACCGTCGCTTACAACAAACTGTAATTTAAACATAAAATAAGGGTCGGAACTTCAGAGGCGAGGTTGGAACAGTGTTCCGACCCCGACCCAATTCTGTTTTCGCTGAAGTGGCGGTCTGAAATCACGTACACCTTACACCAAAGAGAGCCTGTCATGGCTACATAGGTAATGTGCGTTAGCTTTGGCGTGTTTCCATCGATAGACGCGATGGCGCTTTCTGGGCGATCATTTTTGTTCTGACCTGTATCAAAGCTGGCGTCAAAGTGATGTGATTTTGATCATTTTGCACATTCTACAATTCCGGCCAATTTTTCTGTAGCCCTTTGTTTTAAGGGTTATCGCTCAATTATCTGTCGCGTTCGTCCGTCGCAAATGTACCGCCCCCCCACATCTGTTCACACAGTGCGTTGTGAGCGCCGCGCCGCGCCGTGCACCTAGCACAGCACGGTAGCAACGCTCCTTGCCGTGTTTATGGTGCTTTGGGAGTGATGATGTGTGGTTAAAGTGTTGGGATTGTTGAGAGAAATCTGCGGTTTTCACGGTTCTTGTTCAAACCGCTGTCAAGACAAATTTCTTTCCTCAAGAAAGTTCTTCTGAAAATTTTCCTGAAGAAAGTTTTTACGAGTTTTTACACGGTTCGTTGCTTAGCGAAGAACTTGATTTGATCAGGTTTTCTGGAGAAGCGGGCCTTCGCTGCAACATCTATGTAGGAGCAAGATGCAGGGCAAAGCTGAATATTGCAACTGCGGATATTGCTGATGCAGCATCGCCACGCAGGCACGGCACGCTCATTGCAGCGGTCAGAAAATACCGCTAGATCAGTTCTTCATTGCGGAACGCCTCGCTGTGCAGTGGTTTTCTTGCATCAAGAGTTCTGTTGTGAGGTTAGCACAATGGTGTCCTGAACGCGTGGCGAAGGCCCGCTTACCTTGCTGACCAGATGTCGCACTGAATAGCCCCTAGTATTGTAGACGGTTTCTTCCCTAATTTTGAGACAAGGAGGCCGTTATGGGGAAGCCAAATTTCAGTGAAGATTTCAAGCGTGATGCAGTGCATCCGCTGCCCGGCAGTCGATACGTAGTATCGATGAGAGGGGGATCACGGTACGTGGATATCCAGTTCGTGAGGTTTCGGAGCGATTGGGGGTCAGTACTTATTCACTCTACAAATGGATGAAGCTTTACGCGAAGGCTGCGTCACAGGCGTCATCTGTGGACCATGAAGCCGAGAACCGCAGGCTCAAGCGTGAGCTGGCACGGATGACCGAGGAGCGCGACATCCTAAAAAAGCGGCCGTCGCGTTGCCGGGCAGGCGATTGCAAAGCAATCTGCCGAGAGGGGGCTTCGCAAAGGATGCATCCCTCTCATGGTTTGCAAGCAAACCACTGCCGGGCAGTGGGTGAAGTACGCGTTCATTGCCGAGCATCGCCCACAGTTTTCAGTGCGTCGGATGTGCCGTTGCCTCAGGATTCATCCCAGTGGGTTCTACGCGTGGGTTAAGAACCCGTTAAGCCATCGCGCGCACGAGGATGCCCGTCAGACCAAATTGCTCAAGGATGCGTGGAAAGACAGCGGCAAGGTCTATGGGTATCGCAAACTGCATGACGATCTCATCGAACAAGGCGAGACAAGTTGCCCAAACCGTATTGCCAGACTGACAAGACTGGCAGGGATCCACGCTGAGATCGGCTACAAACGGAAGCCGGGTAAGTATGGCGGCAAACCATCTGTCGTCGTCGACAATACGTTGGACCGGCAGTTTGATGTGGCAGCACCAGATACCGCATGGGTGTCAGACATCACCTACATCAAAACCTACGACGGTTTTCTGTATCTGGCTGTGGTCATCGATCTCTACTCGCGCCGTGTCATTGGCTGGGCGACACAATCGCGCCAACCCACAGACCTTGTGCTTCAAGCGTTGCTCATGGCTGTTTGGCGGCGCAAACCAAAGCGATCCGTGTTGATACACACCGATCAAGGCTCGCAATACACCAGCCGGGATTGGGCCGCATTTCTGCGGGCCCACAACATTGAACATTCGACGAGCAGGCGCGGTAATTGCCATGACAATGCAGTTGCCGAGAGCTTCTTTAACTTGCTGCAACGCGAACGCATCCGTCGGCGAACATACAAGACCCGCGAGCAGGCCAGACAGGACATCTTCGACTACATCGAAATGTTCTATAACCCGAAACGCAAACATGTCAGAAACGGTATGCTGTCGCCCGTCGACTTCGAAAACAGACAGCGCAATGTGAATCAAGAAGGTGTCTAGGAAACTAGGGGCTATTCACTTCTCACTTAAAGTAGAAAACTCGAACCTTCCCTCAGGCGAGAGCAAAAGCTTGGAGTGAGCCCTCGTTAGTAAATGCTGCGATTCGCTCAGGACTATACGAAGCGCCTGATGAGGGCTTTTGGTTTACAGAGTATGCTTAGAGACAGCGCTTAGAAAAGAACAAGTTACTGTCATGCAGGTGCTCTTGCCTATCAAGTCAATGGTTCATTCATTTCCTATTGCGGCCAAATGCCATTGGTTCAAACGACAACTTCCCGCAGCAAGAACTGCCAGCAATCGCGAAACCGGTTTTCCAACTCTTTGGTTGTTCGAACGACAGACCCTTCTTTCACTCTGTTGCCCGCTTTTGCCTCTCGCGCAATCAGATCGCTCAGTTCCCCAATATTTGCTGTATCGATCATCACACCGCCATGCCGCGCATGATCGCTGAGGCCATCAATGTTGTTGCAAAGCAACCTGCGGCCCGCGGCAAGGGCTTCGACGGCAACCAGACCATAGGCTTCCCATCGGGAGGGCATCAACACGACATCGACATCGGCCAGTGCCGTCACAGGATCAGAATAAAAACCTCGAAAAACGATGCGTGTGTCTGTCCCTGCAAGACTCTTGAGCGCAGGTTCTTGTGCCCCTTCGCCGATGATATGCAACTGGATGTCTGGATTAGGACACTGGCGAAATGCCTTGATCAATGTGTCGAAGCCTTTTTGGTCATCCAAACGTCCAATTGCGCCAAATACACGGGCAGGGCCGGTTGGCGCAGGCAAGGCGCGAAATGGAGTCAAATCAACGCAGGACTGGATTGTGGACAATTTGTCGGTGTGCACCAAACGGCTGGACACCATCCAATTCGCCTGTCCGTTGCTGACACAGACAATTCGGTCGAAAAACGAATAGGCGAGTTTGAGCAATGTCTTGAACCGGCGGTTGCTAGGGACATTATGTGTCATGAACCCTTCCGTGTAACTATGCTCGACATGCACCATGGGGGTGCGGGCATAGGTGACGCGCAAAGCAACAAGCGACGGCAGGCTGCGCCAGGACACCGCGAGATGCGATACGATGACGTCCGCAGGGCCAAGGGTGCCGATGATCGTGCCCCGTTTCACAGATTTAACGACATGATCCGCAGTTTGCTCCAGATCGCTATCGGTGCGGAGAAAATCAAGAACCCGCATCACGCCGCCTGCGGTTGTGTCGTCAATAAGGTGGATAACTTTAGGCAAGCGTTTCATGTCTTTGATCCCACGCGGTTCATCATGACATCCAGTGCCAATGGGCCTGCCAAACGCAGGATTAAGGCGGCACCAATAGTGGTGATTGACTTGCGGGGTTCTTCCCACAAGGGTTTCCATGATTGGACAAAGGACTGCATCAACAAATCGACTGCGCGGCCCGTATCTTTGTCACTGATCGCGCGACGCGCAAGATAGCGCAGTTGGTATGCGCGTGCGGGTTTGGTGGTTTCTGCAAAAAAATCAGGTGCGATCTTGGACAATTTCGCGACCATTCGCTCCCATGCCGCAAGTTGTAAGTCCGTTGCCGCAGACAGGCCGCCTGCATTGATGCGGTATTGAGTCAGATCGCCCTCGATCCCTTCAAACTGCCATTGGGTTGTTAACGCTATGCGCAACCAGCACTCAATGTCTTCTGACTGGCGGAAGGTTTCATCGAAGTACCAATCACGGGATTTCTCTGATGCGGGGCGGTGTGCGATAGCGGTAAAAACGGCTTTGCGAATGACGGGTGCAGATCCGTTGCCAATCGGATTACGCTTGAAGATATGTTCGGGTGTGACGTTCTTGAGGCGCGGGGTTTGGGCCATGCCAAAGGAGGCACCGTCGTCATCAATCAAGGCCGAGCCGGAATAGCTGATCCCCACATGTGGTGCAGAACGCAAATGGGCCACATGACGCTCTAGTTTTTCTGGCACCCACAGATCATCTGCGTCGCAGAACCCGATATACAAGCCACGTGCGGCTGCGATGCCGGTATTGCGCGCCCCCGCCAGACCGCGATTGCGCTGCGTGATGACTTTGAATCCGGTTGTGCCTTCGTATTCCTGCAACAGGGCTGCCGTTGTGTCGGTGGACCCATCGTTTACCACGATAATCTCGAAGTCTGTGAACGTCTGGGCCAGTAGCGCATTCAGTGTTGCGGGCAGTGTTTTGGCCACATTGAAGGCCGGTACGATGATGGACGCGAGGGGCATGGGAGCCTCCTTTATGAAAGGTTAACGAGAGAAGAGGTGTTGTGAGAGGCGGGAAGGAAGGACAGGTGCCAAGAGCGCACCGGCAAGCGTGGCCAGACCCCGCTTTGGCGCATCGAAGAAACCGACAGGACTGCGCAGCACGCCTTGAAAGGCAAAAACCAGCGGCAGCACCCGACCTTGGCCCAAGCGCAAGGCGCGGCGACTGAGGTAGCGCAGAAAGATCGCCTCGGAACGATTACTGGGAGCGTAGCCATATTGCGCGGCTGTGCGGATTGCGCCGTCACGACCCCGCTGCATTGCGCGCAGATCGGCGGACAGACCATATGGATTTGTGCGATACCACGTCTGGCACCGATCAATCCCGACCACATGCGCACCAGTGCCAACCAAGCGGATCAGCCAGTCGAGGTCTTCGTTATGCACCAAAGTTTCGTCAAACCCGCCCGTCAGCATATAGGCTGCACGGCGCACTGCGATGTTTGACATTGTGCACACTGGGTTTTCGCCCAACAGCATTGGAATGTTGAGCGGGGAGGGCGGCACAGTCGAATATGTGGTGGCTGAAGCGGGATCATTTTGGAAAAATGCGATCTTGCCAAAAGCGGCATCAACCTCTGGATCATCAAAGCAATCGGCAAGCTGGCTCAACTTGTCTTGCCCCCAGATGTCATCCGCGTCGCAAAACGCAATGATCGAACCGCTGGCAAAGTACATAGCGCCAAAATTGCGTGCGCAGCTCGGACCTTTGCCGACATTATGATAAGCTTGGATCCGCGGGTCTTGGGCATGGGCCTTCTGCAACATTTCCATCGTCGCGTCAGTCGATCCGTCATCGACACAGATGACTTCCCAATCACCAAAGGTCTGCGCCTTTATGCTATTTAATGTCGCCTGGAGGGTTTCGACAGCGTTGTAGCAAGGAATGATGATTGAGAAGTCGGTCATGACTGCACCTGTGAGTAGGAGGGAAAGAGATCGGTATGGAGGGCCGCAAATGCGCCGAGAATCATGAGCCCGCCCGTAACGGTGAGGTAACCAACAGCCATTGCAAACAGCCCGAAAGGAGCGAGCAAGACCGTGCTGGCAAGGACCGCTGCTGCAAGAGCGGACGTCATCCATAGCTCGACCTGTGGCTTGCCCTGAATGCGCAGCCATCCGGCAGCAGTCGCCCAGAGTGTTGTTGGGATCGCAACGAGGCACAGGATGGAGACGAGCGGTGCCACCTCTTCCCAGCCATCTCCCAGCAGCACTGGTACATAAAATGGCGCAAAGGCGGACTGCAAAATAACGACAGGGGCGATCAGCGCTAGCCCGACAATGATGCTTTGACGCATCGCGGCGGCAGGATCGTTGGATTGGCTAAGGTGTGGGAACAAGACAGTAGAAAAGGCGGTCGCGAATGCGTTGGACAGGCTTAGGCCCGCATTAAAGGCCATGAAGTAGAGGCCAAGCGCCTGTGGACCCATTGTCATTCCAATGACGATCTTGTCGCCTTGCAAGCGCAGAACTTTGACAACTTCAATGCCCAGAACGGCCCAGCCATAGTTGATGAACGGGCGCAGCGGAGCAGAGGTGATACCTGCCTTTGGCGACCAAGGGTGCAAGGCGCGTACTGCAAACAACCAGATCGGTGCAGACAGAACGCGCGGCAGGATCAGCGCAATGGCGGAAGGATATGCCAGCACCAACAAGATCGAGAGCAGGTTCGCGCCGACCACCTGTGTGCCGCCAATGGCCGCCGTCTGGCGCAGCTTGCCCGCCCGCATGGCCAATGCGACCTGTACCAAACCGCCGGGCATAAACAGATACTCAAGGCCCATCAGCACGATCAAACCGGCAAGCAATGCGCTGCCGCCTGATAGGAACAACGCACCTGCGATCAATGCCTGAAGCGCGAAGAGACCGAAGCACCAGACCCAAAAGATACGGCGTGCAGCCGTGCATGTGGCCTCAAGCGCATCATCACTTGCTGCGATGATCCGCTGGCCCACGCCGTTTTCAGTGAGTGCCTTGAGGATGTCGCCCGCAGCCATCGCAGATGCCGCAATCCCGATTTGTGTCAGATCAAGCGTGCGGGCCACAGCGACCACCACCAACAGGCGCGAAGCCTTGGCAGCCACTTCCGATGCGCCATAAGCGATCAGGTTGGTGGCCAGTGATTTGGTTGTGTCCGAGATTGGCATCAATTAGGGCTTTCGTTGATTTCAACCAGCACTACCGCAGCCAAATACCTGTCGTCTCGGACGCCACAGGACAGGTTACTTGCGCAAATGGAACACACCCTATCCATCAGGATAGTGTTCAGACCGGATGTACCGTGGCGCGGAACGATTCATATGCGTAAGGTATGCTTAACTCATCTCTGGAGACGTTATGACCGGCAAACCTTTTCTGAGCGGCTCGCTCGCAGCCTTGTTGATGACAAGTGCTTGCGCCGGTTTTGATACACCTGACAACCTTGAGTCTGTGTCGCAAGGTGACGGATATCAGGCACAATATCGCGAACCCGATGTTACACGTGCACAAGCAGACTTGCTGAAATCCGAAAGGATCAACCTCCAGAAATGCCTCCCGCTTGGTGGCTCTGCCGGCAAAGGATCCAGTATCGCATCCAGCGCGCTGCGCGGCGAGCGGTTGTCGCGCAATGATTTGTTGGATGTGCGGATCGCTGACGATGACACCTTTAATGGCAGCTACGTGGTATCCCGTGACGGAATGTTGAAATTGCCGTTCCTGCCGCCGATCCGTGCCCAAGGGCGCAGCACCGATCAGGTTGAGGCGGATATCGCAAACGCGTTGCTAGCAGATGATTTTTACCAAGACCCGCCCAGAATATCTGTGCGTGCGACCGACTTTGCGTCGGTCTCTATCGGTGTTTCCGGTGCAGTGTTTGAACCCCATGCTGTCGAAATTGGCGGCGTGCGTGGTGATACCGTGGACAGTCTGCGCCAAGTGGCATCCGGTGCCTCGACCGAAGGGCGCAACCTGTCCGCAGCTTTACGGGCGGCAGGCGGTGTGCGGCCTGACGCAGATATCTCAGCTGTGGAAGTGCGCCGCAGTGGCAAGACCTACCGCTTGGACATGCGCGGCGTATTCGAGGGGAAAAATACTGTCGATATCATGCTGCTGACTGGCGATGAAGTGCGTGTGCCCAGTCGTCAGTGCTTTCAGGATGATCTGATGCGTCCCAGCCCGATCAGCCCACCAGGTATCAGCCTGTTCCTGTCCAACCTAACCCAGCCCGCTCAGAACAACGCGGCGTCCGCAGTTGGCCAAACCGTGCGCCAAGTGCCGTATGGGTCCCGTTATATGCAAGCGGTGATCGACGCCAACTGCGTGGGGGGATCACGCTCAACCAGTGCGGACCGTTCAGCAGTGCTGTTTTCTCGCAACCCGATGACAGGCGTGTCGGTTGTGATCGAACGCGATATTGAAGACCTGCTACGCCGCGCGGATCGCGATGATTACGATCCTTATCTGCTGCCCGGCGATGCGATGGCCTGTTATGACAGCACCGTCACCAACATCGCTGAAATCGGTCGGGTGCTGGGTGTGGTGGCACTTATTCCTTAGACGCGACCTCGGTCAGGGCTTTCTTGCTGCGCTTCCAGATGTCGGGAAGCGTGGCAGCAGCGGAGATGACTTTTGCGTCTTCGCCCGCCTTCGCAGAGTGTTCTATGACAAGCAAAACGTCACGAAACCCTGTCGCCCCGAACAAGGCGGCGTTGCCTGCGATCTTATGCGCCTCCGCCGCAATCTCATTTCGGTCCAAGCGGGCATCACTTTGAAGCCACTCGATAAACTGTTCGGCCTCGGCACTATAGCGTGCCAACAGTTTGGGAAAATTCTCTGCGCCGACAACGTCCAAGGTTTCGCCGGTATGGGCGTGATCAACCAATGCAGAGGTTCCATCAAGAGGCGCATGCTCCTTGTGACCCAATACGATCTGAAGATCAGATTTTTTCAGCGGTTTGGTCAGGACATCATCCATTCCATGCGCAAGAAAATTATCACGTTCTGATGGCATTGCATTCGCGGTTAGAGCCACAATACGTGTCTTTGACGAAGCCCCATTGCCTTGCCTGATCAGACGCGTGGCGCTGCGCCCATCCAGCACAGGCATGCTGATATCCATCAAAATCAGATCGAACTTTTCAACGGCCGCCATGTCGGCGCCCTGCTTCCCGTCATGTGCTTCTTTGACGTCATGGCCATCGGCCTGCAGCATCTCACGCACGACAAATCTGTTGATCTCATTGTCCTCGACGACCAACACGCGCAGCGGTCTAACGACAGCGCGGCGCCCAATCAGATGGTCTTGCTTGATCGGTTGGACTGCAACTTTGGCAGGTACCACAACCCGAAACGTGCTGCCCACGCCCAACTCGCTTGCAACATCAATCTCACCATCCAACACAGTTACAAACCGTTTGGCGATGCTTAGCCCCAGCCCCGTACCGCCCACTTCGCGGTCGTAAGCGGCGTTGCCTGTGACAAAGTCATCGAAAATACGGTCTTGCAGATCGTCGGGAATACCCACGCCAGTATCTTCAATCTCGAACGTCATCTCGTCGCTTTGCCAACTGACGGTCACAGAAACGCGGCCCCGTTTGGTGAATTTCACGGCATTGCCGATCAGGTTCATCAAGACGTGTTGCAAGCGGTCACTATCCGATGTGATCCAATGTTGCGCCGGTCCGTCCCAGCCCCAATCCAATGTGGTTTCTTGAGTGGAGGCCATGCCGCTTTGACTGTCGATGATGTCTTGCAGCAGATCTGACACATTCATCGGCTCAAGGTTCGCACTGACCTTGCCGGAATCGTAGCGCGTGATGTCGAGCACGTCAGAGACATGGCTGAGCAGCAAGCGCCCCGAGGTTTCCATGTTGCGCATATAGGTGTCTTGCCTGCCGTTCAGCGTGGTGTCGCGCAGCAGGCTGAGGTTGCCGAGCAATCCGTTCAGCGGTGTGCGGATTTCGTGGCTCATAGTGGCCAAAAACTCCGAGCGGCTTTTTTCGCCAGCGATTGCTTTGTCGCGGGCGTCGACCAGTTCGGCCTCGTCGGCTTTTTGTTGGGTGATGTCGCGCATGAAGGCGATAAAGATTTCGCCGTCTTCGGTCACAGCCGATTGAATGGCGAGTTCCACGGGAAAGATTGAACCGTCGCTGCGTTTGGCTTCCAGTTCCACGTGGCCTTTGCCAACCACGTGTTTCTCACCACCATGGCGCATCCGCTCCATGCCCGCGTCATGGCCGGCACGCATGTGGTCGGGCACGATGATAGCCCCCAACTCATGTCCAATTACGTCTTCGGCGCGATGGCCAAAAATTTCCTCGGCGGCAGGGTTGAATTCAATGATATGGCCGGTGTCGTCACTAATGATCACACCGTCCAATGAGGTATTGATGACCGTATTCATCCGGGCACCAGTTTGACGCCGCGCGCGTTCCTGATCAAGCATTTGCCCATTAAGGCGCACCAGATACAGCACTGACAGACCAAGCGCCCCAATCAATACGACTAACGCCAACGCCAATTCGGTCATTGTTAAAGCAACATCTGCGCGTTGCTTGTCTGCGTTTTGGGCAAAAATTTTGAGTCCAGAATTGGACAGCTTGCGTACATCGGGGCGAATGTCCTGCACAAGCCCAGCAAGCCTTGGCAAATGACCAGTCAGTTCTACATCCGTGGAATCGACATAGGGAACAATTGTCTCCAGCCAATTCTGAATGTCCTGCAATGTTGCGCGAAATGCTTTGTCTGAACGCAATTCCTCAAAAACCTGCGCCTCTGAGACCGTTTTAATCCTGCTATAAAAGATATCGAACCGCCGCCGAATACCGGCAAGATCGGCACCAATTCTGATACGCCCTGAAAATTCCTGAAATTCCACCTCAGTTTGGGACAAAGACCATTGCACATTGTCGGAACTGGCTGAACTCAGTTCATCAATCTCGCGGCGCACACTCCACGTTAGGAATGCAATAGCCAATACAACGACAAGACCGGCCAAGACAAGGAATGTCCGGCCGGTTTTCACGCTCGTCTTGAGGATGTTTGCCACACCAACTCCTGAAATTTAGGTCGTCCCCTGATGGATTACTTGACCACTTCTATTCTGTCGAGTTGCCAGATGCTGCGCGAATAGATCACTTCGCTGCGGTAGTCAGCGCTTGCGTCGTAGGGATAGATTACCCAAAGCGGCCCTTTGTCGCGCACGGACATTTCTGCACCATTCATTGTCATGGCAAGGATCGGGCCGTTTTCCACCGCATCGGATAGCGGGATTTCGACGGTGTAGTCGTTGATCGCAGTGGCCAACAGCTTGCCGTCCTGTGCACCGATTTCTTGCGCCAAACGCGCGAGTGACACGCCTTCAAACACCTGAGTACCTTCGGTCCAGATGGTTGTTGTCTCGACTGTCTCGGTGCCAAGCGCCTCAAGGGCTGCGCGGTCAAAGGTTTGCGTCTGGCCGTTGTGGGTCAAGGTTAGAACTGTGTCACTTGCTTGTGCAGATGTGCCAAGACTGACGACCAAGCCCAATGCGACGATGAAAGTATGGATACGGGTAAACATGAAGGTGCTCCTGAAAAACTCTTGAGCCACTCATGTCATAGACCGTCTAACGTCGCATTGGGGTATCGGGATAGGCACCTATCCTTAAGGATAGGTTTGGCTGTTAAGCCACCATTTTCAAATGACTTTTCCTTGCCTCCATGAAGGCCATAAAATCCGCGCTCAGATCGCCACGCGCCATGGCAAAGGCGGCAGTGGCCTGCACAAACCCTTGGACCGACCCGCAATCAAAGCGTTCGCCGTCGAATTGGTAGCCAGTCACGCCAGCTGTCTCCACATCCGCGTTGATCGCATCGGTCAGTTGCAATTCGCCACCTGCGCCGGGGCCAAGGGCGTCAAGGCGTTGGAAAATAGACGGCTCAAGGATGTACCGGCCCACAATGGCCTGCTTTGAAGGGGCAACCTCGGGCCGTGGCTTTTCGACCAGACCGCGTGCCTGCGTGATGCGGCCCTTTTGTTGGCTCACGTCCAGTACGCCGTAGGATGAAACCGCCGCGCGGGGTACCTCCATCGTGGCAACCATATGACCGCCTTGAGTGCGATGCGCCTCAACCATCTGAGCCAGTGCACCTGCCTCATGCATGATCACGTCATCCGGCAGCAGCACCGCAAACGGGGCATTGCCCACCAGCCGTTTTGCTTGGCGCACAGCATGTCCCAAACCCAGTGGCTGTGCTTGGCGCAAAATGGTCAACGCGCCTTCAGGCATGCGCGTGGGGGCGAGTGCCTCCAAGGCTTCGATCTTCCCTTTGGCCTTCAACTGTAATTCCAGTGCGGCGGCGGTGTCAAAGTAATCTTCCAACGCGCCTTTGCCTGCTGCAGAGACAAAGATGAACTCCTCGATCCCTGCTTTGCGGGCCTCATCCACGGCGTATTGGATCAAGGGGCGGTCAACGAGCGGCAGCATCTCTTTGGGGATCGACTTGGTTGCAGGCAGAAAGCGTGTGCCCATGCCAGCAACGGGGAAAACTGCGGTGCGAATATGTGTCATGTTTTTGGTTCCTTGAACGAGGTTGGAGTTAGTGCGCGCCACGGCCGGTAAAGACCGCGCGGAATGTCAGGGCGATAAGGATCAGATCAAGAAGAACCGTGCGGGTGTTGGCATAGGCCAGATCCATCTCGATCATTTGATCAAAGCCCACGTCAGCCCGTCCTGAAACCTGCCAGACACCAGTGATACCGGGTTTGACGGCAAGACGACCTAAGGCGTGCTTGGGATACTCGTCGACTTCGCAGGGCAGGGCAGGGCGTGGGCCCACAATGGACATCTGCCCGCGCAGAACATTCAAAATCTGTGGCAGCTCATCAATTGAGGCGCGGCGAATGAAGCGACCAACGCGGGTGATGCGCGGATCTGACTTTGACTTGAAGCAGATGCCTTCGCGGTCTGATTGTTCCAAAACGCTTTCTCGTTGGGCTTCGGCGTCTGTGACCATCGAGCGGAACTTGATTATCGTGAAAGGACGACCGTTTTTGCCAACACGGGTTTGGGTAAACAGCGCGGGCCCTTTGCTTTCGACTTTGATCGCCAAAGCGGTCAGCGCTAGAATTGGGGACAATAGAACAAGTGCAGAAGCCGATACCGTTATGTCGAGGATGCGGCTTGCAACAGACGCGGCTGTAAAGGTGCCAGCGGTCTGCTTGGCGGCGCGTGCCAAAAAGCTGAAGTTGCCCTGCAAATAGCGTTTGGCCAACCGGCGCGGCTCTTGTGCCAGACGCCAGACCCATTCGCACTTGGCCTTGCGGACCCATGCCGGTGCGCGAGCTACATTTCCTGCAAAGAAGTCGAGTGCCGCACCAACGCCCATGGTCAGTTCGGCGTCAATATAGGGCGCGTTGCGGTGCAACCACAACTCTTGCATGGGCACGCCAAGGGCGACCAGAACGATGTCAGCACCGCTTGCATTGATGTCTGCAATCACATCTGCGTCGTTTTGCGCTTGGGCAAACCCGTTACGTGTTCCGGCAATATGTAGCCCCGAAATTTTATGGATCAGGTTGTTTGCAGCTTTATCCGCTGTTCCAGGCGTGCCACCAAACAGATAGACTGATTTACCCAATTTAGCGGCCGCTTGCAGCAATACAGGAATGAAGTCTGTACCGTTCAGATTGGCTGTCAAATCGTCACCCGTCATCTTGGCTGCAAGGGCAACGCCGATGCCGTCAGGTAGCAGGAAATCGGCGCTGTTGACCGCCGCTGCATACTGAGGATCCCGCGACATCACGTTAAAGCAGTGTGCATTCATAAAGTTCACGCGCCGACGGCCAGGGGCCAAAAGCGTGGTGATCGTTTCAGATGTGGTGGCGTCGACCAGAGTTGTACGGAGGCTTGGCAGATAGGTTTCACGCAAGTTGTGTACGGGTGTCAGTGGGCCGTCGAACGTAGGAAGATATGTCATGGCAGCAGTCCTTTGTTGATCAGAATTGTTGCCCTAGTGATCAACGAAAACAACTGCTTGACGCAACGGAGCGGGCGGACAGGTTTGCGGCGCGGATGGCTCGTATCCTAACCCTAAAGGTTCCACATCAGCGTCCCATCGGCATGAAACCTATCCTTTTGGGGGAGGCCTTAGCCCAATTTCCCCATCATTTGCGCCTTTGAACCACCACAATCTGCGGGTAGCATGAATCAACGTTCAAAGGACCTGCTATGAGAGTATTGATTGCCGACGACCACGACCTTCTGCGCGACACGCTTGTCATGTTCCTTGAGGGAGAGGGCGGTATGGAAACGGCCAGCGCCGGTACGTTTCAAGAAGCCTGTGCGCGGATCGAAAGCGACGAACCTTTTGATTTGATCCTGCTCGACTATAATATGCCGGGTATGAACGGCCTTGAAGGGCTGCGCACCGCTATTGCGTTGAAAGATGGTCAACGGGTCGCCCTGATTTCTGGTGAGGCCACGCGCCAGATTGCCGAAGATGCGCTGGAAGCCGGGGCTGCCGGTTTTGTACCCAAATCGCTGCCTGCCAAATCATTGGTCAACGCGGTCAAGTTCATGGCGATGGGTGAACAATACGCCCCCATTGATTTTATGACTGCCGTGGAAGAGGTGCCGACCAACGCACTTGCCGAGAAACTGACGCCACGCGAATTGCAGGTTCTAAAAGGGCTGACTGAAGGCAAGTCGAACAAAGAGATCGCGCGGGATCTTGATATTACCGAACCTACGATCAAGCTGCATGTCAAAACGCTGTACCGCAAAGTTGGGGCGGCCAACCGAACCCAAGCGGCGTTGATCGCGCGCGAAGCAGGCCTGTTCTGATCTATCCAAAAGGATAGGCATCGCGCCAAATGCGCCGCCTTACTGGCCCTCTGCCCAAATGATTTATCCTTCTCAGTCAGATAGATCATCGGTAAAGGAGCCAACCGATGATGACACTTTCACTGCCATTCGCACCCAAAGCACGCCCCTCAAACGGCGGCCTTGTGCGCCGTGTTGTCATAGGAGGCAAGCTGAGTGACCTCAAACGCTTGCCGCGTTATGTGGCCACGGGGGTTTTGGGTGCGACGCTGATCTGGGCACCTCTTTTGGGATATCTCAAGACTGCACCACTCAGCTACCGCTCCACCACATCTTTGATCATGCCCGGCTCTGGTGCATCCGCTTCAATGAATGTGAACGGGATCGGCCAGGCGACATCCTATGCAAACTCGGCCTTTGCCAGCAACGCGGTTAGCCCGACAGAGACATACAAACGCTTGTTGGGTGCGGACCGCATCGTGGATGCTGCTGCGAGTGCATTGAATATCGAACGAACCGAATTGGGCCAGCCACGCGTACGTTTGGTGGATCAAACCAGCCTTATACATTTTGAAACTACGGGCCGCACACCTCAAGACGCACAGGCCCGTGGTGATGCTATTTTGGCTGCGTTTTTTACCGAACTGGACGCGTTGCGCACCGACGAAGTCGACACCCGTCAAGACAGCGGTTTGCAAGCCATTTCAGACTATCGCGCTTCCGTCGCGGACACCCGCGGACAAATCGAAGCTCTACAAGCCTCGACAGGACTACTGTCTGCCGACCAATATGACGTCCTACTTAACCGCCATCTGGCGCTGGACCAGGACATTCTCAATCAACGCGCAAAACTCAGCGACCGGGTCGCTGCTACAGCGGCGCTTGAGGCGCAGTTGGGACTGGACGCAGCGGTCGCAGCTGCCACGCTCAAGCTGTTTGCGAACGAGTCTTACATTGCGATCCTAGATGAAATTGGTCGCACCGAGGTGGTTTTGGCCGACGCCAGTGCACGCTATGGTGCGCGTCATCCACGCGTGCAGGCGGCGCAATCAGCACGGGACAAATCCGCATCAGTTGCCTTGTCGCTGGCGCAATCCATTACGGGGTTAGATGCCAAAGCCTTGAGCGGTTTTGATCTTGCTCCCGACGGTGCGCGCGCAGAGTTACTGGCTGAACTGGTGCGTATGCACGTCGAAGTGTCCGGTGCGACAGAGCAATTGGCGACACTTGAGGCCCAAAAGACTGACGGTCAGACAGCGCTTGATGCCTTTGCCCCCGCAGCCGCTAGAATGAAGGATCTTGAACGTGATTTCTCGGTTGCTGAAGCGATCTTTGCCTCGGCGATTGCGCGTGCCCAGTCCAGTAAATCCGACGTTTATGCGTCCTATCCGCTAGTTCAGGTTCTTGAAAATCCGTCCTTGCCGCAAAAACCATCCTCGCCCAACCGCAAGCTGGCGCTTATGGCAGGGATCGCGGCAACACTGATGTTGTTGATCAGCCTCGCGATGGGCTGGATCAGAATTGCGCTGATCTCGCGTTTGATGACCAAACCCGGTGTGGAAACATGATCGACCAGAACCCGATCGAGCGGCTTGTTTATCGCACCCTTGTCCTTACCTGGCCATTCTACGCGGTGGGTGCGCTTTACATCGTGGGGCCGGTGCTGGCGTGGGTGCTGGCAGGATTGGTTATGTTGGTCTTGTATCTCGGACCCGTCGTGCGCCCCGACATGCGGGCAACAGGGACCATTCCGCCCGTCATTTGGGGGTGGCTGATCGGAATGTTCGTGATGCTGATCGCACTTTGGGTAGGGCATCTGGACTGGGGATTGGGCATAGGCAAGACGATCAAGTCGTCCATCGGTTGGGCCAAAGGCTGGGCGCTGTTGGCGCTTTTCCCTTTGGCGGGTGCCGTGCTGCCAATCCGCCGCGAGACGTTGATCAGGGCGCAATGCGTTGTCGGCCTGTGGACCTTGATCCTTGCGCCAATTTTGTTGGCGGCCCCCTATATTGGCTTGCCAGAGCGCATCTTTACCTCGCCCCTCAAAGCCGTTGGCGGTCCGGGGCCTGAATATTTCTCGGTCTATTTCTTCACTTGGGATCCCTCCAGTTGGACGCCGCGGTGGCAGTTTTATGCACCATGGTCACCCTTCGCAGCACTGCTTGGCATAGTAATGGTCTTGTTCGCGCTGGAAGAGAGAAACATGAAATGGCGCAGCATTGGGATTGCTGCGGGCGTCGTGATGATCTTTGCCTCCAAGTCACGCATGGGGCTGGTCGGGCTTTTGGCCTGCACCACCCTGCCGCGTCTTTTGCCGCTGATCTTGCGGGGATGGGCGTGGCAGGTGCTGGCCGCGGTAACTGCATCGATGTCAGTTTTAGGGACGGCCTTGGCCACCGCTGCGACCGATGCGGTATCTGCATTCAAGGGAGCACGGGCCGACAGCACCCGTGTGCGCGAAACGCTACAACGTATTGCGACAGAACGCTGGCAGACGGATGGTTATTGGTTCGGCCACGCCACGGTCCAGCCCGGCAGTCATGCTGTTGAATACATGCCCATCGGCAGCCATCACACTTGGTACGGGCTGTTGTTTGTCAAAGGCTTGGTCGGCTTTTTGGCACTGCTTGTACCCTTCGTCTGGCAGATGGTATTAGCGCTCAAAGACGCAGCAATTGGCCCCAGAGGGCGCTTGCCGCTAGGTGTGATGATGACGCTGACATTGCTGTCGTTTGGTGAAAACATCGAGATTGAAGCGTATCTATTATGGCCAGCGCTGATGGTGTTGGGCATTCACGCGAGGGAACTTGAACGACCGGCGTGACCGATGGGGTGTCAATGGTTGGGAGATTTCAACATTGCATCATAGCGAGAGAATTCTTCCAGTTTTGCCCAAGCTTGTCGATAGAGTTTCACGCGGTTTCGCTTTGCCATAGAGTGGAGCAGAAGAGATAGTCATTTTTCGGGAACTTTAGAGAGCATTTTTTTTCTAACACGTGCGCTTTCAACGTTATCCCAACACTAGAATTACGACATGGCGATAGCGGCAAAAGAAGCCGACGTATCTAAAATTGAAGCACTCATCGCGACTCAATGAGTCAGCCCCCGGTCCATTTCGGCCTCCCGCGCTTCTAGCTCTGTCTCAGCCTCTCTTCGGCGTCCCTCGCTAAGCTCTAGCTCCTGCTCAACTGTTCGTCCAGCGTCGCGTAGCTCGCTTCCTCGTTCAACAATCCACGCAATGCTTTCATTGATACGGCTTGCGAACGCACCAGCAGCGTCACGCATTGTGCGATACCATCCAACTGGCTTTGCATCTTGGTCGTCGAGCGTTCCTCTAACCCGCTCAATTCCTTTGCTGAGACCTCGCAAGCCGTCACCAACCGCTCGACGCAGGCGAGCAAGTCGCGTTCCAAGGCTGTCAGGGGTGTCGTCATCTAATTCTCCTTGATCTTGATGCAGGTCACTGATCTGCCGCCCAGCGTGCAGGTCCTCAGCCGTGTCTTGGTCGGGTCCAGCACCAGCCAGGTCCCGTCCTCCCTGTCGATCCGCGTCAGGCCCAGATCCGTCATCTCTGAGCTGGCCAGCATCAGCGTCCAAAGCAAGCTCGCGCCCATCATCGATGCGATCCCTGGACCTGTCGCGCTTCTGTGCCGCTCCAGGTGTTTCGTTTAGGCCACCTTTCGCTCGAAGGCGACGGGGCTTTTCCAACCCAGTGCTGAGTGGCGGCGACGCGGGTTGTAGAAGCCGTTGATGTAT
>JBARCK010000007.1:0-5418 GCA_049794015.1 Sulfitobacter sp. | reverse complement strand
TCCGCTCTCAGCTTCAGACACTCGGCCAAAAGCCTGTCAGAACCTCAAAGGTTTTGCCGGGGGTTTTTGTCACATCTAAGCGATTGGTTTTGCGTGGGGCAGGGGAGAACGGCAGAAACGACCGTTTCTTAGAGAGTCACATCATGCAACTGACAGACCGTGTCAGTTGGCGTGTGTGAAGAGAGACCTTCATGAATATTGGAGATTCGACATGAAGAAAATTCTGCTTTCAGCAATCACATGCCTTTCAATGACTGGCGCAGCCAGCGCACAAGACTGCAACGACACTGCGCGCGGTGTGTCCGCCGTTGCCGAGATTGTTGAATTTCGTCTGGCTCAGGGCGTTAACGACGAACAATTCTTGAATGCAGCGGCGACTTCGATGTCATACCTTTGCTCGGTTGATGGCTTTGTTCGGCGCAGCCTTTCACGGGATGAAACTGGTTTATGGACAGATTACGTTGAATGGACTGATTTGGATCTCGCTCAATCTGCTGCAGAGGCCGCAATGCAGCGTGAAGACGTGTTGCCATTCATGACGTCAATCGATCCTAATACGGTTGCGTTACGGTATTCGGCCATTCGACCAGTAGAGTAAGTGCATGCGCAGAACAGACCGGCTTTTCAGCATTATCCAGATTTTCCGTGACGGGCGACTGCACAAGGGCGCGGATATCGCGGAGCGAATGGAGGTATCGCTCAGGACAATCTACCGCGACATCGATACGCTCATTGCCTCGGGCGTCCCGATAGACGGCGAGCGTGGTGTTGGATACATGATGACGGAGCCGGTCTTTCTGCCACCGCTCAACCTGACCCCTGGAGAACTGGAGGTTCTGGAACTCGGCATTGCCTTGGTTCAATCGGGATTCGGAAAAACCTTATCAGAGCATGGCAAAAGCCTCAGCGACAAGGTGCGTGCGGTCTTACCCAGACCTGAAATGCTTGATCCGGGTAGAGGCGCGGTAGGTGTTTATTCTCAGCGGTTTCCTGATGCGGTGCAAGACGTGTTGGAAGTGACCCGACGGGCCATCCTCAGCCGCACGGTTCTGGAGTTTGATTACTGCTCACTGGGCGACAACCAGTCACATCGCGTCATTCGCCCATTGGAGATCGAGGCATGGGATAGCACCCTGACCGTGACCGGGTGGTGTGAAACGCGCGGTGATTTCCGGGTGTTCCGGCTGGACCGAATGTCAGGCGCATGCTTGTTGGATCGCGGCTTCAGACTTGAAGCTGGAAAACGCCTAAATGATTATCTTGAAAGAACAAAATGACCAACTTGACCCCCACTAATATCCTCAACGACCTTGTAAGCAGCTTTGATGGAACCGTTACTGTGCAAGCTTGGGGCGAGACATCTCTTTTCTACAATCCGGGCCGTGCTTTGCCGCGGGGTGTCTACTTTGCGACGATAAAGGAAAAGGACGGAGCGAACGACAGCGCCTCGAAACTGGATCGGGACGGCATTTTTCGCCTAAATGTCGGCACGAGCAAGCCACTCTATTTTGAAAGGTTTGGCCCACCTCCACCGCGTCCCGGCAAAGGTGGCATTGTGGAAGGGTCGTGGGATTTCACCAAATTGAATAAGCTGACGCCTCACCCAGTTTACGGATGGATGAGTTGGGTTGCGGTGCTAAATCCAACCCTTGAGACATTGGAAGGCATGCGACCTTTAATAGACGCGGCGTATGCGAAGGCTAAGGCTTCCTTCGAAAAGCGCCGCTCGTTATTGTAGATCCTCGTGACATTTGAGCACCTAAGCCAAAATCGACGGTTTCTGGAAGTTTTCAAAGCCCGCTGTGCTGAATCGTCTTTTGCCGTCACGATGTTGAACAATGTTGTTTACTTAAGGGCGGCACAGATCTTGTGCTGGGGGCAGGTGACCACGTGATCGTTAACCATGCCCACAGCTTGCATCCATGCGTAAACCGTTGTGGGGCCGCAGAACCGAAATCCTGCTTTCTTCAAGTCTTTTGAGAAGCTCTCTGATAGCTTTGTTTTGGCTGGAACGTCCGACAAATTCTGGAAATTGTTCTGAATCGGGTTTCCACCGACCGCATCCCAGCACCAACTTTGGAAATCCCCGATTTCGAGGTATGCGCGGGCATTTGTGATTGTTGCTTCGATTTTCCCTCGATGTCGGACAATGCCTGCATCAAGCAACAGTCGAGCGACGTCTTCCTCGCCCCATTTGGCGATGATGTTTGGATCAAACCCCTCAAATGCGGATCGAAAATTGTCGCGCTTTTTCAAAATCGTGATCCAATTCAACCCCGCCTGAAACCCTTCCAGAATAAGCATCTCCCACAATGCACGTCCGTCGCGCAGCGGAACACCCCATTCGCTATCATGATATTCAAAGTAAATTGGATCGGGCCCAGCCCAGCTGCAACGTTCCATCATGGATTATGGTAGGTTGAGAAATTCGATGGTGATGCTGGCTGGGTCAATCAATGACATCAGTCCAGCAAATGAAGGTTTCGGGGCCATAAGATCATTTGAGGCAAGGGCGTCTTCCCTGTTGTCCCAAATATAAAGATCGACCCATTGGCCGTCATCATCTTTGTAAAGATCCTGTTTCACAAAGCCCGGCAAGGTTTTCAAATCTGGTAGCAACCGATTAACCGCATCAATCATTTTTGCATCGGCCACCCCATCCAAAGCGGTCCATTTGACAAGTTCCACCACGTGTTTCTGGGTCATTTCAATATCCTCTGAGGCAAGTGAGACATCCTAAGCGATGCCGTAAGCCACCTTTTAACGAACAAAGCAGTCCTTTATTAGCGCTAATACCTGACCTATTGTCCTAAATTATGAACAATAAATTCTTCTCACAGATCGAGGTCTTCGTGGCAATCGCACGTCATGGGTCAATAATTGAGGCGGCCAACGCGCTGCGTATTTCCAAGTCCAACGCAAGCCAGAAACTCATAGAACTGGAGCTGGACATTGATCTGAAGCTCTTCCATCGAACCACTCGCAAGCTTGCTCTGACCACGGCGGGAAAAGCCATGTTGGATAGATGCGAAAATGCTGTCGATATTGTCTCGTTGGCCCGCTCTGAACTTGGAGGGGCCGCGCAGCAAGGGGTAGAGGTTTCGGGTGTCGTGACACTGGCAGGCTCAAATATCTACCTCACAGAATATATCATGCCAAAGCTAAGCCCGTTTTTACTGCAATACCCGAAAATCAGGCTCCGTTTTGTAGGTGGCGACCACCCAGCGGATCCCTTGGCTGACGGGATTGATCTGCGCGTCAGAGTAGGTGAGGTGGACGACGACGGTGCCAAAACGTTTCCATTAAGACCCATTGAACGTGTTCTGTGCGTTGGTTCACCCGCGATGCCATCGGTCGATCATGTAACCCACCCGAAACACCTGGCCAATCTTCCATTGATTATGAGGGCTCAAGAAAAGCCCATTTGGGTTTTGAGGTCAAAAACTGAAAACTGGAGCTTCGAGACATCGCCGCCGCAGGTATTGGTCAACACGTATGAGCTTTGTGTTCAGGCGACACGCAATGGGTATGGTCTAGCCGTTTTAGCTAAAGAAATTGTTGATCCTGATCTAGCGACTGGGAAGATCATTCAGCTTTTGCCGGATTGGCATATTGACCCGCTTCCCGTTGCGCTGACTGCGCAAAATTCAAAACTAGCGAAACCTCACGTTAAGGCACTAGCCATGTTTTTAGTAGAGACCCTGAAATAGGTGATTGCACAGAACTGGACGTTACCCGCTCTCCCCAAACCAACGTTTTAGTCGGATGCGAATGTAGCATATATCACGTGGCTTCGCTTCGTTGGTGAAGGCTAATCTACCTGTCATGAAACTTCGTGAACGCATTGCTCAGAGCATCATAAAACACCGCAAAAGCGTAGGTTTAAGTCAAGAGAACCTGGCAAAGTGCGCCGGTGTTAGCCGCGCATACATAGGTCATATCGAAAACACGCGACATTCAGTTAGTTTAGACACCCTAGAAAAAATCGCGGCTGCGCTTGATGTTGATGCGGCAGACTTGATGCGCCCACTGGTCAAATAATTACGCAAAGCCCAACCCTGTCATAGTAGCCAAGCACGCGCACAAGGGACCGTTTTGGGCCAATTTACCCCCATCCAATGAGCACTATTGACCATTCGCTTTTGTAACGATATTTGATTATGTAACAATACTAAATATTGAAGGTGAGGCTGTTATGATCTCAGGAATAAACGGCAGTAATTGCATTCTAGAATCCATGGCTAAAACTAGAGTCGAAGCAAAAATGATCGATAAGGCTAAAATTGTAGGGAGTAAGGGAGAGTATATAGTTGAGTTCTATGGCCCTTCTGCCGAGTGGAAGGGGGAGCGTGTTGTTCTTTGCAGCGCAAGAGACCCTTATAAACCAAGGCATTTTAAAAGCTTAGATGGGGCTGTGTCTCAATTGTCAGGGATAGGACTAGATAAGGTGTCAATAATAGTTACTTGAAATGAAGCAGGAACCAAATTTCGCAATGGCAACATTACCTAGCGACGCATTGAGAACCCCACAGCATGAAGTCCAGCGTTTGCTAGGGCGGTGTTTGTTGCGGTTGCAGCAGTACGAACGTCTGATTAAGGCCATAATGGCGCACTACGAAATTTCAGGGCCGGTTGATGCCTTGGATGCCATTAAATCCGAGCGTATGGCCGACACCGCCCGCAAAACCCTCGGTACACTGGTTGGCGACCTCTTTGGATCGTTTATCACTAACAAAACGGATACTTTCGGCGATGAGACGGACTGTCTTCCTGAGGACGTTACCTCGGTCGGCATGCGTATGTCTGTTCAACTGTCTGACACGGATTTTGCCTGCACCAAAAACAACCTGAAAGAACTGGTACTTCTGCGAAACAATCTGGTCCACCATTTCATCGACCAGCATAACCTTCAGGACTTGGAAGGATGCCGTCGTGCACAAGATGCGCTAATCGCAGCCTACAACTGCATCAACCAGCACTTAGAACAACTCCGTGAATGGGCTAATGACATGGAAAAATCTCGTCGGATGTTGGCAGAATTTCTTCATTCTGGTGTCGTCCATGACCTCGTGGTCAATGGCATTGCCCCAGATGGCACCGTAGCTTGGCCAGCGGCAGGCATCGTGAGCGCGTTACGAGAAGCAGCAGTTGAATTGGCTGTTGATGACGGGTGGGCTTCTGTAGCGGATGCCAGCAAGTGGGTTGCTGAGCGGCATTCCGAACAACTACCCGCGAAGTATGGATGCAGAACTTGGCGGCAGGTTGTGCATGAGTCGCGTGTGTTCGAGCTTCGTAAGCGTCCGGTCTGACCGCCCTATGGCGCGGTTTTCCACGGCAGGAGATCATCCACACGATTGATCTTGTAGTCTGGGATGCGGGCGAGCGTATCGGCGAGCCATGCTTGCGGATCAATGCCGT
>JBARCK010000006.1:0-2413 GCA_049794015.1 Sulfitobacter sp. | reverse complement strand
CAATGGGCCTATGAGCGTACCGTGCTGTATCTCAAGAACTTTGAGGAACAGCTGGACAACTAGAACGAGGTCGACATGGGCTTTACCGGTGGTGATGCGGGCGTGTTGCGCATCGAGGGGATGGGTTATTTCGACCCCGATATCGTGACGTTTTACGGCACCGACCCAACCGGCGGACGCACCCAATTGGTGCAGCATGTCAGCCAGTTAAGCGTGATGCTGCGCGCCTTGCCCAAAGCCAAAGAGGGAACAGCGCCCAATCGTATTGGTTTCCGGCTGGTCGAGGATCTGGAAAAGTCACAGGACGCCGTCAGCTAAAACACAGCCAATTGAGGCATTTTGACCGCGTGACAGGCGCGTTGAAATGAGATAACCAGCGCCAAACCAAGTATCTGAAGGAATGAACAGATGTCCGAACATGAACATGGCTCAATGGATTACAGCGAACAGCAAAAGATGTTCGACGGGTTCATGTCCTTTGTCAGCAAAACAACCATCACAATCATCGTGTTGTTGGTGCTGATGGCAATCTTCGCAACCTAAAACGTTTACGCTTATGATGGGTGCACCGTGCCGTTCTGTCCCTGACGCAGGGGCGGATAGGGCGTGCGCAAATTTGTCGATCAAGGCGTGTAAACTGGCACAGGTGGGGTCGCCCTTACGAAATCCCCGCTTTGGGGCGTAATCAGGGAAAGTGTACTTGTGAAATCTCTAATGACCAGTCTGGCGCTTGTGGCTTTGGTGTCAGGATGTGCCGCCAACACCGGTGGGGACAGCTCGTTTCAGGAAATCGCATCAGCCGCCTATCGCGCGCCCGGTCAGCCCACGCTGACAGTGTTCACCATGGTCAACAACCGCACGGGCGGTGGCGGGCATACATCCTTGATGGTCAGCGGGTCGCAGCGGGTGATTTTCGACCCGGCAGGATCTTTTCGCGATGACCGCGTAGTTGAACGCGACGACGTTCTATATGGGATGACACCGGGCTGGGTGCAGGCCTATAAATCGGCCCATGCCCGATCAACCTTTCATGTGGTGTCTCAGGAAATTCCGGTCACCGCGGCGCAGGCCGAACAGGCGTTGCGCTTGGTTCAGGCCAATGGCAGCGTCGCAGGTGCGTTTTGTGCCAATGCGACCTCTGGCATTCTGGCGCAGATTGACGGGTTGCCGAAGGTGTCCAGCACGTTTTACCCGACCAATTTGATGGCGCAGATCGACAGCTTTCCGAATGTCACCACATCCAAGCTGTTCGAGGACGATCCTGACGATCTGAAAGGTGCCGTGCGCGAAGTGGCTCTAGCCCAGTAAATACAGCATCGCGTAAAGCGTTAGCCCGCCCGCAAACATCGCGCCCAGAACGTTCTTGGTTAGCAACCCGACAGCAAGGGCTGCGGCCGCTGCGGCAAGGCGCGCGGGATCGGGTTCACCGCCCGTCGCGGTTGGCCAAATCACCTGAGGGGCCACTAACGCGGGTAAAACCGCCACCGCCGTGTAGCGCAAATGGCGCAGCAACCACGCCGGCATCTGACGATCCCCGACGAAACCGGTGAAGGCAAAGCGCAGCAGGAAACTGCCCACACCCAAGCCGATAATTACGATCCAGAGGGTGGTTTTATCAATCATGACCCGGCCCTTTTCTGTTCAAGGTATTTTTCCAGCGCGGCACCGGCAAGCATGCCTGCAAGGCCGCCAATGATCACACCCATTGAATAGGGCACCCCTGCCGCCAGCAGGCTGACCACGACCGCAACAAAGGCGGCCAGAACATGGGCCAGAGTGCGAAACATCGGTGCGATCATCGCCAAAAAGGTAATAGGAATCGCGAAATCAAGCGCCCAACTGTCAGGCACCTGCGTGCCAAGTACCGCACCCACAACCGTGAAGATGTACCAGAGCGGTGCCACCGTCGCGACGGCACCAAAGAAATAAGCAACCCGCTGGGGTACTGTCATTTCGGGGCGTTTTTCGAATTCTGCGATGGAAACCACATAGGATTGATCGACGGTCAGATAGGCGGCAAAGGCCCGCTGCCACAGCGGCGCGGAGCCGATATAGGGGGTAAGCGAGGCCGAATACATCGCCATGCGCAGGTTCACGGCCAGCGCAGAGATCAGCACAATCACGGTAGGCGCTTCTTCTTGCAGCAGTTGCAGGGCGGTGAATTGTGCCGCGCCGGCAATGACGACCAAGGAAAACACAAGTGATTCCAACACGCTCAGCCCTGCTTCGGTGGCGATAAGGCCAAACAGCGATGCAAAGGGGATGATCACCAGAATAAACGGTGACCCGTCGGCAAAGCCTTTGAGAAAGGCGGATTTCACGGTGGTGGTGGTCATGCGAAGCCCCTAGGTTAACGCCATGCCTAACGCCAACCAGTGGGGGATACAATTGGCCCAGAACCCTGATGTCACCG
>JBARCK010000005.1:0-69784 GCA_049794015.1 Sulfitobacter sp. | reverse complement strand
GCGCACGCAGCTTGCGGACCAATTCAGCCACCCCAGTTTGAGCTTGTGCCACCGCCATACCATAGCCGGGTATGATGATAACACTGTCAGCTTCGTTCAACGCAGCCGCCACGCCTTCGGCTTCAATGGCGATCTGTTCGCCTTCAACCGCCATCTGTTCGCCCGCCGGGCCACCAAAGCCACCCAAGATCACAGACACAAACGACCGGTTCATCGCCTTACACATGATGTAGCTGAGGATCGCACCAGAGGAGCCAACCAGCGCGCCAACAACGATCAATAGGTCGTTGCCAAGCGAGAAACCAATCGCCGCCGCGGCCCAGCCTGAATAGCTGTTCAGCATCGACACAACGACAGGCATGTCCGCGCCGCCGATGCCCATGATCAGGTGGTAGCCAATGAACAGCGCCGCCAAGGTCATGAGAAACAGCGGAAAGAACCCACCAGAGTTAAAATACCAGATCAGCGTGATCACGGAAACAACCGCGGCTGCGATGTTCAGCAAATGCCCACCCGGCAGCTTTTCCGCCGCAGAGGACACCCGTCCTGCCAGCTTGCCGTAGGCAATGACCGATCCGGTGAACGTCACCGCACCAATGAAGACGCCCAAGAACAGCTCAACCCGCAAGATGTTAATCTCAACCGTTGTTTTCTTGGCAATCAATTGGGCAAACGTGCCCAACGTGTAAGTATCACCCCCCTGCGCCAAAAAGCCTGTCACGCGGCCAATCTCAAAATGCGCGATCAAGCCGACAAAGACCGCCGCCAGACCGACAAGCGAATGCATCGCTGCGACCAGTTCGGGCATCTGTGTCATCTGCACCTTTGTGGCCAGTTGATAGCCGATGGCACCGCCACCCGCGATCAGCAGGATCGACAAAAGCCAAAAGCCAGAACCGGGGCCAATCAACGTCGCCGCCACAGCCAATGCCATGCCGACAATGCCGTACCACACCGCGCGTTTTGCGCTTTCTTGTCCTGATAACCCGCCAAGGCTGAGGATAAACAGGATTGCTGCAACCACGTAGGCTGCTGTTGTGAAACCAAAATCCATGTGATCAGCCCCCTTAAGATTTCTGGAACATGGCGAGCATGCGCCGTGTCACGAGGAAGCCGCCAAAGATGTTGATACCAGCCATAAAGACCGACAAGGCAGCGAGGATAACCACCAGTGCTGACCCCGATCCGATTTGCATCAGAGCGCCCAGAATGATGATGGATGAGATCGCGTTGGTCACGGCCATCAGCGGTGTGTGCAAACTGTGTGCAACGCCCCAGATGACTTGGAAGCCGATGAAGACGGCCAGCACAAACACGATAAAGTGCTGCATAAAGCTGGCAGGTGCGACAAGGCCAACAGCCAAGAGCAACGCACCACCAACGGCCAGCAATGTAACCTGATTTTTGGTCTGCTTTTTGAACGCAGCGACTTCTGTGGCGCGTTTTTCTTCTGGCGTCAGTTCCTTGACTGCTGCCTTTTTCGGTTGCGCAGCAATTGCCGCAACCTTGGGCGGCGGCGGCGGGAAGGTAACGGCTTTCTCGTGGGTAATCGTCGCCCCCCGGATCACGTCGTCTTCCATGTTGTGATTGATCACACCGTCTTTTGCAGGTGTCAGATCAGTCATCATATGGCGAATGTTGGTGGCATACAGCGTTGAGGCTTGCGCGGCCATTCGGCTTGGGAAATCTGTATACCCGATAATGGTCACACCGTTATCTGTGACAATTTTCTGGTCCATCACGGTCAACTTACAGTTGCCGCCCTTTTCCGCCGCAAGGTCCACGATGACCGATCCCGGCTTCATCGCTGCAACCATGTCTTCGGTCCAGAGTTCCGGCGCTTCGCGGTTCGGGATCAACGCGGTGGTGATCACGATGTCAACGTCAGGGGCCAATTCGCGGAACTTGGCCAGTTGTGCTTCGCGAAATTCCGGTGACGAAACAGAGGCATAGCCGCCAGAAGCAGACCCATCTGCCTGTTCTTCATCAAAGTCGAGATAGACAAATTCAGCGCCCATGGACTCGACCTGTTCGGCCACTTCAGGACGCACATCAAAGGCCAATGTGATCGCACCAAGCGATGTTGATGTTCCGATGGCGGCCAATCCGGCAACACCACCACCAACAACCAACACCTTGGCGGGCGGTACTTTACCCGCCGCCGTGATTTGTCCGGTAAAGAAGCGACCAAAGTTATTGCCCGCCTCAATCACCGCGCGGTAACCCGCGATATTCGCCATTGAGGACAGCGCGTCCATCTTTTGCGCGCGTGAAATGCGTGGCACCATGTCCATGGCGATCACGGTTGAGCCTTTGGCCGCCGCCGCTTCCATCAGATCGGCATTGCCCGCCGGGTTAAAGAACGAGATCAGCGTCTGACCTTCACGCAAGCGTTTGACCTCGCCGTCCGCTGGCGCGCGCACCTTGGCGACCACATCAGCGGCCTTCCAAAGCGCTGCGGCGGTTTTGACAACCTCAACGCCTGCGTCTTTGTAGGCTTTGTCTGAGAACCCAGCAGCAGCCCCGGCCCCGGTTTCAATCACACATTCATGTCCCAGCTTTTGCAATTGCAGCGCTGAGTCCGGCGTCATTGCCACTCGGGCTTCGCCTTCAAAAATCTCTTTTGGTGTTCCGATCTTCAATTCAGAATTCCCCGCATTGATTTGACCCGTGTCCCCCGTGGCACGATTTTCATATGCAGCGATAGCGTGCATCACGGGTTTCTTCAAGCCACTCAAGAGCGTAGAAACGTCACGCCCATGGCAAAAACAGTGTTAAATCGGTTGTTCTGGGTGATCTGGCGGTGCTGCATCTGCGAACTGGTCATACGTGTTAAGCGACTATTTTGGGCAGTGCGCGCGCGATGGAGGGTGCGCTAAAGTCCCGGCAATAGCCGGGCAATACCACGCGCATCAAAAGTTGCACCCCGCGCTGCGCCAAAAACATATGTTCCACCCAGCCCAACAAACGGTTCTGATCCGGACAGCCCGGCCCCATTCACATGTGCCGCGCCAACCTCAAGATACAGGTTTACATCTGCGGTGACATCACGGTCCACCCGCAGACTGGTTTTCGACCAATCCACACCAGCAACGTCGACATCGTCATATGCACCTGTCACACCGATCTCATTCGCCAATTCATACCGTGCAGAAAAGCCCAACAGCTCGGCGTCAACGGCATTGGCTTCGGCGCGGCCCAGATAGCCCTCAAACGCCCATGGGCCGGCCCCATGCCCGGCCTCAATCCCATACATGTCGAATGTGCCACCTATTGTGTCTTCAATTGCGTAAAAGATCCCCAGCGATGTCGCCGCATTTACGTGATAGATCGTGTGCAGCCCCAGCGTCGTCGTGTCCTGATCCGTTACGTTCAACTGATGATAGGTCAGATCGATTTGACTGCTAAAGTTTTGGTTGTATCCCACTTCAAGTGAGCCTTCGATCCCGATCCGGCGCGCGCTGGTGTCTTTGGTAAAGGCTGAATAGGACAGGCCCACGGACCCACCGGTTATTTCAACGGCCTGCGCGGTAGTTGCGCATAAAATTAAGACACCAAAGACGGCGATAAAGGGGGGTTTCATAGGACTGCTCCGAAACTTCAATGTGCGGCCCTGTTTTCAGGTTGCCTTGTGTACAGGTTAGGCTGTGCGTTTTTATAGAACAATTAGAAAGACATGGCGGGTCAAGAATTCCACAATCTGTGGCACCAATGTCGTCGCACCACTTGCATACCAATGGTGTGCAGGTCAGCATCGCGGCAGGTCAAAACGGAGGGTTATCCATGACACTCAAAGGAAAACACGCGCTTGTCACCGGGGGTGGCACAGGCATTGGCCTTGCCATTGCCCAAGACCTCGCGGCCAAAGGCGCGCTGGTCACGATCACCGGACGCCGCCAAGAGGTGCTGGACAGTGTCGCAACGGACGGCATCACGGGCATGGCGATGGATGTGCGCGATGAGGCTGACGTGGTGGCAAAAATTGCAGCAGCGGTTGCGGCACGTGGTCCAATCCAGATTTGCATCGCAAATGCAGGCATTGCCGAAGGTAAATCGCTGCATAAAACCGATATGGCATTCTGGCGCAATATGATGGCAACGAATTTGGATGGTGCGTTTTTGACGATCCGGGAAAGCCTGAGTTCAATGCGCGAAACCGATTGGGGTCGGGTGATTGCGGTGTCCTCTATGGCGGGTCTGCGCGGATTGCCGGGGGCTGCGTGTTATTCAGCCTCCAAACACGGGATGATCGGGCTGATCCGATCGCTCAGTGAAGATTACATGGGCTCACCCTTTACCTTTAATGCGCTGTGTCCGGGATATGTGGACACCCCCATCGTGACGCGCAACACAGCGTCGATTGCCCAGCGCGCAGGCATCACAGAAGACAAGGCGCGTGATATGATGATCAAGGCCAACCGCCACCAGCGCCTGATTGAGCCAAGTGAAGTTGTGGCAGCGGCGGCCTGGATTGTGGGGCCCGGTTCTGAAAGCATCAATGGTCAATGCATTGAGATCGCGGGCGGACAGATGTGAATGGCAGGTGGGCGGTGTTAAAGCGGTGTTAACCAAGCCCGCGTTACCCTCACGATATGTCAAATTATATTCGCAGACGCAGTGCTGGCGGCACTTTCTTTTTCACCATCCGTCTTGCAGATCGCAACAGCGACTTGTTGGTACGGCGCATTGCTGATTTGCGCCGTGCCATGCGCGATACCAAACACAAACATGCGTTTGAAATTGAGGCGATCGTGGTCCTGCCCTCGGTGATCCAAACAATCTGGACCCTGCCGGAAGGTGTCACTGACTACCCCAACCGTGTCGGCATGTTGAAAACGAAATTCTCACGCAGCCAACCGATGCCTTTGCACCGGACGGTGACCCAAATTAGACGCGGTGAAAAAGGCATTTGGCAGCGACGCTATTGGGAACACCAAATCCGCGATGAGGCTGATTTTGCCCGCCATCGCGATCTGATTTATCAAAGCCCGGTACATGCAGGCCTGTGCCCCACCCCGCAAGATTGGCCGCATACGTCCCTGCACCGTGACTTGATCAAAGGCACCATGACCCCTGCCCCCATTGGCCATGGTGCAGCGCGGCTGCACCTTACACCCATCCCGCCAGCGCATCGGTACAGGGACGACATCCAGCGGGTAATGTAGCGTAAGGTGGGCGCATCGCCCGCCTAAGTTTCTAAACCGCTTTGAGTGCGAGGGTCTTGTTACCAGCCGCCCAATTGCGGGCTGCATCGCCAAACTGCGTGAACAAGGGGCGTGACACCGGATCATTCGCAGCGTCCCATTCCGGGTGCCATTGTACCGCCAGCGTAAACCCAGCCGCGCCCTTAATATAGATCGCTTCTGGGGTGCCGTCCTCGGCATAGCCATCAATCATGACCCTTGGTCCTGGGTCTTTAATGCCTTGCCCATGCAACGTGTTGGTGCGCACCAGTTCGGCCCCCAAAACATCATGGAAAACACCGCCCGGCGTAAAGCGCACGTCATGGCGCAGCTCAAACTTTTCCTCCAACGTTCCATCAGGTGGCATACGGTGGTTCATCCGCCCCGGCAGATCCCGGATCTCAGGATACAGCGTGCCCCCCATCGCCACATTGACCTCTTGAAAGCCACGACAAATTCCGAGGAACGGCTGACCCCGATCCACACAAGCCCGCACCAGCGGTAAAACAAGCGCATCGCGGGCGCGGTCAAATTCGCCGTGCGCTTCGGTTTCGTCCTCGCCGTATTCGGCAGGGTGCACATTCGGGCGCCCCCCTGTCAGCAGGAAACCATCACAAATATCAAGCAGTTCATCGACACTGACATGGCGTGGATCACTGGGCACAATCAACGGCAAACATCCAGAGACTTGGGCCAAAGCATCCGCGTTCATTTGCCCGCCTGCATGTACGGGATACTGATCATTCAGCAGATATGAATTTCCGATAATTCCGATAACAGGACGGGCCATAGAACACCTTATCAATCACACGTTGCGCCATCATATGCAGGCAAGTGCGCCACCTCAACCATGTATTGAATTACGGCTCTCCTGTAAGGCCAGCCGCTTCAATCCCTGCCATCGCAGCGATCACATCATTGTCGGACGTGTCACCTGTCACACCGACAGCACCAATCACCACACCCTTTTTGTCACGCAGCAACACACCACCCGGCACCGGGATCACTTGGCCGCCATAGGCGCCATTCACTGCTGCCATAAAATACGCCTGATCCTCGGCGCGTTTCATCTGTGCAGTGCCTGCCATGCCCAACATGACTGCGCCGTAGGCTTTGCCATGGGCAATTGCAAATCGACCCGGGGCTGCGCCGTCTTCGCGCTCAAAGGCCTGCACGTGGCCACCGGCATCCAACACAACGACCGACAACGGCTTCAGCTCAATCTCGCGGCCTTTTTCCAGTGCCTTGCGGATGATCATGCGCGCTTTTCTCAGCGAAACTGACATATCTCTCACTTTCTTTCATACATCTTGAATTTGGGCGTGTTTTCCCTTTGCGGTGACAGGATCATGTTCGCAGAACTATGACAAGTCTTGCCCCGCCCAGCTTTCAATTTATCGACACACTGAAACAAGAAAGCGCGCCGCAAATCAGCGGCGCGCCAATGACATTTCAACAAAGTCTTAACTCAGTTATTAACGGTCGTGTCCACGGTTGGCACGGTTCCCTCAATCACAGGTGCGTCGGCGTCTTCGGTCTGCGCGGCCGTGTACAACAAGAACCCCGCCAAACCTAAAACCGCAACCACAACCGCGCCTTTCATGGCTGTCAGTGGCGTCTTATGGCGTTTTTCCTGTTTTTCGATGTCGGTATCTGGGGCTGACATAGTCTTCTCCTAAATTCTTCTTACTTTTTGCGACCCCGCTTGTGGGCCAAGGCTTACAAACGTAACGTATCTCCAGAAAACCGTATCAACTTGAGGTTCCGCAATGCGTGATGCTGCCCCCCAGACGATCTATCTGGCCGACTACACCCCTTTTGGATTTATCGTGGATGAAGTCACGTTAGAGTTTGATCTAGTGCCGCACCATACACGGGTCAAATCCAGGATCGCATTTCGCCCCAATCCAGAGGCGACGGACACTACATTTTTCCTGCATGGAGAGATGCTTAAGCTGATCAGCGCTAAAATTGATGGCCAATCAGTCACACCCACCCTCACAGACCAAGGTTTGACATGTGATGTGCCAGATGCCCCATTCATTTGGGAAGCCGAGGTCGAGATTGACCCCCAAGGCAACACCGCGCTTGAAGGGCTTTATATGTCGAACGGTATGTATTGCACCCAATGCGAGGCAGAGGGTTTTCGCAAGATCACCTATTACCCGGACCGCCCAGATGTGATGTCGGTCTTTACGGTCATCATCAATGGCCCGCATCCCGTGCTGCTGTCGAATGGCAACCCGGTTAAAACCACAAAACACCACGCCGAATGGCATGACCCATGGCCCAAGCCCGCGTATCTGTTTGCCTTGGTTGCGGGCGAATTGATCGCGCACAATGATCACTTCACTACCATGAATGGGCGCGAGGTCGATCTGAATCTCTATGTGCGTCCCGGTGACGAGGGCAAATGCGCCTTTGGTATGGAGGCGTTAAAGGCATCGATGAAATGGGATGAAGATGTATACGGTCGTGAATACGATCTGGACCTTTTCAACATCGTCGCCGTGGATGATTTCAACATGGGCGCGATGGAGAATAAGGGGTTGAACATTTTTAACTCCTCTGCGGTTCTGGCCTCGCCCGAAACCTCAACCGATACGAACTTTGAACGGATTGAGGCGATCATCGCGCATGAGTATTTCCACAATTGGACCGGCAACCGCATCACATGTCGTGATTGGTTCCAACTGTGCCTCAAGGAAGGGCTGACCGTTTACCGCGACAGTCAATTTACCTCTGACATGCGATCCGCCCCCGTCAAACGCATCTCGGATGTGATTGACCTGCGCGGACGTCAGTTCGCTGAGGATCAAGGGCCATTGGCACATCCCGTGCGGCCCAAAAGTTTCCAAGAAATCAACAATTTCTATACCGCCACCGTTTATGAAAAAGGCGCTGAAGTCATTGGCATGCTCAAGCTGCTGGTCGACGATGACGCGTACTACAAGGCTGTGGACCTTTATTTTGACCGCCATGACGGCGATGCGGCCACGATTGAGGATTGGCTCAAGGTGTTTGAAGACACCACAGGCCGCAATCTGACCCAATTCAAACGCTGGTATGGTCAGGCGGGCACACCGCGTCTGTCCGTGGTTGAGGATTGGGTCGATGGCACGCTGACCTTGACCTTTACGCAACACACCCCTGCCAGCACCGCGACCCCGATCACAGAGCCAAAATTAATCCCGATCTCAGTTGGTCTGATTGGGCAGGACGGCACGGAAGTCGCTGCAACCCGCGTGCTTGAAATGACCCAGAACACGCAAAGCTTTACCTTTGAAGGTTTGGACGCGCGCCCTGTTGCCTCAATCTTGCGCGGGTTCTCGGCACCTGTGGTGCTAACGCATGATCTAAGTGATGCAGACCGCGCCCATCTGTTGGCGCATGACACTGATCCGTTCAACCGGTGGGAGGCGGGCCGCACCTTAGCGCGCAAATCCTTGCTTGCGATGATCCGCGAGGGCGTGGACCCGGACGCGGATTACCTCAATGGCATCCATGCCGTTGTCATGGACGACACCCTTGATCCCAGCTACCGCGCCTTGATGTTGGGCCTGCCCAGCCAATCGGATCTGGCAACAACCCTGCATGATGCAGGTGACACACCCGATCCCGAAGCGATCTACGCTGCTGTCAAAACCATGCAAGATGCGTTGTCAGAGACATTCAAAGATGACCTCGCAGATATCTATGCCGCAAACACAGTGACCGATGCCTATCGCCCAGATGCAGAACAGTCCGGTAAACGTGAATTGCTAATGTCAGCCCTGTTCCTCTTGACCAAGCATGACAACGGCAAACAAGCAAAAATCCAGTATGACAATGCCGACAACATGACCTTGCAACTCAACGGTTTGGCCAACCTGATTGAGGCGCGCAAAGGCGGTAAGGCGCTGAAAGCCTTTGAGGCGCAGTGGAAAGACGACCGTTTGGTGATGGACAAATGGTTTGGCCTGCAAGTGATGAAAGCAGACCCAAAAGAAGCCGCCAAAGTTGCGGACAAGCTGACCAAACATGCGGACTTCAACTGGAAAAACCCCAACCGTTTCCGCGCGGTTTTTGGCTCACTCGCAATGCATCATGCAGGTTTTCACCACGTCAGTGGCCGGGGCTACAAATTGCTGGCGGATTGGTTGATCAAACTGGATCCGCTTAACCCGCAAACCACCGCGCGCATGTGTTCGGCGTTTCAGACGTGGCGGCGTTACGACGAAAAACGTCAAACTAAGATTGCAAAAGAAGTGGACCGCATTCTTGCAACACCCGGCCTTAGCCGGGACACCACCGAAATGTTAACGCGTATCAGGGGGGCATGAAACCATGCGACCAGTATGTTTGATCACAGGCGCATCAGCAGGCATCGGCGCGGCTTGCGCCTTGCGCGTCGCGCAAGATGGCTTTGATGTTGTCATAAACTACAACACCGACCGCAATGGGGCCGAAGCCGCTGCCCAAGCCGCCAAAGATGCGGGGGCGCGGTGCTTGATTGTGCAGGCCAATGTTGCTGACCCTGATGCGATCATCCACATGTTTGAACAGATCGATACGGAATTTGGCCACCTTGATGCGCTGGTCAACAATGCGGGCATCGTTGGACAAACAGCACGGATTACTGATCTGACCCATGACCGTCTGCGTCAATTGTTTGATGTGAATGTCATTGGGGCAATCTTGGTGGCCAAAGCTGCGGTCGAACGGATGGAGCCCGCAGGCAAGGGTGTGATCGTCAATATATCATCCGTGGCGGCACGGCTGGGGTCCGGAAACCAATATATCGACTACGCTGCCACAAAAGGTGCGATTGATACCTTTACCCGGGGACTCGCGGATGAAGTTGCCCCTTCTGGCATCCGCGTGGCCGCCGTCGCGCCCGGCCTGATCGTCACAGACCTTCACGCAAAGGGTGGTGAACCCGGACGTGCAGAAAAACTGGGGGCGAACACCCCCATGCAGCGCGCAGGCAGCGCAACAGAGATCGCAAATGCCGTTTCATGGCTGTTGTCGGATCAGGCCAGTTATGTGACAGGAACCATATTGACCGTTAGTGGCGGGCGATAAGTAAAGTTAACGAGGGACATTATGCCTATTCTTCTTGCACTCATCGGGGCGGCAATCACCGCCTATGTCTGGATGAACCGCGCCAAACGCGGTGCTGAAATTGCCAACGACTTAATTGGTGTCGCCGCAGAGCTGAAAAATGCGCCGCGCAAATATGGGTTTCGCCGCCGCGCCAACCAACACCCTGTTGATGGGATTGACGAACCTGATCTGGCCCTTGGTGGTCTCGCGGTTGCCTTTTTAGAGATGGACGACCTGCCAACAACAGAGGCACGCGCGCAAATGGATGTGTCCTTGCGCAAACATCTGCACCTAGATGCCGAGAAAGCCCAAGAGGTCACTGTCATGGGCCGCTGGTTTGTTGAAGAATGTCATGGTCCGGTCCAAGCTTTTCCGCGTCTTGCCAAGAGATTGTATAAAATTGACGATGCCGCGCATTTCAACGACCTCATGGCAGTCTTGACGGACATCACGCAATCCAGCGCTGGTGGCCCCAGCCCCCGCCAATCCGACGCTTTGAGCGACCTCGCGCGGATCTTCCGCTTGAAATGAACGCGCCATTTGTCTTTGAACAGCAGGCGCGCAACCTCAAAACTCTGGCCATTGTGTGTGCGGTTTGGCTTGTCCTGTTTGCTGCTTGGCTGTGGTTGGATGCAGCGCTTTGGATCATTGCCTTTTTGGCCGCCTTCACCCTGCCCGCCCTTTATGATCTGGCCGCGAACCCAGCCAGCGGTCTGACCTTGGATGACAACACGCTAAGCTGGTTCTCGGGCCGCCGCCACGCTGCGGTGGACCTTTCAGAGATTGATCACATCCGCCTTGATACGCGATTGGATTTCTCGGTGCGCGTGACTGCGGTGCTAACGTCAGGCCGTAAAATTCGGTTGCCGTTCGAGGCAACGCCGCCCCATGTCGCATTTGAAGAAACCTTGAACGCGCAGGGCATCAAAACCCAACGGCATCATTTCCAGCTTTTACAATAATCTGGCTTAAGGTCGCGATTGCGGTCGCGTGACATTCACCGGCTTGCAATAGTTCTGCCGCCGCAACCATCCCGCCATATCGCCGCGTTTGGCCTTGCTGTGCATCGGGCCCCAATCTGCGGTCACGCCCCGCCCACGCCCGCCCTTGTAGCCATGGATGACACCGTCACGCGGCACGGTATGCGCCATGATGCGCACAGCGCAGCTTAGGTTCGCCGCCCCATTCTTGAGCGCCTCACCTGTGCCGACATTGCAGTCATACCCCCGCGCAGTACCCGGCAGAATTTGCAGCAAGCCGTACCATTTGCCGCCACCACCTACGGCCCATGGTTTATACGTGCTTTCGTATTTCGCCAAAGCGGACATAAAACCCACCCAAAATGCGCGCCTGTCTTGATCAGAGGCACGCCGATATGCCGGGCACCATGTATCAATATCTGCTGGCACCAGATCAACCAAGGGCTGCCCGTGCGACTTCAACGCCGAAAGCGCCGCGCGTGTCCACATCTGATGGCCCTGCATATGCTGCCAGCGTGTGCGTGGTAAATGTGGCCTGCGTACAGGTGGACGCAGGTCCGTTTCAAACGCCTCTTGCAGGGGGCGAGATTGCGGAACCATGTCAATTTTAGGTTGTGCGCTTAATGCAATCTTTTCCGGGGGGCGGACCACCGTAGTGGTTTGCGCTGCCACAAGCGCAGACAAAAATGTCAGCGCCATTCCTAAGACCACAAGTTTCATGGACCTTACTATGATGGATCAAATGACAATTTAGCAAGCATTTAGCTTGATATTTCATCACCCAGGAAACAACGCAGGCCGTTACCCTTAAACCGTTCAGAATTAAGCACCAATCGCCCCCATTCAGCAGGCAAAAATAAGGCAATGCACGTTTAGGGTGTGAAAAAATCGCTTTATCTCCGTGTCAGCGCCACGCTTCCGCCCCAAAGGAACGCGATATTGATCACCAAGCGAAATTATTGTGCTGACTGAGAATTAATTATGAACCTGTTAAACAAAGTTATGAAAAAGTATCTGGGGCAAACCCAAGACAGCAATTTCGCTGTAAACGATACCCACATGCAAGATGCCCATTTGGCGATCCCCTTGCGGCGCCGTGTACGGTCTAAACCTGCGCCGCTTCCGGTTGAAGAACCGCCCATGTTAAGCATCACATGTCCTGATCCGACAGCAGAAGAAGCCCTAAGAGACACGCATCAAAATGCAGCCCAACGCCTTGTCCGTCAGGAAAGGTGGAGCGAATTGGCTGACAATATCCGCAAAGCAGATCAACAACGCGAAATGACGCCCGGCTCTATGCCTGTTGCCGATCTGATGGCCTATGGGGCACGTGCCGATGTGATTTTGGCCGTCGAACACGCCTTGCTGGATGGCAAACCACCACAGGACGCGCCGTTGCTTGCCGGTATCGAAGCTTTGGAGCATGTATTAGCGGAATTTCCGGATGACTACGTGATTGCCGCAGTCGTGGCACAATCCCACATGGACATCGGTTGGGCATGGCGCGGTACAGGTTGGGACGTCGAAGTTCCCCGTCGCAACCGCGCAGCCTTTTCCGCACACTTTGACCGCGCCCGCGATATCCTAAAGCCATTTTGCAGTCAGAGCCTCAATTCACCCCTTTTGGCCACAACATGTTGCGCTCTGCTCGGCGGAACAGACATTGGCCGCCGTCGCGTTGCAGATCGCTATGAGGCCTTAATTGACCTCAACCCCGCGAACCCGCGCACCATGCGCGCGATGGGAAATTATTTGTTACCCCGTTGGTACGGCAGCTACCGCGAACTTGAGTTAGAGGCGCGCCGCACCGCATCACGCACCCAAGGGGTTTGGGGCGCAGGTGGGTACACTTGGGTCATGTTTGACGCAATCGCATGTGATGATCAGGCCTGCGCCAACCTTGATTTGGAATTCTTTATCGAAGGTTTACGCGATATCTTGGAACGCCGCCCAGACCCTTACACCGCCAACCTGTTGGCCGCTTATTGCGCCAATGCCATCGGCCAAGCGTTTTCAGGCAATGATGAAGCAGACCAAGTCCGCGCGCAAATCGCAGAGTGTGCCCGCTGGATCGTGCGCGAACATCTGACCGAATTGCACCCGATGATCTGGGCACATGCCGCCCGCGGTTTTGACAACAATCTGCGCATCCATTCCCCCAGCCGTTTTGCTGCGTCAGGGCGCGATGACGCCATGCGTATCATCACCAGCCTCTTTCAGCGCGAAATTGCAGCGGGCAAACAAATTGTCTTTACCGATACCGGCCCTGTGGCCATGGCCAGCTAAACCTCTATTCCTGCCAGACCCTCTTGCAGCACTCCCCCCGCTGGCCTAAGACCAACGGCGGATATATTGCGCACGAGGCCCCCATGCTTGACCTGACCTACGACACCCCAAAACCCCGTGTGATCGCAGGGGCTCAGCACGACTGGGAGCTGGTTATCGGCATGGAAGTGCACGCGCAGGTGTCTTCCAATTCAAAATTGTTTTCGGGTGCCTCAACCAAATTCGGTGCCGAACCCAATTCAAACGTCGCCTTTGTGGATGCCGCCATGCCCGGGATGCTGCCCGTGATCAACGAATATTGCGTGGAACAGGCGGTGCGCACCGGGCTGGGATTGAAGGCCGAGATTAACCTCAAATCCGCGTTCGACCGTAAAAACTATTTCTACCCTGACCTGCCTCAAGGCTATCAGATTTCGCAGCTCTATCACCCCATCGTGGGCGAAGGGGAAGTGCTGGTCGAACTTGGTGACGGCACCGCCCGTTTGGTGCGGGTTGAGCGTATCCACATGGAACAGGACGCGGGCAAAAGCATCCACGACATGGACCCCAATATGTCTTTTGTCGATTTGAACCGCGTTGGCGTGTGCCTGATGGAAATCGTCAGCAAACCCGACATTCGTGGCCCAGAAGAAGCGGCTGCGTTTTTGGCCAAACTGCGCCAAATCCTGCGCTACCTCGGCACCTGTAACGGCGACATGCAATCCGGTGCCATGCGCGCCGATGTAAACGTGTCGATCTGCCGGGTTGGGCAGTATGAGAAATACGTTGAAACACAGGATTTCAGCCACCTTGGTACGCGTTGCGAGATCAAGAACATGAACTCCATGCGCTTTATCCAGCAGGCGATTGAGGTCGAAGCCCGCCGCCAGATCGCGATTGTCGAAGGTGGTGGTGAAGTCGTGCAGGAAACCCGATTGTTTGACCCTGACAAACAGGAAACCCGCTCCATGCGCTCCAAGGAAGAAGCGCACGATTATCGGTATTTCCCCGATCCTGATTTGCTGCCTTTGGAAATCGAACAGGCGTGGGTCGACGACATCGCCGCCAATCTACCCGAACTGCCCGACGCCAAGAAAGCGCGTTTTATCATCGACTTCGGGTTAAGCGACTATGACGCATCTGTCCTGACCGCCGATCTGGACTCCGCTGGGTATTTTGAGGCTGTCGCGCAGGGCCGCGATGGCAAGATGGCCGCGAACTGGGTGATCAACGAACTCTTTGGCCGCTTGAAAAAGGACGAAAAAGACATCGCTGACAGCCCCGTCAGCCCCGCACATCTGGGCGGAATTATTGATCTGATCGCCTCTGACGCAATCTCAGGCAAGATCGCCAAGGACGTGTTTGAAATCACCTACACCACCGGCCGCCACCCGGCTGAGATTGTTGAGACCGAAGGCATGAAACAGGTCACGGACACAGGCGCGATCGAAGCAGCCGTGGACCAGATCATCGCGGATAACCCGGATCAAGTTGCCAAGGCACAGGCGAACCCGAAACTCGCCGGGTGGTTTGTGGGTCAGGTGATGAAGGCGACGGGCGGCAAGGCGAACCCGAAGGCTGTGAATGAGATTGTTGCGAAAAAGCTGTGGGGTTGAGCCCCCGCTTTTTTCGCAACAATCGGCGCGAGGCAGCGTATGTGTTTCACATGTACCCCTTCGCTTGATGAGAAATTTTCACCCTCAACAGTACTGTCTGTGATACTAAAATATCCACTGTGGTGGACGTTTTTTGAAAGTTTATCTTATGGATTTTTCTTTTGAAGATTTTGCCTGGCAAGCAACTGTGCAGCTATCGGCGTGGTCAGAATTTACCCTCGCAAGCTCCATTCCTCTGATATTCGCCCCAGAAGACAGAGATGATACACCCTTAAGCATAGAAGAGATCACACTGGCCGAGTGGGTGATCAAAAATCAAACTATACAAAAATCAATTTTGCTAGATGCGGTTCTCAAGGCCTACCCCGAATTTCGCCAACAGTTCTTCGATGACTATGATATTGAAGATAATGAGACTGATTTACCGATCATAACCAGCACAGGCAACCTTCCCAAGGTGCTAATGCTGCAAGAAGTTTTCGTACACCAAATTAGTAAAGGCGACGCTCCCTATGTGGGATACCAATTTTCATGTGCATGGGATGATGAACATGGTCTGGGGGTATTGATGCACAATGACCGGATCGTTGAGATTGGTGGGGCAGACACGGCCTATACGCTATGGGTCGCAGAAGGTGATCTGAAAGGCGAAAAGTAAGCCGCCTATCAACACGCAAATATATTCAACTCCACCGATGCTATCCGATATAATACCCTCCTTTCCCTCACCCCTCCAATTTGTTAAACACTAGAAGTGCCAAACAGCCGAGTTATCCCATGCCCCGTTATGAATACAAAGTTGTGCCCGCCCCCGCCAAGGGGTTGAAGGGTAAAGGTGTCAAAGGTGCTGAGGCGCGGTTTTCGCATGGGCTTCAGGAATTGATGAACGGGTTGGCGGGGTACGGCTGGGAATATCAGCGGGCCGAGACCTTGCCGTCAATTGAGCGTGTCGGTCTGACCGGGTCCACAACTGAATGGCGTAATGTGCTGGTGTTTCGCCGTCTGCGTGAAAACGACGCAGAGGCCTTTGCGCCAGAGCTGTTGCCCGCACCGGATGCGACCCGCGACGAGGGCGCGACTGCTGTGCTCAAAGAGGTAGAGGCCGCCCCAACGGACAAAGACACCTCCGAGGAAAAACCAACCGAACCTTGGGACAACGGCGTTGAGGACACAGGTAAGATGGCGGATGTTGGCCCATCCCTAACCAATCTGGCAGCAGCACGTAAGAACGTGAAATCAGATAGTTAAACGGCGACCTTAAACGTCTAGATCAAGTGCAAGCGCGTGGATACGCCCGATCAAATTTGCCCCCAATGCGCTATGCACTGCGCGGTGTCGTGCCACGCGGCTTAACCCCTTGAAATGATCGGAACGGATCATAACATTAAAATGACTTTCCCCGCCCTCTTGATAGCCGCCGTGCCCACGATGGCTTTCGCTGTCGTCCACCACCTGCAACTCGCGCGGGGCAAAGGCCTCAATCAGCCGTGTCTCAATCTCTTGTGTCACTGACATTTTATTAACTGACATTTATTTACCCTACCCCCTTCAATCTTATCTCACGTCGTCTAAAGTGACCCGCCTGAGTCGGAAAGGTCTAACCCATGCCCAAAGCAGATCCTTTTGGTTTCGACATGTCTGTGTCGTCGTCAAAAAAGAAAAATCCACGCGGTCGTCGTGGCATGTCTGGTGCGTCTGAAACGTCGCGCCGGGTGTGTGATCATCCCGGCTGTGACGAGGCGGGCAAATACCGCGCGCCCAAAGCGCCGGATGTCTTGGATGACTTTTTCTGGTTCTGTCAGGCGCATGTGCGGGAATACAATCTGAAATGGAATTTCTTTGACGGCACGACCGAGGCCGAGATGAACGCGCAAGCCAACAGCGATAAAGTCTGGGAACGGCCGACCAAACCTATGGGTGATCCCGAAGCGCGGGCATGGGCGCGTCTGGGCATTGAGGACCCCCATCAGGTGTTGGGTGCCAATGCCACACAGAACCCCGGGAAAGGCCCGCAAGCAGGCCGCCGTTTGCCCCCAACCGAGCGGCGTTCGTTGGAGATTTTGGAGGCCAAGGACACATGGTCAAAACCCGAAATTCGCAAGGCCTATAAGTCACTGATCAAGGTGTTGCACCCAGATATGAACGGCGGTGATCGGTCCCAAGAAGAGCAGTTGCAGCAGGTTGTCTGGGCTTGGGACCAGTTGAAAACCAGCCGAAATTTTAAGGACTAACAACAGTGCGCGCGCGGAATTTTCGCGCGCTCAGATGCAGCGCGGCCATCGTAATGACCCATGTGATCAGTGCCGCGATACTGGTGCTGGCATCAAGAATTGCGATCAACCCCAAAGTCGCGCCGTAGAACGAACCGAAATATAGGCTCATCATTGTGGCCCCCAGCATCGCACCCAAGATCGTCGCGACACAGCTGACCAAGGCTGCGATCAGCCACCCACGTCTGCCACCGCGCCCGATGCCATTGGCACAAATAAATCCGGCCAATCCAGCGCCAAGGATTGCTGCCGCAAAAAAACCTTCGCCAACAGGCAAATGTTGTGACATCGACCCACCCCACCCCGTCATCGCAATTGAGACAATGCCGCCCGCTGCGGCCGTAAATCCAGCCAGTGTCATACGTAGGTTTGAGGGTTTGAAATCTGTGAAAGTCATTGAGGCATCCTTTTTTTGCGATTGCCTCAACGTAGTTGGGCCTTTGCGCAGATGCCGTGCTGCGTTTGTGCACTTATTGCGCAGAAAAACAACGCGCGCCGGCGCGCTGCAAACTGGCCTGACCATATAATGCCAATTGCCCCTTTCCCTTGCGCCTGAGCGAGATATGTTGCACCAGACACGCGCGGCGCAAAGGTGCGGCGCACAAGCTAAAAGGATCGATAAGCATGGACGATGGCGCATTGGATGTTAACGCGAAACCCACCGAAGAGATTTCCGTTCGCGACGTCTTTGGTATTGATACGGATATGGTTGTCAAAGGTTTTGCAGATCGCTCAAGCCGCGTGCCAGAACGTGACAGCACCTATAAATTTGATCCAGACACCACCTTGGCGATTCTAGCCGGGTTTAACCACAACCGCCGCGTCATGGTACAAGGCTATCATGGTACGGGTAAATCGACCCACATCGAACAGGTCGCCAGCATGTTGAACTGGCCTTGCGTGCGTGTGAACCTTGATAGCCACATCAGCCGGATTGACTTGATCGGTAAGGACGCGATCAAGCTGAAAGACGGCAAGCAGGTTACGGATTTCCAAGAAGGCATCCTGCCGTGGGCGCTGCGCAACCCGACTGCGATTGTGTTTGATGAATATGATGCGGGCCGTGCGGATGTGATGTTCGTGATCCAGCGTGTTCTGGAAGTTGACGGTAAACTGACGCTGCTGGACCAAAACAAAGTCATCGAACCGCACCCCTATTTCCGCATTTTTGCCACCGCCAACACTGTTGGTTTGGGTGATACGACGGGCCTTTACCATGGCACACAGCAGATCAACCAAGGTCAAATGGACCGTTGGTCACTGGTCGCCACGCTGAACTACCTGTCCATTGACGCAGAAACGGCAATCGTTCTGTCCAAGAACCCCCATTACAATACCTCTGAGGGCCGCAAGACGGTTAAGCAGATGGTCACAGTTGCTGACCTCACGCGCACCGCATTCATGAACGGTGAACTTTCGACCGTGATGTCGCCGCGCACCGTGATTGCATGGGCCCAAAACGCCGAGATTTTCCGCAATGTGGGTTATGCCTTCCGCCTGTCGTTCCTGAACAAATGTGATGAATTGGAGCGACAGACAGTTGCTGAGTTCTATCAGCGTTTGTTTGACGAGGAATTGCCGGAATCAGCGGCGAGTGTGAGCTTGGGGTGAGTGGATCACCACTTCATATCGGTTTGATTGGAGGCATTGGGGTTGCAGCAACCGTCGTTTATTATCAACGGTTAACGCGCGCTATTGCTGATATAGGCGGCAAAGCGGATATCACTATTGTCCATGCTGATGTGCATGAACTGATCCGCAACAATCTGGCAGATGACCGCGCGGCGCAGGCCAAGGTCTATGCAGCGCTCATTGAACGCTTGAAAGCTGCCGGAGCAGATTGCGTGGCGATTACTTCTTTGGGTGGGCATTTTTGCTATGATGAAACAGAGCAAATATCCGCCTTACCGATGGTCAGCGCCGTGTCGCCCCTAGATGCGTATTTTGTCAGTCAAGGTATCAAAACCGTTGGTCTGCTTGGGACGCGTGTTGTGATGAAGACCCATCTATATGGGCAGTTGGAACAGACCAAGGCGGTTGTGTTGAATAATGAGATTGATGAATTGGGCCAAACCTACCAGGATATGGCCGTTGCCGGACAGTGTAGCGATGCCCAACGCGAAACATTCATAAACGCCGGGAAACGCATGGTACGTGACCATGGTGCCGACGCCATCGTGCTGGCAGGGACCGACCTGAACCTTGCGTTTGATGGCAGCGACGTGGACTATAAAGTTATTGATGCACTTGATGTGCATGTGGATGTGTTGGCCCGACTTGCAACAGGCCGCGCGACCCTAAAAAGCATAGGTGTCTTGTCATGAGCAAACCATCAGACAACCCCGCAGACGCGTTCAAAAAGGCGTTGGCCGAAGCCTCTAAGGTGATGGCCAACGATCCCGACCTGAACGTCAGCTTTTCGGTGGACCCATCCGGGTTAACCGGCGATGCGATGCGCTTGCCGCAAGTCAGCCGGCGCATGACCCGCGAGGAAGTTCTGTTGGCGCGTGGTACGGCAGACGCGCTTGCGTTGAACCGTCGCTATCACAACGGCCAAACCCACGCGCGCTATTCGCCGCAGGGTGACATGGCACGTGATTTGTACGAGGCGATGGAAACCGCACGTTGCGAGGCCGTGGGTGCCCGCGATATGCCCGGCACCGCCAGCAATATTGACGTAAAGATCAAGCATGAAGCGCTGCGCAAAGGCTATGATCAGGCCAAACAGGCCAGTGACATTCCCCTGGCAACTGCCGCTGGGTATTTGGTGCGCCATCTCGCAACAGGTCGCCCCCTGCCTGCGGGCGCTGAAAACGCGATGGAGCTGTGGCGCAGCTTTATCGAAGAAAGCGCGGGCGGTTCGCTGGACACGCTAACGGATGTGCTGGACGATCAAGCGGCGTTTGCTAAATTTGCGCGCCAGATGATCAGCGACTTGGGCTACGGCGATCAATTGGGTGATGATCCCGACCAAATGGACGAAGATCAGGACGACGAGGCCGAAGAAGGGTCGGAAGAAGAACAAGACCCAGACAGCACTGGTCAAGATGATCAGGACGATGAAGAGGCCGAAGGCACGCCAGAGCAATCCCAAGAGGATAGCCAAGATGCATCCCAAGCTCAGGTGAGCATGGATGATATGGCCGATCAAGAGTTGGGCGAAGAAGCTGAGATGCCCGAAGGCGATGCCCCGATGGAGCCGCCTGCCCCGCAGCCTATTTCAGACGCAGACCCGAATTATCTGGTCTATATGGACAGCGAAGACGAAGTGATTGGTGCCGAAGACCTGGCTGATCCCATCGAATTGGAACGCTTGCGCGCCTATCTGGACCAACAGTTAGAGCCGCTTAAAGGTGCTGTCAGCCGCTTGGCGAACAAGCTGCAACGCCGTTTGCAGGCACAACAAAACCGGTCTTGGGAATTTGATCTGGAAGAAGGTACATTGGATGCAGGTCGTCTGGCCCGGATCGTCGCGAACCCGACAACGCCGCTGTCCTTTAAGGTCGAAAAAGATACTGAATTCCGTGACACATGCGTGACATTGCTGCTGGATAACTCTGGTTCAATGCGGGGTCGACCGATTTCGATTGCCGCGATCTGTGCTGACGTTTTGGCCCGCACGCTGGAACGCTGCAACGTCAAGGTCGAGATATTAGGCTTTACCACGCGCGCATGGAAAGGCGGCCAAGCCCGTGAGGCATGGCTGAACGATGGCCGCCCCGTACAGCCCGGTCGTTTGAACGATCTGCGCCACATCATCTATAAATCCGCAGATGCCCCATGGCGGCGCACGCGTGATAATCTGGGCCTGATGATGAAAGAAGGTCTGTTGAAAGAAAACATCGACGGCGAGGCGCTGGAATGGGCGCACCGCCGGATGATGGCACGCCATGAGGCGCGCAAAATTCTGATGGTGATTTCAGATGGCGCGCCTGTGGATGACAGTACGCTGTCGGTGAACCCGGCCAATTATCTGGAAAAGCACCTGCGCGATGTGATTGCCATGGTTGAAAAACGCCGCGCGGTGGAACTGTTGGCGATTGGCATCGGGCATGACGTGACGCGCTATTACGAACGCGCTGTGACAATCACCGATGTGGAACAATTGGCGGGCGCAATGACCGAACAACTCGCCGCATTGTTTGACAGCGATCCACGGGCGCGTGCACGCGTCATGGGGATGCGTCGCGCGGGCTGAGGCACCGGAATTTCACATATTTGAAGAACAATAAAGGAGGGGGCGATGTTCCAGAGTTTCGAGGTCACTGCACGGCCGGAACAAGGGCCGCCCCGTCTAAAAGCCCTGCGCGCTGAATTGGTGGTTGAAGGCTTGGATGGCTTCTTGATCCCGCGCGCGGATGCCCATCAAGGCGAATATGTCGCCGCCCATGATGATCGGCTTGCCTGGGCCACGGGGTTCACCGGCTCAGCAGGATTTTGTGCAGCGCTGCGCGATGTGGCTGGTGTCTTCATCGATGGTCGATATCGCACGCAAGTGAAGGCACAAGTTGCCGTCGATTTCACGCCTGTCCCATGGCCCGAGGTCAGCCTTGCAGAGTGGTTGATTGAACAATTGCCAAACGGCGGTGTGGTGGGCTTTGACCCTTGGCTGCATACGCCTGGGCAATTGAGCGGGCTGGATGAGGCCCTGGCTGGCAGTGGCATTGAGATGCGGCGTAGCAGCAACCTTGTGGATCGCATTTGGGCAGATCAACCCAGCCCCCCGATGCAAGACGCAAAAGCCCATCCGCTTGAATTTGCAGGCGAAAGCCACGCTGACAAACGCAGGCGTCTGGGTCAACTGCTGCGCGACGCGGGACAAGCAGCGGCGGTGATCACCTTGCCAGACAGCCTGAATTGGCTGCTCAACATCCGTGGTGGTGACATTGCGCGCAACCCTGTTGCCCATGGATTTGGCGTTTTGCACGCCAACGGTGCTGTCGATCTGTTTATTGAACCGACAAAGGTTGCAGCCCTCGCAGGTCATTTGGGGGATCAGGTGAGCGTTCATGCGCCAGATCAGCTTTTGCCATACCTTGATGCCCTCCCCGGCCCGGTGCGGATTGATAAACAAAGCGTTCCGGTGATCATTGCTGATACTTTGGAAGGGAAAAGTGTCTGGGGTGACGACCCTTGTGCGCTGCCCAAAGCCTGCAAGAATGCTGCTGAAATCGCGGGATCAGCTGAGGCACATCTGCGCGATGGGGCGGCGCTGTGCGAATTGCTGGCGTGGTTAGATGCGCAAACCGTAGGTTCTTTGAGTGAAACACAGGTTGTCACACAGCTTGAAGGTTATCGTCGCCGCGACAATGCCCTGCGCGATATCAGTTTTGAAACCATCGCAGGCACCGGGCCAAACGGTGCGATCATGCATTACCGTGTCACCGAAGAAACCGACGCCACCCTTGAGGACGGACATCTGCTGGTGCTGGATTCAGGTGGTCAATATCTGGACGGGACCACCGACATCACCCGTACCGTCGCAATTGGCACACCAGCCGATGAGGCGCGCGCGGCCTTCACCCGCGTTCTTGCAGGTATGATCGCGATGAGTCGTCTGCGTTGGCCCGTGGGGCTGGCGGGGCGCGATATTGAGATGATTGGACGTGTGCCCTTGTGGATGGCGGGCCAAGACTTTGATCATGGGTTGGGACATGGTGTTGGTGCGTACCTCAGCGTGCATGAGGGACCACAAAGGTTAAGCAAAGTCAGCGCTGTGCCGCTGCAACCTGGCATGATCCTGTCCAATGAACCGGGATATTACCGCGAAGGTGCCTTTGGTATCCGCATCGAAAATCTGTTGGTGGTGCGTGATGCACCTGCCCTGCCCGGCGGTGATGCCCATCGTGACATGCTGAATTGGCAAACGCTTAGTTTTGCGCCAATTGATCAACGTTTAATCATATCAGATATGTTAGAGCCCGCAGCACGTGATTGGTTAAACACCTACCACGCTCAAGTTGCACAAAAGATCGGCCCACGCCTATCGCCAGAGGCGAAACTATGGTTGGATACGGCAACAGCGCCGCTTTAGGTGCTAAATATCAAACGCTTAAGGGGATATTTTATGACCGACCACATTAAAATCACACAAGCAGCCGGAACATGGACAGTGCGTGCAGGTGGTGCCGTGTTGGGTGAAACCACCGACGCGCTTGAATTAACCGAAGGCGATTACCCTGCCGTTATCTATTTCCCGCGCTGCGATATCGCGATGGCATTTCTAGATTCATCAGAAAAAACCAGCCATTGCCCACACAAGGGCGATGCCAGCTATTACTCAGTTGTCACAAAAAGTCGGACATTGCAGAACGCCGTATGGTCCTATGAGAACCCGAAAGAAAGCGTGGCAGCCCTTAAAGGCTACCTCGCTTTCTATCCGATTGACGAAATTACGGTTGAACAACTATAGGCGTGTACCCACCAAAGTTCGCGATCCAGCTGGTATCCGTCGCCATTGTCTCTGGATCTGTATGTTCCAAGACTGCGATGACTTCACCATTATAAGTTAGGATGGTGTCGTTATCGGCTGATGGGACACTTGAGATCACCAAATTCGCTTCGAGTTCTTCAGCGGTATATGGCGTGCCATCTGCGTCACGCAGCAACAGCGTTTCATTCGCATCGTAATCAAAATCAGTGACTGTAACTGCGCCCGGTGCTGTCGCTGCATCGTCGAATTGAACAACAAAGCTATCTACACCGTCACTACCGGTCAGGATATCGCCCATGTCACCGATAAGTGTGTCTTCACCCAGACCACCAATGACAGTGTCAGACTCACCGATGATGCCATGCTGTTCTGTCGCGATCAGCAAGTCATTCCCGGCGCGGCCCAAAATGCGGTCTGAACCAGCGCAATCCGTGACTGTGTCATTGCCGTTCTGCGCATCAATGATGTCATCGCCAAATCCACCATCAAGGGAATCCGCGCCGCGGCCACCATGAATGGTGTCATTGCCATCGCCCCCTTGGACCGTGTCATTCTGGTCGCCACTGTCGATCAGATCATCGCCTTCGCCGCCATCAATCACATCACAACCGTTGTTGCCGAGGATCGTGTCAAAGCCTTGGCCGCCGAACATCACTTCGGAGCCACGGCCACCGATCAACAGATCATCACCCGCATCACCATAGAATTCATTGTGGCCAATCTCAGAGGTCAACACGTCGTTGCCTTCACCGCCATACATCGAGTCATTGCCAAAGCCACCATCGATAGTATCGTTGCCAGCATCACCGCTCAGGACATCATTTCCCTGGTTGCCAATGATCAAGTCGTCACCATTCGCACCAGCGATGTCGTCATTCCCGATCCCGCCGACAATGCTGTCACTGCCATCGGTGCCCAGAATGGGATCATCCCCGTCTGTGCCCAAGATCACGCTATCAAAGCCGCCTGATCCGGGCAGCGTATCCGCACCTGGATTTGACGGATCATGTGTCCCTGGATCATACGGATCTAACTGTGGTGCGTCCGGATCATGCGGCGCAACCGCAGTTTGATCGTCATCATCATCACCATCAAAGATACCAAAAGCCAACAAACCCACACCGAGTAACGGCAATATTAAAGCAACAGACATTTTCAACCCCCTACAAATTGTTAACAAAGAGTTAACGGGCAACGAATGTGCTTGGAAAGGGTAAAATTAACTTTTAGTTAACTTTAGTTAATATTTTCAAGGGGTTCGTTTCTACTAACGAAACAATCAAAAGCTCGCCCTAGGGTTGCCTTCGAATTTGAAACAATCAGGAATGTTCCTCAGCCGCCGTGGCCGCCAAAGCGCGGTTGTACGCTTTAAGCGCATCAACGTGAAACAGCGCGCCCAACAGCTCTGGTGGGGCGTCCGCTGACAGGGTCACAACAGGGATAAATCGCGCTGAGGATTGCTCAAAAATCGGCATTGCGGCTTCAAGCGTGGCAGTGCCATCAATGTAAGTGCCTGCGTTGATCAGCTCCCAACAGGTGTCCTGATCAGCGGCGCGGTCATCATCTGGTCGGCGCATAATTCGGGCGACCATAAACATCGACAACAGATAGGCTTGTGGGCCTGCCGCCAAATGGATACCCCGTCGCTCCATCTGGGTTAGAAAGAAACTACGATCAACGATGCGTGACGCCAATGCAGTCGACATGCTGACCGCAACCATCACAGCAAGGCCCGTCTGCCAGTCCCCTGTCAGTTCAAACACAATCAGGGTGGTCGAGATCGGCGCACCAAGCACAGCCGCTGCCACAGCCCCCATGCCCGCAAGGGCGTAAAGTGAGGATGAGCCTGACACATCCGGGAATATCCCTGTGGCGATCAAGCCAAAGGCCAAACCCGCCAGTGCGCCAATCATCAAAGAGGGTGAAAACACGCCCCCGCCCATGCGCCCGCCCAGTGTGATCGACACAGCCGCGACCTTGAGCATGGCAAAGACAATCGCATCATACAGGCCCAGCTGTCCTGTGAGCGCCGTTGACATGGTTTCATAGCCAACCCCAATGATATGGGGAAACCACAGCGCCAGTGCCCCCAACAACGCCCCTGCCACTGCGGGGCGTAACCAACGCGGTAAACCCGTGCGGTCCTGGACGTAATTGCCAAAATCCTCAGCCCAAAAGATGCTGCGCATCAATGCCACCGCGATCAGGCCACAGGTGAGCCCAAGCAAAAGAAAGGCGGGCAATTCGACGTAAAATTGCACCTCACCCAAAGTCGGCAACACAAATTCGGTCACCCCGCCAAATTCAATGCGGTTGATCACAGTGCCCGCCACCGACGCAATAACAATGGGCGCAAAGGCGTGAACAGCGAAATGGCGCAACACAACTTCGAGCGCAAACAAAGCACCTGCGATCGGCGCATTAAAGCTGGCAGAAACCCCTGCGGCCACCGCACATCCCAACAGGTCACGCCCGGTAATCCCGTCCGCATTGATCCGGCGGCTGACCCATGTGGCAATAACGCCTGCCATGTGTACGACAGGTCCTTCACGCCCCGATGATCCGCCAGTACTGAGTGTGATCCATGAGGCGATTGCTGATGCGATACCCGCGCGCGTTTCGACCCGACCATCGTGCAAGGCCGCGCCCAAAATCACATCCCCAACAGAGCGCGCGCGTGCATCTTTGGTGAAATGATGCAGGATCAATCCCACGGTTAATCCACCAAAGGTTGGGATCAAGATCACCCAAAACCACGGCAGCCCGGATATAAAACTATGCAAATGCTCAACATCATCCGTGCCATAAACGGTGGCCTGTAACCAGTTGATCCCTTTACGAAAAAACAATGCGGCAAAGCCTGCTGCGATACCAATCAAAAGCGCGATGAACCAGAATGTGATCTTGCCAGGCCCGCGCGTGCGGATCACGTCCCACCCCTTGCGACAGGATGCTTTGGCCAGATTAATCTGTTGCTTTAAAAAGGAGGGTGCAGGATCACTCATGATACGCCATGATCAGCGCCATAGCGGCACAAGGTCAAGCATCGGCAAGGAAATGTGGCCTCAAATCTTTTGGTTTTGAGTGTTTGCCCCCACATCAGCCTGCCAACAATACCTCTGCTGCTGCACGCGCCGCGTCGGTGATCACGTCCCCCGCCAACATGCGTGCCACTTCATCAACCCGTTCAGGCGGTGACAAAGGCACCACGGTTGAAGTTGTCATGCCTTTGCTGACCCTCTTTTCTACGCGCCAATGATGCGCACCAAGGGCAGCAACCTGCGGCGAATGCGTTACCACCAGTACTTGCCCTTCCCCTGCGAGCGCGGCCAAACGTCGCCCAACAGCGTCCGCAGTTGCACCACCAACGCCCCGGTCAATTTCATCAAAGATCAACGTCAGACCTGACTGTCCTTGGGTCAAACAGACCTTAAGTGCCAGTAAGAAACGGCTAAGTTCACCGCCCGACGCGATCTTGCCCAATGGTCCGGCAGGCGCGCCCGGGTTGGTCGCAACCGTGAACGAAACAGCGTCAAGTCCCTCTGGCCCGGCATCCTCGGTCGTGATCTGCGTTTCAAAAACGGCCCGTTCCATTTTGAGGGGCGCGAGTTCAGCCGAAACCGCTTTGTCTAATTTAGCCGCAGCTTTACGACGTGCCATGCTTAGGGCTTCGGCGGCACCATCATATGCGCTTTGGGCGTCGGTGACTGCTTTCTTAAGTGCCGCCTGCTGTACTTCACCTGCGTCCAACGCATCCAGCTTGCCGCGCAGAGTATCGGCAAATCCTGCCAATTCATCAGGGGCAACTTCGTGCTTGCGCGCCAAAGCACGGATGGCAAACAGCCGCTCTTCAGCCTCTTCCAGTTCAACAGGATTAAACGACATCGCGTCAATGGCATCTGCAACGCCAGACATCGCATCGTCCAATTCCATCATTGCGCGGTTGAGGGCGGCCATCGGGGCCTCTAACGCGCCCTCGGCCTTGTGCGCCACTCCATCAAGCCAACGCAGAGCGTCCCCCATACTGGTTTCCGCACCACCCTGCCCCATGATTTCATAGGCGTTGACCACATCCGCGCGAATCTTTTCAGCGCCCTGCATCAAGCGGCGTTTGCTATCCAGCACAGCCTCTTCGCCCGCCTCTGGATTGAGCTTGTCCAATTCCGCAACTGCGTGGCGCAGGAATTCTTCTTCGGCCTTGATCGCCTCGCGTTCAGACGCCGCCACAGCCGCAGCTTTGCGCGCAACGGCCAATGCTGTCCATGCGCTGCGGACTTTAGCCTTGGCTTTGTCGTTGCCCGCGAAATCGTCCAAAATCGACCGATGCCCACGGGGGTTCAACAATCCACGATCATCATGTTGACCATGCAATTCCACCAAGGTTTCTGACAACTCACGCAGCACTTCGCCAGAACAACGCCGATCATTGACCCATGCGGTTTTACGCCCATCACGCGCATTGATACGCCGCAAGATTAACTCATTGCCACCGGGCAATCCCGCCTCTGACAGCACCGCATGGGCTGGATGATCAGCGGGCAAATCAAACCATGCCGTCACTTCGCCCTGTTCCGCACCTTGGCGTACCAGATCGGCACGTCCGCGCCAGCCCAGCACAAACCCCAGCGAATCCAACAATATAGATTTACCTGCACCCGTTTCGCCCGTCAGAACATTAAGACCCGGCTGGAACCCAAGTTCCAGCCGGTCAATGATCAACATGTCCGAAATATCAAGTCCGCGCAGCATATTATTGCACCGTAGCTTGGGCGGCCTTCACGCCCCTACAACCACTCGCCTTTGATCGTCTGACGGTACACGGCACCAAGCCAATTGTTCTTGTAGAACTTTGGCTGAAGCCCCTGCCCGGTCAGCAGTTTGTAGCTGTCTTCATACCAATCCGTAGACTTGAAGTTGTGACCAAGGATCGCACCCGCCGTCTGCGCCTCTCGTTTGAGACCCAAAGCCAGATAAGCCTCGACCAAGCGATGCAACGCCTCTGGTGTATGCGTGGTGGTCTGGAAATCTTCGACGACAACGCGGAAGCGGTTGATCGCAGACGTGTAATGATCACGCCGCAGGTAATAGCGGCCAATCTCCATCTCTTTGCCCGCAAGGTGGTCAAAGGCGAGGTCAAATTTAAGGATTGCAGATTTTGCGTATTCGCTGTCAGGATAGACTTCGATCACTTTGCGCAACGATTGCAATGCTTGGAAGGTCAGTCCCTGATCCCGACCCACTTCGTCGATCTGATCATAATAGCTAAGCGCCAAAAGATATTGCGCATAAGCGGCGTCATCATCATCTGGGAAAAAGTCGATAAAGCGTTGTGCGGCGGATCGGCTGTTGGGGTAATCCTGATCTTGGTGATAGGAAAACGCCTGCATGATCAACGCGCGCTTGGCCCATTCGGAATAGGGATAAAGCCGCTCAATCTCAGCAAAATAGAACGCCGCCTTGTCAGGCTTGTTGCGATTCAATTCAAATTCGCCACGCTCAAAAATCTGCTCAGCAGAGTATGTTTCAAGCGGAATTTCCTGCGGATTAAAGAAGTTGTCAGTGAAACGGCCCGCATCACGGTTTCCACCGCACGCTGCTAGGGCTGCCACAACGCAAACCGCACTGATCACCCGCATACGCGGCCCTGCGTTTGTCATGCCTGCATCCTTTGCGCCGTTTGCCCGATTTGCAACATTTGAATCGTCACATCCATGGTCATATGACCCCTCTTGGCCTCTTTGCTAACACAATATTTTGCGTTGCAAAACGCCCATTCCACACTTAGCGGCGTCGCATCACACAAAAGCGATGCTCAGAAGCTAAATTCACCCTCGCGGTTGGATACATGGCCTTGCGCGCGCAATCAATGCCCCCGATCCAATCCTCTGTTGTATTTGGAGAAATTGCTGCAAATGCGCGGCGCATGTTACGCGACCTGCGGCACCTCGTCCCAGACCAGACCATAGCCGGGCAGACGTGATGCCTGTGCTGCGTCACATTCAATCATGCGCACTGCGCCCGGCGTTGCGAACAATTTGCGCAACAACGTGTTGGTCAATGAATGACCCGCACGGTTACCTGTGTAATGACCCAACAACGGTGCACCCGCGAGCGCCAGATCACCCAAAGCATCGAGCATCTTGTGGCGCACAGGTTCATCTGCGTGACGCAGGCCACCCGGGCTGACCACGCGATCGCCCTCAAAAACAACGGCATTTTCACCCGCTTCACCACCCAGCGCCAGACCATTGGCCTGCATCGCGTCCACATCCGCCTGACGGCAGAAGGTGCGGCTGTCACATAATTCACGTGCAAAAGAACCATTGTTCATCACAAGTGACTTTTTCTGATGGCCAATTGCAGCGTCTACGAAATCAATCTCAAAATCGATGCGCAGCGTGTCGGACGGGGCCAGCGTTGCAGTTGCATCGCCCTCACGCACGCTCACGGTCTTTAAGACTTCGAATGCCATAACCGGTGCTGCAAGGCTGCGGATGCCGCGCTGCATGAAACCACGCACAAACGGTATGGCAGACCCATCAAGGATCGGCACTTCGGGGCCATCAATTTCGACCAAAGCGTTATGGATGCCACAGCCAGCAAGCGCGGCCATCAGATGCTCAACAGTTGAGATCGAAAGGCCCGTCGCATTTTCCAGCTTGGTACACAGCGGCGAACGGTTCACCACGTCCCAGCGCGCAGGAATCATCCGGTCGCCCACAGCAACGTCAGAACGCGAAAACCAAATACCGTGATGCGCGCCAGCCGGACGTACCGTGACGGTTGCGCTACGGCCTGTATGCAGGCCCTTACCAGTAAAGCTGATCGCTGATTTGATGGTGTTCTGCACGAAATTCATCCTCACGATTCTCAGACCTCTGTCTAAGTTGACCCTGAATTAAGGCGGGAGACCAAATTTCACAACACAACCTTTGTAACCGACTGAAACATGGCCGTAACAATTGGGCGCAAATGCGCTTGCTGACTTTTAACACCTTGTTTTAAATGCAAAAAGGGCCGCCCTACGGCAGCCCCTTTCGATCAATATGTGACCTGATTAGTTTGCCTGACGGCGTAGGAATGCAGGGATTTCGATGCGTTCCTGATCTGCATCAGCTGCCTCTTGAGGCTGCGGAGCCGCAGCAGAAGCGCGTGTTTGCACCGGTGGCTGCTGGCGCGCCGGGCGTTGTGCCTGCGTTTCGCCTTCGCCGTGACCCGTCATCCGGTTGATCAAAGAGTTGATGCCAAAGCGTGGCTTTTCCTCACTGCGCTGTTGTGGTGCGGCGGCTTGCTGCTGTTGCTGAGGCTGTGCTGCGACCGGGCGATGCTGTTCTGGCGATGCTTTTTGAGCGGCTGCGCGCAACCGAGCCATTGCTTCGGGTGACGGTGTGCCGGGTGTTGGTGCACGTGGGGCAACAAACGCCTCTGGCTCTGCTTCAAGCGTTTCTTCCTGACGCGGCTCGAATGCTGCGACCTGTGGCTGATAGGCTGGAGGTGGCAGAGTGTCGTCTGCCGCTTCTTCCGCAAAGATATCTTCGGCCTGATCTTCGGCCGCCGCGCGCTGCACATCCAAATCTTCGAACATCTGGGTCTGCGTACGCTCTTGTGGAACAGATGATGCCACGGCTGCCGCAGCAACTGGAGCTTCTTCCGTGATCACTTGCTGTTTCAAAGGCTGGCTCATGGGGCGACGTGGCACTGGCATTTCCGTGTTCACATCTGTCGCATCGATACCTGTGGCCACAACGCTGACGCGCATGAAACCGCCAAGGCCCTCATCCAATGTGGAGCCCACGATGATATTCGCCTCTGGATCCACCTCTTCGCGGATGCGGTTGGCGGCTTCGTCGAGTTCGAACAATGTAAGGTCCGCGCCACCAGTGATGTTGATAAGAACACCTTTGGCACCACGCAGGCTGATTTCGTCGAGCAGCGGGTTGGCAATGGCTTTTTCCGCGGCTTGGATCGCGCGATCTTCGCCCTCGGCCTCGCCTGTGCCCATCATGGCTTTGCCCATTTCGTCCATGACGGCGCGCACGTCCGCAAAGTCGAGGTTGATCAGGCCAGGACGGACCATCAAATCCGTCACACCTTTAACACCTTGGTACAAAACATCATCGGCCATCGAGAATGCTTCGGTGAATGTGGTCTTTTCATTGGCCAAACGGAATAGGTTTTGGTTTGGAATGATGATCAGCGTGTCCACGACCTTTTGCAGCGCCTCAACACCGTCTTCGGCCTGGCGCATGCGCTTGGCACCTTCAAACTGGAACGGCTTGGTCACAACACCAACAGTCAACACACCCAACTCACGCGCAGCCTGTGCGATGATTGGTGCAGCACCTGTACCTGTACCGCCGCCCATACCAGCAGTGATAAAGCACATGTGTGCGCCTGCCAGATGATCGACGATCTGTTCAATCGATTCCTCAGCAGCAGCAGCCCCAACAGAGGCGCGTGCACCCGCACCCAAACCTTCGGTGACTTTGATGCCCAGTTGAACGCGGTTTTCTGCCTTGGCTTGCTGGAGCGCTTGGGCGTCCGTATTTGCCACAACGAAATCAACGCCATCCAGTTGTTTCTCGATCATGTTATTGACCGCGTTACCGCCGGCACCGCCGACACCAAACACGGTGATACGGGGTTTCAGATCTTCCTGTCCGGGCATCGAAAGGTTGAGTGTCATGTGCTGTCCGCCTGTTTTGTTTTCCCGCGTCCCGCAGGTTTTTCGTACCAAATTCCCATAATCTTAACGGCATGGGACCGTAACGTCACCTATAAAACGCCAATTAGACGCTAAATATGGGCAATTTCTTGCCTGTTTTGACCTTATCTTGGCCATGGCACCGCATTTTGCGGTTACCAGTTGTCTCTGAACCATTTAACGGCGCGTTTTAGCGACCGTGACGGGTAACGATCCGCCGGGATGTCAAAGTCCCACCATTCGTCTTGGGGGTTCGCCGCAAACAATGACAGCCCCACGGCTGAGGCAAAGCTGGGCCCCGTCGCCGCTTGTGGCAATCCATGCACGCGAAGCGGGCGTCCAAGGCGCACCTGCTGTCCTAAAATCTTGCTCGCCAACCCATCAAGGCCGGGGATTTGGCTACCGCCGCCTGTCAGCACAATTTGCTGGCTCGGCAGATGATCAAAACCTGCGGCGTCCAGACGCACACGGACTTCTTCCAGAATTTCCTCAACACGTGGACGCATGATGCCGATCAATTCCGCGCGGCTGGCCGTGCGACGATCATGTTCGTAATCCCCGGTCTCGCCGCCGATCTCGATCATCTCGCGGTCGTCCATGCCTGTGGCTTGCACGCCACCATAGAATGTCTTGATCCGCTCGGCATTGGCGGTTGGCACCTGCAACCCCATCGAAATATCGCTGGTGATGTGATCACCACCCATGCGCACCGTGTCTGCAAAGATCATGTGTTTCTTGATAAAGATCGAAACAGAGGTCGACCCGCCGCCAAGATCAATACAAGCCGCGCCAAGTTCTTGTTCATCTTCCACAAGCGACGAAATGCCAGACACATAGGCAGATGACGCAATCCCTGCCAATTCCAGATCACAGCGTTTGATACAATGCGCCAAATGTTGCACGGCGGCGGCATCAACAGTCAGCATATGCATATCAACAGACAGCGCATTGCCCAATTGCCCGCGCGGATCGCTCAGGCCAGAGCGATGATCCAGCGCAAAATTCACCGGTTGTGCGTGCAGCACTTCGCGGCCCTCGCCGTATTCCGGCACATCACAACTGGCCATGACCTGCGCGACATCCTGTTCGGATACCACCTGCCCTTCCAGATCAATCTCTGCATCCAACCCATAACTGCGCGGTTCGCCGCCAGAGAAACAGGCAATTACATGATCCACGCGAATGCCGGCCATCTTTTGTGCCGCTTGCAATGCCGTGCGAATGGCGCGTTCGGTTTCACCCATCGCGCAAATCTCGCCAAAGCGCACACCGCGTGAGCGTGTTGTCGCCGCACCAATCACCCGAAATCCCGATTGCCCCGCAAGCGACCCAATCTCACCTTCGCTATCCATCGGACCCGCGCCATCAAAGCGCAGCACAAGGCAAGCAATCTTGGAACTGCCCACGTCTAAAATCGCAACCACCCCCCGTTGCATCGCCAATTTGCGCATGTGGCGCATAGATCGCTGGCTATCGTAAAGATCCATCATTGTTACTGTCCTGCACTCTGCCTGATGTGCCACCATTCGCGGGTGGCCTCTTCGTTCATTCTTAGGGTTGGTCTTTGTGCCAACCGCATGTCCACCCGTGATACATCACGCGTGAGAATTTCCTGTGCGCGTTCCAGCGCGATCACCCGCTCGAGCGCCTGCAAAGCACCTTGCTCGGGCAGCATGATGCGTTGATCACGGTCCAATACGACGTCCCAACGCCGTTCGCCCATGCGCACCACACCGCGTAAACGATCCCCCAGCGCGCCTGCCGTGCGCGTCAAACGCAACGCCTCAGACACATGGAGCGGTGCGCCCGGTCCGGCGATCAATGGCAAATGCCCATATTCGGCGCGTGAAGAAACCTCGTTCACATGCGCGCCTGTTTCATCCACCAGCGCCAAACCATCGGCATTGCGCCATACCGCAACAGGCACACGTGGCGTCACGTCAACATGCAAAACACCGCCCGGGCGAATACGCACAGAGGCTTTCTTGATGCCATTCAGCGCAGAAATTTCTTTGCGGATTTCAGCCAAGTCCAGATCAAACGAACTCTGCGGGAACCGCATGGGCACCGCGGCACGAATTTCTGCGGCTAACACATCTTCGGCACCATCGATCGCCATCATCTTGACCATAAATTCTGGCCGTTCTTCGATGCTGGCACGTGCGTCTGCCACTGCATCAGTGATCGCGCTGCGACGCCCTTCGTCAGCCAGATAGATCGTACCCGCCAACAAGGTAATGCAAAATGGTACGCCAACGCGCAGGCCAAACCGAAACGTCGGCGTCAGCATCAACCGCTGCATCCGCCACGCCCAACGTGAAGGGGCCGGATCAGACCTGCTGGCCGATGTCCGGCCTGACGCCTTTGATGCTGTGCGGATCACCTTGAACATGAGGCGTCCTCCACCATCCACGCGCACAAATCAGGGAACGTTATGCCAACCGCCTGCGCCTGTTCGGGCGACAATGACGTGGCTGTCATGCCCGGTTGCGTGTTTGTCTCAAGCAAGACCAGACCCGCAGCACCTTTGGCTTCATCCCAGCGAAAATCCGTACGGCTGATCCCACGGCATCCCAAAGCATCATGCGCGCGCAGGGCATATTCTAAACACAGCTCAAAAATCTCGGATGGAACGTCAGCAGGCACAATATGGCTGGAACCGCCCTCTTTGTACTTGGCGTCATAATCATACCAACCAGTCGTGATGATATCCGTCACGGTCAACGCCCGTCCATTCATCACGCTTGTGGTCAACTCACGGCCCGGCGCGAAGGCCTCGACCATCACAAACTCTGGCATATCCTCATCAAGTTGTGGCGGACCATTGTTGTCCTCACCCACCAGATAGACGCCAACACTCGACCCTTCATTGTTGGGCTTCACCACATAGGGCGGTGCCATCACATGGGCTTTGCGCACATCCGCAGCAGCCGCAATCACGCTGTCGACAACAGGCAATCCATGCGCGCGGTACACATCTTTGGTGCGTTGTTTGTCCATTGCCAGTGACGACGACAGAACGCCCGAATGGCTGTAGGGAATGCCCATCCATTCCAACAAACCCTGCACACAGCCGTCTTCGCCCCAGCGCCCGTGCAAACAGTTCAGCACAGCATCTGGTTTGAGGTCTGCCAAAACGGCAGCAAGGTCGCGGCCTGCTTCGACCTCGACCACGTTATATCCACCATGTTCCCGCAATGCGGCGGCGCAGGCGCGCCCAGAATCCAATGACACCTCGCGTTCAGCCGAGGGGCCACCCATCAATACCGCCACTGTCGGGGATTGTCTGCTCGACGTGCCCACTTTGTGCCTAACTTGTCCCGGACCTTTTGCGGCCCTTGTTTATAATTCTTATACCGCTTTGCGGCTTATGCCTCGTCTTTATCACTTGCGGCTTGCGCCACAGACACCGGATCATCCAAAAATTCACCGATGCGCATGATTTCCCATTCTAGCCTTAATCCACTTGAATCGTAAACCTTTTTTCGCACGTCTTCGCCTAATCCTTCGAGGTCCGCCGCCGTGGCATCCCCGGTATTGATCAGAAAGTTGGAATGTTTCGGCGACATCTGCGCCCCGCCCCGCGTTGCCCCGCGCATGCCAGCGTCATCAATGACCTTCCACGCCTTGAGATCATGCACATCATCCGCCTGCCCCGTACTGGAAAAACCCGCCGGATTGCGAAAGGTGCTGCCCGCGCTGCGGTCTTTGGTCGGCTGGGTTTCGTCGCGTTTTTTAAGCTGGTCCGTCATGCGGGTGTGTAATGTCTCGGGGTCGCCTTTTGGAGGGGCGAATGTGGCCGAGATAATCACCGCTCCATCCGCTAAGTCGCTCTGACGATAGCGAAAATTCAGATCATCCGCTGTGAGGGTGATCAATTCGCCACCTCGCGTGACGGCTTGCACAGAGACAAAATGATCTGCCGTATAGCTCCCATAACACCCCGCGTTCATCCGCACCGCCCCGCCAATGCTCCCCGGAATGGTACGCAGAAACGTCAGGTCCAACCCCGCATCCGCCGCCTTGCGCGCCACATGCGCATCGAGTGCGGCGGCCCCTGCCGTCACCTGATCACCCTCAATCATGATCCCGTTAAAGCCCCGCCCCAACCGGATCACCACCGCATGCAATCCGCCATCGCGCACGATCAGATTGCTGCCCACCCCCATGGGGAAAACCGCCACTTCTTTGGGGAGATCACGCAGAAAGTCGCGCAGATCGTTCAGATCGGCAGGTTGAAAGAGATAATCCGCCGGGCCACCAACACGTAACCACGTGAGATCGTTGAGGGGACGTTGCGGTGTTAGTTTTCCGCGGGGGGTTGGGAGGTTTGTCATGGGGTTCACCGGGGTTAGGTGGTTTTCGTCTAGAATATTTATAGAGGGACCAAAACCACCTTATTTAATCAGTACATCCATCGGGTAGATGAAACGCTCACGCCTTAACTAGAAATTGACCCGGAGTTTTTGACGTAATCTTTAGCTGCCCCAATAATTTGATTAACCTTCTTGGGAGCAATTAGGACAGTTCCAACAGCAACTCCGCTTAGCAGAGGCAGACTGAAATATGAGAATACCGCAGTAGTGCCCAATACAATACCTAAATCCTTTGAATTGCGACCAATATCCCAAAGACCTTCAACAACCTCATCAGCTTTTTCACGCGGAAGAGACTTGAGCTTCTCAAGATAAAGCGTCCCAAGACCGATCGCCTTTTCAGCTTGTACCTCGGTAGGTTTCCCTTCACTTGGCACACAGTCACGCATTTGCTGGATGGCTTCATACATCACCAAGTAAGTTCGGACCTGCCTCACACATTCATCTGGTATTTTCGCGTTAAGTAGATTGCTTGTTTGCCATCGCTCAATCTCAAGTAAAATAAGTTCCTGCAATGCGTCGAACGTTGGTGGTAAATTCTTTCGGTTTTCAGCAATACTGTTGCGCACGCGATCTACCGTTTGACGTGAAATGGGTGTATTTGGTTTTGCCTGACTGGCAACGTCAGCAGCGATGTCATTTTCATGAGCTTCACTCTTAATTCGCGGGGCCTCCCCTTCAAATTCTTTCCACATCTTGTTGATTATCGGATTAACTACCGACGCGCCCTTGTCCCAATCTTCAGGCGCAATCAACGCAATCTTGGTCAGCAAATCGACGTGCTTCGGTTTGCCAGCCAGCAAACGATCATACCATTCAACCCAGAAACCCCAATCGTTTGGCTGGTTCAAAATTTTTGATTTGATACTGGGCCAAATATCTTCAGGAGCAGACCCAGTTTCTGCCCAAAGCGCACGATCAGAAAGATCAGGCGCGGAAAGCAGGTGCCGACAATCTCCTCGGATTTCGGCCCAAATTCTATCCTGCATTGCAATAGCAGCAGCTTGTGCTGCATTGGAGGAATTCAGGCTGGTGTCCACACCAGAACCTACTGCTTTTACCGCAGAGTGGGCAACGGCTTCTAATACAGTGGAGGGCACAGAAACGAAAGGATTTCTAAATTCAATATCTGTGATATCGCCACTTAGAGTTCTACCTAATACGCTTTTGCCGTCCGACGTTACTTCAGCATTCATCTTAAGGGACGCTGAGTTAGCCGCGTTTATAAGACTAAGGGTTGCAGAGATTGTAGCTACGTATGATGTTAATATACACTGCAGAATTGGAAGTACGTTAACTTTCTTATTGTCTTGTTGATAATCGCCGTCCGCGATATGCCAATAATGTGGTAATATTCTCGCGGCACTGCGCATGGCAAAGGCAACCATGATGCTGCGTGACTTGGCTTTCTCTGCCTCACCGTCCTGCGGCAACGCGTCAAGCCACATCTTGAAGCTGTCGCGGTCAACAATATCGTCTATCTCTACCATACCACCAAGCTGCCCCAACCAAACCCGCGCCGCAACCTCTCAACCTTCAGCTATCGCGCTCCTCAACCCGACTATCCCGCCACTGTCGCACCATCCGCCCAGCCAACCAGCCGACGCCGAAGGCGCCGACGCCGCACATAATCGCGGAGGTTTGCGCCATCAGCGCGTCGACCTCAAAGGGGCGTGCGTTCAAACCAAATGTCATCCACAGCATGTTCAGTGCAAGGCCCGTCAGCACCACACTGACAAAGGCCAGTACCCGCACGCGGTAGCCGCACCAGATACAGGCCAGCAGCCAGACGGTGAAAACCGTCAGCAATGTTGTTACGGTTATTGTCATTCGGCTGGTCCTTTTGTTTGCCCCGCACTGCGTCCAATCCAGCGCCCAAGATAAATCACGGGCCAGCGCAGCACAGAACATCCACCCGCCAGCACCAGCAAGCCAATCCAGGGGCCATGCTGAACGGTGACGTAGCCGACAATCGGGATGCCGATGGCGATCAGGATATAGGCGTTGCGCCAATGGTGATCTTTGCTGGGTGTCATCGCCAGCACATTTGCAATCAGCGCCCAGAGGCAGGCAAGTATCATGGATATGCTCATTGTGGCACCTCGGGGTTTTCGCCTTTGAGCTTGGCGAGGATGTATTTTAGGGGATTTCGAAACATGGATACAAAGGCTGCGATGGCCAGTGCTGCAACAATCCAGCCGGTTTGCAAGCCAATCATCACGATCAAAATCGGGGCGGCGATCAACAGGATCACGCCGGGGAAATATTGCTTGCGCATCGGCAGCATCGCCACAGCAACAGAGGTAAAGACCCACAGAATGCAAAGCCAAAGCAGCATCATACCAGCACGCCCGTTATAACAGCCCTATCAAATCTCACCGGGGATCACCAAAAACCGCAGGACATTTGCGTCAACATGGACTTTTTCACCGCGCCAGCGGGCCAGCGCGAGGCGGTAGATATTGGGATAACATGAGATCACCGCCGCGACGCCCAAAAGCGCCATCAGCCAACCAACCTGAATGCCAAGTGACAGAATGATTGGCACTGCTGCCAGCGCAAGCACTGCGCCGGGGAGTGTGCGTTGTTGCAAAGGCAACCGCCCCACCGCGGTCGCAGCCAAGACCCAAGTGACAGATATCCAGAACAGCGGTGTCATGCTGCGGCTCCTTTGAGCGCTCTAAGCCGATCTGGCAGGCCATTGGCCCATGTACTGATTGTACCTGCGCCAAGACAGACCACCATATCGCCGGGACGCGCTTGTTCAGACACCAATCGTGCCAGATCATCCTCGCCTTGCACCGCGCGCGCGTGGCGGTGGCCATGTTGGATTAAGCCTGCAACCAAACCATCACGGTCCGCACCTTCAATCGGGTCCTCGCCTGCGCCGTAGACGTCAGCGATGCCAACAACATCTGCATCATTAAAACAGGCGCAGAATTCTTCGAAATGATGGCTGAGGCGCGAATAGCGGTGCGGTTGGTGCACGGCAATCACACGGCCCTCGGTGGCTTGGCGCGCAGCCTTAAGCACGGCAGTGATTTCAACAGGGTGGTGGCCATAATCATCAATGATTGTCACGCCATCAACTTCACCGACTTTCGTAAACCGTCGGTTAACGCCGCCAAAGTTGGCCAATGCGCTGCGGATTTCCTCGGCTTTCATGCCCAGATGCCGCGCCACAGCGACCGCAGATAGCGCGTTGGACACGTTATGGTCCCCCGGCATCGGCAGACTGCAATCTTTGATCACGATGTCTTCGGCCTGCAAGTGAATATCAAAATGCGCCACGCCCGCTTTGTAATGCAGGTTCTTGGCGCGCACGTCAGCTTGGGCGTTAAAACCATAGGTCACAACGCGCCGATCCGTGATCTTGCCCACCAGTTTTTGCACTTCGTCATGGTCCGTGCAGCACACAGCCAGCCCGTAAAATGGAATGTTCGACACAAAATCAAGGAACCCTTGGCGCAGCGTGTCAAAGTCGCCCCAATGTTCCATATGTTCGGGGTCAATGTTGGTCACAATCGCGATTGTTGCAGGCAGCCGGTTAAAGGTGCCGTCGCTTTCGTCCGCCTCAACCACCATCCATTCGCCCTGCCCCATGCGCGCGTTAGAGCCATAGGCGTGGATGATCCCACCGTTCACCACAGTCGGGTCAATGCCACCTTCAACCAGCAGTTCCGCGACCATCGTCGTGGTGGTTGTCTTACCATGTGTACCCGCCACTGCGATGTTGGATTTCAACCGCATCAGTTCGGCCAACATTTCGGCCCTGCGCACAATCGGCAGGCCACGCGCGCGGGCTGCATCCAGTTCTGGATTGCCCGGCTTGATCGCAGATGAGATCACGATCACTTCGGCGTTTTCGATATTCTTGGCCTCTTGGCCCACAAATATCTCGGCCCCAAGTTCAGCCAAACGATCGGTGATCTTGGTGGCTTTGAGGTCAGAACCCTGCACCTGATATCCGTGGTTCAACAACACTTCGGCGATGCCAGACATGCCGATACCGCCGATGCCTACAAAATGGATCGGGCCCACGTCGGTAGGCAGTTTTGTCGCCGCTGCGTTCATGTGTCTTTTCCTTTTTTCGCAAGTTCTTCGACCATCTGGGCCAATGCCTCTGCCGCTTCGGGTTTGCCCACAGACAAAGCCGCTTGTGCCATGCGCAAGGCCGCATCTGGATTGCCCAAAATCATTTCGATTTGTGCGGTCAAACTATCGGGTGTCGCCGCGTCTTCGGGCACCATGATCGCCGCGCCCGCATCGACCAATCCACGCGCATTGGCGCTTTGGTGATCGCCCGTTGCCGCCGCAAAGGGGATCAAGATTGAGGGCCTGCCGATTACAGAAATATCCGCCACTGAGGACGCGCCTGCACGGCTGATCACCAGCTGCGCCTCTGACATGCGCCGTGGGACATCCTCAAAGAATGGTTGCACATCGGCGGCAATGCCTGATTGCGCGTAAAAATCTGCAACGCGTTGGCCGTCTTCATCGCGCGCTTGATGACTGACGCGTAGGTTTTTCAACATGTCCATCGGAAGTGCGGCAATGGCGGGGGGCACCACATCGCTAAGGATACGTGCGCCTTGGCTGCCGCCCATCACCAACACTTCCATTGGATAATCACCGGGCGGGATATACCCCGCACCTGCCCGCTCAAGCACCGCATTGCGCACAGGATTGCCAACATGCACGCCTTTAATGCCTTCGGGCAATTCCGTTGGCCATGTCCCGCACGCCACCGCATCAACGCGTTTAGAGAATATTTCATTCACACGGCCCAAGACGCCGTTTTGTTCATGGATCATGCGGGGCAAGCGCAGCATCCATGCTGCACTTAATGCTGGGATCGACGGATAACCGCCAAAGCCCACCACAACCGCAGGCTTGTCGCGCAGCATCCGCCAACCCGCGCCAAGAGCACCTGCTAAAATGCGAGGTGGCACCATTGCCTTGGCTGCAAGACCGCCGCGCGCAAAGGTGCCTGATTTAACTTGGGTAATTTGGACCGCGTCTGGGAAGCCACCAGTGTAGCGCGCCCCGCGCGCATCCGTGCTTAATTTGACGCGCCACCCGCGCATCAACATCACTTCGGCCAGCGCTTGGGCGGGGAACATATGCCCGCCTGTACCGCCCGCCGCAATGATCAGCAGAGGGGCCTTCATCGACCGCGCCCCCGGCCCAGTAGATCACTAATTTCGCCTTGCGGGCGCGTGCGTGTGAACGCCAGCAACATGCCGACTGCGATGCCACTGGCAATGACTGACGAACCACCATAGCTGACAAATGGCAAGGTCATGCCCTTGGCTGGCAGCAGACGCACGGCAACACCCATGTTGATCATCGCTTGGACGCCAAACATGCAGGCAAGACCCGTGCCTGCCAGACGGATAAATGGATCACGTTCGCGCACAAGACGCAGTAAGGACCGCACGACAACAACCGTATAAAGCGCGATAATGCACATCACCAAAACCAGCCCATATTCCTCGGCAGCCACGGCGATAATGAAATCAGTATGCGCATCAGGCAGTGACCATTTCACTTCGCCCTCACCCACACCAACACCAAACAATCCCCCTTCGCGGATGGCATTGGTGGCATAGCCAAGCTGCGTTGTGGGATCGACATCAACACTTAGGAACCCATCAATGCGCCGGGCAAAGTGTTCAGAGTTTGCGTAAGCCACGGTGCCCGCAACAACGACCATCCCGGCCATGCCCACCAGCAACACCATCGGCGCACCTGCGATGAAATACATGACACCCCAGCCAAACAGCACCAGACAGGCCTGACCAAAGTCTGGTTGCATCGCAAGCATCAACACAATCGAAATGCACAAAGCAAAGGACCATGTTTTGCCGGGTGGGCCGTTAATTTCAAGGGACGCAGCCATCATCCAAGCGGCAGCAACCACAAAACCGGGCTTTAAGAATTCAGAGGGCTGAACCGAAGCAAAGCCAAGCGAATACCACCGCATCGCGCCTTTGCCAAAATCAGTACCAAAGAACGGCAGTAGCGCGAGCGCCACAAACGCCACGACAAAGCCCAGCACAGCTAGGCGTCGAACGACGGTGGGCGACATCATCGACGTCAGCACCATTGTCAAAATAGCCAAGCTACCAAACGCAGCTTGCCGCTGGACGTAGTGAAAAGGATCAAAGCCATTCTTGGCAGCAAGCGGCGGTGAAGCCGCCAAGCCAAGCAACATGCCAACCGCAAACAGCAACAGCACACAACCCATCGCCCAGCGATCAACGGTACGCCACCATTTGGGTAAAATTGGTTCGCCGTCCCGAACGGGAACCGCGCCATAGACCATTTCTGTCATGGTTAACTGCCTTGCACTGCCTCATTTCCCGTTGCCGGGTGGCCCCTTTTCGGGGTCTCAATGCGCAGCATAGCGGCTTTTTGCCATTGGGGCCAGTGTATTTTGCCCTGCCCGCCGCGCCAAAGCCTTGCCTCAGCGCGACGCCTGATTGCCTAGGCGGATCTGTGCGTGCCGCGGATCGGATAGTCATTGGCGCGCACGAACTTTAGCCCGCCCAAAAGCGATGCCAGATCAGGCCGCGCGAAAGGCGCGTTTGAGATATCAAGGATTTGGATATTACCCTCGCCATTGATCACAAACAGTCCCGGCTCGGCAAATGGACGATCCGTTTCTTGTGGGCTGCGCGGGTCAGAAATATACAAACCAAGCCCACGCATTTGTTCAATGGTCATGCCCCAGCCCACGGGCAGTTTAAGATCATGTTCATCAACCATGCTCTGAGCTTTTTCTTTTGGATCACCCGATACCGTCACGACATCGACGCCCAGCGCATGAAAATCACCTGTCATTTGATCCAACTGCGCAAGGTACTTTTTACACAAGGGGCAGTGCAGACCGCGATACACCACAACCAATTGCCAGTCGTGCCCGCCGCCGGGAACCCCCAAGGTCATCGTATCACCGCCCAATTGGTGGACGTCGGTTTTTGGAAAGGCCTGGCCAGCTTCTAAGGTTGTCATTGTGCATTCCTTTGCGTTGATGTCCCAGCGAGATAACGAGTGTTTGTGCCGCCACAAGCCCGTTCACGCCATCTTGACCACAATGTCCGAACAGGGCACTGCCGCTTTATGCAGTTTGATACAGCTATCATAGGCGCAGGCGCCGCAGGCATGATGTGTGCGGCCCATGCAGGTGGACGCGTTTTGGTGATCGATCACGCACGCGCGCCGGGCGAGAAAATTCGCATTTCAGGCGGCGGGCGCTGTAATTTCACCAACATGTATTGCACCCCCGATGCATTTCTTAGCGGCAATCCGCATTTCGCCAAATCCGCCCTGGCGCGTTATACGCAATGGGATTTCATCGAATTGGTCGATGCGCACGGCATCCCTTGGCATGAAAAAACGCTGGGGCAGTTGTTTTGCGATGTGTCGGCGAAAGACATCGTTGCAATGCTGCGCGGCTTGATGGATACGGCGGGCGTGCAGTTGCATTTGCAAACATCTGCCACCAACTTTGCAAAGAACAACGGTTCGTTTACCTTTGATCTTGTGTCAGATGGCAAGACACAGCCCGTCACCGCGCAAAACCTCATCATCGCAACAGGTGGCAAATCGATCCCAAAGATGGGCGCGACGGGGTTTGCCTATGACATTGCCACACAATTTGGCCTTCCCATCACTGACACCCGCGCCGGGCTGGTGCCTTTCACCTTTTCCGAAGGTCGCTTTGCCAGCATTTCCGGCGTCGCGACACCTGCGAAAGTGACAGCCAATCAAACCACGTTTGAAGAAGCACTGTTGTTCACCCATCGCGGCCTCTCTGGTCCGGCAGTGTTGCAAGCATCCTCATACTGGCAAGACGGTGATCCCCTCACAGTGAACCTCTGTCCTCAATCAGACATTTACGCAGCGCTACGCGATCAGCGCCAAATTTCGGGACGGCGAAACCTAACAACCGTTTTGGCCCAACACCTTCCCGCGCGTTTGGTTGAGCACTTGAGCACGCAAATGGACCTGACGGGCAATCTGGCTGATTGGTCAGATGCGCGTCTGCAAGGCTTAACCGATACTTTGCAAAACTGGGTCCTGCACCCTTCTGGCACCGAAGGGTATCGCACCGCCGAAGTCACCCTTGGCGGGGTCGATACTGACGCCTTGTCCTCACGTTCCATGATGAGCAATGACGTGCCGGGGCTTTATTTCATCGGTGAAGCGGTCGACGTCACAGGCTGGCTTGGTGGATATAATTTCCAATGGGCGTGGTCTTCTGCCATGGCTGCCGCGCGCGATATTTCTGGCCGCTAACGTCCTGTCGCTTTGGCAACTTCAGCCGCAAAATCCTCACCACGGCGTTCAAAGCTATCATATTGATCAAAACTTGCAGCTGCGGGTGCAAGCAACACAACATCCCCCGCCTCGGCCTCTTCAACCGCGCGCGCCACCGCAACCGCCATCGTGCCACAGACCTCTGCCTCAACCGACAACTGCATCGCAAAATGCGCGGCTTCGCGGCCAATCACATAGGCTTTGCGCACGGATGATGATGCTGATGCCAACCCCTCAAGCCCACCTTCTTTCTCAAGCCCTCCACAAATCCAGCGGATGTTCTTGAACGCAGCCAACGCCTTGGCTGCAGAATCCACATTGGTTGCCTTGCTGTCGTTCACGAACCGCACACCACCCGCCTCACCAATGGTTTGCGAGCGATGCGGCAACCCGCCAAAACTGTGAAACGCGGCCTCAATCACCTTAGGGGCCAACCCCAATGTCCGACACGCCCCATAGGCCGCGCAGGCGTTCTGATGGTTGTGCGCGCCCGGCAATCCCGCAACGCTGCGCAGATCAATCGACGCAACCTGCTTGCCCTTGCGGTATTCCGACAAGAAGCCTTTGCGCGCGAAAACCTGCCAACCCGGGCCCGTTAACTTGCGTTCAACACTGACCTTGATCACCCGATCATCAGCAGCACCTTCACTGAGTTGCCCGGCCAAGAACCGCCCCTCGTCTTCGTCCACACCAATCACCGCGCGGTCCGGCCCCCCTTCGGCAAACAGACGACGTTTGGCCGCGAAATATCCACCCAATCCATGATGGCGGTCCAGATGATCGGGGCTGAGGTTGGTGAACACCGCCACATCTGGCGTCAAACTGCGCGCGAGGTCGGTCTGGTAGCTCGACAGTTCAAGCACGACAACCTCACCATCAATCGCCGGGTCCAGATCCAGCACCCCACGTCCAATGTTGCCCGCCAATTGGCAGGGCCGCCCGACGTGTTCAAGGATATGATGGATCAGCGCCGATGTGGTGGATTTCCCGTTTGATCCGGTCACTGCCACAACGCGCGGAGAGATGTCGAAGTTGTCCCATTCAGAGGTCGCAAAGCTTTGGAAAAACAGCCCGATGTCATTGTCCACGGGCACGCCAGCCTCCCATGCCGCGGCCACAACAGGGTTTGGCGCAGGATAGAGATGCGGAATACCGGGGCTGACGATCAGCCGGGCAATATCATCAAACGCACCGTGCTTTTTCAGATCAAGGCATTCAAAACCTTCCCCCGTCGCCACGTCCCGCGCGCTTGGATTATCGTCCCAGCACACAGGCACAGCACCGCCCGCGTCCAAGGCCCGCGCTGCACTCAACCCCGAACGCCCCAAGCCTAAAACCGCGACCCGTGCGCCCGCCAATCCCCGTACTGGAATCATCTGAAAACCCCTGTTAGCTGTTGGCATACAGAATGGTCGCAATGCGCGCCCTTCACAAGACGGAGCCACCCAAATGCCCGATCTAAATGACATCTTGCAACGGCTGAACGATCAGATGCGCGCGGATGAGGATTGGGGCGCGGTCGCAAGCTACATCCCCGAGCTGGCACGGGTCGATCCAAAACAATTTGGCATCGCGGTGGTGATGGCCGATGGTACAACCCACATTGCAGGCGATACGGATGTGCTGTTTTCGGTGCAATCCATCACCAAAGTCTTTACCCTTGCCATCGCATTGGGCCGCATTGGCGATCAATTGTGGTCACGCGTGGGGCGCGAACCTTCGGGGCGTGCGTTCAACTCGATTGTGCAGTTGGAGCAAGAACAAGGCCGCCCGCGCAATCCCTTCATCAATGCGGGTGCCATTGTCACCACCGATGCAGTGCTGGGGACCCGGCAACCACGCGAAGCCCTTGCCGAAATCGTGCAGTTCGTGCGCGCCGCTGCGGGCACCGATGACATCCACATCAACGACACGGTGGCGGCGTCAGAGACAGCGTTCGGCCACCGCAACTTTGCCCTCGCGCATTTCCTTGCCTCCTGCGGCAACCTGAACAACGCGCCGGAACTGACGCTTGGCACCTATTTTCACCACTGCGCCTTGGAAATGACGACCACTCAACTTGCCATGGCGGGCCGCTTTCTGGTCGACGCCCCAGGCCTGCCCCGCCTTGTGAACCCCCGCCGCATCCGCCGCCTGAACGCGCTGATGCTGACTTGCGGCCACTACGACGGCTCCGGCGATTTCGCCTACCGCGTCGGGATCCCCGGCAAGTCAGGTGTGGGCGGTGGGATACTGGCGATTGTCCCGGGCGTGGCGAGCATCGCGGTCTGGTCGCCGGGGCTTAATCGGTACGGAAATTCGCAAAAGGGAACCGAGGCGTTGGCCGTGCTGGCGCGGCAGATGGGATGGTCTATTTTCTAACCCCTATTTCTTTTTGGCCAAAAATATCCCGAGGGTTTGGGGGCAGAGCCCCCAAGTGCGTCCCAAAGGGCGCACATCGGAATTTTCGAAAATTCCGGCCCGTTTTCTTCGAAGAAAACGCCCTACCGCACCTTCAACGTCGCCAAACCGATCATCGCCAAGATCAACGAAATAATCCAAAACCGGATCACGATCTGTGGTTCGGCCCAGCCCTTTTTCTCGTAGTGGTGATGAATAGGCGCCATCAAGAACACGCGTTTGCCGGTGCGCTTGAAATACAAAACCTGAATGATCACCGACATCGCCTCGACCACAAACAACCCACCGACGATGCCAAGCACCAGCTCGTGTTTGGTGGCCACTGCGATGGCACCCAAGGCGCCGCCCAGAGCCAGTGATCCGGTGTCACCCATGAACACAGCCGCCGGGGGGGCGTTGTACCAAAGAAAGCCAAGGCCACCGCCAAAGATACCCGCGGTAAAGATCAGGATTTCGCCGGTGCCGGGAACGTAATGCACATCCAGATATTCGGTGAAATCGACGCGGCCCACCGCATAGGCGATCACGCCCAATGTCCCTGCGGCGATCATCACGGGCATAATCGCAAGGCCGTCCAACCCGTCCGTGAGGTTCACCGCATTGGCGGAACCGACGATCACGATCACGGCGAAGGGGATAAACAGGAAGCCAAGGTTGATCAGCGTGTCTTTGAACACAGGTAGTGCAAGTTGATATTGCAGCCCTTCGGGGTGGTATTGCGCGGCCCAAAAGCTCGCGATCCCGGCAATCAGAAAACCGAGCAAGAGGCGGACTTTGCCAGACACACCAGCCACGGTTTGCTTGCTGACTTTCGCATAATCATCCGCAAAACCAATCGCGGCAAAGCTCATCGTGACGAACAGCACCAGCCAGATAAACGGATTATCAAGCCGCGCCCACAGGAGGGTTGAGGTCAGCAATGCGCCGACAATCAGCAAACCGCCCATGGTGGGTGTACCCGCCTTGGCGAAATGCCCTTCGGGGCCGTCATCGCGGATTGGCTGGCCTTTGCCTTGACGCCTGCGCAGCACAGCGATCAGAGGTTTTCCAAACAGGAATCCAAAGATCAGCGCCGTCATAAACGCTCCGCCCGCGCGGAAGGTAATGTAGCGAAACAGGTTAAAGAAATCGCCGCCATCCGACAAAAGGGTCAACCAATAGAGCATGTACTGCGTCCTAACTCATCATTTATAGCGTTTAAGGATCATTAAATCAGGAGATACTGACATGCGCGTTGGGCCAAAGGGAGAGGCAGCGTATGTCAGTTCCTTTTGAACCTTAAACGATTGTGGGCGCAGGGCCCTAAACATTTGCCACCGGATGGCCCATTTTGCGGATGGCGTCAACGATGAGCCCGAGTTTCATCGACAGTGACCCTTTGGCAAGCACCACATCACCCGAGTCCAATCGCGCGCGCAGGCCAGAAACCATTTCTTCAGAAGTTGCAAACCAATCGCCGCGTTGATGTTCCGGCAAAAGCGCGTGCAGGGATTTCATCAAAGGTCCGACGCAATGCACAACATCAAGGGATTGCGTGGAGGCAAGATGCGCGAGACCGGCGTGAAGGGCGATGGCATCGGGGCCAAGTTCTTTCATGTCGCCCAAAAACGCGATGCGGCGGCCTTTGCTGACGCGGCCAATGTCATGCGTGACATCGGAGGCGGCCAGAACCTCAAGAGAGGCGGCCATCGAGGTGGGGTTGGCGTTATAGCTGTCATCGATCAATTGCAGGGTCAGGTGCGTTTCGACGGGGTCAAGCACGATGACTTCGCGCATGCCACGCCCCTTAAACGGTGACCAACGGCCCAGAGACTGTGCGGCAAGTGCCAGATCAGCGCCCATGGCCTGCGCCACGGCCAATGCGCCCAGCCCGTTCATCGCAAAATGCCGCCCCGGTGTGGCGATTTTGAACAACAGCGGCGTGCCATCGGCATCCGCTTGGACGATGGTTGTATCCGCCTGCACCTGCACATCTTGCAATTTATAATGATGCCCGTTCACACCAAATTCGACATCGCGCAATCGGCAATCCACAGCCTTGGCCATGAGAATTGCGGCATGTTCGATATCGGCATTGATCACTGCGACGCCACCCGGCTCTAGCCCTTCAAAAACCGACGCCTTTTCAACCGCAATTTCGGCGACGTTGTCAAAGGCCTCAAGGTGGGCAGCAGCGACAGTTGTGATCATCGCCACATCAGGTTTCGCCAGCCGGGCCAAGGGGGCAATTTCGCCGGGGTGGTTCATCCCGATCTCGATGATCGCGTATTCTGTATCTTGCGGCATCCGCGCCAGCGTCAGCGGGACACCCCAATGGTTGTTGTAGCTGGCAACAGACGCATGGGTGCGGCCCTGATCGCTGAGGATTGCCAGCAGCATTTCTTTGGTTGATGTTTTGCCAACACTGCCCGTCACGGCCACAACCTTGGCATCGGTGCGCGCACGTGCGGCGGTGCCAAGGTGTTCCAAGGCTTCCAAGACGTCTTCGACGATCAGCAATGGCGCATCTGCGGCAACGCCATCGGGCACATGCGACACCAAGGCAGCCCCTGCCCCTTTACCCAAGGCTTGGGCGACGAACTCATGGCCATCACGCACGTCTTTCAAAGCGACAAACAAATCCCCCGCCTCAATCGTGCGCGTGTCAATTGACACGCCATCGCAACGCCACACGCCTTGCGCACGTCCGCCCGTGGCCTTCGCGGCCTCATCGCTTGTCCAAAGGCTCATGCCAATCTCCCATCAAGTGCTGCCACAGCAACGCTTGCCTGTTCTACATCATCAAAGGGCAACACATCATCGCCAACGACCTGCCCGGTTTCGTGGCCTTTGCCTGCGATCAACAACGCATCACCGGGGCCAAGCGCATCAATACCGCGCAAGATGGCTTCGGCGCGGTCCCCTACTTCGGTGGCTTCGGGTGCGCCAAGCAGGACAGCGGCACGGATCGTGGCGGGATCTTCTGATCTGGGGTTATCGTCCGTGACAATCACCATGTCCGCATGTTTGGTCGCAGCGGCCCCCATCAAAGGCCGTTTGGTGTTATCCCGGTCCCCGCCCGCCCCAACGATGGCGATCAAACGCCCCATCACATGCGGGCGCATCGCAGCCAACGCCGTCGCGACAGCATCGGGTGTATGCGCATAATCAACAAAGACTGCCGCACCGTTGTCGCGGGTCGCGGCCAACTGCATACGGCCCCGAACGGTAGTGAGGTGCGGGAAGGTGTCAAACACATCATCAGGATCAGCGCCGCAGGCGATCACCAGTCCGGCGGCCAGCAATACGTTATCCGCCTGGAACCCACCAATCAGGTCCAACCGTTTTTGATAGGTCTTGCCCTGCCACTCAAACCGCAGATCTTGACCACTTGCATCAAAACGTTGCGCGGTGAGGTGTAAATCACCCCCATCACGGCCAACCGTGATCACCTCACAACCGCGTGCCTTGGCGATGGCGACCACATCAATCCCTTTGGGGTCATCAATGTTGATCACGGCGGTGCCATCTTCGGGTAGGACCCGCGTGAATAGCCCAGCCTTGGCGTCAAAATACGCCTCAAAGGTTTCGTGGTAATCCAGATGGTCTTGGGTAAAGTTCGTGAACCCAGCAGCGCGTAAGGTCACACCGTCCAAGCGGCGTTGGTCTAGCCCGTGGCTGGAGGCCTCCATCGCCGCGTGGGTGATGCCGTTTGCTGTAGCCTGCGCCAAAGTGCGGTGTAAGGTGATGGGTTCGGGTGTCGTATGGGCAAGCGGTGCCGCCCAAGCGCCCTCAACCCCGGTTGTGCCAAGGTTCACGGCATCCAACCCCAGTTCAATCCAGATTTGGCGCACAAATGTGGACACCGATGTCTTACCGTTGGTGCCCGTCACCGCGACCATGGTGTTCGGCTGTGCGCCAAACCAAAGGGCCGCTGTGCGCGACAAGGCCTCGCGCGGGGCGTCAGTGACAATGACGGCGGTGCCTGCCTCTGCCATCACATCCGCAGCGATCTCAGCGCCAGCCGCATCGGTCAGAACCGCAACCGCGCCCATCCGCAGGGCATATTGAATAAATTCCGCGCCATGCACCTTGCTGCCCGGCAGCGCCGCGAACAAGAAACCATCTTTGACAGCCCGGCTGTCCACAGCAATCCCGGTGATAGCAGGGTTCAAACCGCCCCGCCCCGTCAACCCAAGTGAAGAAAGTGTTACGGGTGCACTGCTCATGAATGATATCTTTTTAGTTGTTGCCTGTCAGCGTTACCACAGCGTCGTTGACGGGTTCAATGGTTGGTCGCACACCCAGCAATGGGGCCACGCGCCGGATCATTTCAGCCGCCACAGGTACAGCCGTCCAACCCGCTGTGCGGCGTGGTTTGTCGCCCGATGTTTCAACCGGTTCATCCAGCGTGACGATCAGGACATATTTTGGATCATGGGCCGGAAAGATCGACGCAAAGGTCGCGATAACCTTGTCGTTATAATACCCACCACGCGGTTTTGGTTTGTCCGCGGTTCCGGTTTTGCCACCAACCGCATAGCCCGGGACTTCACCAAAACTTGCCGTGCCTTCACTGACGACTTTGCGCAGCATCATCCGCGCATCCGCCGCCGCACCTGCTGACATCACGCGCGCGCCCAAATTGGCACCTGATTGTTTCAGCAACGTCGGCTCAACCTTATATCCGCCATTGGCAATTGCGGCATACCCAGCTGCCAAATGCATCGGACTAGAAGACAAGCCATGTCCATAAGAAATGGTCACGCTAGACAAGTCTGTCCAGCGTTTTGGCAGCAAGGGTTTGCCACCAGACGCCTCAACAATCTCAAAGGGTGTCGCATCAAAAAAGCCAAGGCTTTTCAAAAATTCCTTTTGACGCTTTGACCCGATCTGCAAGGCCATCCGCCCAGTGCCCCGGTTTGATGATTTCACAATGATGTCCGTGACCGACAGCGCGCCGTAGTTTTTGTTGTGGAACTCACCAATTTTGAAGCCGCCAACCTTCATCGGGCCTTTGGTATCAATCACGGTGTTGGCGTTCACCAAACCCAGATCAATCGCTTGGGCAGCTGCGAAAATCTTGAACGTCGAACCAAGCTCATAGACCCCCTGCACCGAACGGTTAAACAGCGGGCTGTCCGATGCGTCCCCTTCCGTTGCCGGGCGGGGACGGTTGTTGGGATCAAAGCTGGGCAAGGACACGACACTGATCACTTCGCCAGTTTTCACATCCATCAGCACCGATGTGGCACCTTTGGCGTTCATCAATTTCATGCCACCCCAAAGAATACGCTCGGATGCGGCTTGAACTGTTAGGTCCAATGACAATTGCAACGGCTTTGCACCATTTGCAGGGTCACGCAGATAATCGTCAAAGTATTTTTCGACCCCGGCAACGCCAATGACCTCGGCGGCATGCACGCCTTCTTTGCCATAACTCGCCCCACCCATCACATGGGCGGCAAGTTTGCCATTGGGATAAAGACGCATATCGCGCGGCGCGAACAACAGTCCGGGATCACCGATGTCGTGCACAAGTTGCATTTGTTCCGGGCTGATTTTCTTTTTGATCCACAGGAACTTACGCTTGCCTGTGAAATCCTTGATCAGGCGTTCTTCTTTTAGATCAGGAAAGATCGCAACCAGCTTTTTCGCGGCAGCCTGCGGATCAATCATATGCTTGGGCTGCGCATAAAGCGCATGGGTGTCGAAATTGGTCGCCAGCAAATTGCCGTTTCGGTCAATGATGTCAGCGCGCGAGGCAGAAATCACCGCGCCAGGCGCATGGGCGCGGGGTTCAACAGGTTCTGAGGTCGCAAGCAACCCCATGCGCGCGCCAACTACAGCAAAGGCGCAAAAGAAAAACACGCCCAAAACCAAAAGCCGCCCTTCTGCGCGTTGACGCGAATGATCGCGCATCTGTTCGTGGCGAATACGGGTGTTTTCGCGCTCAATCGCGTCAGGATTTTCACCTTTTTGGCGGGCATCCAGAATACGGGCCAGCGGGCGCAGCGGCGTGCGGATCATAGTGGGTCCTCATCGTCGTCGGACATGGTGGAAACGTCCACCGGGTCAGTGATCGGCAAAAGGGGCGCAGGTGGATAGGCAACCTGATCCACTTGACCAAATTGATCCGGGTGCAACGGCAACAAGCCAAGCCGCTCAAAGTTAATTTCGGCCAGATCACGCAGGCGGTCGGGGCGGTTTTGAAACGCCCATTCAGCGCGCAACACGGCCAGACGTGAATGTGCAGCGCGGATATTGGCGTGCAATTTGTCAGTTTCACTCAGCGCTTGTTGGGTCGCGTAATTCTCGCGGTAGGCCCAGAAAGCAAGGGCCACAACGGCCAATGAAGTGATGATGTAAAGCACAGCGCGCATGTCTAAAGCCCCTTAACCATCGGCATTCCGATGGATTTTGCGTCAACCGCACCCGAAGGCGCATCGGTTCTTGTGGCAACCCGCAACTTGGCCGACCGGCTGCGCGGGTTTTCTTCGAGTTCCTGCGCGTCCGGCCCGATGGCCTTGCGCGACTTGATGGTGAATTGTGGTGAGTCTTGATGCACTTCTGGTGCAAATCGGTTGGCGTTGCCCCCCGATCCTGAGCGCGCCGTGAGGAAGCGTTTGACCATGCGGTCTTCGACAGAATGAAACGTCACCACGGCAAGTTGCCCACCGGGTTTCAACGCCCGCTCTGCTGCCATAAGCCCTTGGAACAATTCACCGTATTCGTCATTCACTGCAATACGTAATGCTTGAAAACTGCGTGTGGCAGGATGTGATTGACCGGGTTTTGAGCGTGGCAAACAGCCCTCAACCAAGGATGCCAATTTCAATGTAGACGTAATCGGTGCCTCGGCACGTGCGCGCCCAATGGCTGCTGCAATCCGTCGGCTGGCGCGTTCTTCACCGTATTGGAATAGGATGTTTGCAATGGTTTCTTCTTCAGCTTCATTCACGATGTCCGCCGCTGATGGCCCATCTTGGGACATCCGCATGTCCAAAGGCCCGTCGCGCATGAAAGAAAACCCGCGCTCTGCCTGATCAAGCTGCATAGAGGATACACCAAGGTCGAGGACAACGCCGTCAAGGTCTTGCGCGTATTCATCCATCTTGGAAAATACGCCGTGCTGCATGGTGATACGATCACCATATTCACCCGCCCAGTCCGCCGCCATTTCAAACGCCAGCGGATCACGGTCCACGGCGATCACGCGCGCAGCGCCTGCATCGAGAAATCCGCGTGTATACCCACCCGCGCCAAACGTTCCGTCCAGCCAGACACCTTCAACGGGGGCGACAGCCTTTAAAATCGGGCGCAATAAAACGGGGGTATGTGGTTTATCGTTATCAAGGGAGGCCGCAGCAGCCATCGCGTTTACTCCCCCTGATCGCCATCCAAGAAAGACAGCGGATCAACGTCATCTGGCAATTCGTCCTGCCACGCTTCTTCTTCAGTCTCGTAGGTTTCTGGCTTCCAAATCTGGAACGTATCACCGGCGGCAATAAAAAACGCCTCAGCGTCCAGATCAATTTTGTTGCGCAGCTTTGCAGGTAGAACCAGACGACCCGTTTCATCCACCGTGGTGGGAAACGACTGACCGTGGATCAAACGCTGCAACGCTTTGCGTTGCACGGACCCGCGCGGCATCAGGTCGATCTTGCGATCCACCTCGTCGATGGCTTCCATTGTGTAGCATTCAAGGTAATTGCGGCGCTGATCACCGTAGACAATGACCAGTTCAGGGTTTTCGCCAGACTTCCAGTTTGGATCACCGGCTTCCAACACACGACGAAAAGAGGCTGGGATAGACACCCGCCCCTTCGTATCGACTTTGTGTTGGCTTTCGCCTCTGAACCTGCGGCTCACTGTCTGTCCTTACCTATGCGCTTTTGCGCTTCGTCTTGTTTACGCGTGCCCCCGCGTGAAATATTCGGTTTTACGTGCCCCTTTGGGCCAACCCCAGTTTGTATCGTTAGAAATGGAAACGGAGAGTTGATCTGCTGCCACTGATCAACTCTCCGCCCTCGTCCCGCTGTGCGGGGAAGTCCGACTGCGCGCGCCACCTGGGGGGATGTCTGCTCGCCCGCGCGCCGGATCTCGTTGTTCTGATGAAAGCGAGGTGCCTGTATGAAACCTGCTAGGTTTTATTATTTTTGTGGGGTCGTTTGTTGCCCCGTGTCCCGTTCTCATCCGATGCACTAGGGATGCCATGGGAAATCATGGGCGTCTACAATTATTTTCGGAAATATACACAAAATCTGGTTTTGCACAGGGTAAGAAATCAATATTCAGCAGTTAATATCGCGTAAATTTTAGCCTAATTGGTAGATGATTGAAAAATTTAAGCCACATCTTGTGTGTTCGAAAGTCGACCCGGATTATCCCATACTTTCCCAGAAATATTCATCCTCAGACTTATCCACAAGCCATGTTCCCTTCTTGTTCCACAAAGGAATGGTGAGAATCAAGAAATTTCAACCTGTTTTTCGATATTTTGATTCGGAATCAGCCAAATCTTGCCGAATCGAAGGACCAGCCCAGCCGCAACGGCCCATCAATTCCCATGCCGTTTCCCATAATGTCCCATAGCCCATCATTTCCCATAACTTCGGCGCGACATGGCTGATCGATATACTTTCACATCTATAAGGTGTTGCGCGCGCGGTTCTGCGCCCGCGTATTTTGGCAATCCGGCAATATGGTGCCCGTTCCGCCACCCGCGACCCACATCAGTTGTCCCACAACGACCCCTGCCCCACTAACGCCGCATTCTGGTTAAAAAATCGCCCTCAGTCTTACATATCCAATCGGAATGTCTGGCGGGGGCCTGAACATTCGGTGGTGCGCTTTGCCCTGTGGCGTGCATCGATAAAGGATAGTCTATGACCGTTGCCACGGACCTTGAGCGGTACTTGCTGGAACTTGTTAATGCTGAACGCGCCGCTGTTGGCCTTGGAGCATTGACGTTAGAGTTGAACCTCAACACCTCTGCCGAAGATCATTCCCAATGGATGTCAGACAATGACACCTTTAGTCATACAGGCGTAAACAGCAGTAGTGCGACACAGCGCATTACGGATGCCAATTTTGATTTCTCAGGTGCGTGGCGCAGCGGTGAAAATATCGCGGCCCAAACCATTGGCGGGGCCGAAGGCTATTTCGACGAAGTCGCCGCCCTGCATCTGGGGCTGATGAATTCACCAGGTCACCGGGCAAACATATTGAACCCAGATTATACGCATATCGGTCTGGGCATTGTCATTGGCAACTATAGCTACGACACCGCCACCTCATATCCATCCGTCTTTATCACCCAAAACTTTGCGGCCACCCAAGGGATCACCGACCATGATTTGCTAGGCAGCGCATCGGCCGAGGCGATTGACGCAGGCACGGGCGATGATGTTGTCAGCGCTGGCGCGGGCGATGACACTGTTAACGGCCAAGCTGGCAATGATACGCTGGATGGCGGCGCAGGCGACGATACGCTCTTTGGCAGTGATGGCGATGACTTGATCACCGGGGGTGATGGTGCAGATCAACTAAACGGTGGCACCGGTGCCGACATTCTGAGCGGCCAAAGCGGAAACGACCGGATTTTGGCCGGGACTGGTGATGACCTCGTACATGGCGGTGCCCAACAAGACAGCATTACAGGCGGTGAGGGCAATGACACGATTTACGGCGATGCCGGGTTTGACCTGCTGCGCGGTAATGAAGGTGACGATCTAATTGATGGTGGCCATCAAGCCGATAACATCTATGGCGATGCAGGCAACGATACATTGTACGGCAGCGGGGGTTTTGACCGGCTGTTTGGTGGCGCTGATGACGACATTGCCTACGGTGGCACATCTGGTGACGCGTTGTTTGGTGATACTGGCAATGACACGCTGTACGGCGAAGACGGCAATGACCGTTTTTTCGGTGGCACTGGTAATGACCTGATTGTGGGCGGTGCGGGTGATGACAACATGATTGGAAGTGCGGGCTTTGACACTTTGATCGGGGGCAGCGGCGATGACCTGATGGCAGGCCGCTATAACGCTGATACCTTTATCTTTGAGGATTTGGCAGGCGGCTTTGGTCACGACACGATCATCGACTTTAATGCCAACAACAACTTTGAGCGCATTCACTTAAGTGGCGTATCTGCGATCACAGATTTTGATGATCTGATGCAAAACCACGTTGATCAAGTTGGAAACTCAATTGTCATCACTGTAGATGAGAACAGCACAGTGACCCTATTGAACGTAGAACTTGCCGATCTGGATGCGATTGATTTCATCTTCTAGTCACGCAGCGTCCTCGAACATCGGCAAAGACACCAACAGATGCGCCTGCTCACGCGGGCGTGTCGCTACGTCTGCTTGCTTCTTGTGAAATAAGCCGCCAAAAAGCGCTAGACCACACAACGGAGCACCACATGAACGACGCCATGGCCATCCTCGCCCACGCCCTGCGCATGTTAGTGCACGAACCCGGAACCACGTTTCGCGTGATAACCCCGGCGCTGTTGTTGGTACTGGGCAGTGCCATCGCCGCTGTGGTTTTTGCATCTGATGCAATTGTGGCCTTACAGGCAGCCTCAGAAACCATGGTTCTGCCACCTGCATCTTCAATTTTATTGCTTTTTGGTTTGGGATTGGCGGGCCTGTTTGGCTATGCGTTGATGGCGATCCTCTGGCATCGCCATGTGCTGTTGAACGGGGATGCCCGCGATAGCGATCTGCGGCCCAACAGCGGCGTCATTCTAGGGTACATTTGGCGCGCCATCATCTTGGGCTTTGTTCAGTTTCTGGTCGCCATCCCCATCGGCATGGCAATTGCAATTTTGGGTGGCATTGGTGCTGCGTTTTCAGGTGGCGTGAATGTCATTCTGTTTACGATAGTTGGTGTCGCGGCTGGGGTTGTGTTCATCTGGGTCGCCCTGCGCCTCAGCGTGGTACTACCTGCCGCCTCGCTTGGTAACATCATGCGCATTGGTGAAAGCTGGCAAGTGACTGCCCCAGCGGCAAACGCACTTTGGGGCGTGGCGGTACTGTTGGCCGTGATCAACACGATACTGACCTTTATAAGCACAGCGATTATGCCCGGCGATCTGGGTTTTTCATTGGTCTTTCAGACGGTGATTTACATCATCGAAGGACTGGTCTTTGTGTCTGTACTGACCACGCTGTACGGGCACCTCGTCGAAGGGCGCCCGCTGCGCTAATCGGGAGGGACAGCCTTTAGGCCATCCCACCTTTGATCAATCCATCTGCAATGCGCGCATAAGCCTGCGCCATTGGGCTATTCCCTGCTGCAATCGGCGTGCCACCATCGCCAGCCAAACGTGTTTCCAGATCAATCGGCAAAGTGCCCAGCAAAGGCACGCCCATCTTGTCGGCCTCAGCCGCAACACCACCATGGCCAAAGATCTGATGTTCTGATCCGCAATCCGGGCAAACAAACATCGACATGTTTTCAATCAACCCCAATACCGGGGTTTTCAGCGTCGCAAACATATCCAGCGCCTTACGTGCATCAATCAGGGCCACATCCTGCGGTGTGCTGACCACAATTGCGCCAGTCAATTCAGACTTGGTACAAAGCGTCAGTTGCACATCGCCCGTGCCGGGTGGCAAATCGACCAACAGCACATCCAATTCACCCCATTCGACCTGTCCCAACATCTGTTGTAGCGCGCCCATCAGCATTGGACCGCGCCAGACAATCGCCTTGCCCTCTTCCATCATAAAGCCAATCGACATCAAGGTGACGCCATGTGCATGCAAAGGAATGATGGTTTTGCCGTCAGGGGATGCAGGTTTCTTGTTCACCCCCATCATGCGCGGAATACTTGGACCATAGATATCAGCGTCCAGCAAACCAACCTTGCGCCCTGCCTTAGCCAAGGCGACAGCCAAGTTAGAGCTGACTGTAGATTTGCCAACACCGCCCTTGCCTGACCCAATCGCCAGAATCCGCTGCACACCGCTAGGCTTGGTTGGACCTTCTTGGGGTTTTGGATGGCCGCCGATCTTGAGGTTTGGCGGCGCAGCGGCGGGCTTGGCCGCTGGGCCATGCGCTGTCAAAGCAACCGTGGCCTGCGCCACACCGGGCATGTCTGCGACGATCTTTTCAGCGGCGTCCCGCAAAGGGCCCATTTGCTTGGCGACTTCGGCACTTGGGGCCTCAATCACGAATCGCACCTTATCGCCCTCAACCGTCAACGCGCGCACCAGATCATGCGCCATCAGACTTTTCCCATCTGGCAGTGTGACCCGTGCAAGGGCTGCTTCGACATCGGCTTTGGTGACAGACATGCGCAAATTCTCCTCATTCTTGCCCAGTGAAATGGCAGGTTTTAACCAAACCACAAGAGGCCAAGACCTTTTGCCACATCAAAAGGCACAATGCCCAATTTTTATACCAAACCCCCATGTTTTCGCTGCATGGCAGCATTGCAAAACTAATTGTTGTGCAAGTGCAGCATTTATTGAAGTATAAAGGCATAGATCAGCCGCAAGGCAGATCGACCAGAAAGACCAGAGGCGCTCATCCTCCTCCCGAGCAAATCTGTATTTGGCGACGGCATCTTCCTCCTCCCTGATGTCGTCGCCCTTTTTTTGCCCAAACCCCCGACATCACGCGTCCGTTACTGACGGATCAAATATTACCGTTTTATGACAAGGGCTTGACCCTACGTCGCTCATGCAATTGCTGCATAGCAGCATTGTCAAAACGTCAGTTGTTAGCGCCACCAATGGGCGTATGTAGGGGTCATCGAAACGACGATAGTAAAAATAAAGAGGCGCCAACATGGCATACGTAAATACAACATCCGCACCGACAGTTTCTTTCTTTGCCCGCATCGGCACAGCCTTTGATGCTTTGGCAACCCGCTACAAACAGCACCGCACGTACCGCGAAACGTTCAATGAACTTAGCGCGCTCAGCAACCGCGAATTGAACGATCTTGGCCTAAGCCGCGCAAACCTGCGCAGCATCGCCTGGGAAACGTCACGCGTTAAATAAGTGCACGACATCGGGCGCAAAGTTCCTCCCTGTTCTTGCGCCTGACATAGGGATCACATCATCTTCCTCCTCCCTGATGCTGTGATTGCCTGAAAGACCCGAAGCCGATCCTCCCTTGACGCTTCGGGCCGACATAGAAACGGCGGCGCCTTCCTCCCAAGGTGTCGTCGTTTTTTGTTTTCTTGGGGGAATGGGCCAGAATAGCGTCTGGTTTACGGGGTGTGGGTCACAGTCGGACTAAAGTCCGACTAAAACGGCACGTCGTCGCAGCCTGTAAGAAAACTTGACACGACCTTCTTGGTTCCAGCCTTCTCAAAAGCGATTTCCAGCTTGTCACCCTCGATCCCAATCACAGCGCCATAGCCAAATTTCTGGTGAAACACCCGTTCCCCCATCACAAAACTGCTCACCGCAGTCATATCAATGGTCATGTTGCGCGTTTCTTTGGGTTGGCTCATGCCGCGTTCGCTTGAGCGCGCCTGCAAGCGCTTCCAACCGGGTGAATTATAGACATTCGCTTCTGCCGCCGCCTCGTGCAGGTTGCTTTTCGGCATCGCCGCACCAAAACCACCGCCATAAAGACCCGGAGGTGTAAGCACCTCAACATGATCTTCGGGCAGCTCATCAATGAACCGCGACGGCATCGCGGATTGCCATTGGCCAAACACCATGCGGTTGCCAACAAAAGAAACCGTGCACAGTTCCTCGGCCCGGGTGATGCCGACATAGGCAAGGCGGCGTTCTTCTTCCAAGCCCTTTTGGCCACTTTCATCCATCGACCGTTGTGACGGAAACAGCCCTTCTTCCCAGCCCGGTAAAAACACCGCTGGAAATTCGAGACCTTTAGAAGCGTGCAGGGTCATGATGCTGACCTTTTCGCCATCCCCGCCCTTTTCGTTGTCCATGATCAGGCTGACATGTTCGAGGAACCCTTGCAGGTTTTCGAACTGTTCCAGTGCCTTGACCAGTTCCTTAAGGTTCTCCAAACGACCCGGTGCCTCTGGCGTTTTGTCGTTCTGCCACATGCCTGTGTAGCCAGATTCATCCAAGATAATCTGTGCCAGCTCCACATGGCTGGTCTCTGTTGGCCCATATTCAAGCTGTTCTGGCCCATCCTCAATCACATCATCGTTCGACACAGATCGCAAAGGCCCGCGCGTCATCGCATGCCAGCGGTCAATCCCGTCCACCAGCAACCTAAGTTGCGCACCGCCCTTGCCCCCCAAACCGTTATGGGCCAGCAATATCCGCGCGCCCTCCAACAGATTTGTGCCGTGATCACGCGCCGTCATTTGGATTTTCTGCTGCGCCTTGTCACCCAAACCCCGCTTTGGCGTGTTCACAATCCGCTCAAACGCGAGATCATCATCCGGGCTGGTCACAACGCGGAAATAGGCCATCGCATCGCGAATTTCTTGGCGTTCATAGAACCGTGGCCCGCCAATGACGCGGTAGGGTAACCCGATGGTCAGAAAACGATCTTCAAAGGCGCGCATTTGGTGGCTGGCGCGGACAAGAATTGCCATTGAATCCAGTGACATCGCGTCCTTGCCGCGCGTCCCACGCTGCATCGCCTCGATTTCATCACCAATCCAACGGGCTTCTTCTTCGCCGTCCCAATGGCCGATCAAGCGCACCTTGTCGCCTTCTTGGCGGTCCGTCCAAAGCGTCTTGCCCAGCCGACCTTCGTTACCCGCAATCACACCGGATGCCGCCGCCAGAATATGCGGGGTAGAGCGATAATTCTGCTCCAACTTCACCACATGCGCGCCGGGGAAATCAGTTTCAAAGCGCAAGATGTTGCCAACCTCGGCCCCGCGCCAGCCATAGATCGACTGATCATCATCCCCCACGCAGCAGATATTCTTGTGCCCCTGCGCCAGCAACCGCAACCAAAGGTATTGGGCCACGTTGGTATCTTGGTATTCGTCGACCAAAATGTACTTAAACCAACGCTGGTATTGCTCCAACACATCCGGATGGGTCTGGAATATCGTGACCATGTGCAGCAGTAGATCACCAAAATCGACAGCGTTGAGTTCGATCAAGCGCCGTTGATAGTGGTCATAAATCTCTGTGCCACGGTGGTTGTACAGCCCTGCATCCGCCGCAGGTACTTTTTCGGGCGTCAGCGCGCGGTTTTTCCAACCATCAATTATCCCTGCCAGCATACGTGCAGGCCAACGCTTGTCATCGATACTTTCGACCCTGATCAATTGCTTGAGCAGCCGCAATTGATCATCCGTATCCAGAATGGTGAAATTAGACTTCAACCCCACCAACTCCGCATGACGGCGCAGCAGTTTCACACAGATCGCGTGAAACGTCCCCATCCAGCGCATACCATCGACCTGTTGGCCCATCATCTGTCCCACACGGTCTTTCATTTCGCGCGCGGCCTTGTTGGTAAAAGTAACCGCCAAAACCTCATTCGGACGCGCCCGCCCGGTGTTCATCAAATGCACAATCCGCGCGGTTAACGCCTTGGTCTTGCCCGTGCCTGCGCCCGCCAACATCAACACAGGGCCATCCATCTGTTCAACAGCGGCACGTTGCGCGGGGTTCAGCCCCTCAAGATAGGGTTGTGGCCGCGCGGCCATCGCGCGTGCGGACAAGGATGCGCCTTCAAAGGCGTCGGATTCATCAAAACTGCTCATGATGCATAACCTATCCCCAATCGCGCGGCAGGAAAACCCGTGTTCTACACCTGTTCCCCTATTCATCTAGCCAAATAAACTTCGGGAGTATGAGGGCTGGCCCTCATGCCGACGCTGGACAAATCCCCCGTCCTGTCCACAAATACCCGAATGGACCTACACGCCACATATCCCGCTCTCTCTGACCTGCGCGCCCGCGCACAAAAACGTATTCCCAAATTCGTTTGGGAATATCTGGACAGCGCCACTGGAACTGAATCCACAAAGCACCGCAACCGCGCGGGCCTTGATCGTGTCGGCCTCATGCCATCGGTTTTGCATGGTGAGTTCACCCCTGATCTGACCACTTCATTCTGCGGCGCTGACTTGCCATTGCCCTTTGGCATCGCGCCGATGGGCATGTCCGGGCTCATCTGGCCTGACGCCGAAGGGCACCTCGCCCGTGCCGCTGCCCGCGCAAACATCCCCTACAGCCTGTCCACGGTTGCCGCCCAAAGCCCTGAAGATGTCGCACCGCATCTTGGCGCTCACGCGTGGTTTCAAATGTATCCGCCCCGTGATCCTGACATTCGCACGGATATGCTGAACCGGGCACGGAATGCCGGCTTTAAAACGCTGATCCTGACTGTCGATGTGCCTGTCGCCAGCCGCCGCGAACGCCAAACCCGCTCTGGTCTAACCAGCCCCCCAAAGCTAACGCCGCGTTTGTTGGCGCAGGTCGCGCAGCGCCCGGCATGGGCAATTGGAATGGCAAAACGTGGCATGCCCCATATGCGGATGTTGGATAAATACAGCGATGCCAAGACCACCGGATTGTCGCCCACCGCCCATATTGGATATCTGCTGCGCACTGCACCAGATTGGGACTATGTCAACTGGTTGCGCGACGCGTGGGATGGTTCGTTTATCGTCAAAGGTATCCTGCGCGCCTCAGATGCGACGCGTCTGGAAAAGACCGGGGTTGATGCGATTTGGGTCTCAAACCACGCAGGGCGGCAGTTTGACGGTGCCCCGGCCTCTATTGATGCGCTGCCACAGGTAAGCGCCGCCACGGCCCTGCCGATCATCTTTGACAGTGGCATTGAATCCGGCCTTGATATCTTGCGTGCGCTGGCCCTTGGCGCGGATTTCGTGATGCTGGGTCGGGCGTTCCATATGGCATTGGCAGCCCTTGGCCCCATGGGTATCGACCATGCAATCGACATTCTGACCAAGGATTTGATCGCAAATATGGGTCAATTGGGTGCGCGTGACCTCAAACAGCTTCCGACACCCTTTCAACTTATGTGAAATTGCACTCTACTCACGCAACATTTATTCAAGAAGCCGGCCATTCCAGCAATGGTATTACTGTTCTGATGAAACCTTGCATAATTGTTACAAACTACGGCCTCAGCTATTGCGCTGCATCGCAGCAACTCTAAAGTGCCGCTACGTCTATTTGCACAAGGACCAACACCATGACCGACTTTACCAAAATCCTCATCGCCAACCGCGGCGAGATCGCGATCCGTATCATGCGCGCGGCAAATGAGATGGGGAAAAAGACGGTCGCGGTTTATGCAGAAGAGGACAAGCTGGGATTGCACCGCTTTAAGGCGGACGAAGCGTACCGGATTGGTGAAGGCTTGGGCCCGGTTGCCGCCTATCTGAGTATTGACGAGATTATTCGCGTGGCAAAAGCGTCTGGTGCAGATGCGATCCATCCAGGCTATGGGTTGCTGTCGGAAAATCCCGAATTTGTGGACGCGTGTGAACAGAACGGCATCACCTTTATCGGCCCACGCGCCGAAACCATGCGTGCACTGGGCGACAAAGCATCCGCGCGCCGCGTGGCCATGGCCGCAGGCGTGCCCGTGATCCCCGCCACTGAAGTGTTGGGCGATGACATGGCTGCGATCAAAAAAGAAGCAGGCGACGTTGGCTATCCTTTGATGCTCAAGGCGTCTTGGGGTGGCGGTGGACGCGGCATGCGCCCGATCCACAATGAAAAAGAACTGCCTGAAAAAGTCATGGAAGGCCGTCGCGAGGCCGAAGCCGCCTTTGGCAATGGTGAGGGTTATCTGGAAAAGATGATCATCCGCGCGCGCCATGTTGAGGTGCAAATTTTGGGCGACAAGCACGGCGACATTTACCACCTGTTTGAACGTGATTGTTCGGTCCAGCGCCGCAATCAAAAGGTCGTTGAACGCGCCCCTGCCCCGTATCTTAGCGAAGAACAGCGCACAGAAATTTGTGAATTGGGCCGCAAAATTTGCGCGCATGTGAACTACGAATGCGCTGGCACCGTCGAATTCCTGATGGATATGGATGATGGCAAATTCTACTTCATCGAAGTGAACCCGCGCGTGCAGGTCGAACATACCGTCACCGAAGAAGTCACTGGCATCGACATTGTGCGCGCGCAAATCCTGATTGCCGAGGGCAAAACACTGGCCGAAGCCACAGGCATGGCGGCACAATCAGACATCAAACTCAACGGTCACGCCCTGCAAACCCGTGTGACGACCGAAGACCCGCTGAACAACTTTATCCCCGATTATGGCCGCATCACCGCGTATCGGTCTGCCACGGGCCTTGGCATCCGCCTTGATGGCGGTACGGCCTATGCAGGCGGCGTGATCACGCGCTATTATGACAGCCTACTGACCAAGGTAACGGCAAAGGCCCCCACACCGGAAATGGCCATCGCCCGCATGGACCGCGCCTTGCGTGAATTCCGGGTGCGCGGGGTCAGCACCAATATCGCCTTTGTCGAGAATTTGCTGAAACATCCGACGTTTCTAAACAACGAATACCACACCAAATTCATTGATGAGACACCCGAGCTGTTCCAGTTCAAAAAACGCCGCGACCGCGCCACCAAGGTACTGACCTATATCGCGGACATCACCGTGAACGGCCATCCCGAAACCAAAGGCCACGCGAAACCACCCGCCCATGTGCGCGATCCCAAGCCACCCGTTGCGCGCGCAGAACCCATGATGGGCACCCGCAATCTGTTGGAACAAAAAGGCCCCAAAGCGGTGGCCGATTGGATGGGCCAGCAACGCCAATTGCTGATCACCGACACCACGATGCGCGACGGGCATCAATCGTTGCTGGCAACACGCATGCGTTCAATCGACATGATCAAGGTGGCCCCAGCCTATGCCGCCAATCTGCCGCAACTGTTCAGCATGGAATGCTGGGGCGGTGCGACATTTGATGTGGCTTATCGGTTCTTGCAGGAATGCCCTTGGCAGCGCCTGCGCGACCTGCGCGCCGCCATGCCCAATGTGATGACGCAAATGTTGCTGCGTGCCTCAAACGGAGTTGGATACACCAATTACCCCGACAACGTGGTGCAGAAATTTGTCGCCACTGCTGCCAATACAGGCGTTGACGTCTTCCGCGTCTTTGACAGCCTGAACTGGGTCGAAAACATGCGCGTCGCGATGGATGCGGTGATCGAAGCCAACAAAGTCTGCGAAGGCACGATCTGTTATACAGGTGACATCTTTGACCCGGAACGTGCGAAATACGACCTGAAATACTATGTAGCGATGGGCAAAGACCTCAAGGCCGCGGGTGCACATGTGCTGGGCCTCAAGGATATGGCTGGATTGCTGAAACCTGCCCAAGCGCGCGTGCTGGTCAAGGCACTGAAATCCGAAGTTGGCCTGCCCATCCACTTTCACACCCATGACACGGCGGGCAGTGCCTGTGCAACGATCCTCGCCGCATCAGAAGCAGGCGTAGATGCGGTCGATTGCGCCATGGATGCGTTCAGCGGCAATACCAGCCAAGCGACCCTTGGCACCGTGGTATCCGCCCTGCAACACACCGACCGCGACACCGGGCTAGACATGAAAGCCGTGCGCGAAATTTCGGATTATTGGGAAGAAGTCCGTGGCCAATACGCCGCGTTCGAGACAGGCATGCAGGCCCCCTCGTCCGAGGTTTATCTGCACGAAATGCCCGGTGGTCAGTTCACCAACCTCAAGGCACAGGCATCCTCGCTAGGCCTTGATGACCGCTGGCCCGAGGTCGCACGCACCTACGCGGACGTGAACCAAATGTTCGGGGATATCGTCAAAGTCACGCCCTCCAGCAAAGTTGTTGGTGACATGGCCCTGATGATGGTGTCCCAAGGGCTGACCCGCGCGCAGGTCGAAGACCCCGAGACCGACGTGTCCTTTCCTGACTCTGTGATCGACATGATGCGTGGTAATTTGGGCCAACCTCCGGGCGGCTTTCCCGAAGGCATCGTCAACAAGGTATTAAAAGGCGAAAAGCCTAACCTCGAACGTCCGGGCAAACACTTGGCCCCAATTGATCTGGAAGCGACGCGCGCGGAATTGTCCAAAGAACTTGAAGGCATGGAAATCGACGATGAAGATCTGTGCGGCTATCTGATGTACCCCAAAGTCTTTCTTGATTACATGGGGCGTCACCGTCAATACGGACCCGTACGGACTCTGCCCACCCAGACGTTCTTTTATGGCATGGAACCTTCTGAGGAAATCTCAGCCGAAATTGATCCCGGCAAGACGTTGGAAATTCGCTTGCAAGCCGCGTCTGAAACCAACGAGGACGGCGAAGTCAAAGTGTTCTTTGAACTCAACGGCCAACCCCGTGTGATCCGCGCACCCAACCGTCTGGTCACCGCCGCAACGGCTAAACGCCCCAAGGCCGAGAACGGCAACGACAACCACATCGGCGCACCGATGCCCGGAGTCGTGGCCTCCGTTGGTGCGGTTGTGGGCCAGCAGGTTCACGCAGGTGATTTGTTGCTGACGATTGAGGCGATGAAGATGGAAACGGGTATTCATGCAGAGCGGGATGCGGTGGTGAAGGCCGTGCATGTAAGTGCCGGATCGCAGATAGATGCGAAGGATTTGCTGGTGGAGTTGGAGTGACCTTCGGGGCAGAAAACTCATCAATGGACTCGTATCATTCTAGCCTCAGGGAAGGAATGATAGAGCATATATTTGTTGGTGAACTTATGCGTCAGGCGTGGTTACGACATTGGAGAGATTTTGATCTCCTTCGCCCGGTTACGGATGCGGCGGGTTACGATATAGTAATGTCTGCTGGTGGTTCGACACGCCACATCCAACTGAAATCAAGCGCGTTAGGCGCGACGACAGCCAAACAAAATATAAATTTGGCACTCACGCGACAAGCAGCCGGCTGCGTAGTCTGGATCTGGTTTGATCCCAACAATATAAAGCTTGATCACTTTCTCTGGATTGGCGGCAACCAACATGAGAAAATTCCTGATCTTGGTTCACGTATTGCCAAGCATACAAAAGCAGATGCTTCCGGTGTCAAGAAAGAGCGCGTCAATCTAAGAACAGTCCCCAAGGGTCGCTTTAAAAAAATTCTTAGTATTTCAGATCTTTTTGATCACTTATTCATAGGTGTAGTTTAATGCACCTCTCCGCCCTCACCCTCATCATCCCCGACTACGACACCGCCATTGCATATTACTGCGATGTCATGGGGTTCACCCTGAGTGAAGACATCGATCAGGGCCGCAAGCGCTGGGTGCGTGTCACACCGCCGGGGGGTGGCACGGGGTTTATCCTTGCCCGTGCGGATGATGCAGCGCAGGTCGCAGCAATTGGCAATCAGGGCGCGGGGCGGGTTTGGTTGTTCCTACAGACAGAAGATTTCGCCGCTGATCACGCCCGCCTCAAAGCCGCAGGTGTGCATTTTGAAGAAGAGCCGCGCCATGAACCCTATGGCACCGTCGCCGTGTTTCAAGATATGTTCGGCAACCGCTGGGACTTGATTGGGCAATAACCCCAAGCCCCTGCTCCACGTTGTCACATTGCCTTCGCTGCAATCCTGCCTATCTTGCAAGCCATGCCGTATGAATGGACCACAGAACCGGGTGACCCCCAGCAGCAGATGCGCCTTTGGCCGCATCAATCCTTGCCTGCGCGCGGGTTTGCGGCTTTCATCCTCACAACCTTTACGCTGATCCTGATCCCGACTTTACCGCTGCTTGGGACGGTGCTGCTATGGGGCCTCTTGCCCTTTGTGCTGATGGCGGTTGCGGGCATGTATTATGCGTTGCGCATGAACCATCGCGCCCGCCAGATCGAAGAGGTCCTGACCCTAAAAGATGATATGGCCTATCTGATCCACACCACCCCCAAGGGAGAGGTCAAAGAATGGGATTGCAACCGCTATTGGGCTCAGGTGTTGAAATATGAAAAGGATGGTCCAGTGCCGCATTATGTCACCCTGCGCGGCCATGGCCGCGAGGTAGAGATTGGCGCGTTCCTAAGCGAAGAAGAACGTATCGAGTTGTTCGATGATCTGAAACGCAGCCTGCAACGGCAGGGATAAACCCGTTTCGCCTATTTAAAGCTTCGCGCCTTTAACCTGATCCATAGCCAGCCTCGCAAAAGTAGTTCCAGCATTCTTGCGGTGAGAACAGGTCGCACACTTCGGCCAGTGCATCGAACATCTGATCGAAGGTCCTAGCA
>JBARCK010000004.1:0-36963 GCA_049794015.1 Sulfitobacter sp. | reverse complement strand
ATAACACCAAACGACCCCATAGTGCATTGGGCTATCGCCCACCTGCGCCAGAGGCCATCGTACCGATGGACCAAAGGCCAATCATGCACTAACTTTCAATTTGGACCACTCAAGTGGGGCTGCTCAATCTGCGTTACAAACACGTTTGTGGGTGAAAGCAAACTCGTCTGATCAAACACCCCCCGAAAAGAAAAAACAAACTCTTGCTTGATGAAGTGCCAGCTTGGTCCTACCAAAATGACAAGGTACAATCATAAGGCCGCCCATGTCTGATCTCGCACCACCCACATCTGCGACACAAATTACGGCTGTGAGCGCGCAAATATTCAACGTGCCACTTGCAGAAGTGCTGAGCGATGCCAAACACGGCGATCATACACATTTTGAATTGGTGACGGTGACGATCCAGCTGTCGGATGGATCCGAAGGCACGGGATATACCTATACCGGCGGCAAAGGTGGTCGTGCGATATTGGCGATGATCGAACATGATTTGACCCCGTTTATCATCGGCCAAGATGCTGCACAGGTTGAAGCGCTATATGATGCAATGCAGTGGCATGTGCATTATGTGGCGCGCGGTGGCATTGCGTCGTTCGCGATATCCGCGGTTGATATCGCATTGTGGGATCTGTGCGGAAAGCGCCAAGGCCAAGCGCTATGGCGGGTGGGGCATCTAACAGGTGTCGCGCGTATTGTGGCGGCATTGATTTGAACTTCTCGTTGCCCAAACTTATAAAACAAACCGAAGGTTATCTGGCGCGCGGATTTAATGGCGTAAAAATCAAGATCGGGCAACCTGATCTGGCGGATGATGTGGCACGGATCAAAGCAATCCGCGATGTGATCGGTCCAGATGTTGCGTTCATGGTAGATGCGAATTATTCGATGTCAGTGCCCCAAGCGATTGCAGCGGCGCACGCGTTTGAACCATACGATTTGCTGTGGTTCGAAGAGCCCACGATCCCAGACAACTACAAAGGCTACGCCGAGATTGCGCAGGCCACGGGCATGCCGCTTGCGATGGGTGAAAACCTGCACACGATCCATGAATTCGAATATGCTTGCGCTGATGCCGCGCTGTCCTATCTCCAACCGGATGCGTCAAATTGTGGCGGGATCACGGGCTGGTTGCAGGTGGCTGACCTTAGTCGGGCGCACGGGATTCCGGTGTGCAGCCACGGGATGCAAGAATTGCACGTGAGCCTTGTATCGGGTCAATCCAACGCGGGTTTGATCGAAGTGCATTCTTTCCCGATTGATGAATATACAACGCGGCCTTTGGTTGTGGAAAATGCGCTGGCCGTTGCCCCGGATGATGCGGGTATTGGCGTGACTTTTGACTGGGCCAAGCTGCGTGCGGCCCATGCTTCAATGAAATAAATCCGAGGGCCTCAAATGAGTGACATGACCATGTTTGATTTGAGCGGCAAGACCGCGCTGGTCACTGGCGTCAAACGCGGCATTGGGCGGGGCATGGCCGAGGCATTGGCCGCAGCGGGTGCCGACATCATCGGGGTCAGCGCCACACTTGAGCTAGATGGCAGTGAGGTCGAAAAAGTCATCACCGCCATGGGGCGAAAGTTTACCGCGCATCAATGTGACTTTTCTGACCGTGCCGCAGTGACAGCATTCGCCGCGAAAGTCAGTTTGGTTGCGCCTGACATTCTGGTGAACAACGCGGGCACCATTTTGCGCAGACCCGCAGCAGAACATGGCGATGATCTATGGGATGAAGTTATTGAGGTGAACCTGAACGCACAGTTTGTGCTGAGCCGTGAAATTGGTCGCGCGATGGTGGCGCGTGGGTCGGGTAAGATCATTTTTACCGCCTCACTGCTGACCTTTCAGGGGGGCATCACGGTTCCGGGCTATGCGGCGTCCAAGGGCGCAATTGGTCAATTGACCAAGGCATTGGCAAACGAATGGGCAGGGCAGGGCGTCAACGTGAACGCCATTGCACCGGGGTATATCGCAACAGACAACACGCAGGCGTTACAGGATGATGCTGCACGTTCAAAGTCTATCCTAGAGCGTATTCCGGCAGGGCGTTGGGGTAAACCTGCCGACTTTGGAGGGCCAGTTGTGTTCCTTGCATCTTCTGCGTCCGATTATGTGCACGGCACTGTCCTGACAGTTGATGGTGGATGGATGGGCCGTTAATCCGGTTCTTGAATTTAGATCGAAGGTGGCCCTGTGCGTCCCCCTTGTCGCTACAGATCAATCACAAGCAGCCATGATCCCGCGCAACTCAGCCAAGCCGCGCATCCGGCCAATCAACGGATAGCCGGGGGTGCTGTGGCCCCCTAAATCACTCAGCAACTCTTGCCCATGATCTGGCCGCATCGGGATTTGCCAATCACTGCGGCCCTCTGCTTTGCGACGGGTTTGTTCCGCCATCAAGGCACGCACTGTGCCCACCATATCTGTGTCACCCTCAAGATGCGGTGCTTCGTAAAAGTCAGGTTTTTGCGGGTCTGAACCAGCGATCCGCGTCGTATTACGTAGGTGCGCAAAGTGAATGCGGGGGCCATGACGCCGCACAAATGCCGGGCCATCAAAATCTGAGGCAACCCCAAGGGAGCCCGTGCACAGGGTTGCACCATTTGCCGCAATATCAACAGCGTCCAAAACAGATGCATAATCATCGGCGTTCGACATGATACGCGGCAACCCCAGTAACGAAAACGGTGGATCATCTGGGTGACAACACAGGCGCAGGCCCAACTCTTGGGCAAGGGGCGCAACCTCGCTTAAGAAATCAACTAGGTTCGCCCGCAGTTTATCAGCCGTGGTCCCCTCATAGGTCGCAAGTAAATCACGCACGTCCTCAACGCTCCAATTGTCATTGGCACCGGGCAGACCAGCCGTGATGTTGTGTTGTAATGTCAGTTTGTCATCATCGGACATCTGTTCAAAACGTGCATATGCCTGCGTTGTTACAGAGTGCGCATAATCATCACTGGCCCCTGCGCGCGCCAGAATATGCAAATCAAAAACAGCGAAATCGATCAGGTCGAACAACATCGCTGCGCCGCCATGGGGCTGGGGCGCGCGCAATTGTGTACGGGTCCAATCCAAGATCGGCATGTAGTTATAACAGATGGTTTCGATCCCTTGCGCGGCCAAAGCATTCAGGCTCAACTTATAGGCATCGATATGGGCAGCCATGTCGGTGGTCTGAGTTTTGATTGCTTCTGAGACAGGTAGGCTTTCAACCACATCCCAAGCGTATCCGCTGGTCTTTAACAGAGATTGCCGCGCTGCAATGCTTTTCCTATCCCAAGGCTGGCCGGGGGGAATATGATGCAGGGCAGTGACAATCCCCTGCACGCCAACTTGATGCAAATCAGATAGGGCAATCGGATCGTCAGGGCCAAACCAGCGCCAGCATTGTTTCATCATTTCTATCCTTTGTGTGGCTTTATTCTGGCGGTTCGAACAGGCAAGATGCAAGCTGTAATGCATGTAACGTGGCCAAAGGACGACAGACATGAGTGGACATTTAAACGGCTCCGCCGAGAAATTGTACCAAAGCATCAAGGGTCTGCCGATTGTGTCACCGCACGGTCATTGCGACCCGGCGTGGTTTGCGCAGAACGATGCATTTTCTGATCCTGCGAAACTACTGGTCATACCCGACCACTACGTATTTCGGATGCTGTATTCGCAAGGTGTGTCACTCGCCGAATTGGGCGTCGGACCTGCGGGTCAGGCCACCGATCCGCGCGATGTGTTTGCGATGTTTGCGGCGCATTGGCATTTGTTTTTGGGCACACCGTCGCGGGTGTGGATGGAATATGTGTTGCGCGAAACGCTGGGGGTTCAGACTGCGTTGTCAGCAGAAACTTCCGACGCAATTTATGACCAGATCGCGGACAAGCTGGCGCAAGATGCCTATCGCCCTAGAGCCTTGTTTGACCGTTTCAACATTGACGTATTGGCGACCACGGATTCAGCTTTGGATACGCTGACGCATCACGCGACAATCAAAGAAAGTGATTGGGACGGGCGGGTTTTACCGACCTTCCGGCCAGACGGTGTACTGGATGCAAATGATCCTGACTTTATGCAAAACCTGTCCGCGTTAGAGGCCTTAACCGGGTGCGATCTGGGATCGTTTCCCGGGTATTTGGCAGCCCTGAGGCAGCGGCGTGCAGATTTCAAGGCGATGGGTGCGACAGCCACAGATCATGCGATTGAGGTTATTCACACCGAATGGCTGGACGACCCCGATGCGATCTATCACCGGTTGCGCACTGGGGTGGGAAACAGGCAGGACGCGCAGCGGTTCTATGGGCACATGTTGATCGAAATGGCCCAGATGTCTGTGGAGGATGGCCTGAGCATGCAAATTCACGCAGGCAGCAGGCGCAACACCAACGCGGCATTGTTGCAGGAATTCGGGCGCGACATGGGCGCGGATATACCCATTTCGGTGGATTGGGTACGTGGCCTAGAGGCGCTGCTGAACCGCGTGGGCAACAACGCTGATCTGCGTATCTTGCTGTTTACGTTGGATGAAACAACATATGCCCGTGAATTGGCCCCGATGGCTGGGCATTGGCCGTGTTTGCGGATTGGCCCGCCATGGTGGTTTCATGACAGTCCCGCTGGCATCGCGCGGTACTTTGATCAGGTGGTTGAGACTGCGGGCTATCATAATCTTGCTGGATTCAACGATGATACCCGCGCGTTTTTGTCGATCCCGGCGCGTCATGATTTATGGCGGCGCGGGGTGGCAACACATTTGGCTGAACAGATGAAAAAGGGATACTTTGACCTTACAGATGCCGAATACTTGGCCCAGCTGCTTGCCACCGATCTGGCGCGTGATGCCTATGGGTTGGATCAATAGATGGGCCGTATTGTACATTTTGGGTTGGGTAATTTTGCCCGCGCCCATCTACTGGATTACACAGCCGATGCGGGTGGTTGGGACGTGATTGGCGTAAGCCTGCGGTCTGCCAGCATGCGTGACGGTCTTGCGCCACAAGGGTTTGAATATGACCTGTGCATCCAAGGTGTGGGTGTTAAGCGGATCGGTATTTTGTCAGATATTTTGGTCGCGCCAAATGACCCTGATGCTGTCTTAGAGGTGATGGCAGATGCGGACATTATCTCTGCTACGGTGACCGAGAAAGGCTATCATCTGGACGCAGATGGCGTGCTTGACCTGAATGATCCAGCAATAGCGGCTGATGTGGCGGGGCATGGTCCAACCACTTTCATCGGCTTCTTGGCCAAGTGTTTGGCGGTTCGCAAGTTCCCTGTGACAGTGATGAGTTGCGATAACCGTGTGGAAAATGGCAAGGCCCTGCATGATGCGGTTGCGCGGTTTGCAGATGCGGCGGGCCTCAAGATTGATTGGGATGTGGCACGCTTTCCCAATGCAATGGTGGATCGGATCACACCCGCCACAACGGACGCGGTACGCCAGATCAGCGGTGATGCCATGGCGGTCCCAACCGAAGCCTTCCGCGAATGGGTGATCGAAGATGACTTTGCCGGGCCGCGCCCTGATTGGCCGGATGTTCAATTTGTGGCTGATGTGGCCCCGCATGAATTACGCAAGTTACGGATGTTGAATGGTGCACATTCTTTGATGGCTTACGCAGGATTGGCGCGGGGCCATACCTATGTGCATGAAGCCGTTGCTGACCCTGACCTGCGTCAACGAGTCGAGCAGTTGATGGCGCAGGCCGGCGCGACGTTGCCATCCAGTGTGACCGGGCAAGTGCCGATGTATGCCAAAGCGTTGTTGGAACGCTTTGAAAACCCTGATCTCGGGCACCGCTTGGACCAGATCGCCATGGATGGCAGTCAGAAAGTACCCTACCGATTTATTGCCACTTTGCGGGATGGCGATGCGCCAGCAGTGGTTTTTGGGCTGCGGGCGTGGATTGCGTTTTGTGTATCTGAAACCATCGCGGGGCGTGAGCTGAATGACCCAAAAGCAGATCAGATTGCTAAAGCTGCGCGTTCTGAGGATCCTGTCACAGCTTTACTCGCGCTTGTTGGTGCGTCCGATCTTGCACCGCTTATGCAGGTATAATTGCCCCACGGTGTTGCACCACTTTGGCGGCCAGCATATGCCCTGACATAAGCGCCGCCGCTTGATCTTGCCCTGTCAAATATGCGCCAAGGTAGCTACCATTAAAACTGTCGCCAGCGGCTGTTGTGTCCACAACATGTGTGGCGGCTGGATAGTTTTGTTCAACGGTTTCACCCAAAGACAGCGGGCCATCCGCGCCCCTTTTTAAAGCACCTGTGCTTTTGTGCTGGGAAAACCGATCTGTGACCTGTGCATCGGTTTCATCAAAAAGCGCCATTTCATCGTCGATCGAGGGGAGGGCCACATCAGCACGTTGCCACATGGCCGTCGTAATCTGGCGTGCATGTTCAACACTGTCCCAAAGGCGTGGCCGGTAATTGCTGTCATAGATGACGGTGATTGATGATTTTTCCAGCCATTCCAGTAGTGCGATCCTGACCTCATGCGGCAAGATTGCCAAAGAAATGCCAGATAAATAGACGGCGTCATATGTCGCTAGTCGATCAAAATCCCCGTCTGAAAACAGCTGACGCGCGGCAGAAGTGTTGCGCCAATAGGTGAAACTACGTTCGCCATCCGCTGTGGTGGTTATGGCGTAGAGACCCGGTGATTTATGTGGAATTTGCAAGATGGCAGAGGTGCCAATGCCCTGATCTGCAATGAATGATTGGATACGCGCCGAAAACGGATCATCCCCAAGACAGGTCATGTAATCGACCAAGAGCGCAGGTGCTGTGCGTCGCAGGTAGATGGCGGTGTTGAGTGTATCGCCCGCCACGCCGACTTGTGCATCGTCACCCGCCATCGACAGCTCAATCATGGCTTCACCAATGCAGGCAATTTTGGTCATCGTTGTTCTCTTTTCCAAATGATAAGGCCAGCCCCCATGATCACGATTGCGCCGATGATTGTCCAAAGGTCCGGGACGGTGCCAAATAGGAAATAGCCCCAAATCGCCACGTAAATCAGGAACGAATAGGTGAAGGGCATCAATTGGTTCGCTGTGCCAAATCGGTGTGCATTGGTCAGTAATTGATGCCCGGCCCAGCCCATCACACCAAGGCTGAACAGGACGACAGTTGCCCACGCTGTATCTGGTGTCACCCATGTGAAAGCTGCAAATGGCAGCAGAACGAATGTACCGACCGCCCCCATGTAAAACTGCATTGTATCGACCGCGACAATCCCGGACAATTTGCGGGTCATGATCGAATAAAAGGCGAGCGCTGTTGCGTTGTAGATGATCAACAACATGGCAGGATGAAACGCGGTGCCAAAGGGGCGTACAACGATGAGAACGCCAATGAAGCCTAATAAAATAGCGGCCCACCGCCAGGGGCCTACCTGTTCCTTCAGCACTGAAATGGATAGGAAACAGACGATGACCGGGCTGGAAAACATGATTGCAGACACAACCGTCAGCGGCAGAAACTGGAGCGCATAAAAGTTGGACAAGGTGGCCGAAACCAACAACAAGGCCCGGCTAATAACTTGCCACCCATGGTCCGTTTTAAAGCGATCCGCAGTGAAACCACCCTTTGCAATCACCCCGATTGAGATAACAAAGTGGCTGGCGTACCGCATGAAAGCCAATTGAAACGCAGGGATGCCCGCCACCGCAAGCCATTTTGCACTGGTGTCCACCACGGAAAAAAACAGCCACGCCACCAGCATCATAATGATGCCGAGGCGGGGAAGATCAGCGTTGGATGCGGCGGTGACGGCCATGGATTAGCCTTTGAACTTTTTGACGTAGTAATCGACCATCTGACTGACCATATCATCACCCTGACCACTGTCGCGTGCGTCATTCAATGCCGCCAAAGTGCTCTTGGACATGACGCTGTCCACGCCCGCTTCTTCGGCCATGCGCGCATAGTACCCGACGTCCTTTGCCGCGTTCTTGATCGCGAATGCCAACATTGAGGGATCATTGTCCACACCGTAGGCTTTGACAAAATCCATCATGCCGGAATGCAATGGGCCAGCGGCAATCACGTCATATAATTGCTTGCGATCTACACCCGCGACGTCAGCCATAGCAAAGGCTTCGGCCATGGCATTGGCCACTGTCATACCAAAGAAGTTGTTGATCAGCTTGATTGTATGGCCAGACCCGATGTCGCCTAGGTGAAAGACGTTTTCGCCCAAGTCCTTCAATACAGGCTCTACCGCCGCAAAGGCGGTTTTGTCACCAGACGCCATGATGTTGAGTAAACCATCTTTGGCATGTGAGGGCGTGCGTCCCAAAGGTGCGTCCAAATAGTGGCCGCCAGCCTTAGTAACTTCACCAGCCAAAGTACGGCTGCTGCCGGGCAATGAGGTGCCAAAATCAATCACAGTCGCGCCTTTGCGCAGGCCCGCAATAACGCCGTCGTCACCGCGCATCCGCCCCTCAACGTGATCTGACGTGCCCATGCACAACATCACGATATCGCTGGCCTCTGCCACCGCTTTGGCATTTGTGGCCTCAACCGCCCCACGCGCAATTGCGGCGTCCAGATAGGTGCGGTCCCGGTTGCCAAGAACGGTCAAGTCATAGCCAAGGTCTTGTAGCCGCCCGGCCATCGCGCCGCCCATAAGGCCAAGGCCGATAAATCCAATTGATGGCTTGCTCATGTCGTTTCCTTTCAGAGAATTATTCAACAGTTTTAAAGGCGCGCTTTTTCATGCCCTTTTGTATTTCGTAGATAGAGATTGGGACATCCGGTTGTGGCTGCGGAATGCGCACTGGGATATCCTTAAGTCGTGGGTTCAGTGTGCTTTGACCACATAACATCCGGGTGTCATAGTCCTTGATGCCATCCCAACGGGTCATTGAGCCCATAATCGGGAAAGCATCTGCTGCCATCAGTTCATAAAACAAAATGCGGCGCGGGTTTGCGGAGGTGTTCAGCGCCGACCCATGCACAATACGCCCATGATGAATGCTGACCGATCCTGCGGGCCCCGTCAGTTTGATCACATCTTTAGGGTTCAGCCCATTGTCTTCAGGCAGGATCGCGCCTGCAAAAACGCCATCCACATGATGATCAAAAACTGGGCCTTTGTGACTGCCGGGATAGACCATGAGAGGGCCGTTTTCATCTGCCATGTCGTCAATGCAAATTCCAATGGCAAGGATGTCGTCGTTGGTATGAGGGTAAAACGCATAATCCTGATGCCACTCAACCGCCGCGCCGTAACCCGCTGATTTCATGTTCAGCTTGCTTGTGTGCAGGCGCAGGTTAGGGCCAATCAGATCACGGGCCGGGGCCAGCACATGATCAGAGGTCATTAAGTCCCGCATCACATCCGAGATCACGTGGGGCAGTTTGATCCGGCGCAGACGTGGGTTTTCAGGGGTATGGCTGTCTTCTAAGTCAAGGCGGTCAGTGCTGGCGCTTAGCGTTGCGGCTTCAACCTCAAAACGGGTGATTTCTGATCTGATCTGCGCCAACCATTCTTCAGGGATTTGATTTTCCAGCAGCAGATAACCATTGTTGGCGTAGTGCGTGACGTGCTCAGCGTTCAGTTGTTCAGGCATATTTTGCCCCGTATTGCGGGTTTTGGCCCACAAGCTGTGCTTCGATATTCAGCGCGATCTCTAAGGTGCGCGTGGCATCTGTAACATCGATAAGCGGGGCGGCGCCGTCCATGACAGCGATAAAATGATCAAGCTGGGCGTCCAAAGGGGACTGTTCGTTTTGCGTAACCGTGAACGGCGTGACGGTTGCGGACCTGCCCCAATCTGTTCCATGCCAAACGGTCATAGACGGAAAGCTCACAGCGCCTTTTGTGCCTGTGATCCACATCATGTCTTGGCCCGTGGTCCCGATGTTAGGGTTCTCTCCAGTGCCCGCTTCAAAGCCCCAAGGCGAGGGCGCGGTATCGGCAAAACTGATTGTGCCCGTCGCGCCATTTTCAAAACCCAGCGCTATTGCACCGCATTCGATCCGGTCCGTTCCACGCAAAGGCGCACCGCGCAGTGCGACGGTTTGATTGATTTCACCAATCACAAAACGGAGCAGATCAATGTCATGCACCAGATTGATCATCACCGGACTGCCGCCCGCAGCCCGCCAATTGCCCTCAAAATATGCGTCAGGTTTGCGCATGGCCCAGAGCAGGGAAACAGTCACCACATTTCCGATCAAACCATCCGCCAATGCAGCCTTTAGTTGCTGGACTGACGCGTGATAGCGGCGATGATGCCCGACCAAGGAACACACCTGCGATCTATGCAATGTGGCTTCCAGCTCTTGTGCGTCGTGATGTGTGCCTGCCACGGGTTTTTCGATCAGCATATGCCAACCACGTTTGGCGGCCTCAATGCCATGCGCGGCATGCAGATGAGTTGGCGTTGCGATAATCACGCCATCAACCGATGCGTCCACGTCAGCCATATCGGTAAATTGCGGCACATCGACTTTGATCGACATGTCCGTATCGACCAGCCCAACAAGCGTACATGCCGGGTGTGCCTGTACCGCCTCAACATGGCGAATACCGATCAAGCCACCGCCGATGACCAGAATACGTTTCACATGACCGCCCCAATTTGCCATGGGACGAATTCATAATCTCCTAATCCCTGCGCCTCAGATTTGGTCATTTCACCAGAGGCGACGCGCAGAAACATCTCGTAAATCTCCCGGCCCTTTTCCTCAACGCTGACGCCTTTGGATAGGATTTCGCCTGCGTCGATGTCCATGTCTTCGGACATGCGGGTCGCCATTTCGGTGTTTGTTGCAACTTTGACCGTGGGGGAAGGTTTGGACCCAAACGCCGACCCACGCCCGGTGGTAAAGCAAACCAGATTACAGCCGCCTGCGATCTGCCCGGTGACGGATGCAGGGTCATAGCCCGGTGAATCCATGAAGGTAAAACCACGCGCAGTGACGGGCTCGGCGTAATTATACACACCCGTCAGGGGCGTCGTGCCGCCCTTGGCAGCCGCGCCCAAAGACTTTTCAAGTATCGTGGTCAGACCACCCTTTTTGTTGCCGGGGCTTGGATTGTTGTCCATCGATCCCTTGTTGCGGGCGGTATAATCCTCCCACCATTTGATCAGGCCAATCAGCTTGCCACCTGTCGCTTGATCCACTGCGCGGCGTGTCAGCAGGTGTTCAGCGCCGTAGATTTCAGGCGTTTCAGCCAGCACGCCCGTGGCCCCTTGGGCGGTCAGCAGATCACAGGCATACCCCAGTGCCGGGTTTGCCGTCACGCCCGACCATGCATCAGAGCCGCCACATTGCAAGGCGACCATGAGTTCAGAGGCGGGACATTCCGTGCGTTTGGCCATGTTCGCAATCGGCAACATGGCTTTGATCTTGCTGATCCCAAGCTCAACCGTGCGGCGCAGGCCCGCAACGTTCTGGATGTTCATGGTTTGAAACGTGGGGCCTTGTTTCAGTCCATAGGCCTCAAGCAGCCAGTCGATCTGGTTCATTTCGCACCCCAGACCCACCATCAGCACGCCGGCATGATTGGGGTGTTTGGCATAGCCCCACATGACGCGCTGCAAGGCCTCAAACCCGTCACCATCCCCCGCCATGCCGCAACCCGTGCCATGCACAAAGGCGGCGACACCGTCCACGTTGGGATATGCCGCCAGCACATCAGGCGTAAAGTGATCCGCAATCATCCGTGCGGCGGTGGCAGAGCAATTCACCGACGTGACAATCGCAATGTAGTTCCGTGTGCCGACACGACCGTTTTCGCGACGATACCCCATGAAGGTGTCTTGGGTCGTTGCAGATGCTACAGGGCGCAAATCGGTCGAGAATTCATACGCCATGTCTGTGTTGCGAAATTCAACGTTGTGGGTGTGCACATGATCGCCCGCTGCGATGTCCGTTGAAGCATAGCCAATCAGTTGTGCGTATTTGCGCACCGGGTCACCCGTCTTCATCGCGGTGGTCGCGATCTTATGGCCCGAGGGGATCAACGCAGTGGTTGCAACATCTTCGATAGACGTACCGACCGCCAAGGCATGGGTGGCGGTGACAACGGTATCTGCGCGATCAAGGCGAACAAAATCCATGAATTTCTCTTTCAGGCGGCGGGGGTCAGGCGCAGTATGGCGCGTCAGATGACCAGCGGTGAATGTCGATATGTGGTGTGACAGCAAGGCGTGCGCGGGCGTCTTCCCATTGGGTTTTGCAGGCGCGCCAATCGCGCAATTCGGTATCAGGGTTGGTACGGGATCGGGCGATGTAATCCGGGAAATGACTGCGGCCTGTGGGTTGGCCCGTGGCGCTGAACCGGATGTCAAAAGACCAGCGGAAGCTGTCGGTTTGGTTCGTTAGCGATGCATGAGGGGTGAGCGGATGAAACAACACTGCACCCCCGGCTTTTACAGGCAAGGGGATCGCATCGCTTTCATTGATAAACCCATCCGCGATCCCGGTTTGGGTGCGGGCGCAATGGGGCAAGATATCCTGATCATGGGTCTGTGGTTGAACCTGAAGGCATCCGTTTTGAACCGTCGCATCCGTGACCGCGATCCAAACCGTCACCATGTCAGTTTGATCCGCATCTTCCAGCGCAACAGCACGATCTTGGTGCCAATCGGTGGCCGTTATATGAGCGCGGATTTCATCAGCGTCCAATGCTGTGGCGGGCGGTTTGAGGCGCACGTGTTGGATCGGATTGCTGGTTAATTCCGGGCCGATCAACTGTTCGACCACGTCCAGAAGTGACGGGGCAGTCATCATATCAAACACCGCAGGTCCAATATGAAACGGGGTGTCTGCCTTGATCCGGTCACCGGGCAGGGAAATATCCATCGGCTGAAAATAGTCGCAACCAGCACGATAGGCGTTTAGAAGTTTGCCCCAGAAATCCAAACCTTCGGGTGGGACCTTTACCAATCCCTTTGCATGCCAATCAGCGTAAAGATCATCAATCAAAACCGCGTATTCGGCCTTTACCCGTTCAAGGATATCGGCTGGAATAATGTCTGGAACAACCAAATAACCTTGGGTTTCAAACTGCATAATCTGATCAGGGTTAAGCATCATGCCAATTCCTCAGAGTAGAATTGCAATGATGTTTGGCCAGATCAACAACACAGATAATGCCAAAATCTGAATACCGATGAAGGGCAGAAACCCTTTGAAGATATCCGTCAAGCTGATGTGCGGCGGGGCCACTGATTTGAGGTAAAACGCAGCAGGGCCAAAAGGCGGAGACAGAAAACTGACCTGCATATTCATACAAAACACCACGCCAAACCAGATCGCAACGTGGCTTGGTTCCAGTTGACCGATCAGACCAATTTCCTCAATCGGCAGGCGCAGAACGATGGGCAGGAACACCGGAATGATCAGCAGTACAATGCCGACCCAATCCATGAAGGCGCCCATGAACAACAAGATCACCATCATGGTCAGGATCACGCCCATGGTTGGCAGGTCCTTGCCCACGATCAGGTCCGCGACATATTGCGGTCCGCCTGCAATGGTATAGGCACCCGCGAGGGAGGCCGCACCAATTGTCACCCAGATGATCGTGCCGGTCGATTTCAACGTCCGCATCAGGCTTTCCCAGACCAATGCAAATGACCCTTCGCCGCGCAGGATGGCGATGATCAGAACAGCAAATGCGCCCATGCCAGCGGCCTCGGTAATCCCAGTGATGCCACCATAGATCGATCCCATGACAACGCCGATGACCACCATCGGCGCGACCAAACCTTTGCCCATGTCCCAGCCGATTTTTGAACGTTCTTTGCCAAAGACAAAGAAGATCAGCAACAGGGCAATAATGCAGATACCTGCAAGCCAAGGCATGTGATCAATGGTGCCAAGCCGGGCAGGTTCACCTTGGCTGGCAGCGTTGGAGCCTGAGAATTCAAAGAACGCGGCACGCACGAACAACACAGCGGAAAATCCTGCCACAACAATGCTCATGAACGCGCCGAATAGTTTGCGCTTTTCGACCGGCTCAGGGTCGTTTGGATCTGGTTCAGGCAATGGCGCGTCTTCGGGTTTGAGCTGCGTGCGCACGATGATGTAGGTGATGATCATCGAGGCGAGCATGAAACCGGGGATGAAAGATGCGGTAAAAAGCGCCTTGATCGAGGTTTCAGTGATCAATCCATAGATGATCAGAACGATGCTGGGCGGGATCATTGTGCCAAGGCTACCCGAGGCACAGATCACACCAATAGCAAGGTTCTGGTTATAGCCAAGCCGCAGCATTTGGGGCAGGGCGATCAGACCCAACAGGACAACTTCACCGCCAATGATGCCCGACATCGCGGCCATGATGACAGCCATGATCGACGTCACAATCGCGATGCCGCCACGGGTGCGCGACAGCCAGACGTTCAGCGATGAATACATGTCCTTGGCGATGCCAGAGCGTTCCAGCAAGGACGCCATGAAGATGAATAAGGGCACCGATATGAGGACATAATCCGTTAAGAGCCCGTATATTTTCTGGGCAAGAATATACAGCGGCCCCGTTCCCGGTCGCCCGGTCAAAATGCCATCCCCAAAGCTAAAGGGGTTGAGCAACAGGGCAGGTTCAAACTTCATCACCAGCACAAGAACCGCGAGTGATGCAGAGGCAAACCCAAGTGGCATGCCGATGGCCAGCAAAGCGATCAGCGCCAGCATCAAAATCAGTGAGATCGTTCCAATATCCATCAGTCTTGCCCCACTGCGCGTTTCAGCGCGTCAATTTCTTCTTGGTCCGGCTCATCAGTATGAACCTCGGGTTCTTTGTTCCAATCCGCGATCAGGTTCAGCACGGCTTGAACGGCGACCAGCGTAATTACGATCAGCACCATCGGTTGCAACGTCGCTGGGATCGGCGGGTTAAAGGCTGATCCGTACAGCTCCCATTTATAGAGCTTGTTGATGAACACCTGTTTGTAGCTGCCATAGACCAGAAAGAACGCGAACATCACGATCAGCAGCGTGGAAATGCAATCAAACACCTTTTGCAACCAGCGTGGTGCCACATCATAAAGCAAGAAAATGCGGATATGGCTGCGTTGTTGCATCGCGTAGATGCCCGAGATCAGGAACACAAAGCTGGCGAACCACAGCGTCATCTCGTTGGCCCATTCGGTGGGGGCCTCAATGATGTAGCGCATGAACACTTCATACAGCATCACGATGGTCATCAGCGCGATCATCATCATGGTGACGCGGCCAAAGAATAGGGCAGCTTGGTCGATCCGGCTGGCCCCATCATATTCCATCGCGGCGGCATTCACGGTGCGCATGCCGATGATGGCAAGGATGGGTGACAGTATCAACGCAGTGATATCAAGGATGTCGATATGCCCGCCAAACACGCCACCCATGTTTGGGGTGACATCCGCGCGCAGATAAATCGCCTCAACCTGACCACGCAAGGATTCCGAAGCATAGGGCACCCAATCCAACATGAAGGCTGGTAGATGCCAGATCAACCAAGCCATCGTGCCGACAAAAGCCAACGGTATGACCCATTCAATAATCCCGCCTGTCTTGTTTTTCATCGGGCTTCCCTTCGCTTACGCGTCAATCGTGTAGTGTTTGATAAAATCGCGGTCCGGCTCAACGCCGATGCCCGGACCTGTGGGGATCGCGACACGTCCCTTGTTGGCTTTGACTTGCCCTTGGATGTCCAAGGGCTCGGCCAGCAGGTTGTCGCGGAACTTGTTGTCAGTTGTGTCGAATTCCAGCATCGGTTCCCAAGGGTGCAACCCACCGGGCAGGGGCGGCATCGCGACGAGCAGTTGCAGGTTTGTGGCCACTGCAATCGCGCTGCCCCAGACGTGGTTAATGACGGGCGTGAAATGCGCATGACACAGCGCCAGAACGCGCAGATATTCGGATATGCCCCCTAACGCGCAGACCTCTGGTTGGGCGATGTCCAGCCCGCGATTTTCCAAAATGTTGCGCCAGCCCCAACGGTTAAATTCAGCTTCACCGCCCGAGATGTTGACCTTTAGGCCTGCGCGCAACTCGCGGTAGCCATCAAGGTCTTCCGGCGCGATAGGTTCCTCGAACCAATAGGCGTCCAGCTCTTCCAGCGCGCGACCGACATAGAATGCATCTGAGGTAGTGTAGCAGTGATTGGCATCGACCATGAATTTGAAATCATCACCAACGCCGCGCCGCACTGCCTCGCAAAGTTTGACGTCAGGCATAGGGCCAAAGCCGACTTTCATCTTAGTTGCAATAAAACCCATACCTTTGATCGCGGCGGCTTCATCCTCGAACCGCGCAGCCAAATCCTCAACCGGCTCATCGCGCAGCATCATGCCATAGCCGTAACACGGCACATCCGTGCGGTGCGCACCGCCAATCAGCTTGTGCAGTGGCAGCCCAGCGACCTTGCCGGCAATATCCCACAGAGCGATATCAACGCCCGAAAGGGATTGCATCGGCATGCCCTTTTGTCCGTGGTCTCGCAAAAGGTTATAGACCTTGTGCCAAATCACGTCCCGATCCATCGGGTCCATGCCCAGCACCATGGGCTGGATCACCTTTTCGACAATACCTTTGTTCGCAATCGCCACAGTGCCGGGGCCAAAACATTCACCCCAACCGGTTACGCCCTCATCTGTTTGAACCTCAACCAGATGCGCGGAACGCATGGCATAATATTGCTGCGAATAGCCCAGAACCTCGGGCATGTCGTATTGCAATACGTGGCTGATGATGCGGGTGATTTTCATGATCTAAGCGTGGGAACCAAAGGTCAGAGGGTAAAACGGCAAGGCCATGGAAACAGCCTTGCCGCGTGGTTTAGGTCTCGCGAAGGGGCGAGGTTACTTCATCGCGCCCATCTGCTGAAGGAAGCTGATGTGGCTTGCCAAAAGCGCCTTGGCTTCTGGTGTTGTTGCAAACTCGGTCCAACCGATTTGAACGGCGTCACGGTACGCAGCCAGATCTTCTGGTGCCCACTCATACAGGTTGATGCCCTTTGCGCGCAGTTCTTTGGCGGTCTGTGCGTTCTGGACTTCGTTGATGGTGGCGTTGTGCAATGCAAGGCTGTCCATGGCGACTTCCATGATCTTGCGGTGATGCGCAGGCATGCCGTCCCATACGTCTTTGCGACAGGCAAGGTGGTCCGCAGGCATAGAGTGGAAGCCGGGATAGTTGGTGTGCTCTGCGATATCGTACAGACCCAGACCCACGTTGTTGGTCAGGTTCGCTGCATCGGCACCGTCAATGATGCCAGTCTCAAGCGCGGTAAAGATTTCGTTGAAATCCATGACGATTGGCGATGCGCCAAGGGCTGCGAATACTTTGGTCGCAAGGCCGGGGGGGGAACGGAATTTCCAGTCTTTGAAATCAGCCGCTGTGCGAATAGGTTTGGTCGAGGCCAGAGATTCTGGACCAGGAATCCACCAGCCGACAAATTCCATGTCATAGCCGTTATACAATTCATTCACCGCCGCGCGGCCATCACCGTGCAACAACCATGCCATTTGCTGGTATGGGTTTTGGTAGCCACCAAGAAGGTCACCCGCAAACTGGAACGCTGGGTTTTTACCGGTCTGGTATGCACCACCTGTCATGTCACAATCGAGGATACCTGTGGCAGCCGCATCAAAGGTCTCAACCGACTTAACAACGGATGACGAATAGAACATCTCAACCGCGATTTCGCCGTTCGACATGGTTTGAATGTCGTCGATGTATTTGGCAGCCATCTTGCCGGACAATGTCTCTGGCGAGAAGTGCGTCTGAATACGCAGCTTGGTTGTTGCATGGCCATCAGCCATTGCTGTGCCGGCAACCATGGCCGCAGCGACGGCCACAGTGGCCGCTGTTTTCATAAATTTCATATTGTCCTCCCAGACGTTGAGCGTAGATTTCAAGGGTCGATCGCCCCCGCTTTATGACGCTGCCGTAAGGTTAGGCTGACGAATCGCGTACAACAAGAAAAAAGTGAAATTTATAATAATTTCGAGATTTTGATATATTATCGAAATTTATCTGCTAACGTAGCTGCGAGTTCGAAGAGGGTTGTTAGAACATGCAGCAAGACATGGATATTTACCAAACGCTAAAACAACGCTTGATCACCAACGGGTTTGAACATGGTGCCAAGCTGCGCGCCGAGGTGTTGCGAAACGAATTTGGGTGCTCTGCCAGCACGGTGCGCGAGGCGCTGTTTCGACTGTCGACCGTAGGGTTGGTTAACTTTCAGGAACAACGCGGATTTCGGGTGCCCGAGCGGTCCGCACAAAAATTGATTGAACTTACCCACTTGCGGGTTTTGCTGGAAGGTGAAGGCAGCGTTCTGTCGATCCGCAACGGTGGTGTCGCATGGGAAGCGCGTCTAACTGCGGCGCATCACAAGCTAAGTCATATTGAAAAGCGTATTCACTCGCAGAGCAACCCAAGTGAGTTGATCGACATCTGGTTTAGTTCGGAAAATGAATTTCACCAAACACTGATTTCTGCGTGCGGATCAGACATGCTGACGCAAATGCATGGCCGCATATATGCGCAATTTCGGCAACAATTAATGGTGGCTGACATGCGCTTTGATTTCATTTCTGAGAACATTGAACACCATGCTCAGATTTTGGATGCGGCGATGGCTGGGGACGAAGCGCTGATTAAGGCACGGATATATCATCATCTGGAACGACACCTCAGCGGCGATACACTTGGGGATTAACAGTTCAGGTCGTCTTCTATGTAAACCTGAATGATCTCATCAAAGTTATCCTCAGCCTCAAATCCCAAAGCAATCGCGCGTTCCGGCGCAAAGTTACGCGGCCATCCGTCTACGATGCCAATGATCGTTTCGTCAGGCACAGGCTTGATCAGGTCCACCGCCTTTTGCCCTGCGGCTCGGCGCAACGCCTCGATCTGTTCTGCAACAGTGCAGCTATACCCCGGCAGGTTTAGCGCCCGACGACCTTGCAAAAGATGCGTGTCCAACTGCGCTGCATGAGTGAGGAAACGCGCAGCGGTGCGTGGACTGGCGTGCCAGTGGCGCACAGTGTCTGCCACGGGCAAGATCGCTTCAACCCCATTTAGCGGTTCGCGGATGATGCCAGAGAAAAACGAAGAAGCCGCCGCATTTGCCTTGCCGGGGCGCACACATATCGTGGGCAGGCGTAGCGATAGCCCATCAATGAAACCCTTGCGGCTAAAGTCCGTGACCATCAATTCACAGGCGGCCTTTTGTGCGCCATAACTGGTTTGTGGGGCGGATAGAAATTCATCGCCAATCTTGTCCGGGAACGGGCCACCAAACACCGCGATGGACGAGGTGAAAACCAAACGCGGACGATAGGTGCGCCCGGATGCGTCGTGTTCGTCCTTGAGGGCATTCAAAAGATGCCACATCGCCATCATGTTCACATCCCAACCCAAGGCAAATTCTGCCTCTGCCTGACCAGACACAATCGCAGCAAGATGAAAGATCACATCGGGTCGTGTTGCGGCCAGAGTCTTGGCCATGGCAGCGTCTGACACATCACCCGTGACCATTTTCGCAGCCACGCCGTTTTGCGCAAACGCGCGGTCAAACAAGGTCAGTTCAGCATTTGGAAAAATGTCGGTGCTGATGATGCGCTGCGCCAGTTTTTGGCCGATCATCCCGCCGCCACCAAGGATCAAAATGCTGGTCATGTCAGGCTGTTCCGTTTCTTGAGTTCGAGGTAAAGGCCGGAATGATCCAGATCACCGCCCTGCATTTCATCAATGAAATAGGCAAATCTGTCGCGTACAGCTTGGGTCGACGGTAATTGCAGACCCAATGCACCGGCCTCGGCCAGCGTGTTGTCTAAATCCTTGAGCTGGAATTTAGACAATCCACCGGGGGCAAAGTTACCTTCCGACATCCGCTCTCCGTGTTGTTGCAAAATCACGCTGTCGGCAAAGCCGCCTTTCAAGGCTGCGCGCAGTGCCGCAGGATCAGCGCCCCCTTTTTCTGCCAGCAAAGTCGCCTCCGCCACCGCAGAGATCGTGACCGCGACAATGGTTTGGTTTGCCAGCTTGCACAGTTGACCCGTACCCGATGGCCCGACGTGCACGGGCCGACCCATCGCTTGTAAGACAGGGGTTACTTTATCAAAAGCATCACGATCCCCACCGACCATGATTGCAAGGCTTGCCGCCTCGGCACCTTTTGTACCGCCTGAGACCGGGGCATCCAAATGCGCGACCCCAATTCTGGCCAAAAGTGCCGCCTGTTCACGGGCATGTTCTGGCTTGGCGCTCGACATATCAATCCAGATCATGCCAGGGGTCAGCGCCGCCCGGAACGACGTATCCGCTAGCAGCGCTTCGGTTGCGTATCCGTCCGACAACATGGTGATGATCACCTCAGCCCCTGCAATCGCTTCTGCTGCTGTCTCTGTGGTCTTGGCACCTTCCTGCACCAAAGGCGCTGCGCGTTCGGAGCTGCGGTTCCACACGGTCAGATCATGCCCCGCCGCCATCAGATTACGTGACATCGGTGCCCCCATTAGACCTGTGCCGATCAGGGTAATCTTGCGAGGTTGGCTCATTGCAGCGATCCTTTCTTGGGGTAAGTACCAAGGGGTTATGGTCAAATCGAAATCTCTGTCTTACGCTAACGCATCCGTCCAAAAGCGCCAGCAGGTGTGGAGGATCGGGTTTAGATTTCTGTAGATAATCGTCGATGCCTCTGCATATTCATACAGGCAGATGTACGGCACATAGGGTGTAATTAAAGTGACAGGACAAAGACTTAGCGGGAAACGCGTGTTGGTAACAGCCGCCGGTCAAGGGATCGGACGTGCCAGTGCAATTGCGATGGCACATGAAGGTGCGCAGGTGTTTGCAACCGACGTAAACATGGAAGCGCTATCCACGATTCGCGAGGCGAATCTCGAAAATATAGAAATTTTCGAACTTAACGTGCGTGATTCCAACAGCGTTACCGAAGGGGTTGCGCGGGCAAATCCTGACGTATTGTTCAACTGCGCAGGATTTGTTCACAACGGTGCGATTCTGGATGCAACAGATGAGGAAATGGAATTCGCCTTAGATCTCAACGTCCGCTCGATGGTGCGCACAATGCGCGCTGCACTGCCCGGTATGTTGGAGCGCGGTACAGGATCGATCATCAACATGTCATCCGCGGCAGGGTCGATTATCGGCGCGCCGAACCGCTTTATCTATGGCACAACAAAAGCGGCGGTTGTTGGCATGACAAAATCTGTTGCTGTTGATTACGTTAACAAGGGCATACGCTGTAATTGCATTTGCCCCGGCACTGTTGAATCACCCAGTTGGCATGACCGTGTGACGGCGCTGGGCGAACAATTGGGCAGCTATGACAAGGCCATGGAGCAATTCGTAGCGCGTCAGCCCATGGGCCGTATTGCCAAAGCCGAAGAAATCGCCGCTTTGGTCGTCTACCTTGCCAGTGACGAAAGTGCATTCACAACCGGGCACACCCACATCATCGACGGAGGCTGGTCAGGCCAATGACAAAGATATCCAAAGAAGACCTGCGATCGCGCAAATGGTTCATGAACCCTGATAATCTGGAAATGACCGCACTCTATATGGAGCGGTATTTGAACTACGGATTGACGCGCGATGAGCTACAATCAGGCAAGCCGATCATTGGCATCGCGCAGACGGGCAGTGACCTTAGCCCCTGCAATCGCCACCACATTGAACTGACCAAACGCGTGCGCGACGGCATCATCGCAGCGGGTGGGACTTGTATCGAAGTGCCTGTGCATCCCATTCAGGAAACCGGCAAACGGCCCACTGCATCACTGGATCGTAACCTTGCGTATCTGTCGTTGGTCGAGACTTTGTTTGGCTATCCGCTGGACGGTGTTGTTTTGAACATCGGCTGTGATAAAACCACGCCCGCGCTGTTGATGGCGGCGGCCACGGTGAACATTCCGGCGATTGCGCTGTCTGTTGGTCCGATGCTGAACGGCTGGTGGAAGGGCGAACGTGCTGGGTCCGGTACGGTAATCTGGAAGGCACGCGAAAAACTGGCGGCCGGCGATATTGACACTGACGAGTTCATGGAAATCGCCGCCGCTTCTGCGCCATCGGTGGGCTATTGCAACACCATGGGTACGGCCACAACGATGAATTCATTGGCCGAAGCCTTGGGCATGCAATTGCCCGGCTCTGCGGCCATTCCCGCGCCCTACCGTGAACGCGGACAGATCAGTTATGAGACTGGCAAACGGATTGTCGATATGGTCTGGGAAGATTTGCGCCCCTCTGATGTGATGACACGCGAGGCGTTTGAGAATGCCATCGTGATCAACTCTGCCATTGGCGGGTCGACAAATGCGCCGATCCACCTGAACGCGATTGCGCGCCACCTGAATGTGCCATTGGACAATGACGACTGGCAAAAACATGGGCATGATATTCCGCTGCTGGTGAACATGCAGCCTGCGGGCAAATATCTGGGCGAAGATTATCAGCAGGCGGGCGGTGTTCCTGCTGTTGTAGGTGAATTGATCGCTGGCGGCTTGTTGCCGCATCCGGGTGCGGTGACAGTGAATGGCCGATCAATGGGTGACAATTGCAGCACTCAACGGTCCAAAAATACCGATGTGATCAAGCCAACAACTGATCCGATGAAAGAGCAGGCGGGTTTCCTAAACTTCTCGGGCAACCTGTTTGAGAGTGCGATCATGAAGACCTCGGTTATCTCACCTGCGTTTCGCAAAACATATCTGTCAAACCCAGATGATCCAGAAGCCTTTGAGGGCCGTGCGGTGGTGTTTGACGGGCCAGAAGATTTCCACCATCGCATTGATGATCCCGCTGAAAATATTGATGAAAACTGCATCTTGTTCATGCGGGGAACGGGGCCAAAAGGATATCCCGGTGCGGCGGAGGTCGTGAACATGCGCCCACCCTCCTACCTCATTAAGAAAGGTGTCGAAGCTTTGCCATGTATCGGGGATGGCCGCCAATCTGGTACCTCGGGATCACCGTCAATTTTGAATGCATCACCCGAAGCCGCTGACGGCGGTGGCCTCGCCCTGTTGCAAAACGGTGATAAAGTACGCATCGATTTGGGCAAATGCACCGCCGACATGCTGGTGCCGCTGGATGAACTCAATGATCGCGCGCGCGCGTTGGCCGCCAATGGCGGCTATGATATGCCAGCCAGCCAATCCCCATGGCAAGAGATCTTCCGCGAAAAAGTCGGGCGTCTGGATCAAGGTATGATCCTAGATGGCGCTGACAAATATCAAGATATCGCGCGCAAATCCATGCCGCGTGACAGCCACTAAAGGACAACTTATGAAACTACTTCGTTATGGTGCGCCGGGTGCCGAAAAACCCGGCCTCTTGGATGATGCAGGCCTGTTACGTGATCTGTCTGATCATGTCAGCGACATCACAGGTGATATGTTGGATGATGCCAGTATTGCAAAACTGCGCGCCCTTGATCCTGCCAGTTTGCCGATTGTTGAAGGCGAACAGCGCATCGCGCCATGTGTCGGCAATATCGGTAAATTCCTGTGCATCGGCCTGAATTACTCTGATCACGCTGCGGAAACGGGTGCAGCGATCCCTGAACATCCGATCCTATTTTTCAAAGCAAACTCTGCCATTGTCGGCGCCTATGACGATGTGATGATGCCACGTGGATCAACCCAAACCGATTGGGAAGTAGAACTGGGTGTGGTGATCGGCAAGACCGCCAAATATGTCTCAAAAGAGGACGCTTTGGATCATGTGGCGGGCTATTGCATCGTGAATGACGTGTCAGAGCGGCATTTCCAGGCAAAGCTCACGGGGCAGTGGACCAAAGGCAAATCTTGCGACACATTTGGTCCTACAGGTCCGTGGCTTGTGACGCGGGACGAGGTCGAGAACCCGCAAAACTTGGATATGGCGCTGGATGTGAATGGCAAGCGGATGCAGACCGGCAATACCGCCACGATGATCTTTACGGTCGCTGAAATTATCGAACATCTATCAAGCTTGATGACATTGCACCCCGGTGATGTGATCACCACAGGTACGCCTCCGGGTGTTGGGTTGGGCATGAAGCCTGAACCTGTGTTTTTGAAAAAAGGCGATGTGATGGACCTGACAATCCAAGGGCTGGGTCACCAACGCCAGAAGGTCGGCCAAGATGCCTGATCTTCTCCAAATCGGTGGCATCACTGACACAATGCGCGAGCGGCTTGAGGCTGTGTTTACGATCCATCAGACCAACCGCTATGACGCGGATAAAATCACCCATGTCGTGACCAATGGCCATGATGGGGTGAACCCTGACTTGATGGCGTCCCTGACAAATCTCAAAGTGATCAGCGGGTATGGCGTCGGCTATGATGCTGTTGACGCGAACGAGGCCGCGCGGCGCGGGATCATCGTAACCCATACGCCAAATGTCTTGAACCAAGAGGTCGCGACAACAGCGCTGCTGTTGATGCTCGCGTGCTACCGCGAAGTGCTGCGCGATGATGCCTATGTGCGCTCGGGTCAATGGGAAGCCAAAGGCAATGCGCCCCTGACCCGTTCGGCGGATGGCCAAACCATCGGCATCCTTGGTCTTGGCCGCATTGGCCAAGCGATTGCAGACAAGCTTGCGCCTTGGAACGCTAAGATTGTGTATCATTCGCGGTCCAAAAAGGATGTCGACTATCCCTATTATGACAACCTTACGGAAATGGCGCATGATTGCGATGTCATCATTTGTATTACGCCGGGCGGGCCATCAACCAACAAGATCGTCAATGCCGAAGTGATGGAGGCGCTCGGACCGCAAGGCACGTTGATCAATGTCAGCCGTGGTTCCGTCGTGGATGAAACAGCCCTGATTGCCGCCTTGAAAGACGGCAAATTAGGATGGGCCGGATTGGATGTGTTTGAAGGTGAACCCCATGTTCCCCAAGCACTGCGCGATCTGCCAAACACGGTGTTACTGCCCCACGTTGGCAGCGCGACGGTAGAAACACGCGCAGCCATGGGTGCGCTGACGGTCGACAATCTGTTGCAGCACCTCAAGGACGGCACCGTGATCAGCGCCGTGCCTGAATGCGCGCATTTGTAATTCAGAGGCGATGACGGATGATTGAGTTTGTCATCGCCGTATTCTTTTTGCTTATCACCCCGGGGCCGGGGGTTTTGACCACCGCTGGCATCGGTGCGGCTTTTGGGTTTCGCGCAGGCTTTAGATTTCTGACAGGCCTGTGTTTGGGTGGCTTCATCACGATGATGATTGTCATATCCGGAGTGGCGGCAATCGTGTTGGCGGTGCCATCTTTGCGCATTGTCCTGTTATTGGCCTCAGTTGGCTATTTGATTTATCTGGCGTGGCGCATTGCCAGTGCAGGGGCAAAGATCGGCTTCAAGCCTGCGGCGAAACCACTTGGCTTTACCAACGGCCTGATGCTGCAATTCATCAACCCCAAAGCCTATGTGGTTGGCACGACACTGTTCTCGGGCTTTGCCTTTATGCCATCAGCGCCTGTCTGGGAAATTATCATCAAGTTACTGGTGTTCAACGCGATTTGGGTGCCAGTGCATTTGATTTGGCTCGGGGCAGGTGCCAGATTGGGCAGCATGAACCTGAACCATCGCAGCCAAAGGATGATCAATATCGGTATGGCGGTGTCCTTGCTTGTCGTGGTGTTTGTTGCGTTATTGGCCGTGCGGTAGGACAATGACTTTATCCAAATTCTTGAAGGGGTCGAAATGACAAAACAAACGCACAAAGTTGCCGCCATCGGTCTTGGATCAATGGGCTATGGAATTGCCATGTCGGCCTTGCGCGGCGGGCATCAGGTGTGGGGCGTGGACATTAACCCCGATCAGATGCAGCGGTTTGTAGGGGAGGGCGGGCAAAGCAGTGATCTGCACTCTGCCGCGGATCAGTTGGATACCGTGATCGTCGCGGTCTTGAATGCCCCACAAACCCAAGACGTGCTGTTTGGTACAAACGGCATTGTCTCCAAACTTAAACCCGGCGCTGCGGTGTTGTCTTGCGCCACCATGCCACCTGATTTTGCCAAAGACATGGCTGCGCGCTGTGCGGCGCATGACGTGTTGTATCTGGATGCACCGATCTCTGGCGGTTCTGTCAAAGCAGCCAATGGCGCACTGTCAATCATGGCAGCAGGGACACCAGAAACCTTCGCCGCCTTGCGTCCCGTCTTGGATAGTATCGCGGAAACGGTGTTTGAACTGGGTGATCAAGTTGGCGCAGGCAGTGCGATGAAGGCCGTTAACCAACTACTCGCGGGGGTGCATATTGCGACCATGGCCGAGGCAATGACCTTTGGCATGACCCAAGGCGTGACACCGGATAAATTCATCGACGTGATCAGCAAATGTGCAGGCACCAGTTGGATGTTGGAAAACCGTGCACCGCACATCGCAGCCGGGGATTACACGCCACATAGTTCGGTGAACATCTGGCCCAAGGACCTTGGGATCGTGCTTGATATCGCCAAAAATGCAAACTTTAGCGCACCCATCACCGCCGCTGCGTTGCAACAATTTGTTGCGGCGGCTGGCATGGGGTATGGCGGCGAAGACGATGCTGCGGTTGCCAAGGTCTATGCCCGCAACGCAGGTCTAAAACTGCCCGGAGAAGAATAGATATGACAAGTGTTTTGGGCTGTATCGCAGATGACTTTACGGGTGCCACCGATCTTGCCGGGCTCTTGGTGCGCAGCGGGGTACAGGTGTCCTTGCGCATCGGTGTCCCGACGGATCCTCCCAAAGATACGGGACCGTTTGAGGTGATTGCGCTGAAATCCCGCACCGCACCTGTGGACGAGGCTGTGGCCGAGGCACGGGCCGCACTTGCATGGTTACGAGCGGCGGGCGCACAGCGGATCTTCTGGAAATACTGTTCAACCTTTGACAGCACGGCAGAGGGGAATATCGGGCCCGTGGCCGAGGCCTTGATGGCCGACCTTGGCACAGATCAAACGATCTACTGCCCCGCGTTCCCTGAAAATGGCCGTTCGATATTCATGGGAAATCTGTTTGTGGGCCAACAGCCCCTCGCGGAAAGCCCAATGAAGGATCATCCGCTGACCCCGATGCGCGACAGCAATCTGATGCGCTTGCTGGAACCACAAGTGACCAAGCCCGTTGGGCTGGCCGATCGCTTGACAGTTGCGCGCGGTGCCACGGTGTTGCGTGCTGAGTTGGATGAAATGAAGGCCAAAGGCATCGCACATGTGGTTGTGGACGCCGTTGCTGATGATGATCTTGGCGTGATTGCGCAGGCCTGTCAGGATATGCCGTTGATGACAGGCGGGTCCGCCGTGGCGATGCCGCTCCCGGCGCTCTACCTTGCGGATGGACTGCTTTCAGCGGATGCGCCCAAGGTTCAAACACCCAAAGTTGCTCAAGAAACGATTGTGTTGTCTGGCAGTTGCTCTGCCATGACGAACGCGCAGGTTGCATCATATATTGCGCAGGGCGCACCCGCCTATCAACTTGATCCGATGGTGTTGAGCGAAAACGGGAGCGACCCGGTATTGGCGTGGTTGTCCGAACAGGACCTGACCAAAGCACCGCTGATCTATGCCACGGCTGAGCCGGCTAGCGTAAAGGCGGCGCAGGAAAAATTAGGCGTAGCCGAAATCGGCGAATTGATCGAACAGACATTGGCGGCGTGTGCCGTGGCTGCGCGGGACGCAGGCGCGCGGCGGATCATCGTCGCGGGGGGCGAAACCTCGGGTGCTGTGACCAAGGCGCTGGGCGTGACGCGCCTTGATATCAGCGTTGAAATTGCGCCGGGTGTGCCTTGGACGTTTTGTGTTTCAGACGGACATCAAATTGCGCTGACGTTGAAATCCGGTAACTTTGGGGCGGCGGGTTTTTTCACCGATGCCCAGACAAAACTGAACAGCCTATGAGCGAAGAATCCAAGCTGCGCGAATTGATCTGTGTTCTTGCCAAATCCATGTTTGATCGTGGACTAACGGGTGGCAGTACGGGTAACATATCTGCGCGCACCCCGGATGGTGGGTTGCTGGTCAGTCCAACTGGCACAAGCTTTGGGCGTCTTGATCCTGGCAAGTTAAGCCGCTTCAACTCGAATGGCAGGTTGATTGATGGGGATAAACCTACCAAAGAAATGCCCCTGCATGCTGCGTTTTATGACACGCGATCCAGCGCGGGTGCTGTGGTGCATCTACATTCCTGCCATTCCGTCGCGTTGTCGATGATGCCGGATGTCGATGCCGATAATTTTCTGCCACCGCTCACACCTTACGGCATCATGAAACTGGGGCGCGTTAAGTTGCTGCCGTTCTTCATGCCCGGTGATCCAGCGATGGGGGATGCGGTGCGCGGACTGGCGGGGAAACGATCCGCTGTGATGTTGGCCAATCATGGCCCCGTTGTTGCGGGTAAGGATATTGAAGCGGCGTGCAATGCGATTGAAGAACTTGAGGATACCGCAAGGTTGGCCATGCTCACCCGAGGTTTGTCACCGCAAGCGCTATCGTCAGATCAGGTGCAGGCCCTTGTGACCAAATTTGATGTGGAGTGGGACGATTGAAGTTTTCAGCTAACCTAGGGTTCCTATGGAATGACCGCCCCTTGCCCGATGCAATTCGTGCAGCCTATGCCGCTGGATTTGACGCGGTTGAATGCCATTGGCCGTATGACATTCCAGCGGACGAAGTGGCAAATGCCTTGACTGAAACAGGTTTGAAAATGCTGGGCCTGAACACACGGCGCGGCGATGTGGGGGTGGGGGACAATGGCCTGTCTGCAATTCCGGGCCGCGAGGATGAGGCGCGAGCTGCAATTGATGAGGCGCTTAGCTATGCTAGCGTAATTGGAACACCAAACATCCATGTGATGGCGGGTTTTGCCAACGGGGCAGACGCGCATCAGACATTTGTGAAGGCGCTAAAATATGCCTGCACCGAGGCCGCAAAACACGGCATTACCATTCTGATCGAACCCCTGAATAAATACGATGCACCCGGCTATTTCCTAAACACAACGGATCAAGCGCTTGAGATCATAAGCGCTGTGAACGCGCCAAACCTAAAGCTGATGTTTGATTGTTATCACGTCCAGCTGATGGAGGGCGATCTAACGCACAAGCTGAAATCGCTGTTGCCTCAAATCGGTCATATCCAATTTGCATCTGTCCCTGACCGTGGTGCGCCAGATCATGGTGAAATCAACTATGCCCATGTTTTCGAAACGATTGCAGCGCTTGGGTATGCCGCGCCGCTGGGGGCGGAATACAAATCAACAGGGCCAACGGATCAAACGTTAGGCTGGATAAAGTCCTACCGCTAAAACATCACAGTGACGCAGTGATCCCACCGTCCACATAAAGCGTATGACCGTTCACAAAGCTGGACGCGGCAGATGATAGAAATACTGCCGCCCCCACCAATTCATCGACATTGCCCCAACGGCCCGCTGGTGTGCGCTTGGCCAACCATGCACTGAATTCCGGGTCCGCGACCAATGCCGCATTTAAAGGTGTGTCAAAATATCCGGGCGCGATGGCATTGCACTGCAACCCGTGCTTTGCCCAATCGGTTGCCATGCCTTTGGTGAGGTTGCCAACGGCACCCTTGGTCGCCGTATAGGGCGCGATACCGGGGCGGGCGAGGGCGGTTTGTACCGATGCGATATTGATGATCTTGCCACGCCCACGTGAAATCATATGCCGCCCGACGGCTTGGCCAACATGGAACACCGACGCGATATTGGTTTGCAACAGACGCTCAAACGCATCAGCCGGAAAGTTCTCTAATTCGGTGCGGTGCTGCATCCCCGCGTTGTTGATCAGGATATCTATGGGGCCCGTTGCCGCCTCAAACCCATCAACGGCCGCTTTGACCGCTTCATGGTCGGTGGCGTCAAAAGCAAGCTGATGCACGCTAGCACCGTCTTTACCCAACTCAGCCGCCGCTGTTGCCAACTTTGCCTCATCACGCCCGTTCAAGACAATCTCAGCACCAGCCCCGGCCAGACCGCGCGCCAAAGCAAAGCCGATCCCTTGGCTGGAACCCGTAATCAAAGCGCGCTGGCCGGTGAGATCAAACATTTGGAGCGTCATGGCAAAATTCCTTTGGTGGTTAGCGGTAACTATCCGTATCTTGTTGGGAATTGTATAGCGGAGAAATCACCCATGACGTCCCCCAATCAGTCTATTGTCATTCACGCCGCCCGCGATTTGCGGGTTGAGGGGCGCGATGTGCCCACGCCCGGTCCCAACGAGGTGCTGATCGACATGCAGGCGGGCGGTATCTGTGGTTCTGATTTGCACTACTACAATCACGGTGGCTTTGGCCCAATCCAATTGCGCGAACCTATGGTGTTGGGGCACGAGGTATCGGGCAAAGTTGCGCAGTTGGGGAAAGGCGTCGCGGGGCTGGACGTTGGCCAACTGGTTGCTGTTTCGCCGTCGCGGCCCTGCCAATCCTGCACCTATTGTTTGCGGGGGCAGCAAAACCATTGCTTGAACATGCGATTTTACGGCAGTGCGATGCCGTTTCCCCATATCCAAGGCGCGTTTCAGCAAAAGCTGATTGCGATGGCCAGCCAATGTGTGCCTGCCGATGGGTTGAGTGCTGGACAGGCGGCGATGGCTGAGCCTTTGGCGGTCTGTTTGCACGCGATAAAACAGGCGGGCGATCTGGTTGGCAAAACAGTGTTGATCACGGGTTGTGGCCCGATTGGGTGCTTGAGTGTCCTTGCGGCACGGCGCGCTGGGGCCGCCATGATCATCGCAACAGATCTGTCTGATTATACGTTAAAAATGGCGCAAACTTGCGGCGCAGATCAGGTGTTGAATACCCTAGAAAATCCCGACGCTTTGCAGCCATTCCATGCTGATAAAGGTCTAATTGATGTGCATCTGGAATGTTCTGGCGCAGCACCTGCATTGGCCTCGGGCGTGACATGCCTGCGCCCCGGCGGCACGCTTGTGCAGCTTGGATTGGGGGGCGACATGATGGTGCCGATGCAAGCGATGACGGCGAAGGAAATCACATTGCGTGGATCGTTTCGATTCCACCCTGAATTTGCCACAGCCGTTGAGATGATGCAGGCTGGATTGATAATCGTTGACTCGCTTATCACCCATAGTTTTGATGTTTCAAAGGCCATAGAGGCGTTTGAAACCGCATGTGATCGAAGCCGGGCCATGAAAGTACAGCTCTCGTTTTAAGGGAAAGCCATGACACAAACGGCGTCCGAAATGGCAACGACTTATGCGGATGAAGGTTTTATCGCGCCACTCGACGTGCTGAACAGTGATGAGGCACAGTCCTTGCGCGCGGACTTTGAAGCAGCCGAGGCCGAGCTGGCAGGCGACACTGAAAAGCGGAAACTTCTTTATACCTATACGGATCGTTTGCTGCCCAGTTTTGACAGGCTGATCCGCCACCCTAATCTGATTGCAGCGGCCTCAGTGGCCCTTGGTCCTGACCTCATGGTCTGGAGTTGTGCGCTTTTTATAAAAGAGGCACAGTCGCCCAAGATCGTGTCATGGCATCAGGATTTGACCTATTGGGGTTTGGATGATGCAGAGGAAACGACCTGCTGGGTTGCATTGTCTGAGGCCTCAATCGCAAGCGGCTGCATGAAATTTGTGCCGGGCAGTCACAAGAAACGCATCGTGCCGCATGTTGATACGTTCAGTGACAATAATCTGTTGTCGCGTGGTCAAGAAATCGCGGTTGATGTGCAAGAAGAAGACACAGTGAACGCCGCGCTGAAGACTGGGCAAATGTCGATGCATCATGGGCATCTTTTCCATGCATCGGGGCCTAACACCACCGATGATCGCCGTATCGGTGTTGCCATTCGCTATATTAAACCTGCGATGAAACAGCAGAATGGCACTAAATCGTTGGTCGCTTTGGTCGCGGGGCGTGATGATTTTGGGCATTTCCAGATTGCGGATGCGCCAAAGGGCAGGTTGCATGCCGATGATTTTGAGATGTGCCGCCAAGATGAGGCGCGCAAACACGCCATTCTTTTTGCCGGGGTGAAGTGAAAACTGCCAAAAACAGCTTTGCTCATGGAGGGCACCACCCGTTCGATTGCAACGCCGTCGAACGGCGTAAGGTCTACAACGCCTCTTTGTAGTATGTCGTGACAGTTTTTTGATGAACCATGTCCGACACTGCCGCATCAAAGGTGATAAAATGCGACGATGAAAGGTGTGTTATGAACGCCGCTTGGTCTGCGTAAACTTCGTATAGAAAGATGGTACTTTCATCATCCTCTGCGCGGCAAACGTCAAACACATGACAGTTGCGTTCAAGCGCTAGGGAGTGCTGCGCTTGTGTCCGCATGAGGGGGAGGAACGCAGCCATCTGCCCCGGTTTGATGTCGAATGTGACGCAGACAACGTACATTAATTTTCCTCATCGCTAGATCGCCGCCGAACCTGCAACATTCACAACCGATCTAAAACGGCCTTGGTCACCGCCTTGGTGCCCATGTCGCCGCCAAATTCCATGGGCCGCAACGCATTTTCTTCAAAGCCTGCTTGAACGGCCCGCTCAATGCACGCGGCAGCATCTTCAAATCTAGCATTGCCCATTTTTTCGGCCAGATAATCCAGCATCAACCCACCGCTCAAAATAGCGGCCAAAGGGTTGGCTTTGTCTTGGCCCATGATGTCGGGGGCAGATCCGTGAGCAGGTTGAAACAGGCCGATCTCATCCCCGATTTCCCCGCAAGCGGCCATGCCCATGCCGCCGATAAGTCCCCCCGCCAGATCAGACAGGATGTCGCCAAACATGTTTTCCATCACCATCACATCATAATCCCAAGGATTGCGGATAAGGTTCAAGGCCTGCGCGTCGACATAGCTATAGTCGGTTTCAATGTCCGGGTAGTGCGGTTTGGCCTCATCAAAAATCTTGCGAAAAAAGGCCATAGAGGCAAATACATTGGCTTTGTCTACACAGGTAAACCGCCCAGAATGGCCACGCGCTTTGCGTTTTTGGGCCAACTTGAACCCAAAGTGATGCAGCTTTTCCGTCGTCGCGCGGGTGATCCGCAAAGTATCGCGCACCTCGGTGTCACCGATGATTTCGCTGCGGCCATGCACAGCAGCGGAATAGAATAACCCTTCGGTGGATTCGCGTAAGATGACCATATCGATGCCAGCGGCGCGCGGATCGGCAAGGCGTTGTGGCGCGTTTGGATAGGCTTTGACCGGGCGCACTCCTGCATAAAGCTGGTAGCGGTCGCGCAAACGTAAATGCGGCGAAATCTCTGTCCCGTCAGCATGGCGCACAGAGGGCAGGCCGATTGCACCCAGAAAAATCGCATCCGCTTGCCCCACTTTTTCTTCGCCGCCGGGTTCTATGTCGTGTCCGGTTTCAGCGAAATATCCGGCACCAGCGCGCGTTTCCTCAATTGCAAAATTGCATCCGCCAGTTTTTATGCAAGCAGCCTCAGCAATGGCAATCGCAGCTTTTGATACATCAATTCCAATCCCATCACCTTTGATCAAGGCAATCCGCGCGGAGGTGCTCATAGGGTATTTTCCATTCACTAAATCGCTTATTTGGCTTGGCGCAGAAACATATCTTTGCCCTTGATCGGCCCGGTGTCTAAGCGCCACACAAAGTCAACATTATCCACCTTGGGGAACATTTCTTGCACCAAGGGGTCATGCCCCGGAATGACCCGATCCGGTGATCCCGCCAGTGTCAACAAGGTGTCAAAACCATTTAGCATCGGCTCTAGATCAACAACGATGGGAAAGGGTTTTCGATCTAAAAAGTTCTCATAATAATGCGCGGCATCTGAGGCCAGACACAAAGGCCCATTTTCGGTGTCGACCTCAACGACTTGCAAGCCTCTTGAATGCCCACCGACGCAATGCACGCGCACGCCCGGGGTGACCTGCGCGGATCCATCATGAAATACGACACGACCTGAATACACATGGCGCACCATCTCGCAGATATGATCTGCGGTGAACGGCATTTGCAGCGGCGCGTGACACATGCAGGGACCGGTAGCAAAGGCCATTTCGGCAGCTTGCAAATGAAAAGTCGCGTTTGGATAGCGATCAAGCCCGCCCGCATGATCGTAGTGCAGATGTGTGATGATCACGGTATCAACAGTTTCAGCATCCACACCGACCGCTGCAATGGCCTTGGCCGGATCGCGCAGGATTGGTCGATCGCGACGTGCGGCCTCGGTTGCATCATACCCGGTATCGACCACGATTTTACGTGACCCATTGTCGAGTACCCAAACAAAGTAATCCATGCCGTGGGCCATCGCGGGATGATCATCAAAAAGAAAGCTGTCCGCACGCGTCCGGCAGTTGCGTTCGGCATATTTCACACAATAGACACGCCATTTGTCGCTCATGCTCTCTTCCTTTTGCCTGCTTGTGTGTAAAGTCTAGGCAATCACAGATGAATAGACAAACCTTGAAAATAGACTGGCATAAATAGATGAAAGACAAGCTGAATGTTGCAGTTGTTGGCTTGGGCTATTTCAGCCAGTTTCATCTAAATGCCTGGGCTAAGCTTGCGGATGTTGGCACCATTGGTGTGATGGATCTGGTGTCAGAACGCGTGTCATGGGCATGTGATCACTATGGGACAACGGGGTACTTTGACCTTTCGACGCTGGGTGAAACCCAGCCCGACATCGTCGATATCATTGCGCCACCTGCGGCACATGCAACGCTGATCACAGAACTGGCAGCTGCGGGCCGCATCTTGATTTGTCAGAAACCTTTTTGCACCTCACTTGAAGAAGCGGAACGCATGGTGGCACGTGCCGCCAATATCGGTGCGACGCTTGTTGTTCACGAGAACTTTCGCTTTCAGCCTTGGTACAGAACGGCAAAGCAATTTTTGGATGCGGGTGGCCTTGGTCAAATCTATCAATGTCGCTTTTCACTGCGCCCCGGTGATGGGCGTGGCCCCGACGCCTATCTGTCGCGCCAGCCTGCATTTCGCACCATGCCTCGGTTGTTGGTACACGAAACAGGTGTGCATTTCATTGACCTGTTTCGCTGGTTGTTTGGGGAGATCACAGATGTCTACGCCGATGTGCGGCGCTTGAACCCGGCACTGGCCGGAGAGGACGCGGGGCTGTTGATCATGAACCACGATAGCGGCGTGCAAAGCCTGTTTGATGGCAACCGACTGTCTGACCACGTTGCTGACAACCCGCGAAAAACCATGGGTGAGATGACTATTGAAGGGGAAAAAGGTGCGCTGCGGCTGGATGGTCAGGGGCAATTGTACTTTCGTCCATTCGCCACTGCCCAAGAGACCATTCTGCCCATTACAGGTCACGTTGATGAAGACAGTTTTGGCGGTGGCTGCGTCGAAGCGCTTATTCGTCACGTTGTTGATGCCGCGCTGGGGCGCGGTAAGATAGAGAACACTTCAGCAGAATATTTGCCGGTTATTCGCGCAACACAAGCAGCCTATGCATCAGCCCAACAAGGTCGCAAAATCATATTGTGAGGCTGGGAACCTGTTGTGCAGGGTCGTTTAAGCGGCTGACTTGTATATGAAACTTTGCTGAGAAATCGCATTTTCACAGGGCGCAATAAATGGCTACCTTTACAGATGTAATGTTGATCCAGAAAGCAATTTTGGCGTGAATTCAAACCGTTCAGACAACACAGTCATGTGTTTGGTGCTTTACGGATGGGTTACATTTTGCGAAAGTGCAGCCTGAAATGACGGCATACTCTCGCGTCATGCCAACATTTGATTCTTGAAAGCGTTTCTTTGAAATGGACCTAAAATTGAAAGCCCGGGTGTCCTAATGCCCAAGAGCAAGGACAGACCTGACAAGCTTGAGATGGCGGCACGTGCCGGTTGGTTATACTATGTTGCGGGCAACAATCAGGACGAAGTTGCGCGCAAACTTGGTGTGTCGCGCCAGTCCGCGCAACGGCTTGTGGCAACAGCTGTCACTGAGAACCTAATCAAGTTTCGTTTGGATCACCCGATTGCCAATTGCCTGAAGCTGGCAGAGCAATTGCAGGAAAAATTCGATCTTTCGCTCTGCGAAATTGTGCCAAGTGATCCGGAAGTTCCTGGATTTTTGACAGGTGTTGCAATTGCGGCTGCGACTGAAATCGAAAAACGCTATAAATCCAAGAAACCTTCAATCATCGCTCTGGGAACGGGTCGGACGTTGCGGACCTGCATTGAACAGATGCCAAAAATGCATTGTCCACAGCATCATACGGTTTCATTGGTTGGTAACATGCTGCCGGATGGAACTGCGACCGCCTATAATATTGTGGTGCGTATGGCCAATCGGATTGGTTCACAGCACAACCCAATGCCACTGCCAGTGCTTGTTCGAAACGCCACTGAATTACCTGTGTTGCAGGCCCAAGAACCTGTGCTTCGAACATTGGAATTATGCGCCAAGGCGGATGTCACCTTTGTGGGCATTGGCCATATCGATGAGACATCGCCACTGGTCATGGACAAGTTCATCTCGTTAGAGGAAAGCCATGCGTTGGTTGAGACCGGTGCCGTTGGCGAGATTGTTGGTTGGGCGTTTGATGCAAACGGCGATGTGATTGAGGGCTTAACAAATGACCGTGTGTCGAGCGCAAAATTGGTCCGTTCAAACCCGCACGCATTCATTGGCGTGGCTGTCGGCCAAGACAAGACCAGAGCGATTCTAGGGGCCTGTCGTGGTCGGTTGATCAACGGTCTGATTACGGATGAAGCCACCGCAGCGGCCGTTTTGGCCCTAAGTTAGGCGAACTATTTGTCAGTCAAAACAGTGGGCTGCTATATAGTTTTGAATATTTGCCCAAAAGGTTTGACTTTTATTCAGCCATCCGCAAAGATTGTAAAAATACTTAATATGCGCTCAAAAATGAGCGTTCCTTGGGAGGAAACCATGAAGAATTCACTACGCGCCCTTATGGGTGCAACCTTTTTGTGTGCGTCGACAGGCGTTGCATTTGCGGATGGGCATTCTAAGACGATCACCATCGCGACTGTGAACAACGGC
>JBARCK010000003.1:0-5610 GCA_049794015.1 Sulfitobacter sp. | reverse complement strand
TTCTGCCATGCCTCCTGAAAGGCGATGGCGTTGCGGCGGTCTGCCTCTGCGCCTGTAGGTGGGTCAGCGTGAGCCATCCCGTATATGGGGCTAATGCGGGTCATTCGCCTTCCTCCGATATAAGGGCTTTGAGGATTGCGATTAACCATGCGCGGGCGAGATTTGATTCATGCCCTGTGTGCACCACCTCGGCTTTTCCGGTCAAATCCGATAACGTCACATACCAATGATGCGCGCTGTCTTGATCTATGCTGAAAACAATCCATTTATTATCCAACACCGCGTTGTGAAGTGCTAGGGCTGCGTCAAGTGAGCCGTTGTAGGCATGGCGCACTAGCGTAGAATTAATCCCTGACAATTTATAGGCGGCCTCCATGTCTTCCCATTCCCCCGCCTCCACCTTCACCAGCAGGTCTTGCAGTGCTTGCTTGCGTTCGGTCATTGGGTGGGTTCCTTTGTGTTGTATTTAAATGATTGAACCTCGTATTGGGCGCGCATAAACTCACAACGCCATGCACAATCAGTCACGTGCACCCTCCTTAAATTTGGCGTCCTGTATTTCTACAGAAGACATGACGACGGCAAAACCGATGATAAGGCCGGATAAAAAGACAAGAAAAGGGCTCCAGCCTGAAAGCGCTGACAGAAAAATCAGAGCACATCCAATCGCCCACTGCAAAAAGCAATATTTCATTCCTAAGTCTCCTTTGCTGCTGCAGGGCGCTCTGTTACCCCTATGTGCTGGGGAATGGCTGAAAATATCGCGATGTCGCCTTTGTTCTCGCGGCTCAAAAGACCCATTCTAACCATCGCCATAACATCGTTCTGCATGTGCACTTGGTCACTGCGAGCATCAATCTGCAAAGCCCTTGAAATATCCCCATATGTGCGAGGCTTACCGTCCCTAGCCATGAGCATCGCGACGCGCTCTTTCACGCTTGCCCCTGACCTTTCGTAAATCACGCGCGACGCGCCAAGGCTTGCAACGAACTTCCGGGACTTGGTTAAGTATCCCCAGCTATGCAAATTGCACAAAGCGTTTGAGACCGTATTAGCTGGTATATCGCGCTTGGATGTCTTGGACGCCAAATCAACAACTTGTTGGGTGTAGGAAGGCTTTGCCACACATTCTAGAACTAGCGTTTCTGTTGGGTTGAGTTTGCGGGTCATTGAACTGCGCCCCCCTTACTCCTGCGGAAATTACCCTGTCTTATTACAGGCCAATGAATGCCGTACCGAATAATAAACCCGTTTAGGTGCGATAAAGGAATACCGAGAACTCTTGCGGCCTCTGTTTGGGTCACTCGCATATCGGCCAAGGTTGTAAGCAATTCGGCACGTTCCAGATTGTGGCGGTCTTTCATCTCCTGCCATGTTTCTATTGTGTCGGTCATGCTGCTGTCTCCAGAAACCTGCGTTGCCGAATATCAGAAAGGCTTTTCGGAGGCGGGGCCTTCGTGGGCGTGAATTTCTTGGCTATTCCGGCTTCAATCTCGCGTATATGAGGAATGTTCGTGTACGGCCTTGTGACCTCACGGCCTGCGAAGCTGATTTCAAACAGTGAAATTGTCGTGCCGATCCAGCTATCGGGCCAAAGCCTGCATTTCGATTGGACCGTGCCGGGGCATTTGTCGCCAGAGGACATGGAAACGGCAGACACGTTATCACCACAAATACCCAAGACGATCCACGGCCTGCGCTTACCGCCAGTGACCTTCGCAATGAAAACATCGCCGCGTTGCAGCTTGTCCAAGGCAACGGGTGCACGACAGCTTTCGCCTTCAATAGCCGCATCAGGCTCGCGCCCACCAAGTGAAGCGACGGAACTTAGCATTTCAACCGCTTTGCCGAGAGAAACAGATTGCTTGTTACTCACCTTTAATTCGTCCGCGTAGCGTGCGGCGCGTTCGTGCGCCCGTTCTGTTTTCAGGTCGGTCATGCTCTCTCTCCTTGCTTAATCCCATGCTGTGCGGCAACCCGGCAGGCGTGGTCACGGACGCTTGGGTTCTTGCTGCCCATTGCCCTTATAATGGCCTGACGCCCCTCAACTGTAATCGCTCCCTTTTCCCCGCTGATTGCCTCGTCCAGCCATCGCTTGTTCCTGATGTACCTAACCGGGTGCAGTGGTGATGCGTCCTTGTAGGTCTTGGAAAACCAGTCGTAGAACGCACGCACCCGGTCATGAGCGATCTTTCGGTCTTGCGGTTTAAGCGCCTTGAATGCCCGCTCTGCGTCCACCTTGCCTACCTTGTGCGGCACAATGGCCCAGAATGCGGCAAAGTCACCCGCCTGCTCTGGTGTATCGTATGGGCGCTTGCAGCAGGGGCAGGCGGTTTCGAATAGGTCAGTCATACCGCCGCCGCCTTCCTGAAAACCAAGATATTCTGATGCACCTTGACCAGCTTTTCAGACTTCATATTGCCGTTGGCTCGCATAGATGCAGAGGCAATATTATTGAGAATAATTGCCTCGTTATAAAATCCCATTCCGCAATCTTGAAATGCGCGGATCGTGTCAGGCACAAATCCGATAAAGTTGCCTCCCTTGCCACGAACCTCGCCAACAACAAAACAGGCATATCTGCCCGGTTTTAGCTTGGCGCATGACTTTGCAATTATAGATTTGTATGCCGTGATGAAGTCATCATAGGGCATATTGCTTATATCCCCGACCATATCGCTGTAAACCTCTAGATCAGCATATGGTGGACAACTGAAAACAAAATCATACCTGCAATCGATTTCATCTAAAACCTTGTCGCTGTCGCCAACGTACCAATTTGGCTGGTTATTCGCGGCCAAAATGTCTGAGGCTTGATCCCTGTTGCTGTCAATCTGTTCCTGCCTGATATCAATGCCAGTGTATTTGTAGCCAAGGAAATTTGCCACAATACCCCGAACGCTACCGCCCGCAAATGGGTCTAGTATCATCCCGCCAGATGGGCAAAACCAGTGGTATAAAACCTCACATAAAGCCGGGTCAAATATGGAAACATAACTTTCGGAGTTTCCCTTTTTTGCTTTAGTTCCCATATTTATAACCGAAGCGTTACGGCCAACCTCACTTTTTAATCCCTTTTTGGCCCAAGCACGTTTTCGGTTTTGCCAAGACCCGGTTTTGGTATCCAGAACCGAAAACGGCGGCTCAATAAATCTATCTCGCAAAATCGGATCTTCGTGAATCACCTCACCAAATAGATTTGTGTTCAATTCTGTCATTGCGTTCTCCTTTACGCACCCCCGTTAAAATCGCGGCAGACGTGGGGAGTATCACGCTTTTCGGTCGCTAAACCTATCCGCTTTGTGTTTGTAGCATGGTTTTTTGATCTAGCCTAATCACTTGTTTTGTTACAGGTTTCTACGACTTCACATAGTTCCGCTTTCCGCTCAGGTTGACCGTGAAGGTCATAGCGGCCTGCCTGTCATCTTAAACCTCGTATCCCTGCACCACGCTTATGGGAGCGCCCAACCCTGACCCCACCTTAAGCGGTGGCACTGTCAACCTATATGTGCAGTTCTGCCAAGTCAGCAATGAGACCAGCTTGGCGGCGCGGAAATCCGTATAGCCCCCCTTAGGTGACACGGCAAAGACGCCCGAAGTTGACAGGTTATTCGGGGAACCTGACAAAACCGCAACGCCTTATTCAAAAGCGCCAAAAATCGGGAAGGTTCTTGCAATGCGCCCCATGATTGGGTATATTTGCGTCGATGACAGAATGAACCCGTCCAAAGGTTCTGGCATCCAAGGCGGCGCTGGTCTCACATGACCTCGCCGCCGCTTTTTCTTCTAAGGCATTCTCAGCATCTTTTCAACATCAGAGTTGCAAAGTCTGCAAAGTCGGTTTTGAATAATTGCAAAGTTATAGGTCTATCTCCACCTGTACCGCTGGCGCTACCTGCCAACCGGAAAGGTATTTAGCGGCAAAACCTCAACAATCGTCTGCGCTTCGGTCCCCCACATCTTTCGCTTTTCAACCATGCAAACTTGGCAATCATCCTTGTATGCGATGCGATTTAGACCGTCCTTGATGGCCTTTTCGATGTTGTCTAAGTCGGGTCGCTGAATGTGCGGATTCCACAAGCTGGCTTCACGCTTTTTCTTTGACCATGACTTCGCAGGTTCAAAAATAGCAGTGATTTTTAGATATACCGGGCCTTCCAATAGTGGCACCTTCGCAGCCATGGCGTATTGGCCAACGGTCACCTCGAATGAGACCGTTTGAGATGGCGTATAAGTGCGGCCCTGACTAAAGCGTGGGCGCTGCTTGGCGAAGGGCTTGCCGGGGATAACAAGCCTCATTTGCCACGCCCATGATATATGGTATCCAAAACACCATTGCGGCGCATGATTTTCACCATTTCGCGGACGCTATCGGCTTCAACTTCCAGCATCACGGCTATATCTTCTACGCCATAGCCCTCATGCAAAATGCACCGCACTTGGGATTGCCAGTTGTCCTTGCGCTTGGCCATTACTCACCACCCCGTGCCAAAACTGCGTGCGTCTTAAAATAGGCTCGCCTGTGAAGGTGCGCTATTGCCTTGCCCTCTGCTCTCTTGCGTAGGATCATTTCTGCGTATGCCGTGCGCTTCGATAGCGTCAAGGCGGCGCTGGCGTCACAGGGCTTACCATCGGGTGTGTTGGGTGTTTGGGTGGTCATAGGTCCATTGCCTCCTGTTTGGCGGGCGTGGGTTTTGCTATGAAAAGATCAGGCTGGTCATACGCCTTTTGCACGCGCTCACATGCTATCTGGAAATAGTCGGGATCAAGTTCGATACCAATTCCCTTGCGGCCCAGCTTGGCGCAGGCAGCTAGGGTTGTGCCGCTACCCATGAAGGGGTCTAAGATGGTTTGGGCGTCTGGTAGGAAGCCAAGGCACCAAAGCATAAGCGCAATAGGCTTCTGCGTCGGGTGTAACTTTTTCTCTGCTGAGGCAGGGCTATAGTCAAAAACCCGCGATGCCTCCTTAAATTGAGAACACCAAGCGATTTCGCAATCATTGAAGTGCATCCCTCGCATCATCTTGTTCCATATGAACATCTGCTTGGTTCTTGGTAAGAAGTCTAAAAGGTAATTCCCGCCCCATATAATCTGCGCTGAAGAACTTGCGCGGATTGCGTCAATGTGGGCCTGCGTGATGGGCTGGTCCCACACTTGGGTTTTATCGCTATCAAATGGGCGTTTTTTGTTTGTGCCTCGGTTGTTCCAATCCCCCAGACCATAAGGGGGATCTGTGACGCAGGAATCCACCTTCCCCAGCAACGGCATAATGCTGAGACAATCTCCCAAGATCAAACGGCAGTCGCCAATACGTTCTTCGCGAATAATCCCGCTCATACCCGCCCCCGTGACAGCGCTGCACGCTTTTCACCTATCGCGCCAACTTCGTCAGCATGTAAGCCGCGCGTCTTTGCTTGCGCCTCGTATCCGTCCAGTTCTGCGATGGATGATATGCGACCGATCTGCTCGACCTTGTTGGCTGGTGATTTAATGCTCACGTCTGGCCCTCGGATATTCTGTCTTCAATCAGGTTCAGTTGTTGAATTTTGCCGCCTTTGAAATACGCGGAAAACTCAATCCAGCCATTCTTCCAGTCGCCATCTCTTGAGT
>JBARCK010000002.1:0-2170 GCA_049794015.1 Sulfitobacter sp. | reverse complement strand
TTTAAGGCGCGTGCATCGGGCAATGGGGCCGGGGCCGTTAAGGCTGATACGGGCAGCATGGCGACGATTGCTGTGCTGGATGTGGTCATTATAAATTCACGTCTATTCATTGGCTTGTCCCTCCTTTGGTGTTATCATTTCGACCATGTGCATCGCCCATTGCGCGTCGAGTATTTCGTGCCAGAGAAGCCAGCGGATGGTGTCAGCGGCGCGTGGACAAGTCTCGTCAGCCTCCTTCAACACGGCTTCCAAATGAACGTAGTTGCGGGCTTCGTGCTTGCCGACGGTCGCCTTGCGATCCGGCTTGATACATATGATCGCGTTGTGCCGTTCTCGCGTGCCTTGCTCTACGTCGCGGAAAGACTTGAGGGCTTCTGCTGGTGTCATTTCGGCTCCTTTTGTGCTATGTTATTTTCAAGCGCCCCTAGAATACGGCGATCATAATCTGACTGTGCGGCCACTTTGGCTTGCTGTTCACTAGCGTATCGCCCTACGCCAAAAACAAGATGCGACCCGCGACAAACCAATTCCCAGACAGGCCCCCTTTCTCGCAGGGCATACGCTGCACCAAAAGTGGTTTCGGCTAAAATCTCACCAGAAGTGCGACCGAATGGGTATCTCCACACTAAGCGCTTAACCGATACATTCATTTCGAATCCTCCTTTGTGCTAGGTGAAAAACTCACAGTTGGGACTTCGTTTTCAACCGCCTGACCCAACCTATTTATTGCTGCGTCCATTTCGCGCATCCGACACTCCCAGCATGGCCCGCCAGTTTCGTGAGGAAACCCACATGCGCACCATTTACCTTTTGGCAGTTCAGCCATCACTCTTGCTCCTTCGCTGCTATCGGAACAACAAGGCCAAGTTCACGCATTTCTGCGATGGCCTCTTGAACCCAGTATTTTGCGTGACGCCCCTGTGGGGCAGTTTCCGTAGAGTGAAAATCAAGCGGTGATCCGTCAATTAGCCACTCCGCCGACACGTCAAGGATGCGGCAAAGCGTAATGAACTTGCGGCTATCAGGCATCGCCTTATCGGACTCCCACTTCATGACAGCTTGAGCCGTGCATTCACATTCCCTACCAACATCTGCCATTGATAGTTTCGCTCTTGCGCGGGCTACCCTTAAGCGTTCTCCGAGCATCAGCCTTGCTCCTCTTGCGCAAACATATCGAGCGTCTTATCGCAGCGTGGTTCACAAGGCGTTTCAGACGTGAACGCAGTGCATTGAGGAATGCCGCCGTTTGTATAATTCCACTCGGCTGGATATTCGGGATCACCAATACTGTGCGCCAAGGCGCGAAGATTAATCATGCATGATGTGTCGGGATCATCAAAGTTTGAAAGAGCGCATCTTTCGCACCATTCAGCCATGAAAATATCACCTTCCGTCCCATTGCTGGGTCGATAAGGTCTAAGCGTGCCGCTATGCCCCATCACCCTTGCTCCTCTTGTGCTATCAGATCAGCCTCTCGCAGAACTCGGGTCATATCCGGAGACCTTTTCCACTGGAACCTTTCCGCCATTTGATGAAGCGAACGAGCGCGGGCAAAACACCGCCCTCGAGCCTCGCTGTCCTCTGGGTGCTTTTTCCCGGTATCTTCCATCCGTTTGCTTTCTTTACGACAGGCATCTTCACACCATGCCAGTGTGGCATAATCCATCAACCGCCCTCCTTGGTGCTAGGTGTAGAAGCATCGAATGCTTGACCGAAAAGAACCTGAGAGCTATCAAAAGACGAAAGCCACGTTGTAGATAGTAGAAGTCTAAGCATCAGTCAGTCTCCTTGACGTTGGTCGACCCGTCTACAATTTCGTATCGGTCAGTGATATGCAGAACGCCGTTTTTCCAATGCCCCTCGACATGGGTTTCCACGCCGTCTGATAGGTCCACCCCAATGGTAAGCGGCGGCTTGGGCTTCATCATCGAGCAAGCCCTAACCTCGTCGGCAATCTGACTACGCCATGTTCTAGGCATCTAACCACCCTCCTTTTGTGTAATTGTGCGCGGCTTGTTGTCGGTCTCTGTATAAAACTCGGATGCCATGTTGATGTTCAAGCCGCGCTCTACTTTTTCAGCTTCACGCCCATTCTTGCACTGGATTGCGCGCACCGTTTCGTCAGTTTCCCATTCGATCACACGAACGCGCCAACCTGAAACGTGCGCCT
>JBARCK010000001.1:0-33591 GCA_049794015.1 Sulfitobacter sp. | reverse complement strand
GTGCTAGGACCTTCGATCAGATGTTCGATGCACTGGCCGAAGTGTGCGACCTGTTCTCACCGCAAGAATGCTGGAACTACTTTTGCGAGGCTGGCTATGGATCAGGTTAAAGGCGCGAAGCTTTAGCACGCCGTACAAGCGTGCGGTTTCGTTGCGGTAGCGGTCTTTTGCATAAGGCAGATCGTTGGGCGGCGTCATGTTGGGCGCGTATTTCAGAAAATGATGTGCTTGTCCGGCCATTGGGCCAAGCCCGCCCATTTGCCACATCAACCACTGGTCCACCGCGATGCGTTCGCGTTCGCTGCTGCCATAAAACTGTCCGGTTTTGCGGGCCAGATATTGCAAGATCGCGCCGGATTCAAAAATTGAGATGGGCGCCCCATCTGGTCCATCTGGATCAACAATGGCGGGCATCCGGTTGTTGTGGGATATTTTGAGGAAGGCAGGTTCAAACTGTGCCCCAGACCCGATGTCGATCAGATAGGTGGTATAGGCCAGCCCCATTTCTTCTAAAGCGATGGAGATCTTCCACCCATTTGGGGTGGGCCAGAAATATAGATCGATTGGGCTCGGCATGGGAAACTCCTGTCGGTGAACCTTTATGATGCGGGTTTTAGCGCGATTGCCAAGCCCAAGTGGCATTGACGGGATCGGTATCCCGGCGTAAATCAGCGCTTGTGGTGATTTGTTACCGGATTGCGGGCCACGTTAAACATTCCGCTAAAAGGTCAGGATGAAGGACCCCCTTTTGCTTGACCGCGCTTGGGGGCTTTTTTGTGTCCACTGCGCAGACCGGGGTTTTATGCCCGCAGTGTCGGGCCGAGAGGATGAGATCGATGAGCAACGACTGGAAGCCCAACACCCGCGCCATTCACGCAGGTACACGACGCAGCCAATACGGTGAGGTCAGCGAGGCGATATTCCTGACGCAAGGGTTTGTCTACGAGTCCGCTGAACACGCTGAAGCGCGGTTTTTGCAAAGCGGGCCGGATGAATTCATCTATGCGCGTTATGGCAATCCTACGGTCAAGATGTTCGAAGAACGTATCGCGTCGCTGGAAGGGGCCGAAGATGCCTTTGCCACGGCCAGCGGCATGGCGGCGGTGTCCGGTGCGTTGACGGCGATGTTGAAGGCGGGGGACCATGTTGTGTCTGCACGGGCGCTGTTTGGCTCGTGCCTGTATGTGCTTGAGGATATTCTGACGCGCTATGGGGTGAGCGTGACCTTTGTGGACGGCACAGATTTAGCGGCATGGGAGGCGGCGATCACGCCTCAGACCAAGGCGGTGTTCTTTGAATCCGTGGCCAACCCCACTTTGGAAGTCATTGATATCGAAGCGGTATCGAAGATCGCCCATGCAAAAGGCGCGTTGGTGCTGGTTGACAATGTCTTTGCGACCCCGGTGTTTTCTGATGCTATTGCGCAGGGTGCGGATGTGGTGATCTATTCCGCGACCAAGCATATTGATGGACAGGGTCGTGCCTTGGGTGGGGTGATTTTGGGGACACGTGATTTCATTCGTGGCACAGTTGAACCTTATATGAAGCACACAGGTGGTTCGATGAGCCCTTTTAACGCTTGGGTGATGCTGAAGGGGTTGGAAACCATGAGCCTGCGGGTGCGTGCACAAGCCACAAGCGCGCTTGAGGTGGCTGGCGCGCTTGGAGGGCACGCTGGCTTGCACCGTGTTATTTACCCGGGGCTGGTGGCACATGCGCAGTATGATCTGGTCAAGCGGCAGATGGGGCAGGGCGGCACGGTGCTGTCATTAGATATCAAGGGTGGCAAAGAGGCTGCGTTCAAGTTCTTGAATGCCATTCAGATTGGGGTGATCTCGAATAATCTTGGGGATGCCAAGACGATTTTGACCCATCCCGCAACCACAACCCACCAACGCTTGCCGCAGGATCAGAAAGACGCGCTTGGCATTACGCCGGGTTTGGTCAGAATAAGCATCGGGTTAGAGGATGCGGCTGATCTAAAAGCAGATGTGTTGCAGGCGCTTGCAGCGACCTGAATATCAACACCTGACATAGAGAATTCAAAATGTTGGTAATTTCGCGGATAGCCCCTACATTACGGTGGCGTCAGCGCGGCGGGGGGATTTGCGATGAATGTGGTTACACCAGTACCTGAAAAATCTGATGGCGAAGCAGCCAAAGCCGCACTTGCGACGCTAAAGGCATGGGCCGCAACTGCCAGCAAAGCCGAGATTGAGGCGTTGGACCCCGCCGTCACGCGCCTGCTGGATGTGACGGCACCCTATCCGGCATTCAACACCAGCTATCCGTCGGATTTCATTGCCGGTGACAACTATAAAGCCACGATGCCCGACCTGCAAAATGGTCCCAGCAGCCTGATCCGGGGGGCAAAACAGCAAATTCAGCATGTTGGTATTAGCAATTTCCGCCTGCCTATTCGGTTTCATACCCGCGATGGGGCCGACCTGACGCTTGAGACATCGATCACCGGATCCGTGAGCCTTGAGGCTGACAAAAAGGGCATCAACATGTCGCGGATCATGCGCAGTTTTTACAAACACGCAGAGGAAACGTTCAGTTTCGAAGTGATTGAGGCTGCGCTAGAGGATTATAAGGCAGATTTGGAAAGCCTTGATGCGCGTATCCAGATGCGATTTTCCTTCCCAATGAAGATCGAAAGCCTGCGGTCGGGGCTATCGGGCTATCAATATTATGACATCGCGTTGGAATTGGTTGAACAAGGCGGCTTGCGCCAGAAAATACTGCATCTGGATTATGTCTATTCCAGCACATGCCCTTGTTCGCTTGAACTGTCCGAACATGCGCGCCAAACCCGCAATCAACTGGCAACACCACATTCGCAGCGTTCGGTCGCACGGATATCGGTGGCGGTCGATTGTGAGCGTGACTGTTTGTGGTTCGAAGACCTGATCGAAGCGTGCCGCCGGGCCGTGCCAACCGAAACCCAAGTGATGGTCAAACGCGAAGACGAACAGGCCTTTGCCGAACTCAACGCGGCCAACCCGATCTTTGTCGAAGATGCGGCGCGCCTATTTTGTGAGCAATTGCAGGCCGAACAGCGCATCGGTGATTTCCGCATTGTCGCCAGCCACCAAGAAAGCCTGCACAGTCATGATGCGATCAGCATTTTGACGCAAGGCGCGACATTTGAGATGAACAGCATTGATCCAAAACTGTTCAACACGTTGTTCCATGTGGGCTAGCGCGCTGACGTGGTGCTTTACGAAATCGCGCTTTACGAAAAAACCCGGTCGTCGTTAACGCCACGTCCTTGGATCATGCCCAACTGACGACATAAACGCAGGCTGGTCCAATAGGCGCGGTCAATTGAAAAATCATGGGTATCTGCGCCGGGGGCATAGGGCAGCATGACCAAGGCGTCAAAGGCGATGTCAGGGATGCAGCGGGATATGTCCTGCAATCCTGTGCATTCCATTTCGTCCAGTGTGACCAGATACAATTTGCCCCACATCCAAGGTAGTGTCGGCAGATTGTGCAGGCGGTTAAATAATGACTGCATCAGCCGTGCGTCACCCGCAACAAGTGCATTGGGGCCGGGGCGGTCGCCACCAAAACGGTAACCGATGGTTGCGCCGGTTTGTTGCGCAGTCAAAACTTCGATGAATTTGCACATTTCGCGGTCATCATCATCAGATTCCATCATGGTCGCGTTCATAATCTATACTCCCTAAATGGAAAAAGAGGATGGGTTTCCCCATCCTCCTAATCAGGTCAGTCACGTGCGGTACGAGGGAACAAACCGCGCGTGACCATCTGTTTTTAGCTTTAGAAGCCGATTACAAGCGACACACCAAGGTTGTTGTCGGTTGATTTAGCGCCGCCAACTGGATCGGTGTTGTAATCTGTCCGGTAGCTGATGCGGGTGGACAGGTTGTTAGACACTTTAAAGTTAACGCCAGCGTCGTTTGACACAACTGTGTTCACTTTTGAGCTGAGGATGTCTGTGTCGTTTGTGAAAGACACAGTATCGGTCAGACCAAGGAAGTAACGTGAGGACACGATGAACGCAGCTTCGGTATCAGAAACGCCGTTTGCACCTTTGTAGTAACGTGCACCTGGGCCACCTTGGACACGCCAAGTTTGGTTTTCGGTGTTGATTGCACGGTAACCAGGACCAAAGCCCAAGAAGGCGTCAGTTTCTGTACCTGGCAGAACGCCACCTGGCAGAACACCACCGATGGGTGCGTTTGTGCCGTTGATCAATGTACCATCGTACTGGTAGCGGCCCAAACCAAACACATAGAATTGGTCAGTGAAGTAACGGCTGGCTTCGTAGGTCAAAAAGAACTTTTCTTCGCTCTTGACGCCATTTGCTTCACCGTATTCCAGTGCGAAACCAACGAGGTGGTTCCAGTCGCCAACGCCATAGGTCAAACGACCTGCGCCAGAAACTTCACCTGTGTCGGTGTTGCCGGATGTACCAGACGCTGTCAGCGCGAATGAGCCTTTGAAGCCTTGCGCAACGCCGTTTGGACCAAAGCGGTCGGCATCTTGGCCGCGACGCTGATCACGCTCAACCTGAGTTGTGATGTCGTCAATGTTTTCGTTCAAGTCACGAACATCGTTACCGATTGTTGTGGTCTGTGCGGAAACAGGGGCAGCAACCGCAAGTGCCAGTGCAGATACGGTGGCCAGTTTCAAAAATGTGTTCATGGGTCATTCCTTTCCCATTAGAAGTGATCCGGCCCGGGAGTGGGGCGGAAGCATCTCTGCTGAGGGGGGAATACGTCCTTAGATGACTTGAGTGAAATTCGAATTAATCGCGGATGTCGTGAGAATTATAAATTTGTAATTCGAGGGTGCTGTGCAGGTTCTGACGACTCCATCACCTCTAAATCCTCGATAATATTTTCTTGTTCATTTTCAGCGCTTTGGACAACGGCGGTCAATGTTGCCCGTGCGACCTGTGACAACTCTTCGTCCAGGTCATCACGCATTACTACCCACGAGGGATATGGAAAGCGTGGTGCATCTGCAACAATATGTAGTGTGCCTGCGTCCAATCGGCGTTTTGCCGCCCGTGCTGGCAGATAGGCAATGGCGCGACGGTTAACGATATAATCCCCGGCCAATGCACCTAGCCCCATTGTGATGCCAGAATTGTTCAAATGTGGCAGGGCAGCAGTCTGTGCGTGGATGAATTCCGGACCCCAATCGATGGATACATATTCCTTGCTCATTTCTACTGTTGCACTGGGGAAAGAGGCGACCATGATCAGTTCGTCATCCAGCGCAGGCTCTACGATCAGGCCGGGTCGCAGTTGCGGTGTATATAGCAACGCCGCCTGCACCATACCTTCTATTAAGAACCGGGTCATTCTATCGGGCATACCAACTTCGGCCCGAATGCTGAGCGTTGGCAGGGCCACTTGCAATGCATCAATCCAGCGAAACCCTAAACGCGGCCATAGCGAATATTGTGCGCCAATGGTCAATGACTGGGTAAAGCCTTCGGGAATGGCAATCTGTTGTTTGGCCTCTTCCCATATTTTCAAAAGGCTCAAGGCATAGCGTTGGAACTGCACACCTGCGGGGGTCAAAATCGCACCGGATTTTGAGCGCATGAACAATGGATGTCCAAGGCTGTCCTCAAGCCTCTGTATGCGCAGGCTGACGGCGGATTGTGTGACAAACAATCTGTCACAGGCGGCAACGAAGGAGCCAGTGTTGGCGACTTCGATGAAAGTTTTAATCAAAGTAATGTCCATGCTTATACATAAGGAAAACACGGGTCAAACTCAATTCTTATTCGTTTCTCTGTTCCTAAAGGGTGATGTAAAAGCAGCTTACAGAGTCGGATTGAAGCATGTTTTCATGGTTGCTTCACAATGGTCAGGGCAAGTCGTAGCCCGAAACCAGATGCCCTCGGTTCAACTTTGCTGCTAAACGCGACGATAAATACGTACTTGGGATGGTCATGGCACGTGCATGGATATTTGCACCTTGGTCAAAGCGTTCTAAGCATCTGCCAATAAGCAAACCGGCGCGAAATTGTCGCGCCGGTTTTTTATTGGTGTGCGGCATTGTCAAACGATCGCGACAACTTGTGGCACACTTTTCAATTAGCCCTGCGTTATCTGAACATCGGCTATGCAAGATTGTCGGTTCTGCTGCGGTGCAGCACGTCCTATCTAGGGGTCAGGGAAGAAACAAAGAATATCGAGGCTCTTAAATGACCTATCTGAATACATCCGCACCCTCTGCAATCGCCACATTTGCGCGCGGCGCATTGGACAACATCGGTGGCTTTTTCAAATCTGTTGGCATTGCCATGGTGGCGAATTCAACCATGCAACAGCGTGTGGATTATGTTCACGCCCTGCAAGCCAAGTCAGACGAAGAACTGGCCGCGTTGAAAATCAACCGCGAAGACATCGTTCACGAAGTTTTCAAAGACCTGTATTACGCCTGATCCAAAGACGATCCAGATCGAAGTAACGGCCCGCCCAGCATAACTGCTGCCCGGGCCGTTTTCATGTCTGGATAGGGTGCGCTGACGGCTTGACACTGGGCTGTGCGCGCGCCAACGCTGCCCCCATGTTGGATATGCGCCCTGTTGGATATGTTGTTGGCCTGCTTGTCGCGGTGATGGGCCTGACCATGGTCGTGCCGATGCTGGTTGATCTGGCTGAGGGGCAGGGCCATTGGCCTGTTTTCCTCGAGTCCGGGTTGATCACGATTTTGGGTGGCAGCATGATCGCATTGGCCTGTGCCAACGGCGTAAAGCAGGGCCTGACCATTCAACAGACCTTCTTGTTGACCACAGGCGTGTGGTTGATGCTGCCAATGTTTGGCGCATTGCCGTTTATTTTTGGTGCAACCGAAGCCAGCGTGACCGACGCGGTGTTTGAGGCGATGTCGGGGCTGACCACGACCGGGTCCACGGTTTTTTCTGGCCTTGATGATCTGCCCAAAGGTTTGTTGCTGTGGCGCGGGATCATGCAGTGGCTCGGGGGCATTGGTATCATTGTTGTGGCGATGGTGTTTCTGCCAGAACTGCGCGTTGGGGGTATGCAGATTTTTAAGTCTGAAGCCTTTGATACCTTTGGTAAAATCTTGCCACGTGCAGGTGAGATTGCCACACAAATCTCAGTTATTTATGTCTCGCTGACACTGGCCTGTGTGTTGAGCTACCTTGCGGTCGGCATGAATACTTTTGATGCGACCGTGCATGCGTTGACCACCGTGTCGACGGGCGGATTTTCGAATTATGATGCGTCTTTCGGGGCTTTTTCTGGTCCGGCTGAATATGTTGCCACGGTATTCATGTTGCTCGCGGCATTGCCATTTGTACGCTACGTGCAACTGATTAATGGCAACCCCCTTGCGCTACATAAGGATGCGCAAATACGCGGTTTCTTGGTCACGGTTTGCGTGTTGGTGCTGGTGATATTCGTCATTTTGCAGCGCGTATTCCCCCACCATTGGGAACAATCCTTGCGTGAGGCGCTGTTCAACGTGACCTCAATCATTTCTGGCACAGGGTATGCGTCGGTTGACTACATGCTGTGGGGTGCATTCCCGGTCGCATTGTTCTTTTTCATCGGCTTGATTGGGGGCTGTGCGGGGTCTACCGCCTGTTCGATCAAAATCTTCCGCTATCAACTGCTATTCGCCTCGATCCGGGCGCAACTGCGGCGCATCCGGTCGCCCCATGGTATCTTTACGCCGCGCTACGAAGGACGCCCCATTGGCCCAGATGTTCTGTCTTCGGTGATGTCGTTCTTTATGTTCTTTGTGGTGACTTTGGGCTTGGTGGCTGTTGCGCTTAGCATGACGGGGCTGGATTTTGTCACTTCGGTTTCGGGTGCTGCGGCGGCATTGGCCAATATTGGGCCGGGCTTGGGCGATATCATTGGGCCTGCGGGTAATTTCAGCAGCCTCAATGACACGGCGAAGTGGATATTGACCGCTGCGATGTTGATCGGGCGGCTGGAACTGATGGCGGTTTACGTCATCCTTACTGTTAATTTTTGGAGGGCCTGATGGCTGATCAAACAACACGGCCCTTGGGCGCGCAAATCTCTCATATGCTCAAAGATCGTGGCGTTGATGTGATCTTTGGAATTCCGGGTGTGCACAACCAAGAAATGTATCGCGGCATCGAAGAGGCGGGGATCACCCACGTCTTGGCACGCCACGAACAGGGTGCTGGGTTTATGGCCGATGGCTATGCGCGCGCCACGGGCAAACCGGGGGTGGCTTATGTGATCACCGGGCCGGGGGTGTGCAACATCATGACGCCGATGGGGCAGGCGTATAGCGATTCAGTGCCAATGCTGGTGATTTCCTCTTGTCTGGATGAAACGTCTGCACGTCGCGGGCAATTGCACCAGATGAAAGATCAAGAGATTGCGGCGGGCACAGTCTGTGATTGGTCCGAAACGGCATTGAGTGCAGAGGCGGTGTATACGCTTGTTGATCGTACGTTGACTGAATTTGATACGGCCCGTCCGCGTTCAAAACACATCCAAGTGCCAATTGCACAGCTACAAGGGCAGGCGAATGCCGCACCTGTGCAAACAGCACCTGTGCAGGGTGTGACCTGTCATGATGCGGATGTTGCGCAGGCTGCTGACATGTTGCGCCAATCCAAGAAACCGATGTTTGTGTTTGGCGGCGGGGCCATTGGTGCCTCTGATGCGGCGCGCGCAGTGATGCAGCGCACTGGGGCTGCAAGCATGACGACATATGCAGGGCGCGGCATCATCGCGGCAGATGATCCGCTGCATTTTGGGGCCTGTCTGGCGCGCGCAGATTCTGCGACAGTGATTGGTGAGGCTGATCTGGTGATTGCGATTGGCACCGAATTGGCCGAAGTCGACATCTGGCGCGCGCATCTGGGTCATACGGCCCCGATGATACGCGTTGATTTGGACCCCGAAGTTTTGGCAGATCCACAGCGCGCCACGCACCCTATGCTGGCTGATGCAGGGGCATTTCTAGAGGCGCTGCTGGGGGCATTGGGCAGTGGCACTCCTGCATCTGGCTGGTCTGTGGACAAGGTGATTGCGGCACGCGCCCGTTGGCGGGCAGAGACCGACACAGAACGCCCGGGTATTATGCCGCTGTGTGATGCGCTGCGTGATGCGGTGCCAGCGGGTACGATGATTTATTCTGATATGACCCAATTTGCCTACGTGGCAAAGGAAGTCTGGGATATGGATCGCCCCGGCCATTGGCATCACCCTTATGGGTTTGGCACTTTGGGGTATGCTACCCCTGCGGCTATTGGCGGCGCGGTGGCGCGGCGCGGCAAACCAACGATGGCGATCATTGGCGATTATGGTTTTCACTACACCATGCAAGAGCTTGGCGTTGCGGTGGAGTTGGGTCTAAGCCTGCCGATTATCCTGTGGGATAATGGCAAACTGGGCGAGATTGAGGACAGTATGATCCGCGCCCAAATTGCGCCAAATGCGGTCATCGCGCGCAACCCTGATTTTGTGAAACTGGCAGAGGCGTTTGGTGCATATGCTGTGGCACCGACATCAATTGCTGAAATGCAAGACGCGGTGCGCGGTGCATTTGATGCAGACGGTCCGACGCTGATTTATCTCACGCCGGACGTCACGGGGTAGCCGTTTTCTTTGAAAGAAAACGGCCGGAATTTTTCAAAAATTCCGGCCCGTCGTCACGAGGGTTTACTCCCAGCAGCTGACCAGCACGGTCATGCCCTGTGCTGCGATTGTCAGGTCACGCGGCGCAATGCGGCCTGCCTTGTCTGCGGCTGCAACGCTCAAACCGGCTGTGCCCGCAACTTGGGCAATTGAATTGCGGTCCACTGCAAAGCTGACGTTCTCTGGCAATTGGGGCCCATCCGCAGGTGTGGGCAAAAGCATGCCCATGACATTGCCGCTGATGTCAAAAACCGGGCCACCCACATCACCGGGTTGAGCGGACAATTCCAAACGGTTCAGGTTTTCTTCACCCTGCAATCCACGCACATCAGCCAGCGTGCCAAAAGTCAGCGTTGCCGCGCTCAACACGCCTTCATAAGAATAGCCAGCAACGGACACTTCTGTCTGTAGTCGCGGCGTTGCGGTGCTAAACGCGGCCACGGCCAAGGGGGCCAAGGTGCTGCGGGGTTTCAGAATTGCGACGCCTGTTGCAGTGTCATCTGCAATCACGTCAGCTTCGGTGTCACCGTCGATGGTCAAACGCCCACAAGATTGCACCGCCTCAGAGGTGGTCGCGACGGAACCCGCGCCATCAATGAAGAACCCCGAACGTGAGATTTTCGGCTGGCGGATTTGCAAACCTGCAACCAGATCAATGGATTGTTCGTCCGGATCACCTGCGGCGGGGTCCAGAACACCGGGCAGACGCACAAGGCTTTTTGACATTTCCGCAATCACGCGGCGGCGGCGGTCTTCATCGCCTGCGGGCCAAATCAATGTGAAGCCTTTGATTTGTCCGTCAACCAGAGAAACTTGGGTCTGGCTGATGATCCGGCCATTTTCACCGATCAATTCAAACGATGAATTCTTGCGTTCGCGCGGGCCGTCCAGTGGCACGATTTCAAGCGTCTGCATGATGTCATAAAGACCAAACAACGTGTCGCGATCACCAGCCTGCGAGATCAACAGAACCCGCGCACCAATGTCGCCAGAACTGTTGTAATGCGCAAAAGGCGGCTCATATTCGGCAAAGCTGACTTCGGCGGTGGGCATCAATATCTCGATGCCAGCCTTTTCGTCACGCACCATCTGCAAGCCCAAGCCGTCCAACACTGCGTTATATTGTTTGATCAGTGCAGCACGCTGCAAGGTGGTCAATACGCCTGTGGTTTCATAGCCGTTTGCTTCTTGCCATTCAGACATCGAATTACGGGTGCCACGGCCATAAGACCCATCAATGGCAGCGTTGTAAAAGCCTGCCCATTGCAAGGCGATTTGCAGGTCTTTGCGTTCATCAGCGGTCAGCAGGCGCTCACTTGCGCGGGCTTCGCGCAGGGTTTCATCTGCGGGTTCTGGTACGGCAGGCACTTCGGCAATTTCTGCTGGCGCTTCTTCTGTTTGCGCTTCAGCGGGTGTTTCTGTCAGTGGTTCCTCAGCAGCAGGTGCAGGCGTGTCCACACTGTCTGGGGCTGAAATAACGCCTTGGTTCAACACGTTTGCACCCACGGGCCAAAATTGTTGACGCAGACGACTGGAAAGCTGGATAAAGCTGTCACGCGGCACCAACCCATCACGCACATAAGAGCGCAGCACCAATTCTGCATCTGCACGCCGATAGGGACCAACGGCGATGCCATACCATCCCCCGCCAAGCGCAAACCCGTTCACATCCTGCAACAGGGTTGTATAGGCGCGCGCACGATCTGTGGCTGCGGCAAGGCTTGGGAGGGCCTCAATTTGGACCCAGACAACATCATCATCTGATTGCGCCTGTGCGGGCGTTATTGCGGTTACGGAAAACGTGAAAATCATTGCCAACGCGGCAAAAAGGGTGCGCATCATCGTGCCATCTACTCTTGTGAACATTAATTCGGCGCACATAAGCAGTAAACCGCTGAAAATGCCATGGGTTTTGGGTGTGAAATTGTCACAATGGTGCAATTGACCCTTGCGCGCCACACCCGTAGGAAAGGCGCGCAGGATCAAAGGTCTAAACTGATGTCAGATAACACTGAAAACCGCCCTCAAACGCCCAAGTCTTTCCAAGCGATCATTCTCGCGTTGCAAAGCTATTGGGCGCGTCATGGCTGTGCGATTCTCCAACCTTATGACATGGAAGTTGGGGCAGGGACGTTTCACCCGGCCACGACGCTGCGTTCGCTTGGGACACAACCTTGGGCGGCCGCCTATGTGCAGCCCTCGCGCCGTCCCACCGATGGGCGTTACGGCGAAAATCCGAACCGCTTGCAGCATTATTATCAATATCAAGTGTTGATCAAACCCAGCCCGCCAAACCTGCAAGAACTCTACCTTGGATCGCTTGAGGCGATTGGCGTCAATATGGAATTGCACGACATTCGTTTTGTTGAGGACGATTGGGAAAGCCCGACGTTGGGCGCGTGGGGGTTAGGCTGGGAAGTCTGGTGTGACGGCATGGAAGTCAGCCAGTTCACCTATTTCCAACAGGTTGGGGGCCATGATTGCCATCCGGTGTCCGGCGAGCTGACCTATGGGTTGGAACGTCTGGCGATGTATGTCTTGGGCGTCGATCATGTCATGGACATGCCGTTCAACGACCCGGATGCGCCGATCCCAATGACCTATCGCGATGTGTTCAAACAGACCGAAGAAGAATACGCGCGCTGGAATTTTGATGTGGCCAACACCGAAGTTCTGCTGCGCCAGTTCGAAGAAGCTGAGGCGCATTGCAAAGTGATCCTTGATGAAGCGCCCATGGACCCCAAAACCGGCAAACGCATCATCATGGCGCATCCGGCCTATGATCAATGCATCAAAGCCAGCCACATCTTTAACTTACTCGATGCGCGCGGCGTGATTTCGGTGACCGAACGGCAAGCGTATATCGGTCGCGTGCGCGCCTTGTCCAAAATGTGCGCGGATGCCTTTGTGCAGACCCGTGCGGGTGGCTATGTCGAGGACGTGGCGTGAGCGGCAAGATTGTAGGAATTATCATCATGCTTTCCGGGCTTATTGCGGGCACTGCGCTTTATTATTTGCAGGTATATGGCTTTTACGACGAGGTTGGCGGCGGTGACGTGCAACTGGTGTCGGTTGTGTCAAACCTCCCCGAACCTATCCCGTTTGATGGGCTGACGGCCATTGACGCAGACAGTTCACCGATCCGCTACCGCGCGTGTTTTACAACAGAGTTTAGCTTGCCATTGCTATCCGAAACCTATGTGCTGGCCGACACCTCCACACCGCGCAATGCGCCGGGCTGGTTTGAGTGTTTTGACGCGACCGCAATTGGTGAGGCACTTGAGGCGGGCAGTGCGCTGGCCTTTATGGGTCAGAAAAACATCGCCTTTGGTGTCGACCGCATTGTTGCGATCACCGAGGATGGACGCGGCTATGTGTGGCACGAACTAAATGAATGTGGCGAAAAATCCTATGACGGCACCGTCGTAGGTGAAGCATGCCCAACACGGGAAACGAACTGATGCCAGACCTGTTGATCGAACTTTTTTCCGAAGAAATCCCCGCCCGCATGCAGCGCCGTGCAGCCGAGGATTTGCAAAAGCTGGTGACAAACGGGCTGGTTGAGGCGGGGCTGACCTATGCCTCTGCTGCGTGCTTTTCGACGCCGCGCCGTTTGGCGCTGGCGGTTGAGGGGATGCTGGATGCGTCACCGCGCCAAGTTGAAGAGCGCAAAGGCCCCAAGGCCGATGCGCCGGAAAAAGCGATTGAGGGTTTCCTGCGCGGTGCGGGCCTGACCCGTGATCAGCTTGAGGAACGCGACACGCCAAAAGGTAAAATCCTGTTTGCGAAAATCGAAAAGCCGGGCCGCCCGGCGGCTGAGATTGTGGCGGAAGTTCTAGAGCAGACCATCCGCAATTTCCCGTGGCCGAAATCAATGCGCTGGGGGACGGGCGCGTTGAAATGGGTGCGCCCGCTGCATTCCATTGTCTGTGTGATGTCGGCTGAGGATGGCGCAGAGGTTGTGCCGTTTGAATTGGACGGGATTACCGCGGGCGACGTGACCTATGGCCATCGTTTCCTTGCGCCCGGCGCGATCAAGGTTTCAGGGTTCGAGGATTACGAGGCCAAACTCAAACGTGCTTTTGTGGTGCTGAATGCTTGTGAACGCGCTGGGACGATCTGGCATGATGCGACCAATATGGCGTTTGCCGCTGGTATGGAAGTGGTCGAGGACGAAGGGCTGCTGACCGAGGTGTCCGGCTTGGTCGAATGGCCTGTGGTGTTGATGGGTCCGATTGGTGCGGATTTCTTGGAATTGCCAGCGGAGGTGTTGCAGACCTCCATGCGCGAGCATCAGAAGTTCTTTTCTGTGAAGAACACCAAGACAGGCCGGATTGAAAAATTCATCACCGTTGCCAACCGTACGACCGCTGACAATGGCGCGACGATTTTGGCGGGCAATGAAAAGGTGCTGGGTGCACGCCTGTCGGATGCCAAGTTTTTCTGGGAGAATGATCTGCGCGTGGCGACGTCCGAGGCGGGCATGGCGACGTGGGTGAAGTCCCTTGAAAATGTGACCTTCCATAACAAGCTCGGCACGCAGGCCGAATTGATCGAACGCATGGCTGTGTTGGCACGTGAACTGGCGCCGATGGTTGGGGCTGATCCAGATGAAGCTGAAGAGGCCGCGCGTCTGGCCAAGGCCGATCTGTCGTCCGAAATGGTCTATGAATTTCCTGAATTGCAGGGGCTGATGGGCAGCTATTACGCGCGTGCGGCGGGTAAATCCGACGCTGTGGCCGATGCGGCCCGCGAACACTACGCGCCGTTGGGGCCGTCCGATGATGTGCCCACTGCGCCTGTGTCGGTGGCTGTGGCGCTGGCCGAAAAGATCGACAAGCTGACTGGCCTTTGGATCACAAGTTTGGACCCTGAGTGGGATGACGAACTCTTACCCATTAAGTCATATCGAAGTAATCCAGATCAACCCACGGGTTCAAAAGACCCATTTGCTCTTAGAAGAGCAGCGTTGGGAGTTATTCGCTTACTTATTGAGAACGATGTATCCCTTTCGCTGGGTTCGGTTTCCCGACGTGTTGGGGATCGAATTATTCCTAATACGCCTGCCTCCTTATTTCGCGGGGGTGAAGAGCTTGAGCGAGGGAAATTCGCAGATATCAAAACAGATTTTGATAGGTTGTACGAAGAGAACCCTCGCGGTTTAGCAATGTCACATTGGGTTTTCGATGCTGGATCAGAAAAAACATTGATGAAGTTTTTCCATGACCGCCTCAAAGTCTATCTCAAAGATCAAGGCGTCCGACACGACATCATCGACGCTTGCATTGCGATGGAGGGCAACGACGATCTGACACTCCTCGTCAAACGCGCCAAGGCGCTGTCGGAAACCCTCAAAACTGATGACGGTGAAAATCTGATCCAAGGCTTCAAACGCGCCAACAATATTTTGACGCAGGCCGAGGATGCGGATGGTGTCGAATATTCCTACGGTGCGGATGTGAAGTTTGCTGAAGTCGACGAAGAACGCACTCTGTTCAAAGCACTCGACGACGCCGAAGCGGTGATCAAACCCGCGATGGATAGCCAAGATTTCACCACCGCGATGTCTGCGATGGCATCGCTGCGCACCCCGATTGATGGGTTCTTTGACGCGGTGCAGGTCAACAGCGACAATGGGACGATCCGGCGCAATCGGTTGAACCTGCTCAGCCGTATCCGCACGATCTGTACCTCTGTGGCAGATCTGACCAAAATCGACGGTTAATCCAAAGCGCAGGGTGGGCGGCGCGCCCACCTTATGTAAGGTGGAGGCACCCTCCACCCGCACCCCTAAATATCACAGGCTTGCCCCAAATCATTTACCCCCTATGCTGCACCTGAAACCTAAAGGTGCCGCAGTGCAGAAAAACCGTGCAAGATAATCCTGACACCACCCTCGTGACCCAAACCGCGCCCATCGCAAATGCTACGCATGGCGGGCGCGCGAAATGTTTGCAGCGACTGGTGCGCCTTGACCTGCCGGTGCCGCGCACGGTGGCCTTGTCGTTTCATGCGGTGCACAAAATTGGCGAAGGGCATCTGCCGGATGTGCAGGCCGTGGTGGCACAATTCCCCAAAGGTGCATTGCTCTGTGTGCGTCCCTCCAGCGAAGACCCTGATTGGGGGGGGCCGGGGGCGGTGTTGAACATTGGTATCAACGATGGACGCTTTGAGGAACTTTGCAAAACCATGGGCGAGGGGCCAGCCGCGTCGCTTTATACACGGTTTGTGCAGGCCTATGCGATCAACGTTGCCCGCCTTGACCCGGATATGTTTGACGATGTTGCCGGGGAAGGCCGCGAGGCGTTGGAACATTCACTGCGCGCCTATGAGGCCGAGACTGAAGAACCTTTCCCCCAAGACCCTGCAACGCAACTGACCGCTGTGCTGCGGTCGATGGCGCGCGCATGGGAAGGCACCTCTGCGCGTCTGTTGCGCCAATCCAAAGGGGCACCTGCGGATGCGGGATTGGGACTGGTCGTACAGGAAATGGTATTTGGCATTGGCAAAGGCACCTGCGGATCAGGTGTGTTGCAACTGGTTGATAGTGATACAGGTTTGCCGCAAATCACCGGGCGGTATTTGTGCCAATCACAGGGCCGCGATGCACTGCAAGGTGATGCGGACACGATGTATCTAACCCGCGATCCACGCGGGTCTTCGCTGGAAGAAGCGGTGCCAGAAGCGTTTGATGCGCTCAAAGTACACGCGGCCTTGATGCGGGTGCGGCTGCGCGCGGAAATGCAGGTCGAATTTGTGATTGAAGATGGCAAAGTTCACATTCTTGACGGGATGCGCGTGGCGCGGTCGTCGCGCGCGGCGGTGCGTATTGCCGTGGCGCTGGCGGATGAGGGGATTATCAGCCGCGAAGAAGCTTTGATGCGGGTTGAGCCTCGGACGCTGACAGAATTGTTGCACCGCCAGGTTGACCCCAGTGCCAAACGTGATGTGATCGGGCGCGGCATTGCTGCAAGCCCCGGCGCTGCGACAGGTAAAATCGTATTTTCTGCAACCGAAGCACAGGCCTGCGCATCCCGCAGTGAGCCGTGCATTTTGGTGCGTCGCGAAACCAGCCCCGAGGATATTCGCGGGATGCACGCCGCCCAAGCGGTGCTGACGGAACGCGGCGGAATTACCAGCCATGCGGCGGTGATCGGTCGGGGCATTGGTTTGCCCTGTGTAGTTGGGGCGTCGAACATGACCTTCAATGTGACAAAAAGAACGATCACGGGGCCGGGCGGACGCGTGTTTGTCGAGGGTGATGAAATCACTGTCGACGGGACCGCTGGTGAAATTCTTGCGGGTGCCGCAAAGATGCAAGAAGCGGCATTAGACGAGACCTTTCAGCGCCTGATGGACTGGGCCGAAGACAGCGCAGACATCGGCATTCGCGCCAATGCGGATACGCCCGCAGATGCACAGACTGCGCGCAATTTCAATGCGCATGGCATTGGGCTGTGTCGCACCGAACATATGTTTTTTGATCCCGGCCGTCTGACGGTGATGCGCGAGATGATCTTTGCCGAGACTGGCGAGGATCGGCGCGCGGTTCTGGAACGTTTGCTGCCCATGCAACGCGATGATTTTACGCAGCTTTTTCGGATCATGCAGGGTCAGCCCGTGTGTATTCGTTTGTTTGACCCGCCGCTGCACGAATTCTTGCCCGCCCATAAGGCAGGGCAACGCGAATTGGCCGAAGCGCTTGATCTGCCCCTGTCGGATGTGATGCGTCGGATTGAGGCGATGACCGAATATAACCCAATGCTGGGCCTGCGCGGTGTACGCTTGGGTGTGACTGTACCCGAAATTTACGAAATGCAGGCACGTGCGATTTTTGAAGCCACAATTGAGGCCAGCCGTGATGGTGATCCGGTTGTGCCGGAAATCATGATCCCTCTGGTGTCGGCGCGCCGCGAGGTGGAATTGGTCAAAACGGCTGTGGATGCGGTCGCTGCGGCTGTGCGTAACGAAGGGGATGCGGATTTCACCTATCGTTTGGGTGTAATGGTTGAAACACCGCGCGCGGCTTTGCGGGCTGCGGAAATTGCCCCGCATTGTGCCTTTCTTAGTTTTGGCACAAACGACCTGACGCAGATGACCTATGGTTTGTCACGTGACGATGCGGGACGCTTTATGTCGGATTATGTGCAGCAAGGTGTTTTCCCAGAAGATCCTTTTCATGTCTTGGATGTGGACGGTGTGGGTGAGTTGTTGCAACTGGGTGCAGAACGGGGCCGTGCGGCACAGCCGGGCATCACATTGTCGATCTGCGGTGAACATGGCGGCAACCCCGAATCAATCGAATTCTGCCGTGCGGCGGGCTTTGATTATGTTTCCTGTTCGCCATTTCGCGTTCCGGTAGCAAGATTGGCCGCGGCGCAATTGGCGATCAAGCACAAGATTGGGTAGTAAGCCCTTGACAAATCTCTATCTGTTGGAACGGTGCGCGGTTTTTCGCGTAGCTTTGCCACATGAGTTTACGCAAAGGATCATCTTGGTTAAGCGGCCCGAAGTATTAACAACATAAAGAGGCGCTTCATGCGTTTGCTTCGGGTGACATCTTTCGCGCTGCTTTTGGCTGCCATTTCGGCACTGCCTTTTGCAGCATCAGCAAATCCAGAGACTGCCAAGGGGCTGGCTCAGATTGAAGCGCAGGGGCTAAAATATACAGGTTCCAAGCGGCTGAAAGCAATGATTACACCCCCCAAGGTGGCCCCCGGGTCTGTGCAATATTCGCGCAGCTGGATTGATGCACAGCCAAAAGCCAAGGGCAATGCTGAGTGGCGTTGTCTTTCTGAGGCGCTTTATTTCGAAGCACGCGGCGAAACTGTGAAGGGTCAATTCGCAGTGGCCGAAGTGATCATGAACCGTGTGAAAAGCGCGCGTTTCCCGGGATCGCTTTGTGGTGTGATCAACCAAGGCACGGGCAAGAAATATGGGTGTCAGTTCACCTATACCTGTGATGGTCGCAAAGAGGTTATCTCGGAACCAAAGGCTTTTAGCCGTGTTGGTAAAGTGGCGCGCGCTATCATTGATGGCCAAGCGCCAAAACTAACAGATGGTGCCACGCATTATCACACCACTGCCGTGCGTCCGCGTTGGGCCAAAGTATATACCAAAACGGCGCGCATTGGTGTGCATCTGTTTTACCGTCATACATGGCGCTCTGCATCCAACTAATCCAAAGACGTTTTCACACTCTGGTCTGGCGGTTCTGCGCCTGTTAATCTGGCCACATCGGCTAGGTTGGTCGTGAATGTAGTGCTGCGAAAGACCTAACACATGACAAACGAAGTTCGCCTTGCCTTTGCGCATCCTTCTGAGCGCGCCGAAGCGATGGCGGGCGCTGAAACGCTAGACCGTATTTCCCTGCGTGATCATATTGTTGAAGTTGAGATCGGCGCCTTTCAGGCTGAACGTGGGGTAACACAGCGCATTTGTTTTAATGTGGTGGTTGAGGTGCAACCGTTGACCGGGCCAATTGATGACGATGTCGATCGGATTTTGTCCTATGACCGCGTGACCGAGGCAATTGCGTTTGAACTGGCGGATGAGCGGTTGAATTTGCTGGAAACTTTGGCTGAACGTGTTGCTGAACGCATTTTGCTCGAACCCCAAGCCATGCGGGTTTTTGTTCGCATCGAAAAGCTGGATCGTGGCCCCGGTGCTTTGGGTGTTGAGATCATGCGCGCGCGTGACGGTGCGCCTGCATCTGGTTTGTCTCAAGGGGAGGTGCCGCATCCTGAACTGGTGTACCTCAGCAATGGTGCAATTGCGTCGCCTTACCTGACAGGCTGGCTTGATCAACTTGTTGCCTTGGGCCGTCCGTTGATTTTGTGCGTTGGGGCATCCGCCGAGGCACCCGCGCCACAAGTGCCGCACCATATGGCGCAGCGTCGGATTGATCTGTTGGCGATTGAGCAAAACGCATGGGTGTTGGCGGCCAGGGACAATCGATGCGTGGTTGTTGAAACCCGGACCGAATTGGACTGGGCGATGAAAAACGGCCAGACCTGCGTTTGGGCCCCGTCTAAGATGGTTCTCGACGCTGTCGATACACCCTCTGCACAGCCGCGTGATGCGGTGGCTTTGGCGGCGTGGTTTGCTGCAACCTTTGATGCCCAAGAAATGTTGGTGATTGGGGCGGAATTGCCCGAGGCGGCGTCTGTTCCTCTGCGCGCCGTGTCTGTTGAACAGGATGTGCTGTGAGCGCAGACGGATTGTATTATCGCCCCCTTCCACAGTGCGGGCCAGCACGGCCTGAAACCGCAATCACTTTAGCAGGGGGTTGGTGTTGGTTTACCGATGTAGAGGTTTTGTCGCGCAGGTGTTTGAGCAAAATCGTGCCAGCCTGTGACGTGCCTGCCGATGTTCTAGACCGTTTAACGGCTGCGCGCGCACCCATTGCCGGGCTTAGCATGGACCGTCCCCGCGTGATGGGCATCCTAAATGCGACACCTGACAGCTTTTCCGATGGTGGTGTACATGCGGCTGCGACGGACGCCGTCGTGTCTGGCACTGCCATGCAAGCGGGTGGTGTCGATCTATTGGATGTGGGCGGTGAATCCACGCGACCCGGTGCTGAGACAGTTGAGATCGATGCTGAAATAAAGCGCGTCGTCCCGGTCATTGCAGGGTTACGCGGGGCTGGTGTGACATGTCCAATCTCAATTGATACGCGCAAGGCTCTGGTGGCAAAGGCGGCCCATGATGCGGGGGCAAATCTGGTGAATGATGTGTCGGGCTTTACCTATGATCCGGCTTTGGCCCCATTTGCCGCGAAAAGTAATCTACCTGTTTGTGTGATGCATGCGCTGGGCGACCCGGCGACCATGCAACAAGATCCGCAATATGAAAATGTCTTGCTGGATATTTATGATTTTCTTGAGACCCAGATCAAAATGTTGGAAGCAACGGGCATCCCGCGCAGCCGTATTGTTGCAGATCCCGGCATTGGTTTTGGCAAAACCCAAGCGCATAACCTAGCATTGCTGGCACGGATCAGTCTGTTTCACGGGTTAGGTGTACCAATTCTGTTGGGGGCGTCACGCAAGCGTTTTATTGGGACCATCGGGAACGAACCGCAAGCGGCAGCGCGCGCACCGGGATCGATTGGCGTGGCTTTGGCGGCATTGGGTCATGGTATTCAGATGCTGCGTGTGCATGATGTGCCCCAAACCATACAAGCAATAGCACTGTGGCGCGCAGCCACGGCAGGGACCTAAGACATGACAAAATTATTTGGTACAGATGGCGTGCGGGGCACGGCCAATACCCACCCGATGACGGCTGAAATGGCGCTGCGGATCGGGTCTGCGGTGGGGCGGTATTTTCGGCGTGACAATTCTGGTGTGCACCGGGTTGTGATTGGCAAAGACACCCGGTTGTCCGGCTATATGTTTGAAAATGCGCTGACCGCTGGGCTGACCAGTACGGGGATGAATGTTCTATTGTTGGGACCGGTTCCAACACCTGCCGTGGGGTTGCTAACGCGCTCAATGCGCGCTGATCTGGGGGTGATGATTTCCGCCAGCCACAATCCCGCACATGACAACGGGATTAAATTTTTTGGCCCAGATGGGTATAAACTGTCTGATCAGGCCGAAGCGGATATTGAAGCCTTGGTTGCCGAAGGGGTTGAACCCACCGCCGCAGGCGAAATTGGCCGGGCCAAGCGGATTGATGATGGCCGTTATCGCTATGTGGAGCGGGTGAAATCATCGTTTCCCCGTCAAATGCGCTTGGATGGTCTCAAGGTTGTTGTCGATTGCGCGAATGGGGCGGCATATAAGGTTGCGCCGGAAACCTTGTGGGAATTGGGGGCCGAGGTCATTCCGGTTGGTGTTTCACCAAACGGGAACAACATCAACCAAGGCTGCGGGTCAACGCATCCGCAATCTGCTGCCGAAATGGTTGTCGCGCATGGCGCACATGTGGGCATTTGTCTGGACGGTGATGCCGATCGGGTGATTTTGCTTGATGAAAACGGCAAGGTTGGGGACGGTGATCAGTTTATGGCACTGATGGCGGCGCGTTGGGCGTCTGAGGACCGTCTAAAAGGCAATGCGCTGGTGGCCACTGTGATGAGCAATCTGGGCCTTGAACAATTTATGCAAAACCGGGGTTTACGGCTGGAACGCACCAACGTTGGCGATCGTCATGTGGTTGAACGGATGCGGCAGGGTGGGTTTAACCTGGGCGGCGAACAATCGGGTCATATCGTGATGACGGATCATGCCACCACGGGGGATGGATTGATGGCGGGTTTGCAGTTTCTGGCTGAAATGGTGCGCTCGGGCAAGCCGTCGTCAGAGTTGTTGCACCAGTTCGAACCGGTGCCGCAATTGCTGAAAAACGTGCGTTTCGGACTGGGGCAGACCCCCTTGGAGGATGCACAGGTTCAAGCAGCAATTGCGCAAGCTGAGGCGGATTTGTCAGGTAAGGGCCGGTTGCTGATCCGTAAATCCGGGACTGAACCACTGGTGCGGGTGATGGCAGAACACGAAGACGCAAGTTTGATGGAAAATGCTGTGGATTCGGTGGTTGATGCTGTTGAAACCGCCGTGCGCGATTGAGTCAAAGGCGCGCGCTGATGCGCGCATGACATGTTTTGCAGGTACATTCATCATAGGTGCCGTTAGAAACTGAGGCTGTGCATCGGTATTTAAAAAAGGGTGAAATGGATTAGCGGTGTGATTTGAATATGCGTTTGAGTGCGCCGTACTGACTGAGCGCGACACCTGCAAGGATCAAGGCCATTGCGTAGAGCAGCGAAGGCGGTAGGGGTTCTGACAGGATCAGCGCGCCGAGGACGACAGACCACACTGGCACTTGGTAGTTTACCAGCGACATGAACACTGGGCCTGCGCTGCGCACCACTAAGACGCGCAGGAAGTTGGCGGCGGCAGTGGGCACGAGACCCAAAAACGCCAACACCAGTAGGATTTTTGGGGATGGCAGCGGTGGCCAGCCCTCAATGATCAGCGCCATGGGAATGGAAATACATCCCCCGATGATCAGCAAGACCGTGGCGAGGCCAATGGGGTCCACAGCTGGTAAGCGACGCATCAAGATTGAGCTAACCGCATAGCAGGAGGCAGCCCCAATGCAGGCCATGCGTCCAGGAAATTCCAGTGATGTGCCTGTGCTTTCAAAGGCTTGCCCGCCGATCAGGATCACAACGCCGCAAAACCCAACGAGAAACCCAAGTGATTTTCGCATTGTGATACGTTCGCCTGGCACCAGAAAATGCGCCAGTGGCAAGACAATCAATGCGACCGATGCCATCGACACGCCTGCAAAGCCAGAGGTTACATACTGCTGGCCCCAGGCGAGCAGCGCAAAGGGGATCGCAGAACTGGCAGCACCGATGAATAGAACGGTACTTGTCTGTGACTTGGACAGCTTTGTCTGAAACAGCGAGAACCCGCGTGTGGCCCACAGCAGGCTCATGATCAGTGCTGCAAATCCGATGCGCGAAGCCGCCAACCAGAAGGGTGTCATACCAGTCAGGGCAACTTCGGTGACCAAAAACGTGCCACCCCAGATGAAGGCCAAGAGGGCGACCATCAGCCAACTTTGTAGGGTGATTTGAGGGGTGTCTGTCATGAGGTGAGGTAGATCAGCAGACCCGCAGCCAATGCAAGCAGGATCAACAGATGTTCACGTGAAAGCGCGGGTGTTTTGGATGGTGGGTTGTCTTTCTGGGGGGCAGGTGCAGGGCCAAAGCGATATTCTGTGCGCTCAGCCTCAAAGCCCATTGTTGAGAAGATCTTGTGAGAAGCCGCATTGTCGCGCCAGACATCTGCTGTCAGACTTTGCCAGCCAAGTTGTGGCATGAGGGATTTGGCGTGTGCTAGGAGTAAGCGTCCGACACCGCGTCCCTCGTATTCTGGAAAAACGCCGATATCCGCGATCACCGCGGGGGTCACTGCGCCGTTTTTGGCGGCGTGCCATATGATCAGGATGTAGCCCATTAATTTTTCATCACCAAGGGCCACCAATAATTTACAACGAAAATCAGACGTCAGATTGGGTGGAGCGTGGAACACTGCGTCCAGCAATGTGTGCTGAAATGCGTTTTCATCGCCAAAGGCGTGGGGCAGGCGGGCGGCGTGGCTCTGAAAGGTGGCATCGGAATGCGCACGGATCGGGGCTTCGTGGGCGGGCAAGGCATCGATGATCTCTGGGGTGTCCATTTTTGTGCCTGCCTTGAGGTATGAACAAAAGACCCCGGCGCAGGGCCGGGGTCAATTGAATTTGCTTCGCTCACCATCGAACGATGGGCGCTAAAACTTAGTTCTTAGATTTATCAACCATTTTGCCGGCAGAAATCCAAGGCATCATGTCGCGCAGTTTGCCGCCAACAACTTCGATCTGGTGCTCATCATTGGCACGGCGCGAAGATTTGATCGTTGGCTGACCCACAGCGTTTTCAAGCATGAAGTCACGCACGAACTTGCCGGACTGAATGTCGCTCAATACCGCTTTCATGCGCGCCTTTGTTTCGTCGTAAGGCAAGATGCGCGGGCCGGACACGTATTGACCGTATTCAGCTGTGTTTGAGATGGAATAGTCCATATTGGCGATGCCGCCTTCATAGATCAGGTCCACGATCAGTTTGGTTTCGTGCAAGCATTCGAAATAGGCCATTTCAGGCTCGTAACCTGCTTCAACCAGCGTCTCAAAGCCCATGCGGATCAATTCAACGATACCGCCACACAGAACAGCCTGTTCACCGAACAGGTCGGTTTCGCATTCTTCGCGGAAATCCGTTTCGATGATGCCTGAACGGCCGCCACCGATGGCAGAACAATAAGACAGGCCGATTTCCAGCGCTTTGCCGGATGCGTCTTTGTCTACGGCCACCAAGCAAGGCACGCCGCCGCCTTTGGTGTATTCGCCGCGTACCGTGTGACCGGGGCCTTTTGGGGCCATCATGATCACGTCGATGCCTTCTTTGGGTTCAATCAGGCCAAAGTGGACGTTGAGGCCGTGGGCGAATGCGATTGCAGCGCCTTCACGGATGTTGTCGTGCACATATTTTTTGTAGGTTTCGGCCTGCAATTCGTCGGGCATGGTGAACATGATCACGTCGGCCCAAGCTGCGGCTTCGGCGATTTCCATGGTTTTCAAGCCTTCACCTTCGGCTTTGGCAATCGACGCAGACCCGGCGCGCAAGGCAACAACAAGGTTCTTGGCACCAGAATCGCGCAGGTTCAGCGCGTGGGCGTGGCCTTGTGAGCCATAGCCAAGGATGGCGACTTTTTTGTCTTTGATGAGGTTAACGTCACAGTCACGGTCATAATAAACGCGCATTTTGGCGATCCTTTTGGTTTTGGTGTTCTCTGGGGCGAACATAGCCAGTGGGGCGCGATTGGCCATTGGTGTTTTATGAGTTTATTTGGCTAGATGAAGATGCTAATGCGTCACATGGTCAAAAAATGGAAAAATCATGCTTGATGACGCAGATCGCAGATTGTTGCGCTATTGGCAGGCAGAGCCGAGTCTTAGTCCGGGCGAGTTGGCGGACCGCGTTGGCATGACGCCGGGCAAGGCGGCGCGCCGTATTACCAAGCTGCAAGAGGACGGTATTTTGCGCGGTGTTGGGGCGGTGATTGACTGGGTGGCACTGGGATATGCGGTTGAGGTCAGTCTGCGGATCACGTTGGACAAGACGCAAGGCAACGCTTTTGACGCATTCATGGCCGCCGCGCGCAAAGTGCCAGAGGTGATTGAATTGCAGACCTTTCTGGGCCGGGTTGACGTGCGATTGTCGATCATTGCGCGTGATATGGGACATTATCAGCAGATTTATCGTGGGCGTATCCTGACGCTGCCGCATATCGCAGATATTGAGGCCTTGATGCAGGTGGCGCGGATCAAATCGGACGAAGGGCTGCCGCTATGAGTCAGGGTAACGCGATTGAGATTGACGATATTGATCGTGGATTGATCAAAGCTCTGGTGCGTGATGCCAGCCAAAGTGCAAGTTCCTTGGGGCGGCGATTTGGGTTGTCGCAGCCCGCGACATGGCGGCGGATCAAGCGATTGGAAGACGCAGGCGTGATCAAGGGGCGTCGGTTGCGCTTAAATGCGGAAGCCCTGGGGTTTGGCGTGACGGTTTTCTTGGGGGTAAAGCTGGCCACCAAAGGACGGGTGAGCCTTGAGGATTTTGAGCGTGCAGTTGCGGCAATTCCCGAGGTGCAAACGGTTGAGCATGTGTTGGGGCTTTATGATTACCGTTTACGTGTCGTTGCACGGGATCTGCCCGACTTTGAACGGGTGCTGCGTCGTCGGATCATGACATTGCCGGGGGCAGGGGAAGTTGAGGCAAATGTATTGTTGAGCGAGGAGCGCTTGCCGGGGCCGCTTTAGGTGGCCCTCATTATGCAGATTGTCGAAGCGCCCGTGCTTCGAATTGGCGCAAGGCAGGGCGGGACAGGGACGGAGCAACGGTATCTTTGGTCAACAGTGGGAACAACGCAACAATTTCATCGCGTTCTTCAGGTGCAACGACATCAAGCGTTTGCGTGCCCGGATAGAGGCTTTCTGCGGGGCATCCTTCGGCAAAGACGATTTGGTGATCATCAAAAAGAAAGTGATAATAGCTGATAGAAGGACAGGGGACGATGCGGCAATCCCGATCATCGACCAAATGTTTGGCAGCGACCAACACATCGGGTTGCCCAAACAGCAATTCAGCGCGGGGCCCGGTGATCAACATGCGGTGGTTTTGTGAGACAACCAACGGCCTGATATTGCCAAGCGCACCCGCAGCGATATGAACTGGGGCCATTGCGCCTTTCCCCGGCACAGTTTGCGCGCCAATCCAACGAATTTCTTGTGCACCCATGTCGAGAGTGTTGACCCAGTCGCCTGGTTTCAGCGTTTCGATAAACCGTGGACCATCAGGGGTTTCAATCAATGTCCCTTTGGCGAAACAAACCACAGCTAGAATATTGAGATCATCGGAAAATCGCCCATCGGCTTCTTCCTCTGGGCTGATCACGCCGTCGCCGTTCAGATCAATCGCTTCGTTTGTGGGCACGCGCAAGGGACCATTGGTTGTGGCCAAGGTACCCAGAATATCGACACCTGCCACCACCGCGAGATCGTCCAGCACAGGGGCACCTGCATCGGCTGAGATCAACCCGCTGGCGTCAAACTCCAAATACCGGTCACCCATCGTATTGCGCCCGACATCAATGTCGGCGCTGCCAGAATAGGTGTACATTGGTGTTTCATAGTAATAGTCGGTCGCATTGTCATAGACGATGACGCCCGTGATCACAGAATTGTCGTTGAGCGTGCCGTCGGGGTCAACGTTGGAGACAATGAACACAACAATATCGTCTGCTTCAAACACAGCTTCGCCATCGTGAATGAAAAGATTCCCGCCCGAACTGTTGTTCGAATTCGTTTGTGGATCGCTTATGATGCTGAAACCATTCAGCAAAAGCGTTGTCTCTGGCATCTCGATTTTTCCGGATCTTTGCCCGCTCATTCTGCTCGAAGCGGATCTGCGCCCGCAATTAAGGCAATATCGTGACAAATTGTGGCATTAACAAGGCAGACACAGATAGATGCGCCGGGTTTTCCCTTTCAGGCCGCCCGCAAACGCACTAAATGTTGGCGAGCATTGAGGAGAACACCATGGCCGCGACATCAAGCACAGTAGACCCCGAAGGATTGATGGAATTCTCGGTGGTTTTCACCGACCGATCTTTGAACCATATGTCAGCCAGCTTTCAGCAAGTGATGCGCGACATTTCTGATTTGATGCGTGAGGTCTATAACGCTGATGCTGTGGCATTGGTGCCCGGCGGCGGCACCTATGGCATGGAAGCGGTCGCACGGCAGTTTGCGCGGGGCAATGACGTTTTGGTCGTGCGCAACGGGTGGTTTTCCTATCGTTGGAGCCAGATCATCGAAAGCGGTGATTTGACCAAAAGTGCGAGGGTGATGAAGGCGCGCCCGCAAGGCAATGGTGCCGTGGCACCCTTTGCACCTGCACCGATTGATGATGTGGTTGCTGCCATCCGCGAGCAGAAACCAGCAGTGGTATTTGCCCCGCATGTGGAAACCAGTGCCGGGATGATCCTGCCTGATGAATATCTGATGGCGATGTCCGCCGCCGCCCACGATGTTGGTGCGTTGATGGTTTTGGATTGTATCGCGTCCGGTTGTGCATGGGTCGATATGAAAGCTTTGGGATTGGATGTTGTGATTTCCGCCCCGCAAAAGGGATGGAGCGCGTCACCCTCAGCAGGTCTTGTGATGATGTCAGAACGGGCCGAGGCGCGGTTGGCGGAAACGCAATCGGATAGCTTCGCGATTGATCTGGGCAAATGGCGCAGCATCATGAAGGCTTATGAGGATGGCGGTCACGCCTATCACGCGACGATGCCAACGGATGCGTTGCGTGATTTCCGCGATACGATCTTGGAAACCAAGGAATATGGCTTTGAACGTCTGAAAGAAGCGCAGTGGCGTTTGGGTGATGGTGTGCGTCAGATGTTGGCGGGCAAAGGCGTTATGTCAGTTGCCGCACAAGGGTTTGGCGCGCCGGGGGTTGTGGTCAGTTATACCGATGATCCAGACATTAAATCTGGCAAGGCTTTTGCCGCCAAGGGCATGCAGATCGCAGCGGGTGTGCCGTTGCAGGTGGGGGAACCTGATGGGTTTAGCACCTTCCGCTTGGGACTGTTTGGCTTGGACAAACTTTATGATGTGGATGCGACACTGGCCCGTTTGGCGGGTGTGTTGGACGAAGTTCTTTAACAGGGGCGGTGCAGGATGCCTGCACCTTACGGCGTGGCGTAAGGTGGGCGCATCGCCCACCTTTGGTTAACGCATGCCCAAACCCATCTGCATCAGCATCTTACGCACAGGTGCCATGGAATACAGTGCGTTCAGGCCCATCGCACGTGCATCGCGAGCCAAGGGACTGCTGGCTTGTGAGGCGCGGTTGAGCAGGTCAATACCGCGCACGCGCAGTTGAATGTCGCTGAAGCGCGCCTTGTGATAGGCATCGAGCATCGCAGCGCTTCCAAGCGTTTCATTGTTTTCCTGCGCCAATTCTAGCAACGTGCCCAAATCATTCAGTGACATGTTCAAGCCCTGCGCCCCAATAGGTGGTAACACATGTGCTGCTTCTGCAATCAACGCGATGCCTTCGCCAGATAGACGCGCGGCGTGTTGGCTGATGATTGGCCAGACAGCACGCGGGCTTGCAAGCGTTAGGGGGCCGAATAGATGACAAGAACGCTGGGACATTTCTGCTTCGAATGCCGCAACATCGATTTCAGAACGCGCCATTGTTGCGGGTCCATCGTCCATCCACACAACGGCAGAGCATGGCATGCCATCCTGATCTGGCAGGGGCACCAGCGTAAAGGGCCCACCGCTGCGGTGGATTTCAGTTGAGACATTATAATGTGGCACAGGATGCGTGACAGCAAAGGCCAGTGCTTTTTGACCATACCGCTGCGTATGGACGGCGATCCCTGATGCGGTGCGCATGGGGCTGTCACGACCGTCCGCAGCGATTACCAGTTTTGTTGTGATCCGGCTTTCATCGGTCAACCCAACGCGCGCAGATGCGGTGCGGGTGAACAGGGTTGTGGTGCCAGTGCCGGGGCGAAAATCGACATTTGGCAACTCTGCCAACCGCGCCAAAAGTTCGCGGCGCAACAACCAATTGGGAAAGTTCCAACCAAACGGCTGATCCGAAATTTCGCACGCATCAAATTCGCGGGTAACACGGGGTTCTGGGTCTGGCCCACCTGCATCCACAATGCGCATGATCTGCAAAGGGGCGGCGTGGGGGGCAAGGTGTGGCCAAATACCAGCGGCCTCTAGTATCGCGCGTGCCGGCTGTAGCATTGCAGTTGAACGCATGTCAGCGCCTGCTTTGTCACGTTCTGTGACGGGCGGTGTTGGATCAACGCAGACCACGTCAAACCCGGCGGTGCCAAAGGCGGCAGCAGCCGTTAATCCCGCGATGCCACCACCGGAAATCAAGATATCACAATCAAACTTCATACATCATACCTCGTTTAGCAATGTGCCAAGAAATCCACCCAAATCATCCGTGTGATACTGCACATGCGCACCTGTATCGCGTGTTGGCGCGACATGTACGGTGCGCATACCCATGGCATGCGGCGCAGCAAGGTTGCGTGCGTCGTCTTCAAACATCGCTGCTGTTGCGGGGTTTAAACCGTCGATGGCAAACACAGTATCAAAGGCGGCGCGTTCGGGTTTGGGTAAAAAGCCTGCATGTTCAACACCGTAGACGGCATCAAAGAGGTTGAACAATCCACGCGCCGCCAGCACCCGTTCAGCATAAGGCGCGCAGCCATTGGTATAGACAATGCGCCGTCCGGGCAGGGCGCGTATCGTGGCGGCAAGGGTGGAATCCGGTGTCAGGCTGTCCATTGAAATGTCATGCACATCCTCAAGGTATCCCGCAGGATCAACACCATGTTCGCGCATGAGCCCGGCCAAAGTGGTGCCATGGGTGTGCCAATAATGAACCCGCAACCGGTCAGCTTCGGCTTTGTCAACGTTGAGTTCATCCATGACCCATGCCGTCATGCGCACTTCGATCAGATCAAACAGGCGCGCGGAGGGTGGATAAAGTGTGTTATCCAGATCAAAGACCCAAGTCTTAACATGAGAGAAAGCATCGCGTGGCATAGAGCTTTGGTAGGCACTTCGCCGGACCTGCGCAAGCCTCGGGACTTGCGCAAATGGACGCGGGCGGTAGGGTGGCGCAACTTTGAGGAAATATACCTATGCCTGCTGCGAAACCCGGTTCTACAGATGCCTATTCGATGATTTTGGATGCCATTGATGTGGGCACCTATCGCCCCGGTGACCGTCTGGTCGAAAATGAACTGGCCGAGAGGTTTGGCGTGTCGCGCACCCCTGTGCGTGAGGCCTTGCAGCGGCTTGAAACACAATCGCTTTTGGCACGTGATGGACGCAGTCTGATCGTTGCCTCCCTTGATCACAACCAAACCGCCGAACTTTATGTGGTGCGCGGTGAGCTTGAGGGGTTGGCCGCGCGTTTGGCTGCCCGCCATGCCACGGTCGAGGAAATCCGCGTGCTGCGCGAAATGGTTGAGACGGATAACGCATTGATAGCTTCGCCAACGGCCTTGGCCTTGGCCAACAGGCGGTTTCACAAGCAAATTCATCTGGCTTCACACAACCGCTATCTGGTGCAGCAATTGGACCTTGTGCATCGCTCTATGGCGCTGATGACGACGTCGTCTTTGGCGGCCGAAGGGCGCGGTGAAATTGCGCAAGCCGAACATGACAGGATTGTCGCGATGATTGAGGCGCGCGATGAGGATGGGGCAGATGAGGCATTGCGCACCCATATTTCCGTGGCTTTTGTGACGCGTCTAAAGCAAGAGGCTGCGCGGCGCGAAAACGAGGCATAAGGCAAATATCTGGTGGTTTTCGGGGCTCTGCCCCGGACCCCGGAGGTTTATTTGGCTAGATGAAAAGGATTTAGTCCGTGTCGACATGTACGCCATGTTCGGTTTTGTCCCAGAAAAACGGGCTAACAATGAATTCATGCAGGCCTTTGTAGGCGGCAAGCGCGCCCATTGGGAAATAGAATGGTGTGGTGAATACCCAGGCCAGTAAATGGCGATGATCACGGCCCGATACCGCAACCATTGAGATGGTTAGGTTTAACACTTCGGCGGCGATAAAAATTGCGGCCATCCCCCACATCACAGGTGCACCAAGGGTTAGTGCAATGGGGTGGGGCATGCCAAAGAGTGTCAGCCAAAATGACCACAAAAGCGGTGCGCAGGCGAATTGTGTGAAGGTGGCCAGAAACAGGGTTTGGACGCCTAAAAATCGCATCCAGCCCAGATCGCGCAACAAGGTTCGGGGGCTGCGCATGTGCACGCACCATGTAATCAGAAACCCCTTAAGCCAGCGCGAGCGTTGCCGCACCCATGGCCAAGCGCGACAGTTTGCTTCCTCATAGGTGACGGTTGGCAGCAGTTCAGTAACATATCCGTGGCGCGCCAAACGGATCCCCAGATCGGCGTCTTCGGTGACGTTATGTGCGTCCCAACCGCAGAGGTCCTCAAGGATATCCCGCCGAAAAAACAGGGTTGTGCCACCCAATGGGATCACCAAGCCAAGGCGCGCAATACCGGGCAGGATGATGCGCCACCAGGTTGCGTATTCAATTGTAAAACAACGGGAAATCCAGTTGGTGCGGGTGTTATAGTAATCTAAAATCCCTTGCAGACAGGCGACATTCTTTGGGGCTTTTTGAAAACGTGTCACCACACGTTCGATCTGGTCTGGTTCGGGGGCGTCTTCGGCGTCCCAAACGCCGATGATGCTGCCCTTGCAAAAGTCCAATGCGTAATTCAACGCACGCGGTTTGGTGGTCAAACTGTTTGCTTCGGGCACTTCGATGACGCTGATCCATTCGGGCATCTGGGTGCGCGCGATGATTTCACGGGTGACGGTGTCCCCCTGTTCCAACACCAGCACGACATTGAGCAATGATTTTGGATAGGTCAGGCGGGACAACCGGGCGATCAAGGCACCTGCAATTTCCTTTTCCTTCAAAAGGGGCACCAGAACCGATACTTTGGGCAGGCGGAATTGCGGCGTGTGCAACTCTAGGCGGTCCTGTCTGCCTGGCATTTTATGTGACATTTGGGACCAGAAGGCAGCGGCCTTTAGGGTTGTGCTCATCAACAATGTGATAAAGGCCCAGATCATGGCGATTGTAATGCTCCTGAGGGGGGCAAGGATCAGGGCAAGCAGGCAGAGCATCAAAATGCCCGCTGCCCAAAGTTTGCGTGACTGTGAATTGACCTCCCAGCGACGGCAACTTTCGGCGGATGGCACGCGGGTGGCTGCCTTTTGTGCCAATTCAGCACCATAAAGACGGCTGAGTTGATCCTGAATATGCAGCCCGTCGGCAATCACCGGCAGCATACGTACACCGGTTGGTCCCATACAGGCGCGCAGTTTTTCGAATTGGTCTGGGCGATTAGTGGCAACGAACAGGGTGTCGCCCACCTCCATCCACGGCACAACGCGGTATTTGAGGCAAAGCGCGGCGGGCAAGCGGCTGGCCAACCGCGCGGGTGGTGGATCAATCGTAAGATCAACCAATTGCGCATTATGTTGTCGTGACAATGCGGCCAGCACATCAGCCCGGCTGACCAAGCCTTCGGACACCATAATTTCGCCCAGTGGCGCGTCAATGCGGCACTGAAGTTCCAGTGCATGCACCAGATCTTTTGCGTCTATGATGCCTTCATTTACCAGATAACGCCCGAGGGGCTGCTGCGGAACCGCGGGCGTTGCGATCTGCGGCTCTGACAAATGCAGGCGAAGGTTGCTCATGTCCCTGTCACCTCACTCCTACAGAGGAGGAAGGTGACAGTTAACGGTTAATGTAGCATTAATAAGGGGTTAACAGAGTGTTAACAGCTCTTAGAGATTTTAACCTTGGTTAAGCAGTGGCCACTTTGGTGCGTGTTTCCATGGCTGCCGCAAAACGTTCAAACAGGTAATAGCTGTCTTGCGGGCCGGGGGATGCTTCGGGGTGGTGCTGTACTGACCAAACAGGGCGATCTGCCATGCGAATACCGCAGTTTGATCCATCAAACAGCGACACATGTGTTTCCAAAACACCCTCTGGCAGGGTTTGTGCATCAACGGCAAACCCATGGTTCATCGATGTGATTTCAACCTTGCCCGTGTCGTTGTCTTTAACCGGGTGGTTGGCACCGTGGTGTCCATGGCTCATTTTGATGGTCTTGGCCCCAAGGGCCAGCGCCAGCATCTGGTGACCAAGGCAAATACCAAAAACAGGAAGGTCTGTTTTGTTCAGCACGTCGTTAATCATTGGCACCGCGTATTCACCGGTTGCTGCCGGATCGCCGGG